>JAGAMN010000044.1 GCA_017624715.1 Oscillospiraceae bacterium
AAGCCCCCGGCTTGCTGCGTTTACCATGGCAACCACCTCCTGTCTGGATTCATTATCAGTATAGCATAATTTTTATTGCCCGTCAACGGATACAAGGGCCGGGAATTGTAAACATTTTGTAAAGGCATTTGTAAACAATTTATTCCGCGTCTTGAAAACTGCCGAAGTTTATGATAGAGTGGTTTCCATAACCGCCCAGTTTATGGGGGAAAAGAGGAAACTATGTTTTGTAAGCATTGCGGAAAAAAGATCCCGGAAGGCCAGAAGGTCTGCCCGGGCTGCGGCAAACCCGCAGGAAATGATATCGTGAAGATCATCCTGGCAGCAGTTGCCGGTGTGCTGGTAGTGGCATTGCTGGTAGGCGTGGTGTATGTCAGCACCTATGGCTGGCCCAATTCCGACGGCGAGCCCACCATCCCGCCCATGCCCACCTTGCCCACCGATGCCCCCGGCACCACACCTACCGATGGCAATCCCGAGGATGTCAGCTGTAAGGGTACTTACACCGGTGATGTATCCCTGGTGGAAAGCGAAAAGAATACCGTGGTCGCTACCATGGGTGAGTATCAGCTGACCAACGGCCAGCTGCAGGTCTATTACTGGATGGGCGTGCTGGACTTTGTCAATTACTGGGGCAATTATGTTTCCTATTTTGGTCTGGATATGAGCAAGCCTCTGGACCAGCAGCTGTATGATAAGGAAACCGGTCAGTCCTGGCAGCAGTATTTCCTGGAGGAAGCCCTGAATAACTGGCACCAGGATCACGCCATGTTCCTGGAAGCAGAAAAGGCCGGCTTTGTGATGGAAAAGCAGTACCAGGATTACCTGGACAATCTGTATGAAGAGCTGAAAAAGGTAGCCGAAAAGGAAAAGCTGGAAAGCGTCGATGCTATGCTCCAACAGGACATGGGCCCCGGTGCGGATTTCCAGGGTTACCACTACTATATAACCCGCTACTATAAAGGAAACCTGTACTACAACGCCAATTATGAGAAAACGCCTGTCACCATGGAGGAGATCGAGGCATACTTCGAGAAAAACAAGGAATCCATTGAAAGCTCCTATAAGGTCAACAAGGAATCCGGTATTATTGCGGACGTGCAGTACCTGCTGTTCTTCCCCGAGGGTGCTACTGCCGAAACGGTCGGCACACAGACCTTTGACGAGAAGGCATGGGAAGATGCCCGTGCAAAAGCCCAGGCCGTTCTGGATAAGTGGGTTGCTGAGGGTGCTACCGAGGAAGGCTTTGCTGAGCTCATCAAACAGTACGGCGTGGAGACCAATACCGCCGGCGCTGCCGATGACTATAAGGGTCTGCCCCGGTATGACATGTCCGAGGTAGATATTCGCCACATCCTGCTGCAGCCGGAAGGCGGCACCAAGGATGAAAACAACAAGACCGTCTATACAGAAGAGGCTTGGGAAGCCTGCCGCCAGAAGGCTCAGGCACTGCTGGACCAGTGGGTGGCTGACGGTGCCGACGAGGCAGTCTTCATCAACCTGGCCAAGGAGCACTCCGTGGATGGCAACGCCAAGGACGGCGGCATCTACAAGAATGTTACCAAGGGCTACATGGTGGCAGAGTTCGACGAATGGATCTTCGACTACTCCCGTGAGTACGGTGATTACGGCCTGGTAAAGACCGAGTTCGGCTACCACCTGATGTTCTTCGTCCATGGCGACACCGAAGTGGATGAGTGGACCTTTGATGAAGCTCGTCAGGTTGGCGATTACACTCTGGTCAAGACCGACTACGGCTACTATGTTTTGCGTTTCACCGGCAGCGAAGAAGGCTGGATCCGCTACTCCCGCCAAGGCCTGCAGGCTGAAAAGATGACTGAGCAGATCACCGCTCAGTACCCCATGACTGTGGAGTACGAGAAGATCCTGCTGTGGACTGCAGATCTGACATAATTCGCTATAAAAATACCCGTGCATGGCTCATGCACGGGTATTTTTTGCAAAACTCTGCGAAAAAAGTCTTTACGATGTGCGCCTGCTGTGCTATATTATGTTTACTACACAGGAGGACGACTGGATATGCCGAACAGAACAAGGAAAAGAACCAACCCCAATCAAGTCCTATTAATGCTGATCGTGGTGCTGGCGGTGCTGCTGGTAGGTGTGATCTGTATCGCATTGGTCATTGGATCGGGAGATACTAACGATAATCCAGGTGCCTCCGAAAGCACTCCCACGGTGCCAACGGAGCCTACCTACACCTATCCCAATTCGCTGGTTCTCACCGCTCCTGCCCAGCAGGAAATGACGGTAATGGTGGATAAGTTGACCTTCGAGGGTGCGTTTGATCCCAATCAAACCCTGCTGATCAACGGCCTGAAGATCACCCCCAACAAAGACGGCAGCTTCTCTCATACTGAATTTTTGAAGCTGGGCAGCAACGAGATCACCCTGTCTTACGGTGGACAGGACCAGGTCTATAAAATCACCCGGCGCTATGCCGTGGAAAGCTGCGAACCCCTGGGCGATCATAAGTACAACAGCGGCGCCACCGTGCTTTTCAAGGTTTCTGCCCGTGGCGGCAGCAAGGTGGAGGTCTCCTTCAACGGCAAGACCATCGAACTTAAGGAAGACAAGTTCCAAATGGGCACAGACACAGCTGAGGGCTTCCTGCTGTTTACCGGCGAATACAAGCTGCCCAGCACCAATGTAAACGACCTGAATCTGGGTGCAGTTACTTACAAAATCACCTGTGATGGCATCACGGAAACCATGACCTCCGGCACCATTACCTGCCTGCGGCCGTCGGATATACTGGCCTCCAATCCTTCGGTGACACCCGATTACGGCAAGTACATCAACGTGGGCTCCGGCTACATTGCCCAGATCATCACATTCTCTGCAGAGTCCTTCAACGGTAGTACCGTGGACGATTATTCTCACCCCCATAACAACTACCTGCCGGAAGGCACCATGGACTATTGCTCCACCGAAACGATCACCCTGGGTAAGCTGTCCTATGTGGTTCTGCGCAGCGGACACCGGGTCTATGTGGAAAAGCGGAACAATCCCACTTTGGCCTGGGTGGATATCGTGGATCGGTATCGGGGAAAACTGCCGGATCATAATGAAATTGGCTTTGCGTCTATGGTAGTGGATGGCCGCCACACCGTCCTGACGCTGGACAGCGTGTGGAAAGCGCCCTTCTATTTTGATCTGAAACCGCAAACATATCAGCGTCCTGCCAACAGCTCCGACCGAAATTACAGCATCAAAAACTTCACCGCCGAATATGTGGACATTACTTTCTGCTATGCCACCAAATTCACCGGCAATGTGACCATTCCTGCAGATAACCCTCTGTTCAAATCTGCTGAGCTGATCCGCCAGGAGTCCGACTGCATCCTGCGGCTTTACCTGAAAAAGACCGGTGGATTCTACGGCTGGGATTGCTACTACAACGAAAAAGGCCAATTGTGCTTCCAGTTCCTGAACCCTGCCAAGGCTACCGCTTCTGAAAATACCCTGGGTGCGGATCTTTCCGGCATCAAGGTGGTCATTGATGTAGGCCACGGCGGCTCCGATCCCGGAACGGTTCGGGAGAAGTACAAAGGCCAGGATGTCCACGAAGCAGACCGGAATTTGGCTCTGGCCCAAGCGGTCAAGAAGCAGCTGGAAGCTGCCGGCGCAGAGGTCATTCTCAACCGCACCACCGATGTGCGTATCACTGTGGACGAGCGGGCCAAAATGCTAAAACAGGAAAAGCCCGACTTCTGCCTCAGCATCCATCACAATTCCATCGGCGGTCATCCCGAATTTGACCGGTTTGAAACATTTTACTTTACACCGTTTGCCCAATTGGCAACCAGTTCTATCAGAAGTCGCACAGAGGAATCCGGCGTTTATAGCAGCAGCATCATGGACTGGCATCATTTCTTCCTGGCAAGACAGACGGTCTGCCCGGTGGTACTGACAGAGAACGGCTACATGAGCTGCGATGCTGCACTGGACAAAACTTTGGATCCTGCTTCTATCGAAGCGAAAGCCACCGCAATTGCCAAGGGTATTGCGGATTACTTCCTGAGTATCAACAAATAATTTCCAAATTTCGCCATGACTGCTTTCTTTGAAGTCAGCGCATACTAACCGCGAAGTCAAAAAAAGGAGGCTGAAAGTCATGAACTGTCACGCAAATAAGAGCATCGAATGCACCGTCCAGCAGTGCGCTTACCATTGCGATACCGAGAACTACTGCTCTCTGGATCGAATCCTGGTTGGCACTCACGAAGAAAACCCTGCCATGGATCAGTGCACGGACTGCAAGTCCTTCCGCAAGAAGTAAGGAATAAAGTGCGGCGGCAGTAGCTGCCGCACTTTTTCTCCCTTGACGGTGTTGCGCAAACACGATATCATAAGATCAAACAGACATAATTATTTAAAAAATGTTTGATTGCTGTACACATTATTGTCATAAGTCTTTCCTAAGATGGAGATATACGGAAACCGAAAGGATGAAACGCCATGGATACCTATGAAAATCCCGGCATGCCCGAACCCGTGGAGCAGCCCACTCCGAAAAAGACCAATAAGGTGCTGAAAACCCTTGTGGCAGCTTTGCTGATCATTGCATTGGTAGCTGGTGGCTGTTGTGCCACAGCGCTGCTGGTAAATGAATACTGGGAAGAGAAGCTCGAAGAAAGCAACGAGCTGACTTTGTATGCCTTCCAGTCGTTGAACAATCAAATTAAAGATCTGGAGCAGCAGATCAAGGACAATTCTTTTACCGGCAACGGCAACTCTGTGTCCGGTACACCCAATGCAGGCCAGGACGGTGGCTTGACCCCCGGTCAGGTTTACGCCCAGAATGTGAAGGCTGTGGTGGCTATTTCCAATCAAGCAACCACCAATATCTACGGCCAGATCACAGAAACAGCGTCCTCTGGCTCCGGTTTCATTATTTCCGAAGACGGCTATGTGGTCACCAATTACCATGTGGCTGAGGGCGCTACCAAACTGACGGTGATTTTGCACGACAGCACCGAATATGTTGCCAAACTGGTGGGCTATGATGCAGGCAATGACGTGGCTCTTTTGAAGGTCGAAGCCACCGGATTGCCCTATGTAAAATTGGGCAGCAGCAAGGATTTGATCGTCGGTGACCAGGTGGTGGCCATTGGTAACCCCTTGGGTCAGCTGACCAACTCTCTGACCGTAGGATATGTCAGTGCCCTGGAACGGGGTATCAATACCGGCGGCGCAAAGATCAACATGATCCAGACCGATGCGGCTATCAACTCCGGCAATTCCGGTGGCCCGCTGTTTAATATGAAGGGCGAGGCGGTAGGCATTACCACCGCAAAGTATTCCGGCACCAGCAATTCCGGCGCTACCATCGAGGGCATCAGCTTTGCCATTCCCTTTGATGATGTCCTGAAAAAGATCACCGATCTTATGGAGTACGGCTACTTGCGCGGCGCGTATCTGGGTATTACGGTTTCGGACGATGAATCCGGCCAGGGTGCAAAGGTAAGGGAAGTGTCTGCCGGTTACTGTGCGGAAAAAGCCGGAATGCAGGCGGGGGATGTGATCCAATCACTGGGCGGATATCCTGTTACCTGTATGAACGACTTGGGCCGTGCTTTGGAACACTTTAGCGCCGGTGATACTATTCAAGTCCAGGTGCTGCGAAACGGCAAGCAGGTCGTTTTGGAGCTGACACTGGATGAACGGCCCAAGATGACCAATACCGATGCCAGCGAACCGACCGACCCCTCTGCTCCTCAGGAAGAAAGCGCCAATCCCGTGCCCCAAAACGGTACGATGGAAGATTGGTGGAACTACTTCTTCGGCAACGAAAACTGATTTAAAAGGACCGCAAAGCGGTCCTTTTCAGACTGTCAAAAAACTGTCATTGCGAACCAGTGACCCGTGGTCACTGGTGTGGCAATCCCCTAAACAGGAGTAAAATGGCAGTTTTATGAAGGAATTGTTCGAAAATCCGGGAGATTCCCACGCCAGTGTGCGCACTGGCTCGGAATGACACAGCTTTTTTGACACGCTCAAAAGGACCACATATCGGTCCTTTTGTTTTGCCGTGTCGAAAAAAGGCGATTCTTTCATGGTGCAAAAATCGACACAATATGCTACTTTTAAGGTGATTATTGTGCGAGGTGAGCATCATGGAAAAAACAAAACTACTGGTGGCCGATTCTGCAGAGGAATTTTGCCGTTCCCTGACCCAAACCTTGGGCAGCGCATACCGTGTTCGCTGTTGCAAGGACGGAAATGCAGCGCTACAGCTGCTGCAAACCTTTCGGCCGGATATCTGTGTGCTGGATCTGATGATCAGCGGCCTGGACGGCATCACGGTGCTCCAAAAGGCTGCCCAAAAGGGTGTGCATCCGGTGGTGTTGGCCACCACCCGGTACATAAGCGAATATATTATGAGCTCTGCAGAGCGGCTGAATATCGCCTATCTGATGGTCAAACCCTGTGATCCGTCAGCTGTGGCTGCCCGGGTAGCAGATATGTCCCAGCGGATTCGCCTGCCGGTATTTGCTCACCCGGAACCAAAAACTCAGGTATCCAATATGCTTCTGAGCCTTGGCGTTCCCACAAAGCTTCGGGGTTATGGCTATTTGCGTGAGGCGGTGCTGCTCATGGTCAAGCGTCCTGCCCAATCCATTACAAAGGAACTATACCCGGCGGTGGCCGCAGGTTGCGGCGCTACAGCGGCTCAGGTAGAGCGCTCGATCCGCAGCGCTGTAAAAAACAGCTGGCAGCGGCAGGATGACACTACCTGGCAGATGTATTTTCCCACAGGGGATGCAGGAAAGCACCGTCCGCCTACCAATAGTGAAATGATTACCTGCCTGGCAGATCGGGTTCGGCTGATGCTGCAACCGTCGGAAGAATAAATACCAATGGAAGTTCATATAATAGAAACGGCTTTTTAGAAATATATGGGCAAAAGGACTAGCTTTTTCGACCACAATCGATTATAATATACAAATGAATGTATGATTCCTTGTGTTTGGAGGTTATAACAATGAGAAGATCCCGTGCAGGGGGCTTGTCCTGGCCGCAGATCGGACTGATCGCCCTGTGTTCTGTTTTGGCATTGGTGCTGTTGGTGATGATTTTTGCCACAGCTTACGCAAACCATTTTTTAAGTCAAATCAACTATATTCCCTTGGATACAACCTTGTCTTCCGAGGCGATTGAATCTATTGAACAAGAACTGACAGAAACCATCGACCCCACCTATACCGGTCCGGTAATTAATCCCACGGATGTTACTCTGCCTGCAGATGATACACCCACTACGATCATTCAGCACAGAGATTTGGTAAATTTCCTGCTGGTGGGTCAGGATCGCAGACCCGGTCAGGGCCGCCAAAGATCTGATACCATGATCGTGGTAACTGTCAACAAGCGGGACCGCACGATCACCCTGACTTCTTTCATGCGGGACATGTATGTGGACATTCCCGGCTATATGTACAACAAAATGAATGCAGCGTATGCCCGGGGCGGTTTTGGCATGCTTTGTGAGACATTGCTGACCAACTTCGGTGTGACTATCGATGGCTGCATTGAAGTGGATTTTGACGGATTCTCCTCCATTGTAGATATGGTGGGCGGTGTGGATATTGAGCTTACCGCAGCGGAAGCCAAGGATCTGAACATTAGCTATGGATGGAATTTGAAAGAGGGCATGAACCATTTGGATGGCGGTCAGGCTTTGGGTTATGCCAGAAACCGTAATATCGGTAACGATTTTGGCCGCACTGAAAGACAAAGAAAGGTGCTGATCAGCATCTTCAATGCCTCTAAGAATCTGAGCCTGTCGGAAATGGAGTCCCTGCTCAACGGTATGCTGCCGCTGTTCTCCACTACCATGACTTCCCGGGAGATCACCACCTATCTGCGTGAACTGTTCCCCATCATTTCCGGCGCCACCATACAGTCCCTGCGGATTCCTGCCAACGGCACCTACACCGATGTGAGCATTGCCGGTATTGGTGCATCTTTGGTTCCGGATTTGGAAAAGAATCGGGAGCTGTTGCTGGAAGCACTACTGCCAAAATAAATGATAATAAGAAATGCCCTTGGAAGCGGTGGCGCGGCCAAGGGTGTTTTTTATCAAAGATGGCAAAAATGAGTGTATATAAATTATCATATCGGGAATAATTTCCTATAAATACCACATCAAAGTTCTAGAAAATTCGAATTTTACAAAAAATCTATACTTTTTTGGCAAAAAGTGATTGACAAAAATTGACATTCCATTTATAATGAAGTCGCGAAACGGAGGGGATCGTATGCAACTGACAAGAAGCGAAATGGAAATTATGGATGTTCTGTGGGAAGATGGCGGTGAGCTGTCCAGAGCTGATTTTCTGGAGCGTTCTGCTGAGAAATCCTGGAAAGACAGTTCTGTGCACATCCTGCTCAACGGCCTGCTGAAGAAAGGCGCCATCCGGGAAGCCGGTATGGTTAAGCGCAGCAAGACCTTTGGCCGTACCTTCCTGCCCACCATGACCCGGGAGGAGTATTTTGCCAATACTATTTTCTCCCATCGGCATAAGCCCGAGATGGTGGGTCTGTTGAAAGCGTTGATGCAGCGTCCGGAAATGACCGACGAGGTCAAGGAAGAACTGCGCAACATGCTGTAAGAGCACACATAACCAAAAAATGCTCCGCCAATCAGGCGGAGCATTTTTTATTATTGCCGTCTGGCCAGGGTGTAGTCATCGCCCTGCCGATAGTAAGGGCAGCGGTTCCTTCCGGAGGTGAAAAAGCGGTATACTTCATCCTCGTCCAAGTCCATCATGCAGTAATATTCGTCGTATTCTTCATCGTAGTCATAATACCAACAGGTATCACATTCCTGGCACTGCACGAAATCAGTCCTTTCTGAGATAAGCTTCCACATCAAAGGGTCTTAGCTTTTCATCCTTGCGCAGATAAAGCGGGTGGTGGGGATGTCCTTTTTTGGAGATGGCTCCGGCGCAGTACCACGCAGCACCGTAGGCCTGACCGGTTGCTACCATATCCTGCAAACAGTCGGCAAGGTAGGAACGCTTTTCGATGATTGCGCCCCAGGCGGCCCAAATCGCCGGCTTATCGGAAATAGAGAGCACATACCGGAAAGCTTCCAGATTTTCTCTGTGCAGCAGAGGGTTGCAGACTTTTTCCATGGCATCGGGATTGGTAGCCCGCTGGGCATAAACATTGAACATAATGAAGCTGTCAAAGCCGTTGCCCTGGGCGATCCGATCCACAGATTTTAAGGTGTTGTCCAAATTCCCCGGTTCTGCGGTGGAGGGATTGATACCAATGCAGATCAGTGGATTCTTACCCCGGGTGCCCAGTATGTAACGGTACTCCGAGTAGAAATTCGGCGCATACAGCCACCTGCTGATATCATAGCTGTCGCTGGGAGTGTTGGCGGCTTCCAAAGCCTGCTGAAAGGTCACCAATTCCAGCTCAGATGTGTTTCCTTTTGGAATATGCATATTAGTGTTCCTCCGTTTTCGGGAACCAACAGCTGTTAGCGGGGTCGTGGAATTCGCAGATGTGGGGGTCGCGGCCGGTCTGCTTACACCAGCCGTCGAAAGCCGCATCCAGGAACGGATATGCACCGTCCATGTTGGATTGCACCAGCACAGCAGAGCCGTCTGCCATAGTCAGTTCGATCATCGTGCTGCCGCCGGTGAGCATATATAGCTGCTGAGAGCGGATATCCTCGTAACGATAAGTCCGGCTTTTTTTAAACAAACCGGTGCATAAAAAGCTGTCAGCATCGTAAAAAATGCCAAAACTCAAATAATAAGCGCTTAAACCGATGCCAGATAGCAGAATGATGCCACCGGCGATGAGCATCAGCAAACTGCCCTGACTAAAGATCATGGAAGCAATGCCCAGGGTGATCAAACCCACTCCGAACAGACCGTTTCGTTTACTGGACCGTACAGCAAGCCCGGAGGCGTGTTGGGTTTTGCTGCGGAAGAGCTTGCGAAAGCCCTTGTCTGCTAAAAAGCAGATGCCGAATATAAGACCGGCAAACAGTAAGGTGGGAATAAAGTCCATATGCTCTCCTATGCCCAAAGCACACAGTCCACAGGAATATCGAATTCCTCTGTGGGGATGTGCTCCAGCAGTTGAAATTCGTAGCATAGTGCGATGGTGGGATGGTTTGGGTGCTCTGCCAGGAAGCGGTCGTAAAAACCGCCGCCGTAGCCCATTCGGTGACCTTCCCGGTCAAAGGCCAGACCCGGCATCAGCACCAGGGCGGTGGGATCATCGGCCACCCGGCCATCCTCCACCGGCTCGGGGATGCCTGCATAACCCGGAGCGACCTTGTTCAAATCATCCAGTAAAATAAAGCGCATTTCCTCGCCGTAAACCTTGGGCACAGCCACTTGCTTGCCGTCTTTCAGAGCCTGCTCCAGCAACCCCCATGTCCGAATCTCCTGGTTGTAGGGAAGATAGCCGTAGATGGTCTTCGCTTGGCGGTACAGGGGGTGGGCAAGAAACTGCTCTGTCAAATTCTTGCTGACCGAGCAGATGGTTTCCTGGGACAGTGCCAGCTTGATTTGGCGAATATGCGCCCGCAGGGCTTTCTTATCCATGTTCATTCTGCGTCCTCCGTAACAGGGCGAAACAGCTTAAACCACAGCAAGATCGCCGCCTGGCCTGGAATGCCCAGCAAAAAGATCTTCCAAACGTTGATGTCCCAAATGACCAGCAGTGTAGCGAAAATGCTGACCAAACTGCCCCACATGATGCCGCTGATCAGTGCCCGATTCCAACGGAAATCGTGCCAAGCAGACAGAAGGCTCAGCATTACGATGCAGTCGGCGGGGATGGCATAGAAGAAAGCAAGCCAACTTCTGGAAAGTCCAATGGAGGATACCACCACATAAATCAAAAGCGCCACAAACCATACCAAAATCGAGGAAAGACCCAGAATCGTCTTTTTGTTAGCCTTGCGCTTAAGGGCTTTTTCCACCACTTTTTCCATGGTCTTTTCTACCCGGCTGCCGCTGTTGGCAGGCAGCTCGTTCGGGTCGGACAGAAGCGCTCCCACGGTAGTTCCCAATTTATCGGCAATGGCGATCACGGTAGGGATATCCGGGCAGGACTCGCCCCGCTCCCATTTGGATACAGCCTTGTCGGAGTAATTCAGTTGTTCAGCCAAACCGGCTTGGGTCAGCCCGGCACGCTTGCGGTAAGCAGCAATATTTTCACCGATTCTGACTTTCAGCTTTTCGTCGTCCATAATCGACCTCCGTAAAAAGTTCCTTTCTATTCTACCAAAAAAACGTTACCATTGCAAGAAAAAAGAATAGGAAGGCAAGAGAAAAAGCACACCGCCAGTGCGGTGTGCCTATGTATCCTAATCCTCCCGGAACAGCTGATGGGAACAGTACTGAATAATGGAGCTTCGGGTAATGATGCCAATAAAGGTATCTTTGTCATCCACCACCGGCACGAAGTTTTGGGTACTTGCCCGTTCCACCAGGTCCTGCATAGAAGTGGTGACCCGGACAGGAATATTATCCCTGCGCCGGGAGATCTCCATGATCCGGTGAGCCTCCGCCTGCCGGATATCCATGTAGCACATATTTTTAATACCCCACAGCAGGTCACCTTCTGTTAGTGTTCCCCGATATTCGCCGCGCTTATTCAGAATGGGAAGTGCGGCATAACCGGCAGACTCCATTTTTTCCAGCGCCTGGCGCATGGTATAATCGTCGTATAGATAGGCACACATGGCCTTAGGTTTGAGAAAGAACAAAATGTTATCCATAAGGACTCCTTTTCATCGCTTCATTGCGGTGATTGCCACCATTAACATTATAGCACAGATTTGCGAAAGAATCATGAAAAAAACGAAGCAAAATTGCCGTCCGGGCAACGAAAAACCGGACGGCAATTTGTGCATATTTACCAAATTATTCTGAAAGATCGAATTCGGAGAAATCCAGAGTGGCGAAATAGTCGGCAGGCTTTTCTGCCCGGCGGATCAGCTTGAAAGAGCCGTCGGTCCGCAACAGTACTTCGGCGCTGCGGAGCTTGCCATTGTAGTTGTAGCCCATGGAGTGGCCATGGGCACCGGTGTCATGAAGCACCAGAATATCGCCAATGTCGATCTGGGGCAGGCTGCGTTCAATGGCGAATTTATCGTTGTTTTCACACAGACCGCCGGTGACATCGTACACATGATCCAGCACCGCGTCTTCCTTGCCCAGCACCGTGATGTGGTGGTAAGCGCCATACATGGCAGGGCGCATCAGGTCGGCAGCGCAGGCATCCAGACCGATGTACTCCCGGTAAATGTGCTTCTGATGCAGCACGGTAGAAACCAGGTGACCGTAGGGAGCCAGCATGAACCGACCCAGCTCGGTGAAGATGGCAATATCATCCATACCCTCGGGGGTCAGAATGCTTTCATACTGCTGACGGACACCCTCGCCAATGGCGGCAATGTCGCACTTGGGCTGCTCGGGACGGTAGTCCACGCCTACGCCGCCGGACAGATTCACAAAGGCAATGTGTGCACCTGTAGCCTTATGCAGACGGACGGCCAACCGGAACAGGTTGGCAGCCAGTTCGGGATAATATTCGTTGGTCGTGGTATTGGAGGCCAGGAACGCATGAATGCCAAAATGCTTGGTGCCCAGCTTCATGAGCCGAACCATGGCGTTGGCCATCTGATCTTCTGTCATACCGTACTTGGCATGGCCGGGCATGTCCATGATGGTGTTACCCAGACTAAAAGATCCGCCGGGGTTATACCGCAGACACACAGTTTCCGGAACAGCACCGGCTACCCGATGAAGAAATTCCACATGGGTAGAGTCGTCCAGGTTAATATATGCACCTAACTCATAAGCCTTACGCATATCCTTTTCCGGGGTGACATTGGAGGAGAACATGATGTCCTTGCCGGTGGCACCTACAGCCTTGGCCAGCATCAGTTCAGTGTAGCTGGAGCAGTCACAGCCACAGCCTTCCTCCAGCAGAAGCTGCAGGATGTAGGGGTTGGGAGTGGCCTTTACGGCGAAGTACTCCTTAAATCCCGGGTTCCAGGCAAAGGCGGCCTTCAGCGCCCGGGCATTCTCCCGGATGCCGTTTTCATCGTAAATATGGAAAGGCGTGGGAATGGACTTTATGATCTCCCGGGCTTTTTCCAATGTCAGAAAGGATATCTTTTCCATAAAACAGTTCCTCTTCTTTACGGGCATTTATGCAGGAATTTTACTGCAAAAACCATGTCTTGTCAACATTTTTCTCGCTCTACCGGCAGTAGAATCCGGATTCTACCATTTGAATACGCTTAATATTTCGCAGTAGGGTGCAATTTGCTTTCAAATGGCTACAATGGTTTATGAAATGAAAGGAGCACTGCATATGAAACGCATCAAATTGAAAGACCGTAAACTGCCGTCCTATACCTTAGGAGAGGAAATCATGAACATGGTTACCCATATCGTAGGCGGTGCCTTGGGATTGGTTACTCTGGTACTGTGCTTGCTCCGGGCGAAAACCCCTGCAGGCATCCTCTGTGCCTTTATTTACGGCGGCAGCATGATCTGCCTGTACACCATGTCCAGCATCTACCACGGTCTGCGCCCATCCACAGGCAAACGGGTCATGCAGGTGCTGGATCATTGCACCATCTATTTTCTCATCGCCGGAACCTATACCCCCATCGCGCTGATTGGCCTTGCACCGGTATTCCCGGTAATCGGCTGGGGACTGCTGATATTCCAATGGGCGCTGACCGCTCTGGCGGTAATCCTAACAGCGATTGATTTGAAAAAATACACCGTATTTTCCATGATCTGCTATATCGGCATGGGCTGGGCCGTGATCTTCTTTGTTCCCCAAACCCTGCAGGTTTTGGGAAGTGCAGGCTTTGGCTGGCTGCTATCCGGCGGCATCGCCTATACGTTAGGCTCGATCCTCTACGGCATCGGCTCGAAAAAAACCTGGTTTCACAGCGTGTTCCACATTTTTGTGTTCTTTGGCAGTCTGCTGCAGATGGTTAGTATTGTTTTCTATGTATTTTAGGCAGAGAATTCTCTTGCACACCGCTCCAGCCTATGTTACAATAGAAAAAACATTTGTAAAGGTGATGACATGCTGGGGAAATATTTGCTGGCCTTTCTGATTTCCATGGTGCCGCTGATCGAGCTGCGGGGTGGCGTTCCTTTTGCCGTTGGTATGGATCTGCCGTATTTCGAATCTCTGATCGTCTGCGTGATCGGCAATATGCTACCGGTGCCATTTATCTACTTTTTTGCAAGAAAAGTGCTGATTTGGGGCGCGGATAAAAAGTTTATTGGCAAATTCTTCCGCTTTTGCCTGGAAAAAGGTGAGAAGGGCGGACAAAAACTGCGTAATACCGCCGGTCGCGGCGGCTTGTTTGTAGCGCTGATGCTGTTTGTGGGCATTCCTCTGCCCGGTACTGGCGCCTGGACAGGCACCCTGGCCGCCAGCTTTTTGAACATGGGCATCAAGTCTACCGCATTATCGGTATCTTTAGGCGTGATAATTGCCGGTATCATCATGGGCCTTGCCAGCACCGGCGTATTCAGTGTTATCGGAATATAAGGAGGAATGATTATGTGTCTGTTTTGTAAGATTGCAGCAGGGGAGATCCCTTCTACCAAGGTTTATGAGGACGATCAGATTCTGGCCTTCCGGGACATCGCTCCCATGGCCCCTACCCACATTTTGGTGATCCCCAAGACTCACATTCCCTCTGTGGATGGTATTACCGCGGAAAACAGCAACCTGGTTGCCCATATTTTTGAAATGATCCCCAAAATTGCAGCAGAAGAAGGCTTGACGGGCGGCTATCGGGTCGTATCCAACTGCGGTGCAGATGCCGGCCAGACCGTCCATCATTTGCATTTCCACATTCTGGGCGGTAAGCAGCTGTCCACGGAAATGGCATAAAAATTGCACAGAACTGTCACCTCCGGCATAAGATTACCGGAGGTGAATTTTTTATGCCCATTGTAAGGACGGATATACCTATGACATCGCGGCTCTGCGAGCAGACCATCGATGCGATTTTGGCGGCCTACCCCTTTTGCCGCAGTGAGACGCTGACTACCACAGCTTTCGACCGACCGATCCGCACGCTGGTCATTGGCAGTGGCCCGCGAAAGGTGCTGTATACCGCCGCCCACCATGCCAATGAGTGGATCACCACCCCGGTGATTCTGAAATTTGTGGAAGACCTGGCGCAAGCGATCCAAACCGGGGGCACATTGGCAGGGGTCAATGCCCGTGACATGGCAGATCAGGCTACCATTTATACGGTGCCCATGGTGGACCCGGATGGGGTGGATCTGGTCACCGGAGCGATCCGATCGGGCCAGATCCAGTACGAAATGGCTGCCCGGCTGTCGGGAAACTACCCCACCATTCCGTTCCCGGACGGCTGGAAAGCCAACCTTTTGGGAGTGGATTTGAACCTTAATTATCCGGCCGGATGGCGGCAGGCCCGGGAAATCAAATTCTCCCAGGGCTTTACCCGTCCCGGTCCCCGGGACTATGTGGGCAGAGCGCCATTAAACCAATTGGAAACAAGAGCCCTTGCGGCCTACACCGAGGAGATCGACCCGGCTTTGGTACTGGCATATCATTCCCAGGGCAGAGTGATCTATTGGCAGTTTGCGGATATCTTCGTGCCCGGGGCACGGGCGTTGGGACAGCGTTTCGCTCAGCTCAGCGGATATACCCTTGAGGAGACCCCTTATGAATCTGCCTTTGCCGGGTACAAGGACTGGTTCATCCAAAATTTCCGTCGCCCGGGGTATACCATTGAAGTGGGCTCCGGTACAAATCCGTTACCCCTAAGCCAGTTTGAGGAGATCTACCGGGACAATCTGCCCATCCTGGTAACTGCTGCTATGGAAGCACCCATTGTTGACAACGGCAGCGAAAACGGATAAAATAAGAGAAAAAACAAAGGAGAATTCCTATGAATCCCTATCTTGATATCCATCCCGAGGTTGCCGAGGCTCTGCGCACCGGCAAGCCTGTTGTTGCCCTGGAGTCCACCATCATTTCCCACGGCATGCCCTACCCCCAAAATGTCCAGACCGCCCTGCAGGTGGAGTCCATCATCCGGGAAAACGGCGCTGTGCCTGCAACCATCGCCATCATCGGCGGCCGGTTGAAGGCCGGTCTGTCTGCAGAAGAAATTGAGTATTTCGGCAAGAAGGGAACAGCCATTCACAAGGCTTCCCGCCGGGACTTAGCCGTTCTGTGTGCCCGGGGCGAGGACGGCGCAACCACCGTTGCCACCACCATGATCATCGCCCATATGGCTGGCATCAAGATTTTTGCCACCGGCGGCATCGGCGGTGTCCACCGGGGCGCGGAAACCACCATGGACATCTCTGCCGATCTGGAAGAGCTGGGCAGAACCCCGGTTATGGTTGTTTGCGCCGGTGCAAAGTCCATTTTGGATTTGGGTCTGACCCTGGAATACCTGGAAACCAAGGGCGTGCCGGTTATCGGTTACGGCACTGAGGAACTGCCTGCTTTCTATACCCGGCAGTCCGGTTTTGGTGTGGATTATCGGATCGACACCCCCCAGGATCTGGCAAAAGCCTACTACGCCCAGCGGGAAATGGCACTGGGCGGTATGTTGGTAACCAACCCCATCCCCGAGGAATTTGCCATGCCCAAGGATGTGATCGATGCGGCCATCGATCAGGCCATTGCCGAATGCAATGCTAAGGGCATCCACGGCAAGGAAACCACACCCTTCCTCCTGGCCCGTGTGGCGGAAATCACCGGCGGCAACAGCCTGGCGTCCAATATCCGCCTGGTCTATAATAACGCCGCCCTGGCAGCCAAAACCGCTGTGGAGATGGCAAGGCTTAAATAAAAAAGACCGCCCACCGGGCGGTCTTTTTCTCAATTATAGAACAGCAGCGAGAACCAAGTGACCACATTTTCTCCGTACTGGAAGCTTAGTCCCAGTTCGTCCAGCAGCCCCAGAATGTTGATGCCGTGGCTTTCTACACAAGGGTGCATTTTGCCGGGCAGGCGGCAGGGAAGGCCATCCAGGTACGCACAGTGTGCGCAGATGGCGCAGGCTTCGGTGGACAGAATGTAGGGATTTACGCCCTGCTCCCGCATCAGATCCCGGACCTGATTGGTGACTTTTTCATGAGCAGGTCGGGTGTCCAGGGTTTCCTGCAGGTCGGAAATGTCGTTGACTTCCGTGATGGTAGAAATCATCAGGCAGTTTACATAACTTCTACATTTCTTTTCGCATTCCGCAACCTCACCCACACCGGGAGGGCATGCCCAGCTTTTGCCGTACATAGGACATTCGTGCTGGCAGATCCAGCGGATCCGCTCGTTAAACTCCAGTTCCTCCGGGGAAATGAAATGGTAAGTATACAGGGGCAGTTCAGAAAGCTGCGATTCCAATAAGGCTTTGTCTATCATGTCAGTTCCTCCAGAATACGGCTGCAGCCGGTGAGTATGTCATTCCAGGTTTGGGAAAAATCTCCGGTGTACCAGGGGTCGGCCACATCCCGGGAAAGGAGTGGCAGGCACTTGTCGGCTTTGATTCCAAAGAGCCGGTTTAAGTACCGGGCGTTGGATGCATCCATGTAGTAGATGTGATCAAAGTGATATAGATCGGCTTCGGTGATTCGACGGGCGGTCTTGCCGGCGCAGGAAATGCCGTGGCTCTGCAGCTCGCGACGGGCCGGGGGATAGACGGGGTTGCCCAGCTCTTCACAGTTGACCGCCGCCGAGGCAATCTCAAATTCCTTGCTCCGCCCGGCTTTGGACACCAGATCCTTCATAACAAACTCCGCCATGGGACTCCGACAAATATTCCCATGGCAGACAAATAGTATCTTTTTCATTGCTGCGATCCTCCTCGAAAAACCACGATTTGCGTTGTGCCACAAGGGTTTTCGGGTTTTTCGCTTTTCAACCTCATCGTGGCATAAAGTTGCTTATTGTGGCGTATTTACTCCTGCAAAAGTAGTAAAATTGGTAGTAAATTGAAACCGTTTACTACCGGCCTTACTACTTATGGCAGACAAACACTTTTTTGCTGTATTTTCAGCCTCCCATAACCCGGTCAAATTCCACCCTTGCATCGTCAAATTTGACGTGGGCATAGGTGCCCAGCGTGACGCTGATATCCGAGTGCCCCATGATATATTGCAAGGTTTTGGGGTTCATACCGCTGTGCGCCATATTGGAACAGAAGGTGTGCCGACACACGTGGGGTGTGATCTTCGGAAGCTGAACTCTGTAAATGCTGTTGTATTTTTGCAGAATATGCTTAAAGTAATGTTCCCAATGCAGGGCGACCATAGGCATATCGTTCTTGTCCAGGAACAGGAACCCGGTGTAACCATCGATCATCGGTTCGACAAAGGGCTTGGAGCGATTTTGGATGATTCTTCGGAAGCAATCCATCACTTCGTTGCTCATCGGAATAAACCGTGTGCCGCTTTTGGTTTTGGTATCTTCAATAACGTATGCCATCTCTCTGGTGCGCTGCAACTGATGATCCACCCGAATTCGTTTGTTTCCAAAGTCGATATCCGAGATGGTCAGACCGCAGAGTTCCGATACACGCAAGCCGGTATTGAACAGGATGAAAATCCCGTCGTAATACTTGCTGAAGTGCTTGTCCTCCTGGATAAACTTCAGGAAGGCACGCTCTTGGGCACGGGTGATGGATTCCCGGGTGACGCTGTCGTTAACCACCACAGTTGCCAATTCGAACTGGAAGGGATTTTTGCGGATCAGATCATCCTGCAGCGCCATCTCAAAGGCGGGACGAATCACACCTCGGATGGCGTGGATGGTGCTGTATCCACGACCGTCCTGCTTCTGCAGTTTGATTAGCCAGGCTTTTGCATCGGATAGCTTGACCTTATCAATTCGAAGACTACCAAAAGTCTCCTGGCGGATGATATTCAGCACGAAGTTGTAATTGGCTAAGGTGTTATGGCGGACATTGACTTTCAAGGAAATGTACTTCTCTACCAGTTCCAACACGGTCATATCGCCACCATTGGGGACAATCTGCGCAAACAGATCCTGCTGAATCTGTCGCTCCATTTCCCGCAGGGATAGACCTCTTGGTTTTCCTGCAGGCGGCCGGTCGTTTTTGTCCAATCTCCAGCTGTAGACAAACTTGATCTTGCCATATAGGTCTTTGTACTTATAAGAGTATCTGCCATCGGGGCGTTGGCTCTCTCCAACGTGTAAAATACGATTGCGGTTATCCCGCCGCTTTTCACTCATAAAGTTCTCCTTTCTTTGGAAAAGAGCCCCGATATGACACAGCCATTGTATCACACCAGAGCGCATTTATCCAGTAAAATATTATTGCCAATTTCCAATGGCAGAGATCAGATCACGGTTGCGCTGTCCAGGTATTCCTCGAACAGCTTGCGCTTGATCATAATCCGGTTTCCACTTTCCAAAAGAAAGGGGGCACCTAGATTGTCGTCTACGATTTGGCGCATTTTCTTTTCGCCAATGTGGAAATATTCTGCGGCTTCCCGGAGGGACAGCATATATTTCTTCCAGTACGGGATCTCGTTATTGTGCATCCTTCGATGCCTCCTTTCTAAATTGTTGATTGCGAGTAAGGGTGCTTTGCTTCGTTGTTGTAATGTCTTCGATCGGTGTTGCACTCCCCCAAAATGGGGCTGTTTTCATAGGCGTTATCCTCCATAAAATAATAAGGTGACCGGCAATGTGCTTGCCGGTCTGATTTTTCTTTACATTCCTTGGTAGCCACGGCGCATTTGACGGGTGTAATAGTCGTCCGGTTCATCGTCTTCG
>JAGAMN010000045.1 GCA_017624715.1 Oscillospiraceae bacterium
AACATATAAAATCTTTAGCGAAGGGCGCAACCCTGATTCAGCTTAACATGGAGGACTTGAGAATGATTGAGTTTATTGTTCCTCCAATTGAGCTACAAAATAGATATGTTGGCATTCTTCAACAGCTCGATAAATCAAAATATGTCGCCTATCAGTCGACCCTTTTTCTAGAAAAACTAGTAAAATACGAATTACAATCTTTATTCCAGGAGGAATGTATATGTTCACTGAAGATGTAATTGAAAAAATGATAATTGATTCTCTTGTTCACAATGGCTGGGAGTATATTCCTGCTGAGGAATTGCCGCGTAATTACACGGATGTTATGGTTGAACCTATGGTCCGTGATGCTCTGATTCGCCTAAATCCGGCAATCGCAGCCAACCCTTCCTATGCGGATGAGGTTATTATCAAACTGCGCCCTCTATTTATGCAGGCACGGGCCACTGACCTCGTCACGCTTAATGAGGAATTCAAGAGCCAGATCTTCGAGAAGAACGCATTCCCCTTTGGAGAGAACCACAGTTTTATTCCTGTTACATACTTTGGAATGGGTTCGAAAGAAGAAATGGCAAAAAACCGTTATGTCGTAACAAATCAGTGGGTTTATCCCCAGGTCGAAGGCGGCAAGCGGTTGGACATTGTATTGTTGATCAACGGATTCCCCGTCGTAATTGGCGAGATTAAAACCGCTACTCGTGAAGCTATTTCCTGGATCGATGGAGCAGAAGATATCCTGGATTACGAAAAGAGCATTCCCGGCATGTTTGTCTCCAATATCTTTAATTTTGCTACTGAAGGCAAGCGTTTCCGTTATGGCGCTGTTAACAGTGGAGTAACACACTGGGGCCCCTGGCATGTACCGGAATGCAAGGATGAAGGAACTCTTGCTGATGTGCAGCGTAGCATTACTGCTATGATTCAGCACGAAACTGTCCTGGATATTTTCCGCTATTTCACTATTTTCTCCACAGATAAGAAATTCCGCAAATACAAGGTGGTTTGCCGCTATCAGCAGTATGAAGGTGCAAACCTTTTGGTTGAGCGTGTTATTGGAGGCAAGCCTAAGAAGGGCCTCATTTGGCATTTCCAGGGCAGTGGTAAATCTCTGCTCATGGTTTTTGCTGCGCAAAAACTGCGTATGACCAAAGAGCTAAACAACGCAACAATACTGATTGTCCTTGATCGAATTGACCTTAAGAATCAGATATTTGCTACATTTAGTGCTGCGGATGTCCCTAATCTTGTGATTGCAGAGGATAAAAATGACCTCCGCAACAAACTCACCGGCGATGTGCGTAAAATAATCATCACCACAATTTTCCTGTTCGACCAGATTGATAGTGCACTGAACCAGCGTGATAACATCGTTTTGATGGTAGATGAGGCGCACAGAACTCAGGAAGGTAACCTCGGCGCAAATATGCGAAAAGCACTCCCCAACGCATTCTTCTTCGGCTTGACCGGTACCCCTATCAATCACCTCGATCACAATACCTTTGCAACCTTTGGTGCCACAGAAGACACTGCTGGTTATATGAGTAAATACTCTTTCTCCGATTCCATTCGAGACGGTGCCACTCTTCCTTTGAACTTCGAAACAGTTCCGGTTGAACTCCATGTTGATCAGGAGACCATTGACGAAGAATTTGACCGATTGACTGCAGATATCACAGAAGAGCAAAAGAGCAATCTGGCAAAGCGAGTAAAAACAGAAGCCCTGATCAAAGCTCCGGATCGCGTTGCAAAGGTGTGTCAGCATATCTTTGACCACTTCAAAGCAAAAGTGGAGCCCAACGGTTACAAGGGCATGGTCGTTTGTTATGATCGCGAAAGTTGTGTGTTGTTTAAAGAACAGCTGGATGCCTTGTTCGAGGACGAGTACCATACTGCCATTGTCATGGATACTAATAACGATAAGGCTAACCGATATATTGCTTATCGTCGTAGTCCTGACGAAGAACAAAAACTCCTTGATAAGTTCCGTGATCCTAAGGTGCCTCTTCAACTTCTTATCGTCACATCTAAGCTTCTCACCGGTTTTGATGCGCCCATCCTGCAGGTTATGTACTTGGATAAGCCAATGAAAGACCACACGCTTCTTCAGGCTATTTGCCGTACAAACCGTGTGTATGGAGATAAGCCCAACGGTCTAATTGTGGACTATATTGGTATCTTTGAAAAATTTGCACGCGCGCTAAACTTCGATGAAGAAAGTATGCGTAATGTCATCAAGAACATCGAGGGCGTTAAGGATAAGATTCCGGAACTAGTTGCCACTTGTCTTGCCTACTTCCCATGTGTAGATCGCACAGACTCCACATGGGAAGGTCTTGCTGCCGCACAGCAATGCCTGCCGAACGATGAAGTTCGTGACAAATTTGGTGCGGATTATCGGGTACTGCATAAGATTTGGAACATTGTATCTCCTGACCCCTGCTTACAGGCGTTTAAGTTTGATTACAAGTGGCTTTCTATGGTTTACGAGTCTGTCAGACCATCTGATGACACCGGTCACTTGATTTGGAGCGCACTTGGCCCTAAGACTATGGAACTGGTTCGTGAGAATATTACAGCCATTGGCATTAAGGACAACATAGCTGTTCTGGAAGCAGATGCCGATGTAATCGAGCAGTTCATAAATGATAAGGAAAAGAGCAAAAAAGCTGCCAAGAAACTGGAAATCAGTATTGCTGCAATTATTCGCGGGCATCTGGACAATCCTGAATTCATTTCCCTCGGTGAACGTCTCGAGAAATTGAGAAAGCAGCATGAGCAGGGATTGCTGTTCGGCGCCGCATTCTTGAAACAATTGCTTGACTTGGCTAAGGATACTGCTGCAGCAGTTCGTAAAGCCCAGGCGCAGATGCCTGAACCGCCCAAGGAAGAAAAGGGCAAAGCTGCACTAACCGAGCTTTTCAATAGTGTCAAGAACAGCAGTACGCCTATTATTGTCGAGCGAATTGTAAACGAGATCGATGAGATTGTTAAGATCGTTCGCTTCCCTGGATGGAAAGATACGATGCAAGGAAGAAACGATGTCATCAAAGCACTTAAATCCGTTTTTATCAAAAAGAGACTTTTCGATAATGAACTTTTCGATAAAGCTTACGGCTATGTAGAGCAATACTACTAATGCAAAAGGGAGAACCCACTATGTTACACCACGGCCTTTATGAACAAGTTATCAACAATCAGATGAGCAGCGAGCTTGCGGAGATTCCGGAAGCCCGCAAGGCTGTTGCGTCCATTGATGAGGCGGAAGCATCTAAGGTGCTGGCGCAGTATCTGGCTGATGTCGTTCAAAAAGGCCTGGACAACGTAGCTGATAACGGTGGGGATATCTCTGCCCAAATCGCTCTGACCAATCAGATTATTGACCTCATTCAAAACACAACAAGAGAAGCTGACTTTGCCGCGCTGGGCGTTGACCAGCGCGCAGAGCAGCTTCTTGCGCTTTTGCGGGAGACGGATCCCCGTCTTGCTGTTGGTAAAACTGCTGCAGATCTCAGTCGTCCGGAAACCTCTATTGCTCAAAGCTCTCTGTTCACCGGTGCTATCCATGAACCGCAGATGTACACGGAGCTGAAGAAAGAGATCGTGTCTGCGGATCGGATTGATATGCTGGTCTCCTTTATCAAATGGAGTGGTCTGCGTCTT
The DNA here is from genome assembly GCA_017624715.1 of Oscillospiraceae bacterium. GTDB lineage: Bacteria > Bacillota > Clostridia > Oscillospirales > Oscillospiraceae > Faecousia. The sequence goes on from JAGAMN010000045.1 coordinate 3,661, forward strand.
CTAATGGACGAACTGCGTGAATTCACGCAAAACGGTGGTGAGCTGCGCATCATTACCACCTCCTATATGGGTGCAACAGATGTGAAAGCTATTGAGGAGCTGCGTCAGTTGCCCAACGCAAAGATCAAGGTCAGCTATGATACTAAGCGTACTCGTTTGCACGCAAAGACCTATGTTTTCTATCGTAATACTGGTTTCACAACAGCCTATGTTGGTTCCTCCAACCTCTCCAACGCTGCTATTTCCAGCGGTCTGGAGTGGAATGTTAAAGTTACAAAGAAGGACCTTCCTGAGACCATTGATAAGATTACAGCTACCTTTGAGAGTTACTGGAATTCCAGTGAGTTTGAGTATTACTCCGAGGATCAGAAGGAACGTCTTGCTCGTGCGCTGAGAGCTGAGAAGTATATTGACGGCACCAATCCGGAAGTCTACACCATGGATATCATGCCCTATTCCTATCAGCAGGAAATTCTGGACAAGCTGGAAGCTGAGCGCAAGGTTCGTGGCTATAACCGCAACTTGGTCGTCGCCGCTACCGGTACTGGAAAGACTGTTATCTCCGCACTGGACTATAAGCGTTTCCGCAAACAAAACCCCGGTAGACCCTGCCGTCTGCTTTTCGTGGCGCACCGTGAAGAAATTCTGAAGCAGAGTTTATACACCTTCCGTGCTGTGCTGAAGGATGCCAACTTCGGTGAAATGTTTGTCGGCAGCTACAAACCGGACAGCATTGAAAACCTGTTTATTTCAATTCAGACATTCAATTCTCAGGACTTCACCGCTAAGACCACTCCTGATTATTATGACTACATTATCGTGGATGAGTTCCACCATGCAGCAGCTCCCACTTACCAAAAGCTGCTGGCATACTATCAGCCTCAGATTCTGCTCGGTCTGACTGCAACACCGGAACGTATGGACGGCAAGAGCATTCTGCCATACTTCAACAATCGCATCGCTGCTGAAATTCGTCTGCCTGAGGCCATTGATCGTAAGCTCCTGTGTCCCTTCCAGTATTTCGGCGTCACTGATACGGTTGATCTGGACACATTAAAGTGGAGCGCCGGCGGTTACGACAAAGGCGAGTTGACCCGTGTGTATACGCTCAGCGGAGCTACGGCTAATCGCCGTGCTGATCTTGTAATAGGCTCGTTGCTGAAATACGTCACTGACATTAACGACGTCAAAGGCTTAGGCTTCTGTGTCTCCATTGAGCACGCAGAGTTCATGTGCCGGTATTTCAACGAGCACAATATTCCGTCTATGCTCTTGACCGGTCACTCTCCTGACGAAGAGAGAAAAGCCGCTAAGCAACGCTTAGTGGATGGCGAAGTGCGCTTCATTTTCGTTGTGGATATCTATAACGAAGGTGTGGACATTCCTGAAGTTAACACGGTTCTCTTCCTTCGTCCCACCGAATCACTGACCGTGTTCCTGCAGCAGCTTGGTCGTGGCTTACGTTTGGCCGAGGATAAGGAATGCCTGACCGTTTTGGATTTCATCGGCCAGGCACATAAGAAATATAACTTTGAAGATAAATTTGCTGCACTGCTGAGCAACACTACTCGCAGTGTAACGCGTGAAATAAAGGATGGCTTTGTGTCCGTCCCCAAGGGCTGCTATATCCAGCTTGAGAAGCAAGCAGCTAAGTATATCCTGGAAAACATTCGGGCTTCCTACGGCAATACTGCCGGTCTGGTAGCTCGTGCGGCAACCTTTGAGGAGGATAGTGGCCTTGAGTTGACTCTGAAGAACTTCCTGGATTACTATCATCTGGATCCCAGATCCATTTACAAATTCTCCTCCTTCTCACGGATCTGTGCTCGCGCAGATGCTATCGAGGATTTCGATGAACCTCTTGAAGAAACACTGACAAAAGCATTTGCTCGTCTTTCCGTTATCAATTCGAGACGCTGGATTGCTTTCCTTTTGAACATCCTGCCTCGCCTTGATGATGTAGATTTCGGCGCTCTCACAGCTGTGGAAAAGCGGATGCTGCAAATGTTCTACATCACCGTTTGGGGCAAGGCCGCAGACTCCTGGGATAATGAAGATGTGCTGGACAACTTCTATGCGCTATCGGACAGCTCCACACTGATAAATGAGCTAATATGTTTGCTCCAATATCAGTATGAGAAAATTGACTTTATTGACGAGCCGGTTGACTTAGGCTTTGATTGCCCGCTGGATCTGCATTGCACCTATACTCGTGATCAGCTGTTGGTTGCAATGGACTTTATGAAGCCTGCAACAGTGCGTGAGGGTGTTAAATGGCTGCCGGAAAAGCAGTTGGATGTATTCTTTGTGACACTGAACAAGTCGGACAAGGATTATTCCCCGACCACCATGTACAACGATTACTCCATCAATGAAACCCTGTTCTATTGGCAGAGCCAGAGCACAACTGCAGCGGATTCTCCAACCGGTCAGCGTTATATCAATCACAGAAGCAAGGGTACTAAGGTCCTGCTCTTTGTCCGTGAGTTCAAGTCTGATCGGATAACTGGTGGTGCTGAAGCTTACACCTATCTGGGAATTGCAAACTATGTGACCCATTCCGGATCCAAGCCGATGAATATCACATGGAAGCTGGATCGTCCTATTCCTGCGAAGTACCTAAAGAAAACCAACAAATTGGTTGTTGGATAACACAGCGCAGCTGATAAATATGTAATTTGGGAGACTATGGATGCTAGATCAATTTAAGAAAGATATTTTTCTTGACGAATTCTCATGTGCGCGATTGTCTTCAGACAAGGAACACAATTCGCTAATTAAACATTTTACTAGTCGAAAATCTCTTCTGCTCCCCGCTTACCTTCAACGATTCGCTTGGACGGAGGATACTCGGAATTATCGAGCTTTTTACTTAGTGAAGGAGAAAAATCGTATTGTTTGCTACTTTTCGCTGCAATGTGGGCTTCTAGTAAAGTGCCGCGAGAAGCTCCTTGGGGGAGTCGTTGGTAAAAGTGTAAATGATCGAACTAGCTACTATATCGATAGAGATAAAATAGAGGTAACGTCAGTCATCCCAGCAGTCGAACTAGCGCATTTCTGTGTCAATGACACATATAGAAAAAAGAAAAAGACTGACAAAATTATGGTAGGAATTCAGGAGTATTCCATAGGGGTCTATGTGTTCTATAAGTATATTGCTCCAATTATTCTTGAGTTATCTCAGACTGTTGGCGTTCAATATGTCTATTTATTCTGCGCAGATAACGGTTTGGGACAACTTACCAAATACTATACAAATCAATTAATCTTTTGCGTAATGGATGATATGGCATGCTTACGGCCGGAATATGATGAGAATCTAGAATGCCTTACAATAAAAATAACAGACTTGGCACGAGATGTAGAAATGTTTGAGGACAAAGAAAATATACCTAATGTCATAAATTACTTAAAAAGAAATGAGACTATAAGTAATTATCAGGCCGCAAGAGAGTTGGGTATAAAATGGCCATGCGAGTTATTCTCGTTGATGGTTGATCATGGTTGCGCAATTGCTGATACGTGGAATGGTGAGGAAAAGATTGTACGAATAAGACAACAACGCCCTAATTAAAGCAACCAAGAACAATGATGATGTGCGAGGGTGCTGGTGTTTATTGATATTCCTGAAAGAAAGTAAGTGGATATATGATAGGCGAGAAAATTATAACAGAAGTTGTCGCAGCGCTGATTTGGGAAGGCAATACGTTTCTAATCTGTCAGCGACCCAAACATAAAGCACGAGCCTTGTTATGGGAGTTTGTTGGTGGAAAAGTTGAGCCAGGCGAAACAAAAGAGTATACTCTTATGCGGGAATGCCAGGAAGAGCTTGCCATCACACTGTCCGTTGGTGATGTATTTATAGACGTTCTGCACGAGTACCCAGACATCACTGTCCATCTCATATTATTCAACGCTACAATCAAGGAAGGCACACCGCAAAAGCTGGAGCATAACGACATCCGTTGGATTACCCCAAACGAGATTCCCAACTACGAGTTCTGCCCAGCAGACAAAGAAATTTTAGAAGCGATTAATCGCTGTCACTTAGGAGGCTAATATGGATTCTTTTGAAAAAATTAAAGAACTTAAAAACAGATATAAAAGCTACTTATCAGAGAAGTATCCAGAGTGGGCAGAAAGTTCTGTAAGTACGCACGTTTCTGATGCGTTTTATATTTGGAACAACACTGTTTTACCCGGCTTCTGGAAAGTCTTTTTGTCCAACAGTTCCATGGAAAATGCAAGAGAGGCCATAGTCCTGTATCTACGCAACGATGTAAAAGCACCAAACTATGAAGAACGTGCAAGAGGATACTTCAAAGATCTTCAGATGCTGAAAGAATTTATTGACAGCGAGTTTGGTGGTGTGGAGAGATATATCGGCAACGAGCTATGGGCAGAAGAGATTATTTACGACATTGCTCGAGCTTATTATGATGGGAAACTATCCGAAGACCGTGCTCTGGATGAAATGACTGCACGCGTTCCAAATTTTAGCCGTGCTTCTCATAAAATGACATTAGGTCTTTTCGGTTACATGATGGAAGGTAGAAAGTATACCCGTCGAGCCAGTGTCGAAGCCACATTATGTTTCATTAAGAATATCGGTAGAGATTATGGTACCGAGGAAATGCGAAAGGCCCTTATTGCAACATGGGAAAACATTGCCTATTACTATGGCAAAACCGGAAATAAATCCAACTGTCTAAGAAAATGCTGTCAGCAAATCTCTGACGAATGTGGTTTTGAATTACCATTTGATGATGGAATGTTTGCAGGAATTATACCTAACAAAAATAACGCCTCTACGCTTGCCGACGACGATGTGGATTCGATCCGCTACTGGATTTATTCTCCAGGTGATAATGCCTGCAAATGGGATGAGTTTTATAGTAAGGGCATTATGGGTCTCGGTTGGAGTGCCATCGGTGACCTTTCCAGCTTCGATAGCAAGGACGCTATGAAGAAAAAGATGAAGGAAACCTATGGCGACCAGTATTCCTATAAGAACGCTGCACACGCCACCTGGCAGTTTGCCAATGAAATCAAGCCCGGCGACATCATCTTCGTTAAGAAGGGTATGCACAAGATTATTGGTCGTGGCATTGTTGCAGGTGAGTACCAGTATCGTCCTGATTTAGAGGACGAGGAATATGAGTATGGACATATTCGTCCTGTTGATTGGACTCATAATGGTGAGTGGGACCATCCTGGTCAGGCCGTCATGAAGGCGTTGACTGATATTACCCCCTACACAGACTACGTGGAGAAGCTGAACGCCCTGTTCGTGGACGAAGCCGAGGATGTAGAGGAAGTGGAGACCACCTATCCACCCTACGACGTGGATAAATTCCTCGAAGAGGTTTATATGGATGTCTCCGACTATAACACCCTAGTTGGCCTTATCCGCAAAAAGAAAAACGTTATTCTTCAAGGTGCTCCCGGCGTTGGCAAGACCTTTGCGGCCAAGAGACTCGCATACTCTATGATGGGTCAGAAGGACCAGGACCGTGTCATGCTGGTTCAGTTCCATCAGAGCTATACATACGAAGATTTCATCGAAGGCTTCCGTCCTACCAGTGCCGGCAGCGGCTTTGAAATCAAGAAGGGGTCCTTCTACAACTTCTGCAAGAAGGCTGGCGAGGACTTGGAGAACGAATATTTCTTCATCATTGACGAGATTAACAGAGGCAATCTGAGCAAGATTTTCGGTGAACTCTTTATGCTCATTGAGAACGACAAGCGTGGCAATTCCCTGCAGCTACTCTATTCCGATGAGAAGTTCAATGTGCCGAGCAATGTGTATATCATCGGTATGATGAACACCGCAGACAGAAGCCTGGCTATGCTTGATTATGCCCTCCGGAGAAGATTTGCTTTCTATACCATGAATCCCGGCTTCAATTCTGATGGCTTCCGTGCATACAAGACCAAGCTTGTCAGCGATAAGATGGACAAGCTGATTGCTTGCGTTGAGAGTCTGAACAGCGTGATTGCTGCCGACGATTCCCTGGGCGAAGGTTTCTGCGTTGGTCACAGCTATTTCTGCAACATTGAAGAAGCGACGGATGCCATTTTGTCGAACATTGTCGAATATGAACTGGTTCCGCTGCTCAAGGAATATTGGTTCGACGAACCCATTAAAGTGAAAGATTGGACAAATAATTTAAGGAGTGCAATTAAGTGATTCCGATAAAGAATGTTTACTACATGCTCTCATATGCATTTCAGATGCTGAACGTGCAGGGATATAAGAACTTGGCAACGGAAGACTTCGGCAACGCCGGAGATTTATGTGCTGCCATTCTTATCCGTGGCATTTCGTATCAGCTGAAGCGCGGCCTAGGGCGTGAGTACATTTCTGAGACGGACACTATTTCTGCTATTCGTGGGAAAATTGAAATTACGGAGTCCATCAAAAATCAGAGTATGATTCGTAGCCAGATGGTGTGCACCTACGATGAATTCTCGGTGAATTCACCGCTAAACCAAATCATCAAATCTACGGTGATGCTTCTGCTCAAGGCAGATATTGCGAAATCTCGCAAAAAAGAGCTTCGAAAGCTGATGGTCTACTTTGCTGATGTATCCACTGTGGATGTTCGTACTATCAACTGGTCGATAAACTACAACCGGAACAATCAGACTTATAGGCTCCTGATTACGATTTGCTACTTGGTGGTTAAAGGACTCCTTCAGTCCAAGAGCGACGGTTCCGTAAAAATGATGGACTTCCTGGACGAGCAGCGGATGTGCCGGCTTTATGAGAAGTTCATTTTGGAGTACTACAAGAAGCACTATCCTCAAATCCGGACTGCTGCATCCCAGATTGACTGGGCTCTAGATGATGGTATCGGCACGATGCTGCCGACGATGCAGAGTGACATTATGCTTTCCTATAAGAAGGGTGATGTCGACAAGACCTTGATTATCGATGCAAAGTACTATGCACACACGACCCAGGTGCAGTACGATGTTCATACACTGCACTCCAATAACCTGTATCAGATATTCACCTACGTCAAGAACAAAGCAACCAAAGGTGGAGAGGTCTCCGGCATGCTGCTCTATGCCAAAACTGACGAGGAAATCTATCCTAATAACGAGTACCAGATGAGCGGCAATCGGATTAGTGTGAGAACACTTGATCTATCCTGCGATTTTGATGGAATAGCTACTCAGTTAGATAGTATTGTTTTGTCACAGTTTGGATCAGATTGCTCAAAAAGGTGATTGTCATGACAAAAGCAGAAAAAGTCTTAGCAATTCAGTACGTAATTGAACACCCTAATACAGAAGAACAGTATTATGATTTGCTCGAGCGCATGGGTGACTTAAAGCGGAATTATTGGGATTATATGTCAACACAACCCATCAACTGTGATATTGAGCTTGAGCGACTGCCGGATGCTGACTACGATCTATGTGCAGCCTTGTTAACAATGCTTCTTCGGGAGGACCATTTTTCTAACGGTGCATTACGCGAGCGGTATGAAGCGGGTCAAATTGATGCTATTCTTCACAGAATGCTCTCTCTGATTGAAGCCTAAAAGGAAACACTTCTTATGGCACAATCCTAACACAAATTACAAAGCAGCAGAGCCAATGATGGTACAATCCATCATTGGCTCTCTTTTTTGAAAAATATTTTTTATGGTGAGTTTTGGCGGCAAAAGTTGCGGGATTATCTTCGCTTTACGGAAATCACGAACTTTTTGAGTGGCAAAAACGATTGAGTTATATCCGTGAAGTGGATTCGGGGGTTGAGCGGTGGTGGCGGACCGCTGGAGGGGTTTTCAAACGCAAAAAACTATGCTAGAATCAAACCGCGAACACAATGTATCAGGGAAAGGAGTACATTGAAAAAACGATTAAATGGGGAGGGAAACCTCCGAAAACGAGCGGACGGCCGCTACGAAGGGACAGTTATGATCGGGTATCGTGAGGATGGCAGACGAAAAACGATATCGGTCTACGGCAAAACCCAGGAAGAGGCCCGCAGAAAGATGCACGAAGCCCTGCGAGAGCTGGAAGCGGAAACAGAGCCGATGCCGGAGTACACATTTTCGGAATGGGCAGACATCTGGTTTGATCATCACTGCAGCAACATCACGCCGACAACGCAGCAAAGCTATCGATACACGCTGACAAAACTAAAAGAACATTTCGGAGACTATCCACTAATGGACATCATACCTTTTGATGTTGAGGTGTTCTTGAAGCAGCTTCGCGAAGACGGATACTCCGACAGTTATCTGACAAAATGCAGAGCGTTGCTTTATCAGGTCTTCCACAAAGCTGAGGCGAACGATTTGATTGTGAAGAACCCAGTTCGCTTTGCGGAGAAAATGCGCTTAACGGGGCCCAAGGGGCGCAAGGAGGCGTTCGCGTCAGAGGAAGTCAAGTTGCTGCTAAAACATCTGCCGCATGACAGAATCGGAGAAAGCATAAAACTGCTCCTTGGCACGGGCATGCGGACTCAAGAACTGCTCGGACTGGAGCGGAAGCATATTGCGGAAGATGGGTCGTATGTGGTTATTGAGCAGGCTGTGCAGCAGATCAAAGGCACAGTAAAAGTTGGACAGCCGAAATCAAAGGATAGTTTCAGGACTGTTCCGGTGCCGTCAGGGCTGCGCAAATGTGCTGTGTATCTGCGGGATCATGCGCCAGGGAAGTACATCTGGGAAGTTGGTGTAAAGGATCAACCCTGCAACCCCAGCCATTTCCGTCAGCAATTCAAAAAGGCGATTTCTGCGATTGAAGGAGTGCGGGTATTAACGCCCCACAGCTGCCGCCATACCTACGTCAGCCAGATGCAGGCATTGGGTGTGGACATCCAAACGATCCAATCGATGGTCGGACATGCGGACACCGACATGACAGAACATTATCTTCATGTCCAGAGTCCGGTCCGTCAGGAAGCCGCAAAGAGATTTGACGAAGCCTTTTGTGTCGGCGAGACAGAATAGACTGTATGGACTTAATAGACAAAAGCTGATTCCGGTCAAATTCCGGTCAAAGTGTTGCACCCCTGCAACAAGGGGTGCGAAAATAGGACTTTTTAGGGCTAAAAACAAAGAAAAAGCCCTGAATTCCGAAGAATTCAGGACATTTTGTGGTGGAGATAAGCGGGATCGAACCGCTGACCTCTTGAATGCCATTCAAGCGCTCTCCCAGCTGAGCTATACCCCCATATTCGGTTCGCTGTGCCAGACAGCTTTCGTATTATAGCAACAGCGAACCGATTTGTCAATAGAAAAAACGAAAAAATCTGATTTTTTTGGAAGCGGTTTAGTGCACAGAAACAGGCGGTTTGGGCTGATTGTGGGTTCTTGCACTGGTGCGGCCCTCTGGGTCGATTTCGCCAGCCTTGATCAGGGAACGCTTGGTCATGGCGGGGCCAACCAGCTCATATACCAGCACCGCAAACAGCACCACATTGCGCACCACAGCACCGTCGGGCAGGGAAGCGGCAGTCAGCGCCATGCCCAGAGCCACGCCGGCCTGGGGCAGCAGGGTGATGCCCAGATTGTCTGTGATGGTCTTGGAGCACTTTGTCAGCCTGCAGCTGACATTTGCGCCGAAAATCTTGCCTGCGGAGCGGGCGATGATATAGATCACACCAACGATCAGTGTGATGGGATTTGCCAGGATCTGCAGATCCAGCTCAGCACCGGAGATGACGAAGAACAGGATGTTCAGCGGCACGGTCCACCGCTCCACGCGATCCATCAGCTCCTCGGAGGTAGAGCAGATATTGCAGAACATAGTACCGGTCATCATACACACCAGCAGGAGGGAAAACTTGCAGTGGATAGTTCCGATGTGGAATTCCAGCATGGACAGGCCCACGGTCAGCAGCACGAAAGCCACGGACACGGCCATACGCTTACTCCGGGAATGGAAGAACTTCTCCACAGAATGCAGCAGGAAGCCCATAATCGCGCCCAGTCCCAAGGACAGCACGATCTCCAGAATGGGCTCGACAACCATGCTCATGACGCTGGCGTTGCCGCTGGAAATGGTGTTTGCGATGCCGAAGGACACAGAGAACAGCAGCAGACCCACTGCGTCATCAATCGCAACGACCAGCATCAGCAGTCGGGTCAGAGGGCCGTCGGCCTTGTACTGGCGAACCACCATCAAAGTGGCAGCTGGCGCGGTGGCGGCGGCAATAGCACCCAGGGTGATGGCAGAGGGCAGGGACAGCATGTGAGGGAACAGCAGGTGCACGACGATCAGCACCAGATCAACCATCAGTGTAGTGATCACGGCCTGCAGGACACCGATAGTGATCGCTTTTTTACCAAAGGTTTTTAGCTGGCTCATCCGGAACTCGTTTCCCATAGCAAAGGCAATGAAGCCCAGGGCGGTTTGGGTCAGAATGCTCATGCCCTCCACCTGGTGCATGGAATTGAAGCCCAGGCCGGGGATCTGCAGTGCGCCCAGCACATAGGGACCGATCAGCAGGCCGGCAACCAGGTAAGCGGTAACGGCAGGCAGATTGAACAGTTTTGTTACACGGGACAGCAATAATCCGCCGATCAGCGCAACGGCCAGGCAGATCAAATAAGTTTCCACGAAAACTCGCCTCTTTTATATTGGAATAGTAGAATAGTTTGAATTAAAACCTAACAAATCATACCACTATCGCCCCCTTGGCTTCAAGTGCAATTCTCACCAAATTTTGCAACAAAATGCACAAGTTTTTTAAGCAGAAATGTGGCTTGTGCTGAAAATGATGGGGTTGCCTTGTGTGAGAAGGAAGATTGTGCTATGATAAATATAACCCCGTGATGTTTCGTTCTGATGTTCGTAAGTCCGCCGTTTAGATCAAGACAGTGACTGTCTTGCCCACCCCTCGTTCAGCAAAGGAGGAACGTCAATGCAGAAACAACCTGTTCGTAAAGGAATTTTATTGGTTTTAATTACTTGTTTAATCCTGGGCGTGCTGCCGGGCAGCTGGGTCGTCAATGTATAGCCGGCGCAGGAACTCACAAACGATATGGAAAATGCAGAAACACCTGCACCACTGGATGCAGACACAGTTTCAGAGATCATCGGCTATGAAGAAGCTAACCTACCCACTCAGACCAATAGCGCTTTCTTCAAATATGTTGACGAGACTACGTTTCAGTCAAATAATCACATCTCTCGTATTTTGGAAGAAGAAACCCTCAGTACATACGTATTCCGCAACAGCGATGGCACAAAGACGGTCTATTACCTGCCGGAAAATGTGAAGTTTGTGACGGACGATGGCACTATCCAGGAAAAAGATCTGACCTTGGTTGCCAAAACCGGCGGCTATGGTGTCAAACGTAGTGATATCAGCTATCTTCTGCCAACAAGCGCTTCCAGCGGCATTCGCCTGGAACATGGCAGCAAGGAAGTCGCTCTGTTCCCGCAAAACCAGAACGCCAAGGCCGGGAAAGCCACCGTCACCGGTGAAAGTGTCCGCTATGCTAATTATTTTGGCAACGGCATCCACCTGGTCTATACGCCTTTGCCATCGGGCTTGAAGGAAGATATCGTGCTGGACAGCTACACCGGTATGCACAGCTTTACTTTTTTGCTGAACTCCAACGGTATGCGGTTGTACAACAAAGATGGACAGTATTATGTGGCAACTGCTGCCGATGCAGAAGAAAAGTTGTTCTTAAGCGATGTACTTGTCTACGACGCTAAGGGCGAACCCTGCCCCGGCACACTAACAGTTACTACCATCACTATGGGACAGCAGTATCAACTGACCGTTTCTGCTGATCCGGATTTTCTTACTGACCCAGACACGGTCTATCCGGTAACTATCGATCCGTCGCTGACTATTTCTGACAACCAAGAAGCCGGTGCAATTGAAGATGCCAGCGTTTACGAGCTGATGCCCACCCTCAATACAGGAACTTGGACCTATGCCCATTGCGGTTACTATAGTAGTGCCTATGGCGTTGGACGGACAGCATATCGGCTTGCCGGTCTGATGAACGATACGCAATGGCAAACAATTGACCCAAGTAACATTGTCGAGGCGAAACTGTATGTTAGAGAAGCGTCGGGCACTGCAGCAGCTGCAGTTAACCTTTACGCCCTAACGAATAGCGCTTGGACGGAGACTGGAGTTACTTGGACTACCTTGGGGGGATATGATTCTACAGTCTTGGCGACCGCTTCTCCCACTTACAATGCGTGGGGCGTGTGGGATATCACTGGCCTGGCCAAGGCATGGAAGAATGGTACCAGAAGCATACAAGCTGGTTTCGTATTGATGAACGCAAATGAATCCTCAAACTGCAAAAGTTTTTATACCTCCGAGCACAGCGCCACAGCCAGTAGACCGTATTTTACGATTACATACAACAATGCCGTCGTAGAGGTGGTGAAGGGGAAAACCATAACCTTAAATGCTACGGGAATTACAGGTACCGTTACTTGGGCATCGTTGAACAATAATATTGCTACTGTAACGCCTGCAGGTGTTGTTGAAGGCGTTTGTGAGGGAGAGACTCGGATTACAGCATCAGTTGATGGCGTTGTACAAGAAACATTTCCGGTGCGAGTACTACTGAAAGATGGCGTTTATTGGATTGGAAGCGCTATAAAAGGTTTGTATATGAGCGCAGACAGCAACTCAATCTCTAACGGAACAGCAGTAGAATTACACAGTTTGTATAGTGGCGCACCAAACAATCTACTTCAAATGTGGAAGATAAAATATTGTGGAAACGGTATATACAGTGTACGGCCAATGCACAAACTGGATATGGCTTTACATGCGGGTATGGATTGGGCAACATTGCAAACGGCCGGAACAGACGATGCCAGCATTGCAGCAAGCTTTCGGTGGGAAATCATAGCGCGCATGGATGGATATGCATTTATGGATGGTGATACAGTATTAACGTATCCGGAAAATGCCGGCAATGATACGCCGCTGATTATGGACCTGTACAGCGATGATGATCCAAATGACCACTGGAGTTTGATTGAGATGTCGTTCCCCCCAAGCGGAATTGTATTCTATGATACCATTAATCATAGTTTGTGTACATCATTTACAGCACATTTGGCACTAGGTGAGACTAAAACATTAGCAGAATTAGGGATCATTCCGTCTGCGTATTCACCAACAAGCAATTCGCAAGCAGTTATGTGGGTAACAAACGATCATCATGCTGTGCTGATCGATGGCTTTTCTGGCACGATAAGGACGCTTAATTATGGAATAACGGAAATAGAAGCGTGTATAAACCTTGCCTCGGGTTGGGTGACACAGAGTTGTACAGTAGTTTGCTACAGGGAAACTGTTGAATTAGAAGCTGAATATGACAATGGATATGCGATCAGACATACAGAAGCATATAGCAGAGTGAGTAACTGTCTGGCAGCAGTACAGGAATTCTATTTGGAAAACTTCTTGTTATACATACATTATTCCGAACCACAACTATTTACTTCCTATGGAGACAGTTGTCTTAATTCTAATCCGATGGTTATTTGTAGCCATGGGACCTGTGCAAATTCTACCATCGAAGAGCAGTCTGATTATCACCATAAAAATATTACTAACATATTGTATAGAATTGAGCCACCTGCAACAGATAGAGGAATTAAGGTAGCATATATTGGGCACGAGATTTGCTTGGCTGACAAATCTGGTTGTGATCGAAAACCGACGGATTCAAATCCCGTATTTGGGATGGCCGCGATGTCCCAAAGGGCATGTTGTATAGCATGTCCAAAAGCTCCGAATAAGGAGCTGTGTACAACGATACATGAGATAGGCCATTTTTTTGGCGCTCCTGATCATTATGACGCTGGGGCCGCATATTCCTCAGAGATGTTGAGTGCAATGTTGGGCAAGTCATTTGATCAGACTTGTATCTACGGCGAGCTTAAGGATGACGAAGATGTTATCAACAACATCATTATATGTGAGGGATGTCGAGAAATGATTAATGAGACAGTAACTGGGTCCGACAATCAATGAAAGGGAGGCTATTATGAAGAGATTTACGATCGTACTTATGATATGCGCACTGATGGTGAGCTTGCTTTTCTCTGCCTGTGATTCGGCAGATGATATAGATGGAGATGTTGGAATGGCAAATACGGTGGGACAAAACGATATCACCATAGAATATAATGCTACCGTGGCTGAATCCTATGATGAATATCAATCGCTCATTTTGCAGCTTCAATTACCAGGGGAGTTTGATCACTTCGAAAATTTTGCGTACTTTGGCGAGTTTAAGAGGTTCATCATCTATCCGATGCAATCCATTGATAATTATCTATATGGTATAGTAGACCAAGCGCAGATTGAATTGCTGTTGCATATTAATAATAAAGATAAGTGGCCAGCATTGGAGAAACTTAGCGACACGGATATTAATCCTGTGGATATGCGGACTTTGCCGTCGAAACAACGGGGGGAGTATGAGGTCAATGGCCTTACATACTATTATGCTATGGGAGAGCTTTTGGCGATTGCTTGGAGTAGGGATGGAAAGTACTATTATATCTCTCCAGACAGTGCAAGGGATTACCCGATTGAGGCATCCACAGTGTTCGCAAAACTGCTCAATATTCAAGGAGAGGACTATCCGTTGATGTGTTGGTTGTTGGTAGGAAACAAAGCGTCTTGAGTTGACACAGCAGACAAACGATCGATATAGATAGTCAGGCGTATGCTGAGCAAACTGTAATGAAACAGTAATGTATACCCGGACCGGTGGGCTTTCGCCCACCGGCTGGTTTTGTGTAGAACTATCGTCAGCGCAAAGCCTCCTCGCCTGGAGGGAGGGGGACCGCGTAAGCGGTGGAGGGATATATCCCCCAGTCTTTTTGCTGCGCAGCCGCAAAGCGATTGTGATCGCTACGCGATTTTATTTAGATTCGCTTCGCTACCCTTTGCACAAGGGGGCCTTGGGTGTGTTACTTATCTTTGTAAGAGATACAGCAACCTGTCGTCCGTAAACACCGGGTTTTCGTAGGCGGCGTCCAGGATGGCATCGACGTTATCCGCATCGTTTTCGATTTCCTTGGAGTAGCGCTGGGCGGTTTGTGCCAGTTCGCCGCCCAGGTTGCGGATCACCAGGCAGGAGATCACCATGAGCTTCACCCGGCACACCAGGTCGTAATCCGACACCGACTGAAGCCAGTACCGCCCCACAAAATACCGGGCAAGGCTCCGAAATTCTTCTGTCCAGGGCAGGGGAGCACCGGGATTCTGCAAACGCTCCGCCCACTGCGGGGTCAGGATTTCCAAAGTCTCAAAGAAGCGGAATATATCTTCCGCTTTCGCGGGCTTTGCCACATCGGCAATTTGCTCCAAAATCAAATCCGGGTCAAATTCCGGGGGCTCGTCGCCGTCCAAAATCTGCTGGGCCTGGTAGCCGTACACCAGCAGCAGCGCCAAAGCCTGGTTGGGGGTATAGGCCGGGTCATCCAGCAGGGAAAGGGCATATTCCCGGGTGGCCTTCAGAACCGCCATGGCATCGGTATCATAATCCGCCGGCTCACCACCATCGGCTTCGATAACTACCTGTCCGCCGTCCACATCTGCTAAAATCAGCCGGGCGGCCTCCGGACAGGATAGCTCCAGCCCCAGCTCCACGAAATCGCCGTAATCGTGGGTCAGCCGGGGAAACTCCCGGCAGGTTTTGCACAATGCATCGTGGCCCAGCTCTGCCTGAATGCGGCACAGGCCATCCTGCCGCCACATGGGACAGCGGCGGTTTTCAATGGTCATGACGGTTTCTCCGTCCTCTTCCACCAACACCTGCCGCAATCGGTCGCCCAAATCTCCTGGCAGGCTGCGATAGAATTCGGTGCTGGCTTCGTCCACCTGCACGCCCCACTCCTGGCAGCAACTGTCGGGACAGGCAGATGCGATACAACGGAATGTATCAAAATAGGTTGGCTTTGTTACCTTCATAGTTCACTCCTGAAAGAACAAGGCGCGTTTTGCAACGCGCCTTGATAGATTGTCGAAAAACTGTCATTGCGAACCAGTGACCGATGTCACTGGTGTGGCAATCCCCTTAGTAGAGGTAAAATGGCGGTTTTTGACGAAAATGTTGGAATGTCTGGGGATTCCCACGCCAGTGTGCGCACTGGCTCGGAATGACACCACTTTTTTGACGCATTTACACGGCTCGTTTTCGATGATTATTCGTCATCGGGGCGGATGGTGTACATGGTGGCAGCTGCGCCGGCCAGAGCGGCCTTGCTGCCTTCCACAGCGGCCTGGAGCTCGGCCATCTGCATATTGACCCGCTCGGAAAGCTGCTTAAACTGGATGGCAGCGCCGTCCACCTGGGAGGTAGCCTCTGCCAGGGTGGCGGTAGCCTGCCGGTAGATCTGCTCGGAGCGCTCCTTGGCGGCCCGTTCCATCCGCTCGGCACGGCGGTAGGCTTCCAGCTCAGCCTCGGCGATGGTGTGCTCTGCAGCTTCCTGAGTGGCAGCAGCGGCAGATGCCTGAGCTTCCTCCAGCTCCGCGCAGCGAGCCTTCAGCTCGGCACACTCGGTTTCCAGACGGGCAACGGTTTCCTTCAGATCTTCTGCGGGTACCAGATTCTTGGTGGCATTCAGTTCCTCCAGCAGAGCCTGCTTTTCGGAGTTCAGCTGGTTGATCTGGTCATTGTGCTTATTGTTCATGTAAGAAATATAGCGCACCACATCTTCCCGGTTAAAACCGTGGAAGGCGCTGCGGAAATTGTGAGTTTCAGCCATTTTGGTGTCCTCCTTGGGTCACAAATGTGTACTTTTTCGCATTATAGCACATTTTCCCCGGAAAAACAACCACTTTTCTGCAAAGCCGTCAAAAGGAATTTTACAAAAAGACACATTTTTCGCCTCTTCCACATAGCTTGCTGTGGAAGGTGAGAAATGATGGGTAGCAACTGCAGATGCGATTGTACCCGTTTGGCGCTGATCGCCGCAGTTGTTATCGGCGTGGCGGCAGCATTTCGGCTGATCACCGTTGGTCTTACCGTGACACCTGTATTCCTGGCTGTGGCATTCGCTGTGGCAGTGGTTTATCTGGGTGTTTTCGTGGCAACGGTTTCGGCGCGCAGGGCGGCGGCAACTGCCTGCGCAGGACCTTGCGGGTGGTGCTGACGATTGCTGGAAGCGCCTGCTATGTCCGCTGTCTGGTGGATTGCGAGGGTTGACAAAAGGGAAAGGGCAGCGGTAATCCGCTGCCCAAATATTATTTTATGGAGATTTTTCGGTTCAGCGCTTCGGTCATCCATAGCATCACCAGGGTAAAAATGCCTAAGTACAGCGGATACAGGCCGATGTGCACATACTGGGCGATCAGGCCAAACAGGGGCGGCATCAGGGTGCTGCCGGTGTAGGCGCTGGCCATTTGGATGCCCACCAGGCTTTGGGAATGTTCCTTGCCGAAATTGACGGGCGTGGAATGGATGATGCAGGGATACACCGGGGCGCAGCCCAGGCCGATGACCACCAGGCCAATCAAACAGGGCAGGGTGGTGGGCAAGGGTAATGCCACCAGGAGAACACCTGCAGCCATGACCAAAATGCCGGTGCGGATCATGGCCCGGTCACCGAGTTTGTCGGCAATGAAGCCGTTGAGCACCCGTCCAACCGTGATACCGATGTAGAACAGGGCTGCAAATCGGGCGGCGGTTTCCGCGTCCACACCCCGGTGGCCCACCAGGTAGCTGCTGGCCCAAAGTCCGGCGGTGGACTCCAGGGCGCAGTAGCAGAAAAAGGCAATGAGCACATTGGACGCGCCTTTCAGCTTCAGCGCCTGGGGCACGGAAAGCACCTTGGGGATGACTTCCTCTTCTTGGGTGTGTACCTTGGCAGCCTTTTTCCATAGTGGCAGGGTGGTAAACAGCACAGCGGTCAGCACGATCTGGATCAGCGACACGCTCCGGTAGCCCATTTCCCAGCCGAAGTTTCGGGTCAGGCAGAAGCTCATGATGTAGGGACTGATGGTCACGCCTACGCCCCAGAAAGCATGGAGCCAGCTCATGTGCCGGGAGGAGTAGTGCAGGGCTACATAGTTGTTCAGCGCCGCGTCAATGGCACCTGCACCCAGACCGTAGGGGATGGCCAGCAGGCAGAGCATCCAAAACTCTGTGGACAGAGAGAATCCCATCAGACCTGCGGCAGTGAGGGCAACGCTGATGGCGGTGACAAGACCCGTGCCCAGCTTGCGAATCACCCGGTCAGCACACAAACTGGACACGATGGTGCCGCCGGCGATGATCATGGTAATGATGCCGGCATAGGACAAAGGAACGTCCAGCTGTCCCTGCATGATGGGCCAGGCAGAGCCCAGCAGAGAGTCCGGAAGTCCCAGGCTGATAAAGGCGATATAGATAATGGCAAGCAAAAGGGAAACCATAGGGTGCCTCCGAGATGTAAACTTAAGTTGGATTATAGCATATTTTGGAAGGAAAGCAATAAGAAAGTGAACCCCCAATCACAAAAGTGGTTGGGGTGGTGTGCATGATGTGAATTTATAAAAAGACATTATCCGTCTAGAAGCACAACTCCTGTCGAATCACTTGCAGCACTTTCGTAAGAGTATCCACTTTTTCAATGTCAAGATAAGAATAATCGCACATCATTTTTCCGTTGTAATATATTTCTCCGCGATCGGTATGAAAGGTATGCTTGGAATTCTCAAATTCAATGGCAACAACGATATTACCGAAACATTTTTCGTCGTAACTAAAGTAAACAAGCGTGGCGTCCGCAGGAAGAATGGCTTCAACGCTATTTGCCATATCAATTCTCATTTGTTCCTTGCGTTTTTTAAAAGACATAGGCATTCCTCCTTAGATTTATCTTAGCACGAATTATGAGAGAAGTCAAACTTGCATAGGATGAGGGATTCGATTTGCATCGGCATCCGGGAATGGATGCCGATTAAGGTGCGGCTCGGTCTAGCCCTCGCCGGCGGTGCTCATCCGCACCGCATTTAGTTCGGTTCGAATTCCTCTATCCGAGGCCAAATAAAAAACGGATACCCAAAAGGGTATCCGTTTTTTATGGCAGAGGATGAGGGATTCGAATTCCGAGAAACATCAACTTTCTTTAACCAAAGTTAACATTTTACCGCCATATTCTGTAGAATTCCGAACTTTAGTAACCACGCTTAACCACACAAATCCACCTATTACCACCCCCATAAGGGAAAAAATAAGGGAAAATTTTAATACATCCGCATAGCAGGTACATTTCTAAAATTTATTTTGGTGACTACAAATAATAAAGTTGATTTCTGCCCCATTTGGTGTATAATAGAGGCAGATAGTACGCAAGATAGTACGCAAGTTGTTGGAGGTGTTTTCTTGAAAGATTACAAGCCACCCTTTACGATCACAAATGAGATTTTAACCTATGTGTCGTCCATTTCCGAAAAAGTAGGACGTATTACCGCGACCAGCAATATGGAGGCAAAGCCCCATCTGCGGAAGAACAACCGGATCAAATCCATTCATTCCTCTCTGCGGATCGAGGCAAACTCCCTTTCTCTGGGACAGGTGCGGGATGTCATCAACGGCAAGACTGTTCTTGGTGAGCAGAAAGAGATCCAGGAAGTCAAAAACGCCTATGCCGCCTACGAGAAACTTGCCCAGATCGATCCATTCAACATTCAGGATCTAAAAGCTTTCCACGGCATCATGACAAAATACATTGTAGATGAGTCCGGTGATTTCCGTCGTGGTGAAGAAGGCGTCTTTAACGGTGACCAGTGCATTTTTATGGCACCGCCTGCAAAGTTCGTCCCCCAGCTAATGGATGACCTGTTTGGTTGGATGAAAACAGCGCAGGAAACGGTTCATCCGCTGATCATCAGCAGCGTGTTCCATTATGAGTTTGTGTTCATCCACCCCTTCTCCGACGGCAATGGCAGAATGGCGCGACTCTGGCACACTGCAATTCTTTCCAAGTGGAAGCCGGTCTTTGAGTATATCCCCATTGAAAGCCAGATCGAGAAGTTCCAGGAGGACTACTATAACGCGATCGCAAAGTGCCATATCGATGGCGAATCTACTGCATTCATTGCGTTTATGCTCTCCCAGATCGATAAGATCCTGGACGATATTTCTGTTCAGATCTCCGAAGACAACGAGCAGCTTTCGGAATACGTCAAACGACTGCTGGACGTTATGGAGTATGACACGCCCTACACCAGCGCAGCATTGATGGAAAAGATGGGACTTAAATCCAAGGAGGGTTTCCGCAGAAATTATCTGCAACCGGCAATCAAGCTGAATTTGATCAACATGACCATTCCAGACAAACCGAACAGCAGAAATCAGAGATATATAAAACTATAATCAAGCAAAATCAAATCTATGATAAATGTTGGGGTCAGGCGACACGCACCTGACCCCAACATTGTTTTTAGTTCAAAAATCAATTTGTTTTCAGCAAACACGACAACTAGTCGTGCTCGCCGAAGGTAATCAGTTATTATGTGGATTATCCCTTTCCAAAATCTTTATTAGATCAAGAAACATTGCGATAATTACAGAAAACTCATTACACTCAAGGCAGGTTGTTAAATCTTCTTTTGTCACCTCAATTATAGGTGTTTCCAATCTGCCTGCATAATGTGAATGAAGAACTCTGTGATTGCCATCAATTAACTGTCTTCCAAAACCCATTCCAACAAGCAAAATTGGTGGGATATCCTTCTGATTTACACGCTGCGGATCAAATTCTTTCACATTATCAGGGTGGACCAAGGTCTTGAGCCATTCCGTGGGATAGCTCGTTGTTGCTCTTCCTTTAACAATTTGTATCAACTTAGTGATATTGATTGTAACGGGATGACCAATCATCCCCTTTGCGGTATTGCAATAGATTGTTGCATCATAAAACTCATCATTGTCATCACATGGATTGTCTTTAAACTCAAGATTTTTCACTCGTGAAATGTATTTTCTTTTAAAAATACGGAGAGATAGTTTTAATGGATTATCTCGAATGAGCTGATCCACAAAGCTTGGAAGGTCACGCTTAAAACTATTAATTATTTCTAACTCTTGGGGCATCTGTCTATTCCTCCTGGTTGGTCCTTGATCCGTCTACTGTTGCTTTTTTGATGGCATATTCTTTCGAGAAAAGATTAGGTATACAAATATCTCTTCTCAAATCATAATCCTTAACTGCATTTTTTACACTTTTCTTTGGATCGGTTGTTGCTAAATCTTGAATTAATTTTGCCGTTTCCTGTAACCAGTTAATTGTCTCACTATCCAACTGTTTTGAAAGATAATAATCCTCTGTGTATAAGAAAATGATACGATTAATTATTTTGAGACGTTGCTCCTGTGTTATATTGGCAATGTAGTTCTCAAAATGTGCATATCGGGTGTTATGAGAATCCATAAACAGAATTACTGCAGTAGACTCTTTTAGTGGGAAAATAGCAATATGCAGATATTCCAATTTATAGTTGCTTTTGTGGTTGAAATTATTATTTATAAGCTCGCCATTCACACCAGTAACCAACGCAATCATGCCTTGAAAGGCTATGGGTGAAGTATAATCCAATTTGTCATACGAAACTAATCTTATCCAACTTTTGGGATTTGTTAGGCAAGACTTTGAGACATTATAAACTTCATAGCACTCTTGGATATCTCTTTTTTTGGCGTTGATTTGAGCATTAAACATTATTTGGGCGAAGAATGCCAACGCCGGAGATTTATCTTTGACCATCTGCTTGCATGCTTCAAACATCGCCAGTTCTGTTTCGTGCTTATAAATATCTCTAAGAGCGGTTTTTAGCGCAATTTGATTTAGAGCTTTTTCTGTCGGACGCGTTTCAAATGCCGCTTCTTTTTCGTAATCTTGAAACGCCTTCCCATCACAAGGCTTGCATATAATATGGAAAGTCCCCGCGTTATTAACTCCAGAATCATTGGCGAGCAATTCAGAATCTATTAATGTATTAAACGAATTAAGTGTTCCATTCCATGCAATATTCTCAAGACAAAATTGCGGAATTGTGTGTGAATTACAAAAGCCCCCTTTTTTGCCACATAGCATGCACGCATCATGTCGAGACTCTTTTCTTGCATTTTTTATTTGCTGGTTCAACAATTTTCTGAATTCAATTACTTCTTCTTGCGTCCAGCCTTCTGTGCTCATATCAATTAAGTTCATAAATAACTCTCCTTTAATCATTGAGGGCTTAATCGTGTATTTTTACTACAATGTCACGGCTTCTTGTGCCCGTAAATTACATCTATCTTATGAGGAAAACAATAATACCCCCAATCATTTTTATTTTACTGTATTCGTACAATTATTTCAATTGCGTGTTTTTTAACGTTCAGGTGTCATGTTACAATTTCATCCAGTCATCCATACTCTCTAAGAGTAAAACGAATTGCCCATTATCAAGCAAATCATAAAAACAACATTAATCAAAAAATGCCTTATATAAACAGCAAAGCCTGAAACGACCAGCACATCGTTCCAGGCTTTGCTGTCATGGTTGACACTCTATTTATTGCTATTTCCCCGATAATCGTCTTCCGTTATTCCTAGGTGTTCTTTGGTAATCCTAATTCTTTCCGCAACATCATCGGGCTGAATTGAAAAGGAAATGTTTTCGTTGTTTAGGGAAAGATGTGCCATGTCCACATTGGCAATATTTAGTCCAATTAGCACATTGCGAATATGTTCCTCGTGCTGAGAATTAAAGACAATACGTAAAATACCAAAACGCGAAATAGCTGGACGGTTATCGATGTAGAACGGAATTTGTGAATAATTAAGATCTACACACAATGTAGTAATATATTGATTCGGTATTTCTATGCAACTGAGCAGACCGTGTTGCTTTAGCGCATCCAAGGTTGAAGGTCTAGCCCACCGAAAAGTTATCGCATTTGAAATTGATGCAATAATGTTTTCATCAGAGGATTTATAGATGATTTCTCGACCTTCAAAATAAGATACATTCAAATCATCGACACAAGAAAAGCCCTCCGCTGCAAATCTTGCATCCATGACTTTGTCGTATTCTTCCTTTGTAACCGTAATTCCGTATGGAGTTTTTACGCGCTCATTTGTTTTGGGGTCAACAATAATCCCCTTATCTATTACTTCCTTTTTTCCAGCGTAGTATTTGACTTCTGGATAGCGACTCTGGATTATTGACCTAAATTCCTGATATCTGTGCTCTGGCATATATACTTTACTCAAATCATCGCACGAGCCAACTAACACATCCAAGGCCACTTCCGGTTCTAAGCGTTTTTTGAAGACTCGATAATTTTGCCAAAAACTCTTATTGCCGTCATATAGCTCACTTCGGTAAAATTCCTGCCATTCACGTTTAAACTTGGATTTAGGATACTCTTCTTTGAAAAACTCACGGAGACCATTTAGGTAATCTCCACGTGTTAATGCATCAAAATTTGGATTTTTATATTGGTTATAGAAGTTAACCAAAGCCGATAATTCATCAGTACGAATTGCTTTAGGTAATGGCTTCTCGAATTCTTCGTAAACCTCATACATAAATTCAGCGTGTGCAAGGTAGCTAGCAATTTTCTCCCAAACTGAAAATGGGTTTCCTTTATGCAACTCTACTGCAAAATTCTCGGGGTAAAAAATGGTAGTATTTCGATTATTTCTGTTGATGATGGATACAGGATCAATTCCTTTTTGTATGGGAGAGAGGCTAAATACGATGTATTCTGTTGCTTCAGATCCTGGGTGTTCGACTGAAATTTTCTCAGCAAAAACTCCGTATTCTTTTGCAATCTTCCGGAAATTGTTTACCAGGTACAAATCAAATTCAATGTTTTTTAAATCAATCATATTTCTAAATTGGTGTGCAGTTGAGTATTCACTACAGCCCTACACATAATTCCTTTCTAAAACTGAGAAATAATAATCAAAATCTTGTGGAGAGTACAACATTAACTGTGCGCATCCGCATAGTATGTAATCTTTGCTCTATGAAGAACAGTTCGTTTATCAGAATATTAAATTCATTAATAGTCATATCGCTATACGCACTGTTAAACCATTTTATAAAATCTTCTATATCATCCAATTTTGGTGATATCGTAATCATCCTCGTACTTTTCGGTGTAAGCTTCGGGAGAGTCATAGAAGAAAAGTGATACGCAGTCATCGCGTTGCAGAGAGATGTTGCCATCGGTCGGTACCAAAATATCTTTGATATAGAGTGGTGTATAGTAAGAGTACTTCACTTCGCCGTTATCTTCCAGCATGTTATAATGAATTACAAAGTGAAGTTGGTTTTCGTCTGCCCATGCATCCTCCTTACCCTCAAGGAAGAAAATTCCATACAGTTCCACGTCAGAGTAGGTAAAATTAGCATCTTCGTCATTTTCCTTTTGTTGTTCGGAAACCAATTGTAAACCGATTTGCCTTACAATATCCATAGGAAGATCCTTGGCAGTAGCATAGTACTCCAAACCGGACACGGTAAAGGTCTTGGATTCTTCTTTCGGTAGTGCACAGAACTTGTTTAGTAGGTTATCTGTGTTCGTAATTGTCACAGTAACGACATCGCCATTCTTTAAACCATAACTCGGTTCAATGCTGAACTTGCAAGCATCAAGAATATCGCTGTTTGCAGTAAGGGAAAGTTTAGCTGATGCCTCACCGGAAATACCTGAGACTTGGATATCGACGCTCTTGAACACATCCACATATTCAACATCAGACAGACCTTCAACTTTATACTTCATCTCTGCACTTTTGATTTTTTTAGCAGCCGTACCGGTTACGTTGATCTTGACAACAACAGTATCACCATTGGACAAATTCTCCTTGTTATACTCAATAGAGATGTCACTGCTGTATTCATCGTACAGTGCAACCCACTCCCAAAATGCATCTGTCATAGCAGCAGGTTCTTCGCCGATTGCTTTGATAATTAAGGCCTCTTCGTTAAAGACAATAGTTGCGGTACCGTATCCATTACAACCAGAAAACACCGGCTTGGAAACATACTCACTAGAATCAATTTTAACTAAACTAATTTTACCTAAACCACCTTTACTTGAACACCCAATCAGAGCAGTGCTCAAGATTGCCAGCATTAGAACCGCGATAATGATATTTCTAAATTGTCTTTTCATGATTACCTCTCCTTTATTGTCCATAGAAATTGAAGCCATCAATAACCCATGTATCATTTTCTTTTTGGCAGTAGATATACTCAGTGTCGAGGGTGCCATCTAATGCTGTAAAAGAAACCTGGATTTCAAACATTACATTTCCTTTTAATTGTGCCGAAACCTCGTAATCACCTAGAATAGGATCGCCGCCCCCCTCACGGATATATGTATAACATTTTCCGTTGTACTCAAGGAGACCCACCTCACTGATCAGTCTATTAACAGTATTCGACGAAAATAGAGACTGCAATTTCTGAACAAACTCATCGTAGGTATATTCATCACAAGGTGCATATAGCCCGCCGTTGTATTCTATAACGCCCTCGACCCAATCAAAATCACTGGCAGGATAATATGTAGTATCCAAATGCCGTTTTCCGTAAATATAGACATCGTAAAAGTCTTTTGCATCATTAAATATTTGGAGAATTTCCGTTTCCGTGATACCGATGTCAAATGCGTTATAAGGGGTTTCTTTTAGTTCGATAATTTCTTTAGAGTGTATGGTGCCGTTGAATGCAACCTCGCCGGATGTCGTTAAATATACTTGTCCTTGACGGTATGTACCCATGAGATATGTTCCGTTCACATGATAGAAATACTCATATCGTGCACTGTTCGTACCACAGAATATCAGTCCGCTCTCATCGTAACTATAAAGCTCGCAACTTGTCCATGCGTCTGGCGTTCCTTTGTTATCCGCAACAATCAGCTCGTCTAAACCGTCCTGATCAATATCCAAGTAAGTATAGTAATAGATTGACATCGACCTATCGGTGTATCCCTGGCGAAGAAGAGCATCATAAGCTTCCATAGCCTGTTCATTCAACGAGGGCTTGGATGTTGTGGATTCGCTTGTTCCCGGTGATGCTGTTCCGGTCTCGCTGGCCGTTGGTGTCTGTTGTGTGGTATCTGTAGGTTCTTGCCCCCCGAAATACAATGCTGCACCACCAATAGCAACAGTAATAGCTAAAAATCCTGCCACTATTTTTGCGGTTATTCCAGTTGTAACAGCTCCTGTGACCGTTGCTCCTGTTGTTGCCGCCGTTGTGGTTGCTACTGTAGCAGTTGTGACAACACCCGATGCACAAGCGGCGGCAGCACCGGTATTGGCTTGGCTTTCTGCCGCTGTACGAAGGAAATACCAAAGGAACGGCAAAATAGATACACTGTACAGTTTGATACCCTGCTTTTCATAGTCCTGGACTTTATCCTTGATTGCTTTTCTGGCAAGATTCAAGCGGCTCTTAACAGTGTTCTCCGGCACATTCATAATCTGAGCGATCTCTTTCACGCTCATCTCGTTGTAGTAGTACAATAGTGTGGACATTCGCTGTGCTTCCGGAAGGCTGGATACGATCTCATCGATCATCCGGGCAGTTTCGGCATTGTCAAGTGCTTTATCAGGGATTGAATGCTCGTCTATCTCCTCCAGATTGTCCACAACGCTATGTCCATCTTCATCCTCGGCAAACTGTAGATCCACATGATTGCGGCTCAGTGCATTCATACAGTGCGTAGCGGTAATGCGATTCAGCCAACTCCAAAATGCCTTTGCTTCCTTCAGCGTGTCAATTTTTTGATAGACTGCCAATAAGACTTCCTGTGTTAAATCTTCAGCATCCTCTTGGCGTGGCATCATCTTCCGGCATTGATAGGAAACAGATGTATGTGCGACCTCCAGTAATTTTTCCATTGCCTGTAGGTCACCGCTTTGTGCACGATTGACAAGGGACTCTATTCTATCTTTCTCCATTTTCAAACTCCCTTCGGGATCATTATATATTTAGGAATTATTATCACTGTAAGCAAATCCACGGCAATAAATATACAGGACTTGAACAGGTGTATCAGAATGTACGCTTCTCACGGTGCCGGCTTCGGAGATATAGCCGATCTTTAGTTCCAGCTGTTCTTTATATGCATTCATCTCGCTTCGGCTGAGGCCGATCAATTCTTCAAAGGTTGTATACATTTCTTTGTCCAGGGCTTTCACATTGGCCTTGTTGCGTTCGGTGCCAAGGGTATCCATCGTACCATAGATACAATATCCGACCCATACAGACCCATCAGCGCACCGCTGGACATAAACCTTGTACATTTCATTGGTAATGTAGATGTAAGTCTTATCTGTGATGGTGTAGTGATATACCGTTTGAGGTTCGGAGTAACCCTCCACCATATATGTACCCAGCTTGTTGCAGGAAGTAGTGCAGCGATATTTGTCTCCCAAGCTGGGAGCAAAGCCATAGACTTTCTCAAACTGGGCTGCAAGATCGCTCAGAGCTTTATCTCTCTTTCCAATGGTGTATACCTCAATAAATGCCGCCTGTTCAGTATCACCCTTCCAATCGGTGTATGCCAGGTTGTGAGCATTGTAATTGCCGATGGAGCCGGTGAAACTCTCATAGACAAGCTTTTCAATGCTGCGGGACTCGGTCTTATTACAGGTCTTGCAAATACGCTGTTCCCGGCCATCGGCAGTTGCGGTTGACTCTTTTATGACTGTCCAGCTGCCCCAGTTATGACCCGTAGCATTCGTTTTGTTTTCGGTGTAAGAATTGCCGCAAACGGAACAAGTGTAAGTCGTATAACCCATTTCGGTACAGGTGGCAACAGTAATCTTCTCGCTGTAACTGTGACCAACGGCACTTGTATGATCTGCAGCATATGTATCTCCACAGCCACAGGTGAAAGTATTGTAACCGCCCAATGTACAAGAAGGCGCGGTAACTTTGCTGGAATAACTGTGAACATGGGTGGTTTCAGCAGGGACTGTTTCTGTTTCAGGCAGGGTGGATTCGCTCTTGTCCGGAACTGTTACAGAATGGGTTTCTTCCAGGTTTTGATCTTCGCTTGTGGTGTTTGGAATTCCAATTGCAACAGATTCACCGGTAGGACCAGAAACATCCGGATTAACGGTGCATCCTGTAAAAGAAACACAAATACTGATAACCAACAAGAGGACCGCAAGAATAACACATCGGTTGGATTTCACTTGTTTTTCCATTTTTCACTAAACTCCTTTAATACTTTTTGGATAGTAAACTGTTTGTCCGGTTCTGTCCGAACAGCTTCTTTTTGCAAGCATTGCTTGACCAGTTCAAAGAATGTCATATCTGCCTCCTTTGTGTCCTGATAATTATTAGACACATAGAAAGCTCGACCAGTTCACTATTTTCCAAAAATTTTTAAAGAAATTTTTTAGCAGATAATTTTGTCGCAGATTTTCATTGAGAAATCGCGGAATATTAACTTGCTGATGTAATGATAACGAAACGAATTTCCCAAGTCAACATTTTTCCAATAAATGTGGTTATGCATTAGGTAGTTGTACGCTTTCTGCCATTCGTAAGATGTCCGCTTTGTCATTCACATCTGCACAAAACTCAATTACGCAGCTGATTTCCGGAGAGATGGTCCAACAGAGATAGGAACGCCCTCCCATTTCACACAGGAATGCATCATACTCATTTACTTTGCATTCCCGTCTGTTCTTGATCTGTTCAAAGTCAATTACCATACCGATTGCGTCTGTGTTCAAATCAATATTGTCCCCACACCCATCTTCAATGTAGGTCGTTTGGCAGCAGTAATACACGATCGTATTCCCATTTAGGTCCGCATAGGTATATGGTGTCACTTTGAATATAGACTTGCATGTGTAGTTCTCATCCACTTTCTTTAGAGCATTTTCTATGTTGTAGAACTGCTCAGCTACCTTCCAATTGGGATCAGTCTGGCAATGACGCACTTCTATATAGCGCCAAGCACCCAGTAAGATTCCTATGGACAACATAAGGGTTCCTATGCAGCACAACACTTTCTTTTTCATAGCTTTACACCCATCCGCTCTGCAATATTTGTGATTTGAATTAGTCCTTTTTTCTCCCGGCGCTGTGCATAATCCAATAGATCCCGTGCATTACTGGCTGGGTGCCAAGCATAAGCAATCAGGTAATCCACATGATCGACCATGTACCGGTTTGCGCGGACGATAG
The DNA here is from genome assembly GCA_017624715.1 of Oscillospiraceae bacterium. Lineage (GTDB taxonomy): Bacteria > Bacillota > Clostridia > Oscillospirales > Oscillospiraceae > Faecousia. Next base: position 32,831 of record JAGAMN010000045.1, read on the forward strand.
CAAGCTTGCGCGGCACTTTCTCCATCCTAGGCGGATAATAGGTATTATCAAACCCGGATGGTGTTTCGATTGGTCGCTCTGCCGGATGATACGGGATCAACAAGGATAGGGTGATCTGCGGGTATTGCTGTTTAAATGAAATGACTGTCTTAGCTGCTAAGTGATCGAAGCCACCATACCCACCAACAACAAACTCCGTTACCCCATACTCAGATATATGTTTCTCAACAACCTGTGTCAGTATGGGGAGTAATCCACTTGAGGCCTCTCTGTGGCCAATAAAGAAACAGCTTTTTCCTTCCATATCTTCACGCACCTTTACTTGCGTATCTCGTAGAAATTATACGATATAAATTATTAAAATGCAACGATTTATCAAAGTATAATTAACGAAGAACGCAAGCAAAGGGGTGAGTATTGTGAAAGACGTTCTTGCAACTATCACAAAATACCGTGAAGAAAGAGGTTGGACTGAGTATCAGTTAGCTGAGCATTCCGGTCTGCCCCAGTCTACCATCTCCTCCTGGTATCGCAAAAATATGATCCCTACCATCCCCTCGTTAGAAAAGATCTGCAGTGCCTTTGGCATTACATTGTCTCAGCTTTTTGCAGAGGGTGATGCTATTGTCTCTCTTACCGCTTCTCAAAAGAAACTTCTGGACCGTTGGACCAGACTCAGTGAGGATCAGCAAAACGCTGTGTTCTTGCTAATCGAAAAAATGTGATTCTATAGAAACTAACCGAGAACTTAATGTCAATTGACGAAAAGGTGTCGCAGCGATGCGGCACCTTTTTTGTACGAAAATGTAATTCCCGTGAAGTTTTCTTGAAACTCAAATATAACCTCTCACATATTATTAACAAATCAGTCGAAAGATGGCTTTGGGCCTGGATTTTAGCTGAAATTTTAATGTATGAGAGGTTTTATATATGGAAAACACGATCAAATACGAAAAAACAAGGAAAATTTTGGAGGACAATATTAACCGTATTTTGAACGAGAGAAATAAGTCAATGGCATGGTTAAGCCGCGAAATCGGAACCAACGATCGCTACATAGCTCGTTTTCAGAGAAAAGAGCTCGTCCCGTCCTTGCAGGTGATCTGTAAAATTGCAGAGGTATTGCGCGTATCAGTAGCAGAACTTTTTACGGAAAAAGAGGGTTAAAAAAGTTATGGGACCTGTCAGGTCCCACTTTGCCAAAACCTATTGCAATGTGCAAATTCGCTTGCTATACTGGCTATACCAATATTTTAGTTATGAAGGAGGAATTAAAATGACAAACGAAAAGTGCCGTTCCAAAAGAAGGTGTTTGCCTTCCTTGTTGCAAGGGTCAAGCCCCCTTGTAATGATTGCAGAGTATGGAAAACGAACGAAGAAATATTCTGCTGACATAAAGCTTTCCTACAGTGAAAGCAACGAGGAAACGCATAGCTAGCACCCATCCAGGGACGGATGGGTGCTTTTTCGTTTATTGTCTTCTAATTTTGTTTTTGTTCTCCCACCGGGAGTCAAAATATATTTTTTATATTTATGAAGGAGGAATTCAAATGAAAACAATCAGAAAAGGAAATGTAAAGGGTAATCCGAGATTAGAATAATGAGCAAATGATTACCCGGTGTTTTGACCAAGGCGAGGATGCCAACGGTTAAAACAAAACAATGTGAGCCAAAACTGTTTGGTTCACAGGCGCGATTCGTATGCGAGGCAAAGTGTGCTGGAAACCATACGAGAGACAGCCGTGCCCCGGACGGCTGAATGCGAAAAAGGGGCGGCGGACAGGGCTGATTACAGATCACGGTGATCTGACTGTCAACTGACAGCCGATACTCTAAGGCTGCAGTAGCAATGTGTGCGTACCAAAAAGGACTTTTGGTACAGAAAAGAGTTCCGTGTCGGTGGGCGGTGAGTTTTCCTGACGAAAATGTATTTCCACCGGGGCAAGGGTATCTGCCGAAGCTCGTGACGAAAATGAATGAGATGCCCACGACGTTTGAGAGTTCCGTCGTTAAATAAAATTGCTCAGGCGGCAGCGCGACCGTCGCCCCTTTGTGGGAATTTCACGCAGCGAATTGTTTCCGGGATTTCATCGTTGCATAGCAGAATGAAAATCCCCGCCGTACAGCTGTCGTTTAGGGCTGGATTGGCTGAAATGCCAACGCACGGCGCAGCGTCGCAAAAATACGGATTGACCACCGTAGATTTGCCCTCTTGAATACAAGGGGATACGCTCGGTAAGTTTGAGATAATGATCTATTCAAAGTCTCAAATGAAGCCAAGTACTAACCTCTGTTCCTAATTTAATATCGCACCCAATACTCTCTTTTCGATATGACAAATGATTCTCTCTTCGAAATGATTTATGACTATCGTTTCGAAATGAGGATTTGCACCTGCGTGATACAGCCATTCGGCTCTCTGCAAGTTGTCATTCGCTTTAGTGAATGACAAGCTGCAGGAAGCCGAATCAGACAAGCACAGACTTCCAGTCGCAGGTGCCGGAGCTATCGTTTCGATATGATATATGACTGTCTTTTCGAAATGATATATGACTTTCATTTCGAAAGCCGAGCCGTTTCTATCGGACGCAAGTCAGATAGAAACGGCTCGGAGACAAAGGCGGAGAGCCGGTATTAGCAGGGCATAATTCCCCGCGTCAAAATAGAATCAGTAAGAAACAAGAGTAGATGTACCCCTTTTGACAGTGGGTGAATTATGCCCTGCGGACAATCATTTCGATATGACATATCAACTTTCTGTTCGAAATGATATATCAACTGTCACTTCGAAATGACATATCCACTATCGTTTCGAAAGCCTTATAGATTAATCATAGGTCAATCACAGATAATCTTTGTCCTATTAACTGTCCCCTAAAGATGACTATAGGAAAATTAACTGTCCTTTCGAAAGAATCTATGACTATCGTTTCGAAATGATATTTCGAAAGTAAACTGTCATTTGGCACGCCCTTGGCGTGCGAGGGTTCTTGCCGATTGAATTCCTATCCAAATTCAATCGGCAAGAACCGGCGGCAAAAATTTTCGTACGCAAAACTATTTTTGTCACCGAAGAACCCTAAAATTCTCGTGACGAAAATGCTCCTAAAATCTCTATTTTCGTACAGAGATTTTTGCGCAGCGGAGGTCCCTACGCTGCGTGAAAATATAAAAATACAAATGAAAGGAGGGGTTGCTTATGAGTCACAAGCGCCCCAACCCCGCAAGGGTCTACGCACCACCCGGTGCAAACACTACAATTCCGGAGAAACTTCCCCCTCCCGGGGTAATCAATCCGGGACTGGTCAAGAATCTACTGGAACAGGTCACGTCGATCTACAAGCACAGTAATGAGAAGAGTTTCAAGACCAGAGTTCGGTACTATGAAGCAGCAAAAAGATTCTGCTGTTTCTTAGCCGCCCGTTTTCGTCTTGAGAAATTCAAGAATGTGGACGACAGACATTTTCGTGCCTATGCAGAGCATCTGAAGAAGATCGGTGCATCGCCCGCAACCATCCAGGCAGAGCTGGCAGGCATACGGTTTTTCTACAGATTGTCCGGTGGCAAGAACAAGCTGTCTGAAAACAGAAGTCTGAATCTTCCAAAGAGAGCTGTGGGTACGGAGAATCGTGCCTGGCTCCCCGAGGAAAAGGAGAAAGCAGTTGCCATTGCTACGAGAATGGGCAGAACTGATGTTGTGATTGCGATTGATCTGGCTTATGAGTTAGGCTTAAGAGTGGAAGAAATCTGCGTCACAAGAGTTGAATTCTTGATATCCGCAAAGAATACCGGCATTTTCGTTGTGCCCAAAGGCAAAGGCGGTCAGAGACGTGCCATTAAGTTGAATCCGATGCAAAGAGCAATGATCTCCAAGTATGTGGAATATGCAAAGGCTATGGGCTTACACCCCGGGGATTATCTGATCTCCGGCAGCGAAAAGCACGGTGTGAAGCTGGAGGTCAAATCGCTGCAGAACTGGATGAGCCATAACAGAGAGAAGTTTATGGTCAAGGATCGTGACAAGATCGTGGAAGCTGATAAGAAGAAAAGACACGCCACTATCTCCTGGCACGGACTTCGCCACAGCTACGCACAGAAGACCTATGCAGAGGCTTTGAAAGTGAAACCCAAGCAAGCGGAAAAGATCGTCAGCGAGAATCTCGGGCATCATCGATGCAAGGTAACGAGGATTTATCTGGCCGAGGTAAAGGTCAAGAGAAAGTCCAAGTAGCACACCCCATTTTTTATTTTTTATAGTTAAGAAGGAGTTTTTCAAAACGAAAATAACGTCCCCCAATATGTGGGACTGATATATAAGGAAATACCAGGGACCAATTAAACAAGGGCGGTGGCAACCGTCACCGCCCGTAAGGAGAAAATTATGATAAATTTGAACTTGCCCGCCTCCGGCAGAAACGGAGGCAACGAAATTTAGGAGGTAACTATCTATGACGGATAGAATCGTATCAATCATTTATGAAGCCGCAGAGACTGCCTCCTTGCTGTTGCACACGGCAAGGAGGATGTAGAATGACCCTACAAGAGAAACTGCAAAAATATCCCCCGGTCCTCTCTGTGAAGGATCTGGAGGATATTCTGCGAATCAGCCACAACACGGCATATGCCTTAGTGCGCTCCGGACAGATCCACAGTGTTCGCACCGGTAGAAGCTACCGCATTCCCATAAATGCGGTTGTTGACTACCTGAAAAAGAACTAATTTCATTGCGGATTGGCCGCATTTATGGTATAATATTAACGTACCTGCTATGCGGCAACGAAAGGAGTAATATTAATGCCGCAAAGCAAAAATAAGAAAAATAATAAAGCCGCTTCCGGGATGGGCACCATCCGCAGGAAGACCGTCTGCAAGGGCGACAAGGAATACGAATACTGGGAAGCCAGATACACCGTTGGCTTTGATCCCGGCACCGGAAAGCAGGTTCAGAAATCTGTCAGCGGTAAGACACAGAAAGAGGTTGCACAGAAACTGAAAGAACTGACTGCCGCTCTGGATGCAGGCACCTACATCGCACCGAGCAAGGTGACGGTTGGACAATGGCTGGATGTTTGGCAGGAGGATTATCTGGTCAATGTGAGACCTTCCACTCTCACATCCTACGAAGCCACCATCCGCAATCACATCAAACCGAGGATCGGCGCGATTCGTTTGGAGTCTCTGACCACCCATGACGTTCAGGAGTTCTACAACAGTCTGCGTGCACCCTCGGAGAATCGGAAAGCACTGTCTGCCAAGACAATCAAGAACATCCACGGAATTCTCCATCATGCGTTGCAGCAGGCTATGCTCAACAATTACATCCGTACCAACCCCTCGAATTCCTGTGTCATTCCCAGGGCAACCAAGAAGAAAGTCAAACCGCTGAATGAGTATCAGATTGCAGACTTCCTGAAGGCGATCAAAGGACACAAGTACGAGAATATGTTTTTGGTTGCCCTGTTCACCGGAATCCGGCAAGGCGAGGTCTGTGGCCTGCAATGGGAGTGTGTGGACTTTGATGATGGCACAATCCTCATCGACAAACAGCTGCAGAGCCTGCGTGCCACGACCCGGGGTGACAGTGAAAAGTATACCTTAGTTCCCACCAAGAATGGCAAGGAGAGAACGATCACTGCCGCGCCCTATGTGATGGAACTGCTCTGGAAAACAAAGCAAAGCCAAAATGCCAACAGAAAACTCTGGGGCAACGCATTCCAGGAAAATGATCTGGTCTTTACCGATGATCTCGGCAACAGGATTACGCCCCAGGCACTATACCGGGCGTTCAAAATCATTGTGACAGAATCGGGCATGCCTATGGTTCGTTTTCACGATCTTCGCCACTCTTATGCCGTTATTTCTCTAAAATCCGGTGATGATGTAAAGACTGTTCAGGAAAATTTAGGCCACGCAACCGCTGCTTTTACCCTTGACACCTATGGTCACGTGACGGAAAAGATGAAAAAAGACAGTGCAAACCGCATGGAAGCATTTATTAAATCCGTGAGCTGATAAGGGAAACCGTAAGGGAAAATAAAAATCCGCCTTTGAAATTCAGAACATTCTGAACCTCAAAAGCGGAGAAAAGCAAAAAGAAACCCCTGGATTCGGAAGAATCCAGGGTGAATCTAATGGCAGAGGATGAGGGATTCGAACCCCCGCGAACGGAGTCAGAGTCCGGTGTGCTACCGTTACACTAATCCTCTGTATCTTTGCGACTCCGTTTAAGCACGGATATTATTATACGCATCTGCCCGGAAAAGTCAAGCAGTTTTTTCCTTTTTTAAAAATATTTTTCATCCCGGGCAGCACTAGCTTACCCGGGATGATCTTCCTTTATTCATCGGGCAGGGGATGGCCCTTTAAAAATTCTTTCTTGAGATAGCGGAAGGCCTCTTTTTCGCCCTTTTCCTTCAGCATGGTCAGAATATAGTGCAGCTCCCGGCGGTTTTGCGGGTGCATCAGCTCCCGTTCCCGACTCTTTAAAAAGTATGCCAGAGCAGAGCCGTCGGTATAATCCTTACCTTGGTAGACAATGCAGGCTGCCCGGCGATCCATGACCTGTTCGGCCAGGTATTTCCGGGGCATGGGCACGGATTCGTAAACCCGTTTCTCCATGTTCATGTCCGACCAGTACTCGTAGTGGTGGCGGTTGCGGCCCTTGTGGTGCATCCAGGCTTCGGAGTAGCCCTTGTCTTCACGCTCTGCGGCGTTGGGACTGCGGACACCCTGGTAATACCGGGCGCCGTTCCAAAATTCCGTGGGAGTGTATTTGGACAGATCGTGGGTCAGACCCTGCCGGATCAAGCCAATGCGGAAACATCCGGCCATAACGATCATGCGGTGGCGGGTGATGGTTTTAAAATGCTGCCAGGGTTTCATAACGCACCTTCTTCGTGGATTTCATACCATTAGCCTACCACAAATGCGGCAAAAGTCAATGGGTGGAAATAAAGGCTTTTGTGTCCCGGTGGAAGCAAATATACAGCATCGGGAACAAGGAAATCACACCGCCAGCGGAAAATACCAAATATAGTGGGAAAATATCACCCAAAATGCCGTAAATCAACGCCGACAGCGCGCAGCCACCGGTACAGACAGCCTGCACAAGACCCATAATAGCGCCCCGGTTCCGTTCCGGCAACGCCAGCATCATAGCGGCATTAAGGACGGTGTTACCCAGGCAGTTGCAAAGACTGCCGAGGAACATAAAGACACACATCAGCACAAAAGAAGTGCTGAAATAGCTGCCGAGGAAGAATGCGGTGGAAAGGGAGAAACTGATAGCCATGATCCAGAACCGGGTTATGGGTTTCAGTTTTAGAATGCCCAGCAAGACTGTGCCCACCAGATAACCCACGGATTGGATGGCTGCGGCATAGCCGTACATTTCCACGGTGAACCCCTTTTCCAGACAGAAGGGCAGGAAGAGGCTGCCAAAACCGGCACCTAATAGATTCAGAATGAATGCACCGGGAATAAAAAGCCGCAGGCAGGGATCGGAAAGAATGGTTTTGGCAGCATCGCCAAAATCTGTCAGAACACCCTTGACGCTGACCGGTTCGCCTTCCTGGACAGTTTTTGGGATGGTGATGAACATTTCTGTCGCTGCGGAGTAAAGATTGCTAAGTCCATTGATTACCACAATCAGCGGGACGCCGAAGAAAGCCACCATGGCACCGCTAAAAGCGCTGCCCACCAAGTTGATGGTGGAGTGAATACCCGATTGAATGGACTGCCCCCGGACCATATCATCCCGGGGGATGATATCCAGCACCATTGTGCTGATGGCGGGGGAGTAGAACACGCTTCCGAAGGCGGCAAAAAATGCCACAATCAGCACCGCAGGTACATTCAGCGTATTTGTGTAGGCCAGTACACCTACACCCAGCATCAGCAGACCTTGCACAATGTCAATCAGAACCACTACCCATTTGCGGTTTAGCTTGTCTACGATACTGCCGCAGAACGGGGAGAGGAACATGGTCACAAACATCGAAATGGAGGACATAATGCCCATCAGGGCATTAGAGCCGGTCTGAGCGTAAACCCAGAAGCCGATAGCGACGCTATACATCAGGTCACCGATGGTGCTGATAGCATTGCCTTGAATCAACAGTATGTAATCTTTATTCCATAGTTTGCGGTGCATAGAGCCACCTTCTTTCATTGATGAGGGTATTCTAACCCGCTGGATAGAGAAAGTCAATCAACTGGGGGTTAAGGAGGGGAATTCAACCGATAGTTGTCCTATTTACCATGATCATTTCAGTGACAGAAATTTTCATTTTTCCCCTTTACAAATCCTATAAAGCTTGCTATAATAGCTTGGCTGTGAAGCAAATGCACCGGTGGCTCAATGGATAGAGCATCGGATTCCGGTTCCGAGGGTTGGGGGTTCGAGTCCCTTCCGGTGTACCATTAAAAGGGTTATCCCATCTGGGATAACCCTTTTAATATTATGCTGGAAGGAAGGGGCTCGAATAATCCGAATCGCAATATGCCGGTGACATATTGCTGCCACCAGTTCAAAAACTGGTGGCTTCCATAATTTCTGCCCTTTGAGGCAGAAATGCAAACGAGTCCCTTCCGGTGTACCAAAACATTCAAACCCGAACCTTTTGCCGATTGGCGAAACGTTCGGGTTTGTTGTTTTCTTAAATGATTTGAATTAGGTCTTTGTTTGTGGTCGTACAGAGTTACTGCTCCGTACGACCACTTCTTCGTTTCAAAGAATTTCTTACATGAAGGAGATTTGAAATGAAGACAACAAAATCGAGAATCATTTTCTTTGCCATGGAAGCAAGTGTACTTCACTAATCATTGACCTTTACCACTCGTTATGGCATAATATATCCGAACAGGAGGTGTCCTCATGAGAAAAGATCCTATGCCTTTAGGCCTTGCTGTTGGAGTGCTGATTGTTGGCATGTTTCTCGGTAGTATATTCACTTTTGGGATGCAATTTTGGAACGAAAAAGTAACACGAGAATCGTGTACATTAATCGAAACGCAGTTTGTTTCCTATAAGGAAATACGCCAACCCAAACGGCCTATGGAAATCAAGGAGATTGCAATTGACTGCTCCAACGGGGAACGATATTTTATTGACGGAGTATCTATAAACACAGACTTGAGAAATGCACTATCCGCATTATCTGAATTTGAGGAAATTGTTCTCCTGCTTCATCCTAATAGTAACACAATTGTCGAGTTTTCAAACGAAAACAATTACATATTGATGTTCGATGATACAATCAGCAAACTGGGGAATGAAGCAACGGGATTTCTGCTTCTTGGAATTTTTATGTATTTTTGTTCCCTTGTTGGATTATACTACACGGTCTTGCATATTGTTCGCAAAAGAAAAGCAAAGATGGGGAATTGAGCTTGCACCCTTTTGCTTTTCTTACCTGCATTTACACACACAAAAAACAGAGGATACCCATGGGTATCCTCTGTTTATTTATTCTTCACTTACGGTTTCATCCTGCTTCTTGCCTGCGTTGATATAGGCCATCAGCTCATCGCCGGTGATGGTCTCCTTGGCGAGCAGATACTCAGAAATTTCGTTCAGCAGCTCCCGGTTATCGGTCAGCAGCTTCATGGCATCGGCGAATGCTTTATCCAGCAGCTTCTGCACTTCCTGGTCGATCAAAGCGGCGGTATCCTGGGAGCAATCCATGTAGGACTGGCCTTCCAGATACTGGTGCTGCACGGTGGCCAGCGCCATCAAACCAAACCGCTCGCTCATGCCGTACTGGGTGATCATATTCCGGGCCAATGCGGTGGCCCGCTGGATGTCATTGGCTGCGCCGGTGGTCTTCACGCCGAAGACGATGGCTTCGGCTGCGCGACCGCCTACCAATGTCCGCAGCTCGGTCATCAGCTCGTCGCTGGTACTGAGGAACTTCTCTTCCTCGGGCATCTGCATGGTGTAACCCAGAGCACCGGAGGTGTGGGGGACGATGGTGATCTTGGAAACAGGCATGGAGTGCTTTTCTAATGCTGCAACAAGTGCGTGACCTACCTCGTGGTAGGCAACCAAACGTTTTTCGGTGTCCGTCAGCACGGTGTTCTTCTTTTCGGTACCGGCAATGACGGTTTCAAAGGACACCAGCAGGTCTTCCTGGTTGACCGCCTTACGACCCTGGCGGACAGCACGAAGTGCGGCCTCGTTGACCAGGTTTGCCAGGTCTGCGCCCACCGCACCAGCGGTAGCCTGGGCGATCCTGCGCAGATCCACATCCTCTGCCAGCTTGATCTTTCGAGTATGCACTTTCAGTGTGTCCAGACGACCCTGGAGGTTGGGTTTATCGACGATGATCCGACGGTCAAAACGGCCGGCACGGAGCAGTGCCTTATCCAGAATTTCCGGACGGTTGGTAGCTGCCAGGATCACAACACCCTTGGAAGAATCAAAACCATCCAGCTCACCCAGCAGCTGATTCAATGTTTGATCATTGGTACCAAACCGGGTATCGCGGGTACGACCCACAGCGTCGATCTCATCGATAAATACGATGGAGGGGGCGACCTTTGTGGCCTGCTGGAACAGGTCACGGACACGGCTTGCGCCAACACCCACAAACATCTCCTCAAAGTCAGAACCGGAGATGGAGAAGAAAGGCACACCGGCTTCACCGGCCACAGCCTTTGCAAGCAGTGTCTTACCGGTACCGGGAGAGCCAACCAGCAATGCACCCTTCGGCAGCTTTGCGCCGATGTCTGCGTACTTCTTGGGGTTATGCAGAAAGTCGATGATCTCCTGCAGGGATTCCTTGGCCTCGTCCTGTCCGGCCACATCCTTGAAGGTAATGCCGGTCTGCTTTTCCATATACATCTTTGCCTTGCTCTGACCAAAGCCGCCCATTGCGCCTGCGCCGCTGAGCCGCTTGGTGATCATCCGCATCATCAGCACGATAACGCCGATCATCAGCGCGTAGTACAGGACCATCATAATGGTGGAGTTATCTTCCACGATGATCTGCTTAACCTGCACGCCTTGGGCAGCCAGCTTTTCTGCCAGACCCATCACATCGCCGTTGGGCAGTCCGGTGTAGTAGGCCTGTTGCTGATTTGCGTCTTTCGCAGCTTCCTCCTTGGTCAGATAAACGACCCGGTCGTACTGCAGCTCTACTTCTGCCAAATTGCCGGCTTCCATTTCTGCCAGAAATTCGTCATATGTGGTTTCTTTGAACTGGCTGTTGACGATGGCATTATACACCGTACTGATCACCAGCACGATGGCCACTGCGATGAGCAGGGTAACCCAAATGTTTAACTTGGGCTTTTTGCCATCGCCGGAACTATTTTTCTTGGGGGATTCCCGATTTTCTTCCATAATGTTCTCCTTGTTGGTTTCGTTTTTGCTATCATATCATATTTTTTGGCGGCAGGCAATGAATCTTTCTGCCCAGAACCGTAAATTTTCTGTTAATTTCCGGCAAAAATCCGCCATCCGAGGCAAAACGGACGGCGGAAATCTGCTACTTCTCGTAAAAGCGGTTGTAATAGAAAGTACGCTTACTCAGTTCCTCTGCCAGGAATTCGTAGCCGTAAGTTTCCAATAGGGTGGGGGTGTCGGAGAAAAGATTTGTGCCGAAGCCCAGCCGGTCGCCCTCAATGGTGCAGCCCAGTGCTGCCAGGGTGGTGGGGAACAGGTCCATGGCGGTAAACTGCCGGTTTGCGGTATTTTTCGTGGATACGGCAGAGTTGATAAAACAGTTATAGATGTGCCGTACATAATTTGCGTCCACATTTCGCTCAAAATACTTGGCATCCATGGAATTGTGGTCGCCTACAATAATAATTGTGGTATCCTCATAAAACGGTTGCTGTTCCAGCCACCGTATAAATGCTGCCGTCTGGGCGCTGGAGCAGGCGATCACATTGTCGTAGTTTTCCTTGTACTGCCGCTTGCACAGTGCGCAGGGATAGCCGCCCACATGGTGGGTGTCAGCAGTGAGCATGGTAAAGGCAAAAGGCTGCCCCGTGGCAGCGATCTCGGTGAGCTTATCCTTGGCATAGGTAAACAGATACCGGTCTTCAAAGCCCCACCATTTGAAGTAGTCCTCGGGAATCAGACCGTCTTTTCGGGCGGTGTACAGATCATAAATCTGATCCACACCGTGGGTGGAAAAGTAAGTCTTTCTGCCTGCGTAGTTTGCATCCGAACCAAACATCATTGCCTGGTAATAGCCGTTTTCGTGAAGAATGCTTTGCAGGGAAGTCAGACACGGCAGGAACTTTCCGTTACGGCCGTAGCCGTTTTGCTGATCCACAATGCCGTCGGGTACTTTCAGCGGCACACCGCCTGTCTGCGCCACCATAGAACCCACCGTCCAGCTGGCACCGGTGATCTGCCGGAAGCCGCCAACGGTGTCGTTGTGGGAGAAGTTAATGTTGCTTTGCGCCAGGTCGTAAAGCTCCGGAATCAGATTGTGCTCCAGCGCGCCGCCTTCTTCGGTGGAAAGATAGGTGGTCTCCATGGATTCCAAAATAATATAAATGAGATTCCGTTTTTTCTCCGGAAAAGTGATGGCAGTTTCGTCGGGATCCCGATATTCTTTTTGGTATAGCTCTGTGCCTTGAATCTGGGCCCAAATGTAATCCGTAAGTTCCACGTTCCAGGCGGCACACAGAATCAGCCCCAGACTTAGTACCAATCCAATAGTCCCGGCAGCTTTGGTGGTGAAGGGAAACAGCCTCCGCTGTTTTGAGAACATCTTGGCGTAAAGCACGCGCTTAATGGGGAAATAGAGAATTAACAGGGTAATGGTCCAGCAGATCAGCGCCGGCAATGCGCTGTGTATCAGATAGTCGGAAAGCAGGTCGGCACTTACACCCTGGGTGCCGGAAAACAGGGTGTACAGCACCGAATCAAAACCGATCCGACCGTAAACATCTACATACCATTGGGCGGCAAAAAAGCACAAATATGCCACCAGCAGCAAAACGCAGAGCAAGCCGGTCAAAATGCCCCGTAGGATCCATTTGGAAGAATGCCGGGAATGATCCATGCTGCGCCACCTCCTTATAAAAGTGATTTTAACGTTATTATAGCAAATGCAACAGATTGTGCAACCCGAAACAAAAAAGATTTTCAAAATACCTGTTGTGGAAGCGTCCATTATCTGCTATAATGACGTCAGTATTATGAAAGACTATAACCATTTTTGCTATGGATGAAACGGAGAGGTCGCTATGAAAGAAAAACAACGCCGCGTTATTGCGCCTGTAGAGGAAATCGAAGGCCAGCTGGAGGGAAGAAATGCCCTGACCGAGGCTCTTCGCAGCGGACGCACCATTGATAAAGTGTTTATCGCCGCCGGCGAGACCGACCGAGGCTTGCAGCGGCTGGCAGCCCAGGCCAAGGAGGCCGGTGCGGTGGTGGTTCCCGTGGACAGACGGAAGCTGGACGCTATGAGCACCACCCATGCCCACCAGGGGGTGATTACCTTGGCCGCTGCCCATGAATATGCCACCATCGACGATATCCTGCAGGAAGCAGCTGACCGGGGTGAAGCACCCTTGATCGTTATCTGCGACGAACTGACCGATCCTCATAACCTAGGCGCAATCATGCGTAGCGCCGAGTGCGCCGGTGCCCACGGCGTTATCATCCCCAAGCGGCGCAGCGTTGGCCTGACCGCTGTGGTGGCTAAGGCTTCTGCCGGTGCGGTGGAGTATATGAAGGTGGCACGGGTCACTAATATCAACAATGCCATTGCCGAACTGAAGGAAAAGGGTGTTTGGGTCTTTGGCACGGCTGCCGAGGGTTCTATCCCTATGTACAAGGCAGATCTGAAGATCCCTGCAGCCATCGTTATTGGCAACGAGGGCGACGGTATGAGCCCTCTGGTTCGGAAGAATTGTGATGTAATCGTGCATATTCCCATGAAGGGACGTATTTCCTCACTTAATGCTTCTGCGGCAGCATCCATTTTGCTGTATGAGGCAGTCCGTCAGCGTCTGGGAGGTTAAACCATGGACGAGAAAAGAAATACCGGCGAATTTGATCTTGAGGATATCCTCAAGGAATTTGGCGATGCCGATTTGCAGCCGGAAGAGGATGTGCTGATCTGGGGCGAAGAACCCCAGCAAAAGCCTGCCCCGGCAACAGCACCCCAGGATACGGTGCGCTTGGATCAGATCACCGAGGCGGTGCGCAAGCAGGAAGCCGAACTGGAGCAGACGGTTGCATTTGAACCGGTGGAAGCCCTGGATCAGACCATAGCATTTACTCCGGTGGGTGATCTGGAGCAAACGATTGCTTTTGAACCCATTGCGGAAGATCCACCCAAGGCGGAACCCTACTCGGAAGAATGGGAGCCGGAATACGAGCAGCCCATCAGCGAGTATGTGCCGCCCGAGCCTATTGTCCAGCGTCCCAAGTCCCGGCTGCGGGAATTGAAGAAGAAGCTGGTGGCCGGCCCTGAAAAGCGCTATTACGAGTTGACGGAATTGGGTTTGGGCAAGCTGCAGTTGGCCATCTTTGTGAATTTGGTCGTTGCGCTGATTTCTGCAGGCGCTACCGCTATGTATACCATGGGCGCAGTACCGGAGGACAGAACAAGACTTCTGATTTTTATCCAGTTCCTGGCATTGTTGTTCTCCGGCCTGTTGGGCAGCTACCAGCTGCTGGAAGGCTTCGGCGATATGCTTCGTCTGCGGTTTTCTTTGAACAGCTTGCTGGTGTTCAGTTTGGTTGCTTGCCTGGTAGATAGTGTGCTGTGCCTACAAAGCCTGCGGGTGCCTTGCTGTGCGGTGTTCAGCCTGCACATGACCATGGCTCTTTGGAGCGCCTACCAAAAGCGCAATACAGAAATGGGGCAAATGGATACCATGCGCAAGGCTGTCCGCCTGGATAGCGTGGTCAGTGTTCCGGACTATTACGAAGGCAACACCGGTTTCCTCCGTGGCGAGGGTCAGGTGGAAGACTTTATGGATACATACAGCAAGCCCTCCGGTGTGGAAAGAACGATGTCTATTTACGCCCTGGTTTCCTTGGCGGTCAGCCTGGCTATCGGCATTACTGCTGGTGTACTCCACAGTGCAGAATTTGGTTGCCAGGCTTTTGCTGCGGCATTGCTGGTTTCTGTACCTGCATCTTCCTTCATTGCCATCAGCCGTCCTATGGCAATCTTGGAGCGTCGGCTGCATCGTTTGGGCACGGTGATCTGCGGATGGGAAGGCGTTAAGGGCTTAAGCCAAGAGGGCGTATTCCCCTTGAACGATACTGACCTGTTCCCCGCAGGCTCTGCCAAAATGAATGGTGTGAAGTTCTACGGCACCCGGGATCCGGACACCGTTGTAGCCTACGGCACAGCGCTGATCAGCGCCTGCGGCGGCGGTATGGAACCCTTGTTTAATGCACTGCTTGACAGCCGGAACGGTTACCACTACACAGCCAAGGAGCTGCGCAGCTATCCTTCCGGCGGTGTAGGCGGCGAGGTCAACGGTGAGCCGGTGCTGGCCGGCACTCTACGGTTCATGCAGGATATGGGCGTGGAAATGCCCGCAGGTACAAAAATTAACCAGGCGGTATATGTGGCCATTGACGGTCAGCTGGGAGGCGTGTTCGCGATTACTTACGGCAAGATCAGAGCCACCGCGGCGGCGATGACGACCCTGTGCGCCTACCGGAAATTGACCCCGGTGCTGACCACTTCGGACTTTATGCTCACAGAGAGCTTTATTCGCGGCCGCTTTGGCGTCAACACCAAGCGGATCGCTTTTCCGGAGCGTGCTGTTCGCTGTGAACTGGCTGAGATTCAGCCGGAGGAGGGAATACCTGCTCTGGCGCTGAATACCCAGGAGGGTCTGGCAGGTCCTGCCTTTGCGGTGACCGGAGCCAGGGCAGTGCGCAAAGCCTGCCGGCTAGGTGTTGCGGTGCATATGCTGGGTGGCATTTTGGGCCTTACCATGATGTTGCTTCTGGCAATCCTGGGCGCAGAACACCTGCTGACACCTGCCAATGTACTGCTGTACCAGCTGATCTGGATGATTCCGGGTCTGCTGTTTACCGAGTGGGCACGTTCTGTATAATCTAAAAAAGCGGAAGGGAAACCTTCCGCTTTGTCTTTGTTCAGTCTGCTGTGCAGGGATACCAGATTTTTGTGTGCTTTGCACAGAAGAACAAGTGTCCGTGTGACAATTTCACCAATTTTACATTCTGACGAAAATAAGCATTGAAATCCTGACGCCATTCGTATATAATGTCTTTATTGCGGTGCCAGGCACCAAATAGCAAGCAGAGGAGGGGAATACCCCTTCCCGAAAGGAGAAATGAAAAACCATGTACACAGTAAATTCTATCCGTAACGTATGTCTGCTGGGCCACAGCGGCAGCGGCAAATCTGCCCTGGCTGAGAGCCTGCTCTACATGACCGGCGCTATTGTCCGTATGGGCAAGAATGCTGACGGCAATACGGTTTCTGACTTTGATCCCGAGGAAACTCGGCGCAATATTTCCATTTCCACTTCCGTGATCCCTCTGGAGTATCACAACTGCAAGATCAATCTGCTGGATGTCCCCGGTGCATTTGACTTCGCCGGTGCTGCCATGGAGGCTCTGCGTGCTGCCGATGCAGCCATCCTGGTTCTGTCCGCCAAGGACGGCATCACCGTTGGCTTCGAGAAGGCTTGGAAGTATTGCGAAGACCGCAATATGCCTCGCTTCATCTATATCTCCAAGGTCGATGAGGATAACTCCGACTATAATGCTACCTTCAACGCTCTGCGTGAGAAGTACGGCAATAAGATCGCTCCCGTGGTCGTTCCCATTTGGGATGCTTCCAAAAAGGTTACCGGCATTATCGACGTTCTGAACAAGCGCGCCTACGAGATGCAGAACCTGAAGCGTGTTGAGATCTCTGTTCCTGACGACAAGCTTGCCGTCATCGAAGAGTTTAACGATGCCCTGAAGGAATCCGTCGCTGAAACCAGCGAGGAGCTGATGGACAAGTTCTTTGGCGGTGAGGACTTCACCTATGCCGAAATGATCAAGGGCATGCATACCGGTGTCATCGATCGCACTATGTATCCCGTTCTGTGCGGCTCCGGTGTCAACTGCCTGGGCAGCCTGATGCTGATGGATCACATTATCGACCTGCTGCCCAACCCCGTGGAAGGCAACTACCACAAGGCCACCCTGGCTGATGGCACCACCGAGGAGTTCGTTGTGTCTCCCGGTGGCGTTCCCGCAGCATTTGTGTGGAAGACCGTTTCCGACCAGTACGGCAAGTACTCCTTCATCAAGGTCCTGTCCGGTGAGATCACCTCTGACACCACTTTGGTCAACGCCCGTACCGGCGAGACCGAGAAGCTGGGCCGTCTGTATGCTATGTGCGGCAAGAAGAGCACCGAAGTTAAGGAACTGACCTGCGGTGATATCGGTGCCATCGGCAAGATGGATAAGGTCAAGACCGGCGATACTCTGTGTGATCCCCGCAAGGTGGTCAACCTGAAGGCCATTCCGTATCCCACCCCCTGCTATTCCATGGCCATTGCTCCCAAGGTCAAGGGCCAGGAAGAAAAGGTCGGTACCGGCCTGAACCGCCTGAACGAAGAAGATCCCTCCTTCACTCTGGTCAACAATGCCGAGACCCATCAGCTGGTCATCTCCGGCACCGGCGATCAGCAGCTGGATGTTCTGGTTGCCAAGCTGAAGAGCCGCTTCGGTGTGGATGCTGTTCTGAGTCCCGCTAAGGTTGCTTACCGTGAGAAGATCAAGAAGAAGGTCGAGGCTCACGGCCGTCATAAGAAGCAGACCGGCGGCAGCGGCCAGTTCGGTGACGTTTGGGTCCGTTTCGAGCCCCAGGACGAGCAGGACGATCTGATCTTCGAAGTAGCCGTCGTCGGCGGCGCCGTTCCCAAGAACTTCAACCCCGCTGTTGAAAAGGGTCTGCAGGAAGCAGTTCAGAAGGGCCCCCTGGCCGGTTATCCCATGGTCGGCCTGAAGGCTACCCTGTACGATGGCTCCTACCACCCCGTCGACTCCAACGAAATGGCATTTAAGCTGGCTGCGATCCTGTCCTTTAAGGAAGCTATGCCCAACGCAATGCCCACTCTGTTGGAGCCCGTGGGCGCTCTGGCCGTTACCATTCCCGACAGCTACATGGGCGATGTCATCGGCGACCTGAACAAGCGCCGCGGTCGCGTCATGGGCATGAACCCCGACAAAGACGGCAACACCGTTGTTGAGGCCGAGGTTCCCATGGCTGAAATGTCCACCTACGCCATTGATCTGCGGGCCATGACCCAGGCAAGAGGCTCCTTCACTCTGACCTTCGAGCGTTACGAGGAAGTGCCCAAGGCCAACCAGGCTAAGATCATCGAGGATGCCAAGAACGCAGAAGAATAAAAGACAAGCGGTGCAGCAATTTGCTGCACCGCTTTTTTGCAAAAGAAAAACCGCTGACAATTGTCAGCGGTTTTTATGTAGGAAATCTTTACTTAATGATCTCGCCCATGGTGTTGGGAGCGATAGCACCGGCATTGGACTCATCGGTATCGATGTGCATAGCCAGAGCGTACTTGTCGCTGACGCGGACAACCACATCGCCGAAGATCAGGTTGCGGCCGTTGGAGGGAACCTTCACGGAAACGACCTGCTTGTCGGTCAGGCCCATGGCAGCGGCATCAGCGGTGGTCATGTGGATGTGACGCTTAGCGACGATCACACCCTCGCTCAGTTCCACTTCACCGCAGGGACCAACCATCTTGCAAGCGCCGGAACCGGCAATGTCACCGGACTCACGGATGGGGGCGGCAACGCCGATGCTGCGGGCGTCGGTCAGAGACAGCTCGACCTGGGTTTCGGGGCGGACAGGTCCCAGAATGGAAACACCGGACAGGGTCTTCTTGGGGCCAACGATGTCAACACGCTCAGCGCAGGCGTACTGGCCGGGCTGGGACAGATCCTTCTTCTTAGTCAGCTCATAGCCCTTGCCGAACAGGGTCTCCAGGACTTCCTGAGTCACGTGGACGTGGCGGGCAGAGGTTTCAACCAAAACTTCCATAGACATAGTAATTACACTCCTTATTTTTCCTGGCGGCCTTACCGCCATATTTTTACAAATACATTTTAACGCAATTATCCCCGTATTTCAAGTGGGTTGCAAAAAAATCCGGTGATTTTTTCATAATCCATTGGAATTTATGTCTGCTTGTGCTATGATAAACAAAAATGTCCACTTTAAGGAGAAAACTATGCTTCCGGAAGCTTTTTTGAATAGAATCAAGATACAGCTGGGGGAAGAATACCCGGCGTTTTTGGAAAGCTTGGAGCGCCCCCGGGCGGTGGCTCTGCGGTTCAATCCGCTGAAAGGGGAGCGCCCTGTATTGCCTTTTGTAGCTGATCCCGTACCCTGGGAGCCCATGGGATTTTACTATGACCCTGCCAGTAGGCCCGGTCTGCACCCTTATCACGAAGCCGGCGTATACTACCTGCAGGAGGCCAGCGCCATGTCTGCGGTGCAGCTTTTGGATCCGCAACCCGGTGAAAAGGTTTGTGACCTGTGTGCTGCCCCCGGTGGTAAATCTACCCAGATCGCCGGTCGCATGGCAGGAGAGGGGCTGCTGCTGTGCAACGAATTCAATCCCAAACGGGCGAAGATCCTGTCCCGTAACATCGAGCGAATGGGCATCGCCAATGCCCTGGTGACCAACGAGCATCCTCAGAAGCTTGCCGACCGCTTGCCCGGCTTTTTTGACCGGGTGCTCATTGATGCGCCATGCTCCGGTGAGGGTATGTTCCGCAAGGAAGAGGCAGCGGTGACGGACTGGAGCATCGAAACTGTGGAAATGTGTGCCCGCCGCCAGGCAGAGATCCTCCATTCCGGCGCTCAGTTGGTGCGCCCCGGCGGACGGTTGGTGTACTCCACCTGTACCTTTGCCCCGGAGGAAAATGAGCTGGCCATTGCTGAGTTTCTGGAAAATCATCCGGAATTTGAACCGGAAACAGTGGATGCTCCCTGGTTTGTAGCCGGGGAGAATGCATCTTACCGGATGTGGCCCCATAAACTGCTGGGTGAGGGCCATTTTGCTGCGATTCTGCGCAAGAAAACCGGCAAAGTGGGAGATGTCCGGGAAGAACCCGGTGAGTCCCTACCCAAGGTTTTTACTGCCTTTTCCAAGGAAATGGATATCCATCTACCTGCCGGAAAGGCTCTGTCCTTTGGACAAAGTCTCTATTGGATTCCCATTGAAATGCCCCAGCTTCGTGGACTAAAAGTATTGCGGCCGGGTTTGGAACTGGGAGAACTGAAGAAAGACCGGTTTGAACCCGCCCATGCCTTGGCTCTGTGGCTGAAATCCTGTGCCAATGTGGAAGATATCGCTGCAGAAAATCCCTTGACGGTAAAATATATGCAGGGCGATGTGATCCCGTCAGAGAAAAAAGGCTGGTGTCTGGTAACCGTGGACGGCTATTCTCTCGGTTGGGGCAAAGGCGATGGCCGGGTTCTGAAGAACCATTACCCCAAAGGACTGCGCCGTATGTGCTGAAAAAGTGCTTTACATAATCACGAAACTATGGTATAATTATCGAACTGAAAAAGTATATTCGCAAGGAGAGGATCATCCTTGGCTAGATATGAAGTGATTGGCGGCACTCCGCTGAACGGAACTGTCACCATCAGCGGCGCAAAAAATGCCGCTGTGGCAATTTTACCGGCGGCTTTGTTGGTCGACGGTGTTTGCCGTATTGAGAATGTACCGGATATTTCCGATGTGCGCATCCTGCTGTCCATTTTGGAGGGCATGGGCGCGAAGATCACCAAAGAAGACTGTGGCACTGTGATCATCGATAGCACCGATGTCCACTGCACCAACCCCGATGCGGAGCTGGTAAAGAAAATGCGCGCCAGCTACTACCTGATGGGTGTGCTGCTGGGCCGTTTCGGCAAAGCCCACGTGGCTCTGCCCGGTGGCTGTAACTTTGCTTCCCGCCCCATTGACCAGCATATCAAGGGCTTTGCTGCTCTGGGCGCGGATGTGGAGGAAACCGATGACTATGTGGAGCTGAACCCCGGCCCCGATGGTTTGCAGGGCAACCGCATCAGCCTGGACGTAGTCAGCGTTGGCGCAACGGTGAATATTATGCTGGCGGCAACATTGCTGCCGGGCCAGACTGTCATCGAAAATGCGGCCAAAGAGCCCCATATCGTTGACCTGGCAAACTTCTTAAACACCATGGGCGCCCGGATCTCCGGTGCCGGTACGGATACGGTTAAAATTAAGGGTGTAGAGCAGCTCCAGGGCGGTACTTACGCCATCATTCCTGACCAGATAGAAGCCGGTACTTACCTGGCAGCGGCTGCTGCTACCGGTGGTAATGTGCTTGTTAAGAATGTTATCCCCAAGCACATGGAATGTATCACCTCTAAGCTGGAGGAAATGGGCGCGCAGATCATTAATTATGACGATGCCATCCGGATCCGCTGCGACGGACGGATGCAGCATACCACTGTTAAGACCCGTCCTTATCCCGGTTTCCCCACGGATATGCAGGCGCAGATCTGTGTGTGCATGGTTCTGGCCTCCGGTGTCAGCCGTCTGACGGAGAGTGTGTATGAGACCCGCTTCTTCGGTTACTGCTCCGAATTGGAAAGCATGGGCGCAGACATTCAGATCAATGGCAAAACCGCCATTGTCACTGGCACGGATAAACTTTACGGTGCAACGGTTACCGCCCGGGATTTGCGAGCCGGAGCAGCGCTGGTCATCGCCGGTTTGGCAGCGCAGGGTACAACTTTCGTTAAGAATATCCACTATGTGGAGCGCGGCTACGAGCGGCTGATCGAAAAACTTACCGCCCTGGGTGCCCAGATCCGAAGAATTGAAGACTAAGCAAAAAATGCTCCGCCGTTTGGCGGAGCATTTTTTTATTATTTATATAGGCCGGTGGAAAGATACCGTTCACCGGAGTCCGGGAATAGGGTAACAATGGTCTTATCCTTGTTTTCCGGGCGTTTGGCCAATTCCACAGCTGCGTGCAGGGCGCAGCCTGCGGAAATACCGATGAGGAGCCCTTCTGTTTTCGCGAACATTTTTGCGGCAGCATACGCATCCTCGTCCGTTACAGTCATCACTTCGTCGATGACAGATTGATCCAAAATCTCCGGTACAAACCCTGCACCAATGCCCTGGATACCATGGGTTCCGGCCATTCCGCCGGAAAGGACAGGGGAGGCAGCGGGCTCTGCGGCCACGATGCGGATGTTCGGATTTTGCTCCTTTAGGAATTTACCCACACCACTGACCGTGCCGCCGGTGCCTGCACCGGCAACAAAAATGTCGATCTTTCCCTGGGTATCTGCCCAAATTTCCGGGCCTGTGGTACGGTAATGGGCCAAGGGATTTTCTGAGTTGGAAAACTGCCCGGGCAGAAAACTGTAAGGAATCTCGGCGGCAAGGCTTTCGGCCTTGGCGATGGCACCGGCCATGCCATCTTTACCGGGGGTCAGCACGACTTCCGCACCGTAAGCTTTCATCAAAAGCTGCCGTTCAATGCTCATGGTGTCGGGCATGACAATGATGCACCGCAGCCCCCAGGCGGCAGCCACGGCACAAAGGCCGATGCCGGTGTTACCGGAGGTGGGCTCGATGATTACGCTGTCCTTGGTCAACTTTCCTTGGCTTTTTGCAGCGGTCAGCATTTGCAGTGCCACCCGGTCTTTTACAGAACCAGCCAGATTGAAAAACTCCAGTTTGGCCAGCAAATTTACCTCCAATGAAAGGTGTTTTTTCGTATTATTAAGGGCCATCAGCGGCGTGCCGCCGATGAGCTGCTCCATAGATGTTACGATCGCCATGGTGCGCCTCCTTCCACTATAAAAATTATATTCCCCAAAAGTGTCTGTGTCAATGCGATTTTGATTGATTTTCTAGCTACGCTGTGGCATAATCTGTAAAAAGGAGGGTTAGCCTATGGACTCTGTTGAAAAAAGAATTGAAGCAGCGGTGGATGCTCTGCTGGAAGATTACCATCACGGCCGTGACATCGACCGGATCGACCTATTCCGGCATCCGGATAAGGAAACCGTGATTGATATCGTACAGAAGCTGCACCGGATCGTGTATCCCGGTTACTCCCGGGATAAAAACTACCGGATCTATAATGCCAAACACAATCTTTCTATGCTGATGGAGGATGTGCTGTTTAACTTAAGCCGTCAGGCTGCCATCGTTTTAGGAGATGAGGGGCAGGGCGAGGCTCTTTGCCTGGACTTTTTCAGCCGTTTGCCGGCCATTCGGGCGCTGATTCAGACAGACCTGCAGGCAGCTTTCGATGGCGATCCGGCTGCCACCGGAAAGGAAGAGATCATCCTGTCCTATCCGGGACTGTTTGCTATCACCGTGTACCGCCTGGCCCACGGACTCTATGAATTGGGCCTGCCTATGATCCCCCGGATGATGACCGAGTATGCCCATAGCATTACCGGCATCGATATCCACCCCGGTGCGAAGGTTGGTGCAGCCTTCTTTATTGACCACGGTACGGGTATTGTTGTCGGTGAAACAGCAGTGATCGGCGAAAATGTGAAGATCTACCAGGGCGTTACTCTGGGCGGTCTTTCCACCCGGGGCGGCCAGAGCCTCCGGGGCAAGCGCCGTCATCCGACCATTGAGGATAATGTGACCATTTATGCCAATGCCACCATTTTGGGCGGTGATACTGTCATTGGCAAGGGCTGCGTCATCGGCTCCAGTGTGTTCATCACAGAATCTGTAGCCCCGGGCACTACAGTAACCAATCAATCCCAGCAGCTGCAATTCAAAACCCACGGAAAATAAAAAGGAGGTGCCGGCAGGCACCTCCTTTTGCGTGTCAAATCAATCCTCAAAGGTCAGAACGTCCTTGTACTTTTCCTTGAAGATGCCGTAAACGGCGTTCAGAACATTCTCGTCCTGGACGGACAGGTAGTTCTCGTTCTCCTCATCCACAGGCTCAACTTCCAGAATAACGATCTCGGTGGACAGCTCGTCAGCAGGCATCAGCACCAAGTACTCCTTGCCCTCGTAGTCGATGCAGTCTAAGTACTCAAAATCCACATCCACGCCGTTCTCGTCAGTCAGGGTCATAATGCTGGATTCTTCTTGCAGGATCTCTTCGTTTTCCATGATAATTTCCTCCTAAAAATAATATAGCGAAGTTTCTCTGTTCTTTGTCCATTATAGAGAATAAGGCGTTTCCTGTCAATGGAAAAAAACTTGCATTCTTTGTTGTTCAATGTTATAGTAAGTGGGTAATTTTTACAAAGAAATGAGGAAAATCCATGAAGAAAATAATTTGTAAGACCCTGAGTTTTCTGCTGGTGCTGATGATGGTTCTGACCATGATTCCGGCACCGGTGGCGCAGGCAAAGGAAGTATCCGAGTATAAGGGAAAGAAAGTATCCATCTTGGGTGACAGTATCTCCACTTATAGCGGCGTTTCTAACAATACCGCAGCCAACTCTACCATCGGTGTAAACAAGGGCTTCTACCATAACAATATTTACGGTGGCTTTACCCAGTCCGATACCTGGTGGCAGCAGACCCTGGATGTTCTGGGCATGGACCTGCTGGTAGACAATGCCTGGGGCGGCGCCTGCATTATGAACGCAAGACCTGAGCAGGAGAATGTGGGTGAAAACTCCGTTGGTTACGGCGATCGTTGCGTCAACCTGCACAACGATAAGACCGGCGTAACTCCCGATGTCATTTTTGTCTTCATGGGTACCAATGACTTCAGCTATTTCCCCAGCACCCTGGGTACTGCCGAAGCTGTCAACTACAACACGCTGATCAAGGACAACGGCAACGGCAGCTTTACTTACGCAAAGCCCACCACTACCTGTGAGGCTTATGCCATTATGCTGCACAAAATGCAGCAGCGCTATCCCAATGCAGAAATCTTTTGCATGACCCTGATGCCCCGCCGTGGCAATGTTAGCCAGCCCACCGCATTCAATGCTTCCATTAAAACCATCGCCGCCAAGTACGGCTGCGGTGTGGTGGATTTGGAGAACTGCGGCATCACTTCCGATACCGATACCTTCGATAAGTACATTGCCGACCAGAAGGTTCACCCCAACAAGGCGGGTATGGACCTGATGACCCAGGCTGTGGTCAACGCCATGCTGGGCAAAGAAACACCTGTCCACGATATTACTTACAACCTCATCAGCGTTCAGGAGAACAACCCCGTTCACGCAGTGCTGGGCGGTTCTTACAGCGTTACCCTGACCGGCGCTCCCGATGTGGTTAAGGTGACCATGGGCGGCAAGGACATCACTGCTTCTTCCTGGAATGGCACCACCGTCAATATTCCCAATGTTACCGGTGATGTTGTCATCAAGGCGGAGTCCGCAGCTGTCGAACTTTCCCAGATCAAGAAGGCCGACAAGCCCGTGGGCAGACCGGCAAATGCTACCAATGTGCAGTATCTGTCTGACCTGTATAATTCCAAGGTCGTGGATCAGCTGAATAAAAAGGTCACATTGGACAGCGAATACAGTGGCAATCTGTACCTGTGGATCAATGGATCCCGTAAGCTGATCAAAGGAAATAAGGAAACCGTTAACGGTAACCGTACCTTTACACTTTCCGATGGATCCAAGGTGACCTTTAACCAAAATGATATTGCACTGGGCTACAATGCCGTTAAGTATGAAAAGGGCCTGGGTGTCCATCCTGACGCAGGCAATAATGCTGCCCGTTACATTGTGTACGATGTCAAGGGCTTGAATGTCAATCGTTTCTATGCTTTGGTCGGCGGTACCGGCAACAATGTCACAGATCCCAATACTTCCAAATATAAGATCAGCTTCGAGCTGTGGGGCAGTAAATCCAGCGCCTATAATAAGAATGACTTCCAGAGACTGGCCTATGTTAACGATCTGCGTGTGTACCTGATGGGCGAGTTCGATATCGACATCACTGGCTATAACTACATCAAGCTGGTGGTCAAGATGAGTGACGGCTTTGTCGACAACTCCGCTTGTGCTGCCGCCTGGGCAGATGCCTGTGTCTACAGCACCTCCGGTTCTGTTACACCGCCGCCCTCCACTCAGCCCACTACTCCCGCAACCCAGCCCAGCACTCCTGCAACCCAGCCTTCCACCCAGCCCAGCACTGAGCCCTCTACCGAACCTTCTGTGGAGCCCTCCACCGAGCCCTCTGTAGAACCCACGACAGAGCCTTCTGCAGAGCCTACTACCGAGCCTTCCGTGGAGCCCACCACCCAGCCTACGCAGGGTCAGATAACTACCAAGC
Organism: Oscillospiraceae bacterium; assembly: GCA_017624715.1. Classification (GTDB taxonomy): domain Bacteria; phylum Bacillota; class Clostridia; order Oscillospirales; family Oscillospiraceae; genus Faecousia. The sequence continues at coordinate 59,096 of JAGAMN010000045.1, forward strand.
CTGCTGATAATCAAGATCAGGGTGGAGACAACTCCCTTGTGATCTGGATCGTTATTGCAGCCGTTGTGGTTGCAGGCGGTGTTACCGCAGGCATCCTGTTGATCAAGAAGCGTAAACAGTAATCAGTTCCCAACAGGCAACACCGGGCGTGCATCAGCATGCCCGGTGTTATTTTCAATCGATTATTTTAAACGGTAAAATACCATGTACTCGTTTTCAAACATATACGTATACTTGCTTCCCACAATCGCATCTATTTCTGCGTTTTTGTATTCTGGATTTATGATAAGCCATAGTGGCTCGGATTCATCCACAAATGCAATAAACTCCTGAAGAATGTCCGGATTGGTTATGCTCCATGTGTTTTGCAGCGTATAGTATTTATAGCAAGGAATAATGCCACCGGCCAGGTAATCAGAGGATTGAATTTCAAAGCCGATCACAGAGTCCTTTTCGTCATCCGGTATTTGGGTCATACTGGACGAAACAGTATAATAACGTGGGTTGCCGTTGACAAAAACCTCCCGGACGCTTCTTGCGGTTGTACGGGCAACAAAGAATCCGTTCAGCGCCAAATGGAGGACGATCAAAATAAACAACGGATGAAGCTTTTTTATGCTGATATAACATCTGTAGTGACACAGAAACAGTAAATAAATAGGCGCAAACACTGTGAAGTAGTGGAGGAATCTGTTGGCAATTAATAAGGATAGGGTATTTATTGCCAAAATCAGCCCAAGAAACCAATCCATGCTGGAGACCGTGCGTGTTTTATACACCTTCCACAAAAGCATGCCAAGGGAAAGAACCATCGGTATGTAGGGAATGATCACTTCAGGATCCCGGCCGGTGTTTGCGGCGATCTTAAAATTATGCAGGAAAGTAGCATAAATCATTTCGTCAAATGATCCGTGCAACACAAAATAAAGGATGATGGGAACGGTTACAGCAGCCAATCCCAACAATCCAAATAGTAGATTCAGAATCAGATTTTTGTACTGGCGCTTTACCAGTAGGTATATGAAAATGAACAAAATGCCTGCGCATAGGGTAACACCGTTGTTCAAACGCAGAAAAACCAAACAGGCCAAAGCACAACCGTAGAAGAATGCATACCCCACAGGGTGCAGCACTTGCTCGTTAGCCTTTGTCAGATACCGAACGAATAAAAAACAAGCGCCGGTAATAAATGGTAAGGCGTATTCTTCTGTCAGATTTCCTTTTTCAAACGTCCGAAAAAAGAAAGCAAAAAAGCAAAGAAACAGGAAAATGCATTCCAAGCGGGAAGTGTACTGCTGTTTGGGGTGCAGCAATTTACCGGTATAGTATAAAAATGTGACAGTAACCAGAAGGGAGAAGCACTGAATCAAAAAGATGCCGTTTCTGCCGCCAAGCTGATGACCCAGTGCGTTAATGAAGAAAATAACGGGGCCCTTATGGTCAAACAAATCGGTATACAGGTCTTTACCCTCGGCAATTCCTTTTCCCAGCAGCGAAAAAATGGCAGAATCCAAACCTAAGTAATTGGGATATAACGGACTGGTATAGCAGGAGAGAAGGAACATACCTGCAAGAGATAGCGCGAAAAGAATCGGCAGATTCAGCAGGTCGTTATTGCTTTTCAACTTTTTCATATGCCAAAGTACTCCCGTACAAAAATTACACATATATTACCACATTTCCATGTAAAAAGCAACACGCTTCCCAATGCTGCAAGTTACCCAGAAAAATGAAACACTCCTGTTTGACTGACCCGGGAAGGCCAATCAAGCAGGAGTGTTTATGGTTTGCAAATAAATCTATGGGTGAAAGCTGTACAGAGGCTTTAGAAATTTCCGGCTTCCGCGCCCTTAAGCTGAAGCTGGAGTTTGTCAGCGATCAGCGCAATAAACTCACTATTGGTGGGCTTTCCCTTGGTATTGCTGACAGTATAGCCGAAGAACCGCTGGAGGGTATCCAGATCGCCACGATCCCAAGCTACCTCAATGGCATGGCGGATGGCCCGTTCCACCCGGCTGGGTGTAGTCTGGAAGGTCTTTGCCACCTGGGGATATAATACCTTTGTGATAGCATTGATCACATCCATGTCGTTGACAGCAATAATAATCGCCTCGCGAAGATACTGATAGCCTTTGATATGGGCGGGCACACCGATTTCGTGAATAATGCCGGTGACCATGGTCTCGATGCTGGTCTTGCCGGGGCGGTTTGCGGAAGGACGCCGCAGGTTCTCCCCACCCCGGATCTCTTCCAGCCGTTCAATCAATGCGGATGTGTCACAGGGCTTCAACATCAAATATCTGGCACCCAGCCCTGCGGCTGCGGATGCCACATAATCGGTGATGAAACCGGATGTAGCCAAAGTAATGGGACGGGCGTCCATGGTAGCGATGGCTTTCATGACGGCAATGCCGTCTTTTTTGGACAGCATCAGATCCAGCACCAGCACATCGGGCTTGTACTGCGTGATTTGACGAATGGCCTGCTCCCCATCGCCGGCCATGCCTACCACCTGAAAACCGTCGGTCAAACTCAGCGCAGCGGCCAGGCTGGCGCAAAATTCTTCGTTACTGTCTGCGATAAATACGGTTGTTCGTTTATCCATAACTTCCTCTCCTGTCATTTCAAGATAAATCCCCCAAGTTTTCGCGGCCAAAACTGCCGCGAGCGACAAATAAAGCATAGCATAATGAATCGTTTTTTGCAAGGAAAAACAGAAACAATCGCTCGTCAAAAACTGCATATAGTCGACAAATAAATAAAGAAATTAGAACAATTCGACAAAAAATCGCAAAAATAGGGGAGAAAAGACAAATACGGAAAAACACGAAAGTCCGGTTGACGGAAGGGACGATATGGTGTAAAATATGCACATCTGTATTTATAGGAGGAACAATACTATGAATGAAGTATGGAACTTAGACCCCATCTATAAAGGCTTTGATGATCCTGCCTATGAGCAGGATGTGGCTCTTGCCAAAGCCAAGATGGATGAATATGTTGCTTTTATGGGTCAACTGTCCGAAATGGACCCTGCCCAGGCTCTGCGGGATGGCATCAAATTGGAAGAGCAGATCAGTGAATTTGTAGAGAAACTGGGTCTGTATGCATCTTTGCGCCAGTCTACCAATACCCGCGATCCGGAAGCGGCTTCTCAGATGGGTCGGCTCATGGGTATGTACAGCGCTATGGCAGCGCCGGAGGCAGCCTTCCGGGATTGGGCATCCAAGCTGCCGAACCTGATGGAACTGGTGGAAAATGACGAGAGCCTGAAAGACTACCAATTCCTGTTTTCCAAGATCGCGGAATCCAGCCGCTATCTGCTGAGCGGAAAAGGGGAGGAGATCATGGCCCGGATGCGGCTGTCCGGTGGCAGCGCCTGGAGCGACCTCCAGGGTTACCTGACCAGCACCGTTCCTGTTAGCTACAACGGCACCACTACCAACCTGTCCGCTATCCGCAACCTGGCATATGATCCGGACCCAGCAGTCCGGAAGGCTGCCTACGAGGCGGAGATCGCCTGCTATGACCGGATCAAGGATTCCGTGGCCTTTGCGCTGAATTCCATCAAGCTGGAAACGATTTCCGACTGCAAGCTCCGTGGCTACGAATCTCCCTTGGCAAGAACTCTGAAGCATTCTGATATGAAGCAGGAAACCTTAGACGCTATGCTTAGCGCCATGGATGATTACCTTCCCAAATTCTGGCAGTATCTGAAGGCTAAGGGCAAAGCCCTGGGACACGAAAACGGCCTGCCTTGGTACGATCTGTTTGCACCCATGGGCAATGCGAATGCAAAATATACCACCGAGGATTCCAAGAAACTGCTGGTGGATCTGTTCTCCACCTTCGACGGTGAACTGGCCGACATGGTTGCCACTGCCTTTGACGATGCCTGGATCGATTTCTATCCCCGGGACGGCAAGTCCGGCGGTGCATTCTGCGCCGGTGCGGATTGCCTGGGAGAAAGCCGCATCCTAACCAATTTCGATGGCACATTCTCTGATGTGGTCACCCTGGCCCATGAGCTGGGCCACGCCTTCCACAACCAGTGCATCCGTGATCACCGTCCCCTGAACAAGGGTTATTCCATGCCTGTGGCAGAAACCGCCTCCACTTTCAATGAGTGTGTCGTTATGGCTGCTGCCATCAAAAACGCCAAGAGCGACGATGAGCGCCTGGCACTGATCGAATCCCAGCTGCAGGATGCTACCCAGATCATCTGCGATATTTACTCCCGTTACCGGTTTGAGGCCATGGTCTTTGCCAACCGGGAGGAGCAGTTTATGAACGCCGATACTCTTTGCGGTTTCATGACTGAGGCTCAGAAGCAGTCCTATGGCGACGGCCTGGACCACAACTGTATGCACCCTTACATGTGGGTCTGTAAGGGCCATTACTACGGACCGACATTCTATAACTTCCCCTATGCCTTCGGCGGCCTGTTTGCCCGGGGCTTGTATGCACAGTACATGGAAGAGGGGGCGACTTTCGTTCCCAAGTACAAAAAGCTGCTGTACACCACCCCTGTTGCAACGGTGGAGGAAACCGCAAAGGTTGCAGATATCGACCTGACAGACAAGAAGTTCTGGTGCGCAGCCCTGCAGACCATTGCTGACCAGATCGATCTGTTCTGCGCCCTGGTGGAGGAATAACTATGGATAAAAGAACAAAGGCTCTGGTAAGTTTTCTGGACGCTTCTCACAGCGTTTATCATGCGGCAGCTTATCTGGCAGATACTTTGGAAAAAGCCGGCTACAGCAAACTCTCTGAGGGCGAAAGCTGGCAGCTAACGCCCGGCGGCAAATATTACCTGACCCGTGGCGGCACTGCCGTGCTGGCTTTCCGGATTCCGGATGGAACACCGAAGGGGTTCCTGATCAGCGCCAGCCACTCCGACCGCCCCACATTCAAAATTAAAGAGAATCCGGAGCTTGTGGGTGCATATACCCGCCTGTCTACGGAAAAGTACGGCGGAATGCTCATTGCACCCTGGTTGGATCGCCCCCTGTCCGTGGCCGGACGGGTCATGGTGGAAACCCCGGAGGGCGCCCAAAGCCGCCTGGTGGACCTGGATAAAGACTTGCTGATGATTCCCAATGTGGCGATCCACATGAACCGCAGCGCCAACGATGGCTATAAATGGAATCCTGCGGTGGATACGCTGCCCCTGGTGGGAGGCAAGGATGCCAAAGGCAAGCTGGAAAAGCTGCTGACCAAGGCAGCCGGCGGCAAGATCCTGGGTCACGACCTGTATCTGTACGTCCGGCAGAAGGCAACCGTGTGGGGTGTGGATCAGACCTATATCTCCGCAGCAGCACTGGATGATCTGCAATGCGCCTGGGGCTGCACTCAGGGCTTCCTGAAGGCAGATAATTGCAGCAGTATCCCGGTGCTTTGCGTCTTTGACAGTGAGGAGGTTGGCTCGTCCTCCGTTCAGGGTGCTGCATCTCGGCTGCTGGAGACCACCTTGAGCCGAATTTGCAACAGCCTGCAGCTGGATGAGCAGATAATGCTCGGCAATTCCTTCATGGTGTCTGCAGACAATGCCCATGCCCTGCATCCGAACCACCCGGAACTGGCTGATGGAAACAATGCGCCGGTGGTCAATGGCGGCGTAGTGCTGAAATTCAATGCCAACCTGCGCTACACCACCGATGGTCTGTCTGCTGCTGTGTTCCGAAAGGTTTGCGAAAAAGCCGGTGTGCCGGTGCAGACCTACTGCAACCGTGCAGACATCCCCGGCGGTTCGACCTTGGGTAATATTTCTCTTTCCCATGTGTCTGTTCCCTCTGTGGATATCGGCCTTGCGCAGTTTGCTATGCATTCCTGTTATGAAACAGCAGGTGTCGAGGATAGCTTGTACCTGGAAGATGCCATGGCGACTTATTACAGCGCTACGCTGGAACTGTCCGACGGCTGCTTTACCGTAAAGTAAAACAAGCGCGTTTCCCTTTTCGGGAAACGCGCTTTTACTGTTTTATTTAGTATTTGCTTTCTTTTTCTTGACAATGATAATCACTACCACAGTCAAGATGGCAACCACAGCCACACCGGCGATGACCAGAATGATCGGCAGAATGTCATTCTTTTCTGCAGGGGTGTTGTCAACAGGGGTGGAGGGCTGTATAGGCGCGGTAGGCTTCGTAGTGGGAGTTGTGGGCTCGGTGGCGGGAGGCGTAATGGTTGCTCCGCATTCGTCACAGACATAGTTTCTGTCGCCGTCAATGTGAACCTCGGGGATGGTCTTGCCGGTAGCGATGATGGTCTGACAATCGGTGCAGTACTGATCACCGGTGTAGCCGGCCTGTGTGCAGCCAGCGCTCAGGCGATTGCGGATTTCTACATGGGTATGCTTGCAATCGGAACGATTGCCGCAGCTATCGCATTCGCCGTTTTTGTCCAGATCCTTGTGACCGTTGGCGATGATCTCAGTGCCGGCCTCCAGCTTGTCACCGCAATCCAGGCAGTAGATGTCGCCGGTGTATCCATTTTCAGTACAGGTGACATCCTTGACACCGCGCAACTCATTGGTGCGATGATCACAGTTCAAACGAGTGCCGCAGGTATCACATTTATAATCGTTGTTACTATCCTTGTGGTCGGTTAGGGGAGTGGTTCTGCCGGTAGAGATCTTAACGCCGCAGGACTTGCAGTAAGTATCACCGGTGTAGCCGGCAGTTTGGCAGGTTGCACCCTTCCATCCACGGACTTCGGTGCTGGTGTGCTGACAGGGGGTGGGGATCGTGCTGCCGGAGCCGTTCTTGGCATAGCCGGAAGGGGTGGTCATATCCTGAGGTATGGACTTGCTGAACATCAGGAAAGCCAGCTCCGGGTAGTCGACGAAGACATTGCGCACGCCGGTAATGGACTGAACGGAGTCGTTGCGGGCCATTTCCCAAGTGTCAACCGGGTCTTCTTTCATCCATTGCAACATCAGATCTACGCTTTCGATGAGGCTGGTCAGGTTGGTGCCCCAGCGGACATGCATGTAAAGCATCATTCTGGCACAGTCACCACGGACGGAAACGCCAGGGTCATAATTGCCAGATCTCGTTCCGTAGGTCTTATTGCCGCGGCTGGAGTTTTCACTGGGATTGGAAGGACGCAGGTGCATAATGTCACCAGTAGGCTTGCTGACCTTGTTGAGTATGCTCTGGGGAGCGCAGTGCTCCTGATTCCAGGTGTTGCCACTGTCCCATGCACTGCTGACCAGACCGCCCCGGTAGAACAGTGCAACCTTGGAGGTGTCATTGCTAACACAGTCGGTGTACTTGTAGAAACTGCGCACATTCTTGTTGCCGTCGTAGTAGGTGTAGAATTCGTGGGAGTCGGTCATCAACTCCTTCAGTTCTTGGTACATCTGGCTGGAAGTTACATTGCTGGTGGATGTGCCACCGGTCCAATTGGACATAGTGTCATAGCCATCAGTGTAGTAGCCAGCCACATACTTGGTCAGAAACACGCAGGTTTCACCGCGGGCACCCCAGTTGGTGATGACGGTACGGCCACTGACATTAGCAGTAACATATTTTACATCATCTGCGCTGTCGTAGCCGGTGGGGGTGGTTGTAATGAAGCTAGAGGAAGGTGCAGCATTGGAGACCAGGGGGGTCAGTACCAAAACCAGCACGAGCATAAAAGATAGTAGTTTACGCATAGTCATACTCCTTGCATGATAATAAGCGCATTATAGCACAATGCGACAAAATTTGCAATTCGTTATTGCGTTTCTTTTCCACAAATTTCCACAAGATATACCCCGGGGTATATTGAACTGCCTCAGTAAAATTGGACAATAGACAAAAGCTCCCCTGGTGTAGGATAATAACTGCATCAGGTTCTATAATAAATGTTGGGGTCAGGCGATGAGCCTGACCCCAAAGTCATAATTAAATAGTTGAGCATAGAGGCAAAATCCCTTAAAATAAATGTAACCCTACAACTATCTCAAAGGAGGTCTCTATGCTCATGACAGATTATACCACAGAATTTCTCAATTTGGAAAATGC
>JAGAMN010000007.1 GCA_017624715.1 Oscillospiraceae bacterium
AGGTACAGAGCGCGGTATCACCGAGTCCACTCCCACATTCTCTGCTTGCTTCGGCCAGGCATTCCTGGAGCTGCACCCCACCAAGTACGGTGAGGAGCTGGTCAAGAAGATGGAAGCCAACGGCGCCAAGGCCTACCTGGTCAACACCGGTTGGAACGGCACCGGCAAGCGCATCACCATCAAGGACACCCGTGGCATCATCGATGCTATCCTGGATGGCTCTATCCTGAAGGCTGAAACCAAGAAGATCCCCCTGTTCGATCTGGAGGTTCCCACCAGCCTGCCCGGCGTGAACCCCGCCATCCTGGATCCCCGCGACACCTACGCAGATGTTGCTGAGTGGGAGCGCAAGGCTGAGGATCTGGCCGGCCGGTTCATCAAGAACTTCGTCAAGTACACAGGTAATGAAGCCGGTAAGGCTTTGGTCGAAGCTGGCCCCAAGCTGTAAGCTCAATATGATAATGAAGATCGCACCGGTTACCCGGTGCGATCTTTTTATAAACGGAAGAAATCTGTAGGGGAGGGTCAAGACCCTCCCCTACGAAAATGCTGTCATTGCGAGGGAGCAAAGCGACCGTGGCAATCCCCTAAGTAGGGAGAAAATCTTTGGAGATTGCCACGCCAGTGTGCGCACTGGCTCGCAATGACAGGTATTTTGCGGAAACAAAAAGCACCGCCGTGGTTTTCACGGCGGTGTAATCATTAGCGAACGTATTCGATGACGACTCTGCGGTTAGGCTCGGTACCGGTGGAATGGGTGGTGATGTTGTCCATATCCTGCAGAGCGGCGTGGATCACATGACGCTCGTAGGCATTCATAGGCTCCAGGGTGGTGCGGCGGCGAGCCTTCAGCACCTGCTGCGCCTTCTTCCGGGCATAGCGGCGCAGGCTGTCCTCACGCTTTTCCCGGTAATCCTCAGCGTCTACGCTGATGCGGATGTGACCTTCCACATTCCGGCCCACGCTGTAGTTGGCCAGATGCTGCAGGGCATCCAGGGTATCACCCCGGCGGCCGATCAGGTAGCCCAGATCTTCACCGACCAGGTCAACTTTGTAAGTATTTCCCTCTTCCTTCCAGGCATGAGGGATGGCGGTGCTGCCCATGTGCTCCAGCAGACCCTTCAGGAACACCTCGATCTTCTCCTCTACGGAGCCGGCCTCGGCGGGGGCATAGGTCTTGGGAGTCTTGGGAGCTTCTACCTTGGGCTCGGGCTTGTGCTCAGGCTTTGCAGGCTTGTGCTCAGGCTTTGCAGGCTTGGGCTCAGCCTTGGAAGCCTCGGTTTTCACGCTCTTGGGTTCTGCCTTGGGGGCTTCTGCTTTGGGGGCCTCGGGCTTCTTGGCCTTGGGCTTGGAGCGGGATGCGGAGCTCAGCGCAACCTTGGGGGCCGGATCGGGAGCTTCGTAGGTCACCTCGACCTTAGCGGGCTGTGCGCCCAGGCCCAGGAAACCGGGCTTTGCCTGCTGCAGGACCTGGACAGAGACGCTGTCCCGGTCCAGACCCAGCTGGGTCAGAGCGGCTTCAATGGCAAGGTCAATGGTCTTGCCGCTGGTTACAATGGTCTTTTCCATTGGTTATTCCTCCGTATTCTTTTTGCTGTAACGGTTGGGGTCGTAAGCACGGCCCTTGCAGTAAGGACGGTCGGCAATACCGGACAGAGCCTTATTTTCCTTAGGTGCTTCCTCGGTGACGATACCCTTCTTGGCATCGTACTCCTTCTTGGCGGCAGCCTTGGCGGCCTGATCTTCCTTCTGCTTCTTCTGCTGCATCTTTTTCTTGCTGGTATTTTCGGTGATGCCTTCGGGGTTGGCAGCCCGACGCTCAGCGCGGATGCGCTCCTTTTCAGCCAGGGCAGCTTCCTCTGCCAGGTGCTTCTTCAGACGCTCGGCGTCCTCGGCATCATAAACCTTGCGGTAGTGCTTGGTCAGGATGATGTCTTCGATCATACGGATCAAACCGCCGATCAGCCAGTACAGGCTCAATGCGGCAGGTACGCCGAAGCCGATGAACAGGGAAATGATAGGCATCATCCAGGTCATCATCTTGGTGGACTGATTCTGCTGGGACTTCTCGGCAGTAGCCTTGTCTTCCAGGCCGTTCTTGTCAGTGACAACGGAGTTGTTCATCCGCTGAGAGATCTTCATGGAAACAATCTGCTGACCGGCGGACAGCAGGGGAATCAGCGCGCCGCCGATACGGGCCCAGGTCCAGCTGTCCCATGCCCAGAACTGCCATTCGGGTATCAGGCCCAGGTCAATACCCAGGAACTGGAAATTCAGACCCTTCAGGGTATCGGGGTTGGACAAAGACTGACCGGCAGCAGCCAGAGCAGCCTGGATGGCTTCGCCCATTTCCTGCAGCTTGCTGCTGCTGATGGCCACGATTTCGGCGTAGTAGTTGACATCATAGTCAATGCCCAGAGTGGTGCAGATGGTCTTTGCCACATCCTGGGTTTCGTGCAGCATATACTGGATGGGTTGGCGGATAACGCCGTACAGGGGGATCAGAATGAGCATGGGAACCAGGCTCCACAGACAGCCGCCGCAGCCCAGGGAAGCGCCTTCTTCGCGCTGCAGCTGCTGGATGGCTTCGTTCTGCTTCTGCTGGTCATTGGGATACTTTTCCTTGATGGCCTGCATTTTGGGAGTCAGACGGGACATCTTCATCATGCTCTTTTTGGACTTGGCGGTGATGGGCAGCAGCACGAGCTGCACGACCAGCGCAAAAATGATCAGCGCCAGGCCGTAGTTGCCGGAAAACTGGTACAGCCAGTCCAGAAGATAACCAAAAGGTATGGTAATAATCTTATCCAATTGACATTCTCCTTACGGAACGGGGTCGTAGAAATTTCCTTTGTAAAAGGGATTGCAGCGCATCAGCCGCTTAAATGCAAGCCAACCGCCTTTTAAAGCCCCGTATTTGTTGATAGCTTCCAATGCATATTGGGAGCAGGTGGGTCGAAAACGACACCGAGGTGGAGTGCAGGGGGAAATATGGCGCTGATAGAAACGAATCATGGCAATTAAGATCTTTTTCATTGGGTCACCAGGATGCCTGCCTTTTCTGCCAACTGCAGATAGGCGTTGGTTAAGGTCTGAAAATCGGCGTGAATGGCCTTGGTTCTTGCCACCACCACGATATCCCATCCCGGGGCGAACCGATCTTCATGTAAGCGGTATACTTCCCGTAAACGGCGGCGCACACGGTTGCGGACCACAGCATGCCCCAGCTTTTTGCTGACGGTGATGCCCACCCGATTGGTGTCCGTCCGATTCTTCCTTGCGTAGAGCACAAGGCAGGAATTGGCATGTCCTCCGGTGTGGTACAGCCGCTGGAAAATATGATTCAGTTTCAAAGCGCTGGAAAATTTCATAGGTATTCCTCCCTGCGGTGCAGAGATTGGGGTGATGTCTACAACATACCCTCGGCCCCCGCTTTTAAGAGGGGGCTGGATTTTTGCGTAGCAAAAAGACTGGGGGAGTTCGTATTTTGCTCCCCCCGCCGCGGCTTTTGCCTCGGCACCCCCCTCATAAATGCGGAGGGCAAGGGGTGGTCCTTATGAAGATACTCCCAATAAAAAAGGGAGCGGGGCGAACAATACTTCGCCCCGCACGGACTCCCGTTTTGCATTGAGCTGTTCTTGCTGGGCGCAGAGCCTCAGCTAAGCTCAGGCAGACAGAACCTTGCGGCCCTTGGCACGACGGCGGGCGAGAACCTTACGGCCGTTGGAAGTAGCCATTCTCTGGCGGAAACCGTGAACCTTGGAGCGGTGACGGCGGCTGGGCTGGTAGGTACGCTTCATGTAGTACACCTCCTCAAAATCAATAATGCTCGACAGCCGGCATATCCGGCCGCAGCGATACATTGTAAATGCCCATAATGGGTCATGCTAGGGTATTATAACCGAAAAAAGCAACCAGGTCAACCATTTTTTTCTGAAAACGGCCGAAAAAACCGGGGATAAGTTGGAATATGTGTGTAAAATACTTTCAGCCACAAGATATGGTGTTTCACACTAGAATAATCGTTGACGCAATGGTTGAAATATGATATATTCTTCATAAGAAACACAGCTTTTGCTGTCATTGCGAGGCCGTAGGCCGTGGCAATCCCACCCGGTCAGGAGAAATGTTTTGGAGATTGCCACGTCGGGCTTCGCCCTCCTCGCAATGACAAGTATCAGGGTGTGCTTTCCAGAGAAAGAGGAGGAATAAATATGATCTGTACAAAATGTGGACAGGGAATTCCCGATACTGCAACCGTGTGCGAGCACTGCGGTGCGGAAGTCGGCGAGGTGCTGCCTACCGGTGAGCTGCGCAAACCGGAAAATGTTATGCTGGGCATCGTCGGCGCACTGGTTGGCGCTTTGATCGGCGGTCTGTGCATCGTGCTGTTTTACCAAATGAATGCCGTTTCCGCCATTTCCGGCGTTCTGTTGGCATTTGGCACCCTGAAGGGCTATGAGCTGCTGGGCGGCAAGCTGTCCAAGGTGGGTATCGCTGTTTCTGCTGTACTGATCCTGGTTATGCCTTTTGCCGCATACCTGGTCAGCAGCGGCATTGCTTTTGCCGATGAAGTGAAGCAATATGGCATGGAGCTGACTTGGTTAGAAGGCATTCAGGCGTTTTTTGAGTTGCTGGAATATGACCCCGAAATGATCGATGCTGTAAAATCCGATCTGCTGCAGCTGTATCTGTACACCGGCCTGGGTGTTGTGGTATTCCTGGCAAGTAAGACAAAGAAGTTTAAGAAGTAAACATAAAAGGAGAGGGATTTCCCTCTCCTTTTTACTTGGTGCGGATGACAGGACTCGAACCTGCACGCTCACGCGTTGGAACCTAAATCCAATGAGTCTACCAATTCCACCACATCCGCATATTTAAATTAATAGTGTCTTCCTGTTGCGGTGTCCGCATATTGGAACGGCTACATTGTAGCACGGCGCAATCGGAATGTCAACGAGAAAGAGTTTGTGTCATTGCGAGGGAGCTTTAGCGACCGTGGCAATCTCCCAAATATTTCACCCCAACCGGGGGATTGCCACACCAGTGTGCGCTACTTTTCGCAATGACAGCGAATGGGCCTGTGGGATTTACACATTATTTATTGACGTGGAAATCATTTTTTGATAATATAATTGTACCGGGCAAATCCTATTGATTGGAGGTAACCTTATGACAACAGCTGCAATTATTTGGCTGAGCCTCGCAGGTGTGTTCGTCGTCGTTGAGGCGGCGTGTCCGTTCCATCTGGTGTCCGTCTGGTTTGCGGTGGGCGCGTTGGTGGCGGCCATCGTCGGACAGTTGGGCGGCGCGGTTTGGCTGCAAACGCTTCTGTTTTTTGGGGTGTCCATCGGTCTCATGGCTGTGCTGTGGCGCTATATCAAGAAGTTTATGACCTCCAAGGTCACAAAAACCAATGTAGACAGCGTCATCGGTTCCCAGGGCTATGTTACCGCTCCGGTGGATAACCTCAATGCCACCGGCCAGGTCAAATTGGGCGGCATGTACTGGACCGCCAGAAGCACCGACGGAAAGCCCATTTCTGAAGGAACTTTGGTTCAGGTGGACCGGATCGAGGGTGTCAAGGTCTTTGTCACCGTGGTCAAAGAAGAAATCAGCGTGTGATACACGCATAAATAAGGAGGAACCGTTATGACATTTATTATTATCGCAATTATCGCCATCGTCCTTATCATTATTATTTCCAATATCGCCGTGGTTCAGCAGTCCCGGGCCTATGTTATCGAACGCCTGGGCGCATTCCAGAGCGTTTGGGGAGTGGGCCTGCACATCAAAATCCCCTTCATTGACCGCATTGCCCGTCGGGTCAGCCTGAAGGAGCAGGTTTTGGACTATCCTCCCCAGCCCGTTATCACCAAGGATAACGTTACCATGCAGATCGATACCGTTGTGTATTTCCAGATCACCGACCCCAAGCTGTACGCCTACGGCGTGGAGCAGCCCATGGCCGCTATGGAGACCCTGACTGCCACCACTCTGCGTAATATCCTGGGCGACCTGGAGCTGGACCAGACTCTGACCAGCCGCGATGTGATCAATACCAAGATGCGCGCCATCCTGGACGAGGCCACCGACCCCTGGGGCATCAAGGTCAACCGTGTGGAGCTGAAGAACATTCTGCCCCCCGCTGACATCCAGAGCTCCATGGAAAAGCAGATGAAGGCCGAGCGTGACCGCCGTCAGGCTATTCTGCAGGCCGAGGGTCAGAAGAAGTCTGCCATTCTGATCGCCGAAGGTGAGAAGGAATCCGCGATTCTCCGTGCTACCGCAGAAAAGGAAGCTGCCATTTTAAAGGCAGAGGCTGAGCGGCAGTCCGCTATCTTGAAGGCAGAAGGTGAGGCTGAAGCCATCCGCAAGGTCCAGCAGGCGCTGGCTGACTCCCTGGAAATGCTGAACGACAAGGCTCCCAACGAGCAGGTTATCAAGCTCAAGTCCATCGAGGCTATGCAGAAGATCGCCGACGGCAAGGCCACCAAGATCATCATTCCCAGCGAAATGCAGGGCCTGGTGGGCATGGCCAACGGCATCGTCGAAGGCGTAAAGGGCGAATAATCCGGATAAAAGTACACCGCCGTGGGTTACCCCACGGCGGTATTTTTGCATACATTTATAGACAACGCCAAGGCCCCCTTGTGTAAAGGGGGCTGTCAAAAATCACTGATTTTTGACTGGGGGATTGTTTTGAACAGAACCATCCACAAACTTAGTCCGTGATTACAACATATTCCAGCAATCCCTCCGGGCGAAATCTTTGATTTCGCCCACCTCCCTTTACACAAGGGAGGCTTTTTGCGGGGTGTCTTAGAAAATCAAAAAATACAGCAGCACCACGGCACCCAGGATGATGCGGTAGATGCCAAATACGGAGAAAGAATGCTTCCGGACATATTCCATCAGGCCCCGGATCACCAGCAGGCTCACCACAAAGGCCACGATACAACCGGTGATCAGTACCATGATTTCGGTGGAGGTGGCCTGGACACCTTCCATCATAAATTTCAGCAGCTTCAGTGCGCTGGCACCCAGCATGGTGGGAATGGCCAGGAAGAAGGAGAATTCTGCGCCGGCGCTGCGGCTTGCGCCCAGAAATAATGCACCCAAAATGGTGGCGCCGGAACGGGATGTACCGGGAATCAGACTCAGGCATTGGAACGCACCGATCAAAATGGCGGTCTTGTAATCAATGGTATTCACATCATTGATGGGGAAATTGCGGTTTATGTTCCGCTTTTCCACCAGGATAAAGGCGATGCCGTAAACGATCAGCATGGCGGCAACCACCCAGCCGTTGTACAGATGTGCATCCATCCAATCGTCTAAGAGCAGACCCAGCACCGCAGAGGGCAGCACCGCGGCGATGACCTTAAACCAAAGCTGCCAGGTATCCTTCTTCTGCACCGCGTCCTTCTTCGGATAGAAGGGGTTGAGTTTATGGAAAAACAGGACAATGACTGCCAAAATTGCGCCCAGCTGGATCACCACCTGGAACATTTCGTAAAAGGCCGGGCTGACATCCAGCTTGACGAACTCGTCCAACAGGATCAGGTGACCTGTGGAGGAAACCGGCAGCCACTCGGTAATGCCTTCAACGATACCGAATAACAGGGCTTTCAAAAATTCCCACATATGATTAACTCCTTTTGAGATTTTGTCGTTAGGGTCTGTAGGGGAGGGTCTTGACCCTCCCTCTGGAAGTTAGGCGTATATGTTTTGGGAGGGTCAAGACCCTCCCCTACATAAAAGTCGGATGAGATAGGAAAGCGTTTGCTTGCCCCTATCATAACCCAATGGGCACACAAAAGCAAGGAAAAAAAGCCACGTTAACATTTTTGGGGAGAACTCTTAAAAAAATGTTCATGACAATTGGGAAAAATGCGCTATAATAGAAGAAAAACCAATTATCACAATCAGGAGGGTTATTATGGGTATTTCGGTTTTGGTCGTGGAAGACGACCGCAACATTGCGGAATTGCTGCAAATGTATCTGGAGAAAGAGGGCTATGCTGTGACCATTGCAGGCAACGGCGGCCAGGGTCTGGAAAAATTCCGTTTTCTGAAGCCGGATCTGGTGCTGCTGGATGTGATGATGCCGGTAATGGACGGCTGGGCGGTCTGCAAGGCCATCCGGGCGGAAAGCACCACCCCCGTCATTATGCTCACTGCCAAGGGTGAGCTGGATGACAAGATTACGGGGCTGAAATCCGGTGCCGATGATTACATTACCAAGCCCTTTGAAATGAAAGAAGTTCTCGCCCGGATCGAGGCGGTGCTCCGCCGCAGCTCCGGTGTGACCGGTGAGAAGAAGCTCCGCCGATTGGTTTACGACAAGCTGATCATCGACATGGATGCTTTCGAACTCATCGTCAACGGCAAGAAGATCGACACACCCCCCAAGGAAATGGATCTGCTGTTCTATCTGGCCTCCTCTCCCAACCGGGTCTACACCCGGAATCAACTGCTGGATGAAGTCTGGGGCTTTGACTACTTCGGCGACAGCCGTACGGTGGATGTCCATATAAAACGGCTCAGAGAAAAGCTGGAGGGCATCAGCGAAAGCTGGAGCTTGAAAACCGTTTGGGGCGTAGGGTATAAATTCGAAGTCCTGTAAACTTCGAATTTAACTAAGTTTGCCTGCGGCAAGTGAAGTTTATTGCATAAGTGAAGTTGCTTCGCAGTGAAGTTTCGCCTTCCGGCGAAGGCAGAGGCAAACGTTTCTTCACTTGGCGCAAGCCATACTTCACAGGCTGCGCCTACTTCACTTTTGCGAAGCAAAAACTTCACCTTGCTGAAAACTGCCATACTACTGACGTTAAAATATTATTGTGGAGGCAGTTGCGGTTAAATGCGGTAGCAAAGTAAAGAAAACAAGGTAAAATGAGGTTAAATTATGCTAATGATGTATGTTAATGTTCGTAGTTTGCGTTATAAATTCGAGGTGCTGTAAATTATGAAAACCACCTTTAGCCGAACATTTACCGCCATTACGGTCTTGATCGTCACGGCTATGGTGATCCTGGGAATCTCCTTTCAGCTGCTGGTCAGCAATTATCTGAAAGACGGTGCTATGGAAGAGCTGATCGACGATGGCCGGACCATTGTTGAGCTGGTGCAGGCCTATGTGTCCGACGAGCCCATCAATGACCGGGATTTTGGCATCGCCCTATCCGTGGCGGCCTCAGTCAGCGATGCAGATGCGGTGATCTGCAACAGTGCAGGTAAGTTGATCTGCTGTGCCCGGGATCCTTTGGGCTGTGAACATGTGGGTATGCAGCTGAGCCCGGAGTATATGAAGAAAGTGCTGGATAACGACGGCTTGACGGACACCGGCATCGTCCGGGGACTTTACGAGGACGAACGCTATGTGGTATCCATGCCGATCTATGGAACGCATGGCCAATTTCTGGGTATTGTGCTGGTGTCTTCGCCCATCGACAGCACCCAGCTGGTTATGAAACGGATCACCGAGATCTATGTGTTTTTGTCCATTTTGGTGGTGGTCATTGCCGTGGTTGTCATGATCGTTTTACTGCGGCAGCAATCCACGCCCCTGCGGGCCATGGCAAAGGCCGCCCGTGACTTCGGTCACGGCGAGCTCACTGCCCGGGTCAAAACCAACGGAAAATGTACCCAGGAAGTGGAAGACCTGGCCCTGGCCTTCAACAATATGGCATCTTCTCTGCAGAAAAGTGAATATCAGCGCCAGGAGTTTATTGCCAATGTTTCCCATGAGCTGAAGACGCCTATGACCACGATCTCCGGCTTTGTGGACGGCATCCTGGATGGCACGATTCCTGCGGAAAAGGCCGAAAAATACCTGCTTTTGGTATCTGATGAGACAAAGCGCTTAAATCGGCTGGTGCGAAGCATGCTGGATATTTCCCAGCTTCAGGACAAGGGCGGTATTCCCGATGAGCAAAAGACCCGGTTCGACCTGGCAGAATGCGTAGGCCAGGTGCTGATCACCTTTGAGCGGAAGATCACAGAGAAAAATCTGGATGTGAACGTGGCAATGCCGGACCTGCCGGTGTATACCCTGGCCAACCAGGACTACATCACCCAGGTGGTATACAATCTGTTGGACAACGCGG
This sequence comes from Oscillospiraceae bacterium, assembly GCA_017624715.1. Lineage (GTDB taxonomy): Bacteria > Bacillota > Clostridia > Oscillospirales > Oscillospiraceae > Faecousia. The sequence goes on from JAGAMN010000007.1 coordinate 10,110, forward strand.
TGAAATTTTGCCCCGAGGGCAAGCATATCTCCGTTGAGGTCACCACCGGACGAAGTAAGGCCTATGTGCGCGTCAGCAATGAGGGTCAGACCATTCCCCCGGAAGAATTGCCCCTGGTATTTGATCGCTTCCATAAAATGGACAAGAGCCGCTCCCAGAATCGGGACAGCTGGGGTCTGGGCCTGTATATCGTTAAGACCATCGTCGGTGCCCACGGGGAAAATATCTCCGTTACCAGCCGGGAAGGAAAGACCACCTTTACCTTTACCCTTCCTGCGGTGAATTAAAAACCTGGCCATTATGAGAAGCGGCAGAACCCTGAGATAGAATTCGTAGGGGAGGGTCTTGACCCTCCCTAAAAGCAATTGTGTCATGCGGGCGGGTCAAGACCCGCCCCTACAAAAAATATGACAATAAAAACCTTTTTTGAGGTAACTATATGAACGAAAACAACCATTCTACGGATTCCTGGGCACAGGATTCCTATGAGACCGGCTCTACCAATCCCCCAAAAAGCCGGGGTGGCTTGGTGGCGGTGCTGCTGGTGCTGGTGATTTTGCTTTGCGGTGTTTCCAGCTACCTGGGTGTGCTGAACATCAAGCTGGGACAGCAGCTGCAGCAAGATAGGGATAGCAAGGTGCCCATCCTGTTCCTGCCGCAAAGCACGGATGCTTTTGATTCCACCGAAAACGTCGTCAGCGCCGATGGATTGCTTCCCGGAGTGGAGGGACGGACGGTTTCCGAGCCTGAACGATCCTTTTACCATTGGCCTGCCGGCGTGGTGGTCACCAAGGTGCTGCCCGGCTCCGATGCCGCAAAAGCAGGGTTGACCATCGGCGATATTATCACATCGGTCAATGAAAAGGCCGTTACGGACACCCAATCTCTTCTGTCTATTTTGGAGGAGCTGCAGCCCGGCAGTAAAATTTCCGTCACCTTCTGCCGCAATGGCAGCAGCTACCACAGCTACCAGTGCACCCTGGAATAAACAAAGCGAGGGACGTATATGACAGTACCTTTTGAAAAAACCTTTCACATCACCGCTTCCGCGGTAGATCGGTTCGACCGTTTAAAACCCAGCTGTGTCCTAGATTATATGCAGGAAGTGGCCGGCGATCACAGCGCAATGCTGGGTGCAGACCGAAATATGCTGACCCAAAAGGGCCTTTTTTGGGCGGTGATCCGTCACCGGATCCAAATTACCCGACTGCCCAAGGCCGGGGAGGATATTTTAGTGAAGACCTGGCCCATGCCCACCACCCGGACGGCTTACCCCCGGTCCACCATCGCCTGGGACGCTGAGGGAAATGAGTGCTTCCGCTCCATCAGCCTGTGGGTGCTGATGGATATGAAGACCCGGACCATGGTGCTGCCGGGAAAAAGCGGTGTTACCGTGGAGGGCCTGCTCTTAGGCAGTGAATTGGCGGTGCCCGGCTCGGTGGTGCCCAGAACTATGGAGAATCTGCAGGAGCGGACCGTGCGGTTTTCGGATTTGGATTACAATGGCCATATGAACAACTGCAAGTACCTGGAGTGGATCGCGGATCTGCTGCCCAGCGGGTTTCACAAGGACCGGCAGGTTCGGGAGATCACCTTAAGCTACCTGTCCGAGGCTCGGGAAGGGGAAACTTTGGCTCTGCAGTGGCAGATGCAGGAAGATGGCTGTATGAGCGTGGATGCGAAGCGGACCGGGGAAGAAATTTCCGCCAATCATAGCCGTGTGTTTGCGGCACAAATACAGTTCTAAAAGATGTTATGGAAACCGTTCGACGGTTTCCACAACCTGTTGATAACTGTGGATAAATTTCGACGCACCCCCTGCTGACCCATGGTTTGCAGGGGGTTTTCCTATGTTAGCCTGTGGAAAAAGCTGTGGAAAGTGTGGAAAACTCATCCCTGTCCACAGAGGGACATAATGCAACTTGCAACAGCTTATGTAAACCGTCGATTCTTGTAAACGGCAGTTCTTTGGTTGTCATTCTGAGCGGAGCGTTAGCGAAGTCGAAGAATCCGTTTTCTCTTGCCGCCAATGGCGGCGCGGTGCTTCGCACCGCAAAGATGCGGCTCCTTCGACTCCCCTTCGGGTCGCTCAGGAAGACATCCTCTGCTGCGTAATGGTTCGTTTTGGGGGATTGCAATTCCTGTCTATATATGTTATATTTTTTAAGTTAAGAGTATATGTGAAAATTTGCGCATTATAAGGAGCGTTTTTTATGGTACCTCAGGAAAAAATCCGCAATATCGCCATCATCGCCCACGTTGACCACGGCAAAACCACCCTAGTCGACGAAATGCTGAAGCAGGGCGGCATCTACCGCGAGAACCAGACCACCGTGGACAGAGTCATGGACTCCGGCGACCTGGAACGGGAACGCGGCATTACCATTCTGGCAAAAAACACCTCCGTCCATTATAAGGACACCAAGATCAACATCGTCGATACCCCCGGCCACGCCGACTTTGGCGGCGAGGTGGAGCGCATCCTGAAGATGGTCAACGGCGTCTTGCTGCTGGTGGACGCTGCCGAGGGCCCCATGCCCCAGACCCGTTTCGTGCTGCAAAAAGCCCTGGAGCTGGGTCACAAGGTCATCGTGGTTGTCAACAAGGTGGACAAGCCCGATGCCCGTATTGAAGAGGTTATGGAGGAAGTGCTGGAGCTGCTGCTGGACTTAAACGCCACCGACGAGCAGTTCAATTCTCCCACCGTCTTCTGCTCCGGTCGTCAGGGCACCGCATCTTACGGCCCCGGCGAACAGGGTAAGGACTTAGTGCCTCTGTTTGAGACCATCGTCAACTACATCGATCCCCCCAAGGGCGATGTGGATGCACCCTTGCAGCTGCTGGTCAGCTCCATTGACTATAATGAATATGTAGGCCGCATCGCTGTGGGCCGCATTGAGCGTGGCAGCATCAAGGTCAACCAGGAGGTGGCCATTTGCGACTACCACGAACCCGACAAGAAGCAAAAGGGCAAGGTCGTTGCCCTCTATGCTTTCGACGGCCTGGGCAAAGCCCCCATTCAGGAGGCTTCCGCCGGTGAGATCGTGGCCCTGTCCGGTATGGCAGACATCACCATCGGCCGTACGCTCTGCGCCCCGGATGCGCCCGAGCCCCTGCCCTTTGTGAAGATTTCCGATCCCACCATCGAAATGACCTTTGCCGTCAACGATTCTCCCTTTGCCGGCCGGGAAGGCAAGTTTGTCACCTCCCGTAACCTGCGCGACCGCCTGGAAAAGGAGCTTTTAAAGGACGTTTCTCTGCATGTTACCGAAGCCAGCACCGATGCCTTCAATGTTGCCGGCCGTGGCGAAATGCACCTGTCTATTTTGATGGAGACCATGCGCCGGGAAGGCTTTGAGTTCTCCGTTTCCACCCCCCGCGTGCTGACCAAGGTCATCGATGGCAAGGTCTGCGAGCCCATCGAACGGATGGTTGCCGACGTTCCGGAAGAATGCATGGGCGCTGTCATTGAGAAAATGGGCCGCCGGAAGGGCGATTTGCTCAGCATGACCCCCATGGGCAGCCGATACCGCCTGGAGTTTATGGTTCCGTCCCGTGGCCTGTTTGGCTACCGCAGCGAATTTTTGACCGACACCCGGGGCGAGGGCATTATGTCCAGCGTTCTGGAAAGCTATGCCCCCATGAAGGGCGAGATCGAACGGCGGCTTACCGGCAGCTTGATCGCTTTTGAAACCGGCGAAGCCGTGGCCTACGGCCTGGGTGGTGCCCAGGAGCGTGGCGCGCTGTTCATCGGTCCGGGCACACCGGTGTATGCCGGCATGGTGGTGGGTATCTGCAGCCGCAACGAGGACATGACGGTCAATGTCTGTAAGCGCAAGCAGCTGACCAATATGCGTGCTTCCGGTTCTGACGATGCCATCCGGCTGATCAGCCCCAAGGTCTTCTCTTTGGAGCAGTGCCTGGAATTCCTGGCAGATGATGAGCTGCTGGAATGCACCCCCAAGAGCCTGCGTATCCGTAAGCGGGAGCTGGATCATGGCATCCGTATGCGCGAGCTCATGAAAAAGCGTAATCAAGAGTAATGAATGCAGAAAGGCGGTAAAGCTATGAAAATATTGACCGTCGGCTTGGCCGCTTTGCTGGTAGGACTGTTAGTACTGTCGGCCTACCTGCCCGGTCTGCTCAAGCCGGATGTGAATCCGCAGCTGAGCACCCGTCCGACGGAGTCTATTCCAACGGAACCCTCTGTCCCCACACAGCCCTCTACTCCCACAGAACCGACGGAAATTACCGAACCTACGGAATCCACCGAAGCCACCGAGCCCACCGCGAAGCCGGAGGGGGAAAGCTTCCTGATTTCCTTTGCCGGTGACTGTACCTTTGCCACCAATCACAATGCTACCCCCAGTTGGGATCTGTTTCCCAATGTGGTGGGGGATAACTATGACTATCCCTTTGCCGGGGTCAAGCCATATTTTGATGCCGACGACCTGACTATCGTGAACCTGGAGTGCGCTTTGACAACCTACGATCCCACGGAAGAAGAAATGAAGCTGCTGCAGCTGGATACCAAGTCCTTCCGTTTCCGGGGGCCGTTGGAATATGTGAACATTCTCACCAGAGGCAGTGTGGAAGTGGCCAGCGTTGCCAATAACCACGCCCGGGATTATGCTGAGCCGGGCTGGAAGGAAACGCTGGAAGTGCTGAAAAATGCCGGTGTCCGGTATGCGACCTGGGGCAGCAACGCCCTGATCACCACGGAAAACGGCCTTACGGTTGGCATTTATGCCAATAATTCCTGGGTCACCGAGTCCGGCATGGTGAGCAATATTAAAAAGCTGCGCCAGCAGGGGGCAGATGTGGTTATCGTATCTCTGCACTGGGGCGACGAGCGGCACTATGCGCCCAATGAATATCAGCAAAAGTTGGGTAGACTGGCCGTCGATTCCGGCGCGGATATCGTTTTTGGCCACCATCCCCATGTGCTGCAGCCCCTGGAGTTCTACAACGGCGGTCTGATCATGTACAGCATGGGCAATTTCTCCTTCGGCGGCAATCGTAATCCCAGTGACAAGGATACGGTTGTCGTGCAGCAGGAGTTTGTCCGCACCGCGGACGGAAGCGTTGTGTTGGGTGAGACCATCCTGATCCCCTGCCGGATTAGTAGCATTACCAACCGTAACGACTATCAACCCACGCCCTATGATCCTACAGATCCGGGCTACTTAAGAGTTCTTTCCAAGCTGGACGGCAGCTATGCCCAGCAATGGCTTGAGCAGCAGGCCGAGAAGAACCCTGCCACATAATACAATCTCCCGGCTTTTACAGCCGGGAGATTTTTTTGTCATTGCGAGGGAGCGTTAGCGACCGTTGCAATCTCCTGAGTATTTCTCCTAACCGGGGATTGCCACGGCCTGCGGCCTCGCAATGACATGACATCTATAAAGTTTAAGATTTTCTTATATTTTGTCGAAAAAGCACATCTTTACGTTTTCTTTGCTATAATACCAAAAGATGATCCCAAAATTACAATAAATGGAGCGTTTTATGGGAGAATTCTTCGGTTTTGGCGGCTATCAGCGAGATGCTGAGGGCTTCATGTCCTGGCAGCATTTGACTTTCGTTACTTCCTTGATTTTGATCATGATCGGCCTGGCGGTTTTTCTGGGCCGGCGCAATAAGCACAGAAGCGATGCAGCAAAGAATACCGTGCTCATTTGGGCGGCGCTGCTGATTGACGGCTTTGAACTGTTTAAAATCATTTTGCTGTGCTTCCGCAGCGAGGATCCTATGAATTGGCTGTATAATCTGCCGTTGTTTTTGTGCAGCATCCAACTGATCGCCATTCCTTTGGCGGCCTTCAGCAAGGGTCGGGTGAAGGAAGCATCTTTGGATTTTGTGTGCATTTTCGGCATTTTGGGCGCACTGCTGGGCACTTACGGTGCCGGTCAGAACTATGCAGCCTACCCGGTGCTGTCCTTTGATAATGTGGTATCCGGCATTACCCACTGCATTTCCGGCTTTGCGTCGTTGTACATCATGTTCTCCGGCATGTGCAGCATGAAAAAGCAAAATATAGTCATCACCATGGGCATCCTCTGCGGCTTCTGCATTGCTGCCTACATTGCCAATATGCTGGTGGATTACAATTATATGTTCCTGATGCAGGGCGACGGCACGCCTTACGACATTCTTTATAATCTGGTAGGCGGCCATAAGGTGTTTTATCCTGCCAGCGTGGTGCTGCTGTTCTTCCTGTATATCACCGGTTTTTACTGGGTGTTTTTCCAGGTTACCAAGAAAAAGGCCGTGGCGGTTAACTGAAAATAAAAAGGTGCGTTGCAAAACGCACCTTTTTTGTATGTGGTACCAGGGGAAGGTTTTTTGCCTTTCTTAAGAAAAGTTTAAGAAAACCCTTGCATTTTCTGTCGAAAGCTGTTACAATGACCCAAACTTATTGGAAGGGTTTGTGTCATGAAAGACTTTTTAAAATACTTTTTGGGTGAGGGAACGGAAGTGGAATTTACCAATTTTTCCCTGGCCCACTTCCTGCCGATCCTCATCATGATCGGTGTTATCTACCTGATCTACCGCTACCGTAAGCCTTTGGCAGACAGCAAATGGGATCTGAAGATCCGTTATCTGCTGGCCTTTATGCTGATTATTTCTGAAATGTCTTACTACTGGCGGCTGATCGCCGTGCCGGAACTGGGTCCCAATCCTGTAGATCATCTGCCTATCACCGTTTGCGGTTGGGTGGTGGTTTTCGCAAGCTACATGCTGTTGGGAAAATCCCAGACATTGTTCGACATCTGCTATTTTTGGCTGTTGTCCGGTTCGGTCTTTGCGCTGATCACCCCCACGGTGATCTCCTACACCGGCCCTACCCGGTTCCGTTACTATCAGTTCTGGCTGGAGCACAGCTTGGGTTATGTTGCGGTGTTCTACATGATCTTCGTACATAAGATGCGCCCCACAGTCAAATCTGCCGTCAAGGCCTATATCGGCCTGGTGATTTTGGCAGTGGTTGCGTACTTTACCAATGATATGCTCCCCGGCGCAAACTACCTGTTTATGGCCAAGCCCGAGGCTGCGCCCTCCATTCTGGATATCCTGCCTCCCAACTTCGTACTGCGGCTGATCATCATGGCTGCGGCTGTTTCCGCCCTGTTCGTGGTGGCATATCTGCCCTGGTACTTGAAGGACAGAAAGGCAAAAAAGGCAGTAAGCGTATAATATATAATGTATAACCCCGGACGCAATTGCGTCCGGGGTTTATAGCTTCCCCCGGGGGGAAGCTGTCGCACAAATCGGCTTTTCGGAACCGATTTGGGTGACTGAAGAGGAATGCGGGCGGAAAACCTAAGGTTTTGAATCGGTGGAAGACTTTGAATTGTCCAACTGAGGCACAAGACTGAAAGGATTGCCGTATTTTGTTTCTCCTCCCGTATTCCTCTTCCGACCTCGCTTTGCTCGGCCATCTTCCCCTCGGGGGAAGGTTTTACCGCCCTCCTCGGGGTGAGGAGGGCGGTTGATGTTTACAGCATGGTCTTCAGCAGTTCTTCTTTGCTCAGCAGGCTTAGGTCGGCCGGAGCAATGTCGAAAATGGTCTGACAGCCGGTAACGCCACGATTGTACATCCGCATAGCTGCCCGGACACAGGCCACAAGCACACTGGCGGTAAACTGGGGATTGGAATCCAGGGTCAGCTTGTACTCAATGGTCTGGCTGCTTTCACCGTTCCAGCCGGTGTTGCCGCTGCGGATCACGCTGCCGCCGTGGGGCAGGCCGGAATGTTCGGCTTTCATCTGCTCCATGGTGATGAATTCCACCGTAGTGTCGTAATCGGCAAAGTAATTGGGCATGGTCTTGATCGCAGTTTCAATGGCGGCCTTATCTGCATCCTCTTCTGCCACCACATAGCAGTATCGGGTATGCTTTTCCCGAGTGGTAAGCTGGGGATTTTCGCCCCGGCGCACCCGATCCATGGCATCTTCTACGGGAATGGTGTACTGCCGGCAGTCCACAACGCCGGGGATTCGCCGCACCGCATCGGAGTGACCCTGGCTGACGCCCTTACCCCAGAAGGTGTAGTCCTTGCCCTGGGGCAAAATTGCCGAGGCATAGAGCCGGTTCACAGAGAACAGGCCCGGATCCCAGCCCAGGGAAATCAAGGCAATGTGGCCGCTTTCTTTTGCGGCGGCATCCACCGCGGCAAAATGGGCGGGGATATTGGCGTGGGTATCAAAGCTGTCGATCACATGGAATTTCTTGGCAAATTCCGGGGTCATGGCAGGCAGATCTGTGGCGCTGCCGCCGCAGAGGATCATCACATCGATCTTACCCTGCCAGTTATCTGCCTCCTGCAGAGGACACACCGGCACATCCGGGGTCAGTATCTTTACAGATGCCGGATCCCGGCGGGTAAATACCGCCTTCAGGGTCATATCCGGATTTTGGCGGATGGCGCACTCCACGCCCTTTGCCAAATTACCGTAGCCGATAATGCCAATACCTATCATAGCTTACACTTCCTTATATTTTGGATTTAGCTTTTCCAAAAACGAAAAAATCAAACGTTGACACCTGCGTTTTTCATGCAGCTTAACAGGTGGTCGTAGTGGGCCTGCTCCATGGGTACCAGGGGCAGCCGCAGGTAATTTTCACAGAAGCCCATGGCAGCCATGGCGGCCTTCACAGGAATGGGGTTGACCTCGCTAAACAGCGCGTTGATCAGGGGCAGGTATTTTTTCTGCAGCTCCATAGCACCGGCCACGTCACCGGCAAAGTACCGGTTGCAGATCTCCACGGATTCCTTGGGCAGCACGTTGGACAGCACAGAGATCACACCCTTGCCGCCGCAGGCCAGCAGCGGCACGATCTGATCGTCATTACCGGAGTATATATCCAGCTTGTCGCCCACCAATGCGGCGGTTTCCACGATCTTACTTAGGTTGCCGTTAGCCTCTTTAATGGCCCAGATGTTGGGATGCTCCGCCAAAGCGGCATAGGTGGTCGGCTCAATGTTTACGCCGGTACGGGAGGGGACATTGTACAGGATCACCGGCTTGGTGGAAGCGTCGGCAATGGCATTAAACATAGCCACCAGACCCTTCTGGGTGGTCTTATTATAATAAGGTGTCACCACCAGCATGGCATCGTAGCCGATACGGCATGCAAATTGGGTCATGTCGATGGCATAGGCAGTGTCGTTGGAGCCGGTACCGGCGATCAAGGGAACACGGCCATTTACCACTTCTGCCGCAAATTTCAGAACTTCCCGGTGCTCCTCGTCGGTAAGGGTGGAGCCTTCACCGGTGGTGCCGCAGATAACCAGGGCGTTGATGCCTTGCCCGATCTGCCACTCGATGAGTTTTTTGAAGGCGGCATAGTCCACGCCGTCCTTGGTCAAAGGGGTCACCAATGCGGTGGCAACACCCTGGAAAATGGTTTGCTGTTTCATAAGTAATGCCTGCTTTCTGCTGAAATTTTTACTGTATGCGAAGAGACAATCATAACCACCGATTTTGTCGATGGTATGTACAGGCCCCCTTGAGTAAAGGGGGCTGTCAGCCGAACAGGCTGACTGGGGGATTGTCTTTTTACAACCCCTCCGCCCAGTGTGCACACTGGGCACCTCCCCTTACACAGGGGAGGCCTTTTCACAAAAAAAGGACCGATGCAGATCATCGGCCATCAAAAGCAGCCCGGACGCAATGAGCCGGTGGTGTGCTGCGCAATGATGATAGCCCTCCGCGGTTGCGACAGCCGGACAACTCTTATTTTGCCCGTCCAGGAATGGGCTTCGCCAATCCATTCCTTCGGCAGCGACCCCTTTTTCCTGTGCCACAGCTTTGCGAAAGCCTCCCGGCCAGGGTACTGATGATACGCCGCACCTCTATCAAAATTACAGATATTGGATTGTCTGTAATTTACCATAAATCCGGGGTACTGTCAATAGTGTCATTGCGAGGAGCCGCAGGCGACGTGGCAATCTCCAAAGGGCTTCTCCTATCCGGGGGATTGCCACGATCTGAATGACATTGGTTTACAAGCGGGGAAGAATATGGTATAACAGTCGTAATAAGTCCAAATGAGGGGATAACTATGAGCGAGCCTTTACTGACACTACAAAATCTATACAAATATTATACCGGCAATCAATCCGTGGTCATGGGCTTAAACCATGTGGATCTGACCTTTTATCGGGGCGAATTTGTGGCGGTTACCGGCGAAAGCGGCAGCGGTAAGTCTACCCTGGCACAGGTGATCTGTGGTGTACTGCCCTATGAAAGCGGCGAGATGCTGCTTGCCGGAAAGCCCACCTCCCACTATGACAGCGCCGATTGGGAGCGCTACCGCCGGGAGAAGATCAGCTACATATCGCAAAACTACGGTATCTTACCCGGCAGTACGGTGCTGACCAATGTGACCGGCGCCCTGCGGATCGCCGGTCTGCAGCAGCAAGACGCAGAGGAAAAGGCTAGACAGCTTCTGGAACTGGTGGAGCTGTGGGATCTGAAAAACCGCCGGGCGGGCAAGCTGTCCAGCGGTCAAAAGCAGCGGCTGTCCATTGCCCGGGCCCTGGCAAAACCGGCGCCCATTCTGGTGGCGGACGAGCCCACGGGCAATTTGGACCCGGAAAACAGCGCCAAGGTCATAAAACTTCTTTCTCAGGCCGCGAAAGAGCGGCTGGTGATTCTCATTACCCACGATTTTCAGGAGGCCAAGGCCTATGCCACCCGGCGGATCCAACTCCAGGACGGCCAGGTTACCGCAGATGCACCGCTGCAACCTGCGCAGGACTGCACGGAAACCGCTGTTGCACCCCGGAAATCGGGAAATGTAAGCTTGTTTACCGCCCGGCTGCAGATGGCTGGCCGGTGGGTTTGGAGCAGTCTGGTGCTGCTGTTCTTTACGCTGACAGCCTTTGGCGTGTTTGCCTTTTTGGGTACGCTGATCGTGAATTTGGACGATACGTCTACCCGGATATACGATAAATCTGCCTTTGTAAATGGCGAAAAGACCCGAATCGTGGTGCAGCGCAGTGATTTAGGACCCATGACGGAAGCGGATTGGAACGCGATTTTGGGCGCGAAGCACGCGGTGGCTCTGGAACGGGGCGGCTATGTGACGGATATTAACTATGCCTGGCGGCAGGATGTGGACTACAAGCTCCACCACCGGGTGGAACAGCGGGGGGATGACGATCACCGCTACTCGGTGATCCGCACCTCCGTTGAGCCTTTGCCGGAAGCCATGGACTTTGTGAAAACGAAGCCATTGTTTGCTGATGGCCGAAACTGGCTCACCGCCGGTCAAGAGCCGAAAAATATCACCGAAGTGGTGCTGGCAGGTTCTCCTGACCAAATCGGCAAGACGGTCACTGTCTATATTCAGGACCAAAAGAACTGGGCACGGGATGCCTATCTGCGGCTGGATGTAACCGTGGTGGGTGTGACGGATTACGGCACCGGCCTTTACTTTCACGATGAGCTGAGCATGGCCATAACCGGCTTTATGATGGGCGGCGGCTGGGACGGCGGCGCTTACATTTACTTACCGGTCTACGGTGCCAGTATCCGCATGGATGCGGACATTTTCAAGGAGATCAACGGTCACAGAACAATCTGGCAGGAAGATCTGACAGAGCGCTATATAGATGAAAACGGTGAGGAATTTATCCGCTGCTTCCTGCCGGGAGGCTTTTGCGCGCTGTCCGAGGCGCTGTATGAAAAATGTCTGCGTTACGACATCCCCGGTTCTATTCTTATGAAATTCTCCGGATATTCCGGTGGCGAAGCCGTTATTAGAAGTGTCATGGGCTACCACGATTCCACTTTTATCGGCGCGGTGCATCTAAAACCGGAGGATTTCCACAGCATCGCTTACAAGGAAAATGCCAACCAGGTTTCTCTGACCATTACCGATTACGCCTATACCGAGGACGTTTTGGCCCAGCTTCAGGATATGGGCTATATCGCCCTGTCGCCTTTCCGCCAGGGCTCTACAGAAAAAGATCCCGACCTGGCTGCCGAGAGAATGCAGACCCTGCTTGTCTGCCTGGGCGCGCTGATCGGTGCAGTAGTGCTGCAGATTTTGGTGCTGAAGGAGCTTTTTGGCATTCAAATGGACAGCTATAAGCTACTGGCAGATATGGGTCTAGCCTGTCAGATCGCAAAAAGATCGGTACTGTGGCAGGTTTTGGCCTTTGCCCTCTGCGGTGAGGCCCTGGGCTTCGGCATCATTCAGCTTTGCGCGTTACTTGGCGTGGATCGGATCGAAAGCATGCTCCGGTATCTGCCCCCTGCAAACTGGCTGATTCTGCTGGGTGTACACCTGGCGGCCTCTTTGGCATCGGCCTGGGTGATTATGCGATCAGTTGGCAAAAAGGTATATCCCCAGACCGCCCAGGCCGGCGATCTGAACATGGGAAAGGAGGTCGAGGACTGATGCAGATACAAAATCTGAACAAAACCTATGACCGCCGCAGCAAAAATGCCAACCATGTGCTGAAAGATGTGTCCTTTACCTTGCCAAAGACCGGCTTTGTGTGTATTTTGGGCCCTTCCGGCTGCGGTAAAACAAGCCTTTTAAATGCCATCGGCGGCCTGGATCGGTTCGATAACGGCAACATCACCACCGAGGAACTTACCGTCAAGCAGTACGGCACCAGGAGCTTTGAAGCGCTGCGGAATCGGAGCTTCGGCTACATTTTCCAAAACTATTATCTGCTCCAGGAGCACAGCGTGGCCTACAATGTGTACCTGGGTCTGCACAGCCTGGGGCTTTCCCATGAAGAAAAGCTCCGCCGGGTAAAGAAGGCCCTGGCGGCGGTGGACATGGAGCGGTATTTGCGGCGAAAGACCTCGGCGCTGTCCGGCGGTCAGCAGCAAAGAGTGGCCATCGCCCGGGCTCTGGCCCGGCAGCCCAGAGTGATCTTCGCCGACGAGCCCACCGGCAACCTGGACGAAGCCAATACAATAAATATATGTACATTACTCCGCAAGATCTCCAAGACCAGCCTGGTGGTGATGGTGACCCACGAGGAGCGGATCGCCAATTTCTTTGCTGACCGGATCATCCGGCTGGAAGAAGGAAGAATCGCTTCCGACCGGGAAATTCAAGATCGGGCGGCCTTGGAAACTGAGCAGGGCAACACCCTGTATGCCGGTGATTATCAGGAGCAGACCCTGTCCTGCGATGGGGTGCAGCTGCGGTTTTTGCAGAAAGAGGGCGCAGCCCCTGTAAATCTGCAGGTCATTGCCCTGGAAGACCGGGTCATTATCAAGCTGGACGACAGTCGGGGCGTGTCCTGCGGCAGTTCCGCAGAAAATCCGATGCTGCTGGAAGGCAAGCGACCGGTGCTCACATTGGAGCATGTGGAGCAGACACGAATTCCGGAACCGGACCGGGATGAAGCGAAGCCTGTCCGTGCCGGCAGGGGATTGACCTTCTCAATGATGTTCCGGGAGGCAACCCAACTGATGCGGGGCAAATCCGCCCGTCGGTTCGGCACCTGGTTCTTTATGGTGATCCTCACGGTGCTGACGGTGCTGACTTTGGGGGATTATTTGACCGTATCTTCCGTAGATCCCCATGAATTTATCAAAACCGACTCCCATATTTTGGAAGTCCGGCTGGAGCGGGGCAGCAAATTGGGGGCCCAGCATTCCTCCATTACCCCCACGGTGCAGCAGTACTTAAGCTATGTGGAAACCCTGGGTGACATGGAATTGCTGCCCTATACACCGCTCAATCCTCAACTCAGCAGCAAGGTCTTCCTGCAAATGGGCACCCAGACTGTCAGTCTGGGCAAATTCAGCTACATTCCGGCAGAATATATGCCGTCGGAGGATCTGATCATGGGCAGACTGCCCCAAGGCCCTGAGGAAGTGGCGGTGGATCGGTGGGTTTTGGATGCTGTGCTGCAGCAGGATGGCATCCTGCAAAACAGCATCGGTGATATTTCCTTCTTCCTGGACCGGGAAATCGGTTTTTCCAAAAGGGATTACACCGCCCGGATCGTGGGCATCACCGACAGCGGTGAAGCGGCCATGTATGTGCCCCGGACGGCCTTTGCCTGCCTGGGTGTCAACAGCATTCAGGCCATGACACTGTCGGAGCTGCAGTATCTGTTCCCAGGCATGTATGACGATATGGTGTTGGAGGAAACGGAGTGCCTGATCACTACCAAGGTAGCCGCAGGCCCGGGCAGCATTCTGAATATCCGCAACCGGCAGTTTGTGGTAAAGGATCGGCTGATCGTTCCGCTGAACACCAATTATGTGGTATCGGACGAGAACATGAAAAACCTCTACCGGGATATGATCACCGAGCGGTTTTGGCTGTACTGCCCGGATAAAACGGCTGCAAAGCAGCTGCTGGCGCAGTCCCTGCCTGCAGACTTAGAGGGCAAGCTCCAAATCACGGTCATTGATGATTACACCACCTCCTGGGAGGCATATACCCAGGCATCTCATATGAAAGCCGATGCCCGAACCATCGTGACAGTTACGGTAATGATATTGGCGGCGGTGATGCTGTACCTGCTGCGCAGAGCTCAGGTTCACACCCGGATCGAGCTGCTGGCGGTGTACCGGCTGCTGGGTATTCCCAAGGGGAAGCTCTCTGCCATTTTCTCCATGGAAAGCCTGATGCAGTTTGCCCTCAGCGCCCTGCCCGCCGCGGCAGTTACCTGGGGTGTGGTGACGGTGCTGACCAAAATCGAGGACATTGCCTTTGCCATGGTGCTGCCCTGGCAGGCGGCGCTCTTGTGTGCGGTGGTGATTTTTGTTTACCATTTACTGGTAAGTCTGATCCCATTGTACCGCTTGCTGGCTCTGCCCCCGGCACAACTGGCATCAAAATTTGATTTATGATACAGATTTTGTGAAAAAAGTATAGATTTTCAAAAATCACACTGCTATAATGAAAATGACATCAAATAAAAACCAGGAGGTACATACTATGGCAATTCCCAAGACAATGAAGGCCCTGGTGGCCTACGACAAGGACGATTACAAGTTGGAGCTGAACTACCCCACCCCCGAGTGCGGCCCCGATGACATTATTATTAAGGTAGAAGCCTGCGGCATCTGCGCCGGCGACCTGAAGTGCAGCCACGGCGCTGCTATGTTCTGGGGCGACGATGTACAGCCCAGCTGGGTCAAGCCTCCCTTTATCCCCGGCCACGAGTTCTTCGGCCGCGTGGCAGAGGTTGGCGAAAATGTCACCGAGTTCAAGATCGGCGACCGCATCACCGCTGACCAGATCGTTCCCTGCGGCGAGTGCAAGTTCTGCAAGACCGGCCGGTACTGGATGTGCCAGCCTCACAACATCTTCGGCTTCCAGTCCACCAACAACGGCGGTATGGCCGAGTATGTCCGTTACCCCAAGCAGAGCGTCATCGCCCGTGTTCCCGATGAAATGAGCATCGAGGATGCCCTGCTCATCGAGCCCTACGGCTGCTCCAAGCACGCTGTTGACCGTGCAAACATCACCAACGAGGATGTCGTGGTCATTTCCGGTGCAGGCACTCTGGGTCTGGGTATGATCACCTACGCAAGAATGAAGAACCCCAAGCTGCTGATCGCCCTGGATATGCAGGACAACCGCCTGGAGAAGGCTAAGGAATTCGGCGCTGACCTGGTGTTCAACCCCGGCAAGTGCAATGTGGTGGACGAGATCATGGCGCTGACCGAGAATTACGGCTGTGACATCTACATTGAGGCCACCGGCAACCCCGCATCCGTTGTGCAGGGCCTGAGCATGATCCGTAAGCTGGGTACTTTCGTAGAGTTCTCCGTCTTCGGCAAGGAGACCACCGTAGACTGGTCCATCATCGGCGACCGCAAGGAGCTGGATGTTCTGGGCGCTCACCTGAGCCCCTATGCTTACCCCTTTGTCATTGACAATATCGTCAAGGGCAACCTGAAGACCAATGGCGTCGTTTCCAAGATCTTCAAGCTGGAGGATTGGGAAGAGGCCTTCGACTACGCTACCGGCAAGTACGGCGATTTCAAGGTTGCATTTGTATTCTAAGGAGGTATCTTTATGACCCCCAACCAGGCGATTCTCGCCGGAAAAACCGCCCTGGGTATCGAGCTGGGCTCTACCCGGATCAAGGCGGTGCTCATCGGACACGACCACCAGGTTCTGGCTACCGGCTCTTTCAGCTGGGAAAACCGATTAGAAAATGACCTGTGGACCTATCATCTTTCCGACGCAGTCCGCGGTGTGCAAATTAGCTTTGCGGAATTGGCAAAAAATGTCAAGAATCAGTACGGCGTGGCGTTGACCACTGTAGGTACTATCGGCATTTCCGGCATGATGCACGGCTATCTGTCACTGGATGCAAATGGCAACCAGCTTGCCCCCTTCCTGACCTGGCGCAACACCAATACCGCCCAGGCGGCAGATGCGCTGACGGAGCTGTTCCAGTTCAACATTCCCCTGCGCTGGAGCATTTCCCACCTGTACCAGGCAATGCTGGAAAAGCGGGCGCATGTGGGCGATATAGCGCACATCACAACTTTGTCCGGCTACATTCACTACCTGCTGACCGGAGAAGTGGTTATCGGTATCGGTGAAGCCTCCGGTATGTTCCCCATCGATTCCACAATTTTGGATTACGACGGCAATATGCTGACCCGGTTCGACGGCTTGGCCAAGAAGATGGGCTACGGCTGGGATATCCGTAAGGTGCTGCCCAAGGTGCTGTCCGCCGGCGCGGATGCCGGTGTACTGACTGCGGAAGGTGCAAAGCTGCTGGATCCCACCGGTGTTCTGCAGCCTGGCATTCCTATGGTTCCTCCGGAGGGTGACGCAGGCACAGGCATGGTGGCTACCAATTCTGTAGCTGCCGGCACCGGTAATGTGTCTGCCGGTACTTCCATCTTTACCATGGTGGTGCTGGAAAAGGCGCTGAGCAAGCTCTACCGGGATATCGACATGGTCACTACCCCCAGCGGCCTGCCCGTTGCCATGGTACACTGCAACAACGGCGCATCGGAGCTGGACGGCTGGATGGGCATGTTCTCCCAGCTGGCAAAGCTGCTGGGTGCGGATACGGAAGACCTGTACGGCAAGCTGTTCAATGAAAGCCTGAAGGGCGATGCCGATTGCGGCGGACTGCTGCTTTACAACTATGTTTCCGGCGAGCCCATTTGCGGCCTGAACGACGGACGGCCGCTGCTGGTCCGACCCAAGGACAGCAAGCTGAGCCTTGCCAACTTTATGCGCAGCCAGATCTATGGCGTTTGGGCATCCCTGGCAGTGGGCATGCAGATTTTCACCGATGAGAAGGTGAATGTCCGCCGACTCACCGGTCACGGTGGCCTGTTCAAGACCCCCGGTGTTGCCCAGCGGTATCTGGCCGCGGCGGTAAATTCTGCTGTAACGGTCATGAAGACTGCCGGTGAAGGTGGCCCCTACGGCATGGCACTGCTGGCAGCCTACCGAAGCGTCCGGGAGCAGATGCCTTTGGAAGATTTCCTGGAAAAGGAAGTCTTTGCTGGGGCAGAGTCTACGACCCTGCAGCCGGAGCAGTCCGAGGTGGCGGCCTTTGCCGACTACCTTGCCCGGTATCAAAAAGCCCTGGCGCTGGAACACTGCGCTGTAGAAACTGTATAAAGAACCGACCCAACCCGGGGTGTGCAAACGCACGCCCCGGGTTTTCTGTCCCTGCATATATTTATTTGTAGGGGAGGGTCTTGACCCTCCCTCGGGTATTTGTACCGTTGTCGGTGGGAGGATCAAGACCCTCCCCTACGGAACCAAATGGGGTTGAGGCGCTGTCATCCTGAGCAGAGGGGACAGATTGCACAAAAACGGCAGGCTGAATTGGTTAATTTGTAAATATTTTAAAATTTGGAAAAATTCAACAAAAAGAATATTGACAAATTTTAGTACGCGTACTACAATAGAATTGCTACAAAACCTCGGACAAATTTTGTCCGCTTTAAAAACAAGACAGGAGGAAACGACCGTGGCCAGAATCAATAAAAGCGCATTGACAAAGCTGGAAATCATCCAGGTAGCGTCAAGATTATTCCTGACTGAGGGATACTCCAATACCTCCATTAAAATGGTGTGCAAAGAGTTGGATATGAGTCCCGGCAATGTGACTTTCTATTTCCCTACGAAGGAGCATCTGCTGGCAGAACTGGTAGAACTTCTGTGTATGTATCAATGGAAACGGATGGAAATCGAAGCCGACGAGGGGATCAGCTCCATTATGGCGATCTGCCTGGAATTTACTGCTATGGCCACCATGTGCGAAGATCCCATTGCAAGAGACTTTCTCCGGTCGGCCTATACCAGCGACCTCTGCCTGGATATCATTCGCAGCAACGATGCCGACCGGGCCAAGAGGGTGTTTGGACAGTACCGACCCAACTGGAACCATGAACAGTATGTGGAGGCTGAGATCCTGGTGTCCGGTGTGGAATATGCCACGCTGATGACTGCAGGCGAGCCGGTCTCCCTGGAGTACCGCATCTCCGGTGCTCTGCACAACATCCTGGGTGTCTATGGCGTCCCCCCGGAAGTACGGGAAATGAAGATCAAAAAAGTGTTTGCCATGGATTACCGCAATCTCGGCAAGAAAATCCTTTCGGAATTTAAACAATATGTAGAAGACTCCAATGAGCAGGCGTTTATGGATCTGCTTCGCAGAGCATGAGGTTACCGCTATGAATGAAACAAAAGTAAATCGCTTTGAGGAACTTGAAAAAAAGAAGGAGTTGAGGAAAATGACGGCAAAGAAGTATTCTCCCTTCCACCGTATGATCGCTGCCATTTTGAGCCTGGTACTGGTATTTTCCCTGGCACCGACCTTTGTCTTTGCCGCCGAAACCCAGTCCGCCGATCGCCTGGGTATCGTCGCCGGCAGCAAGGTTGCTGACGATCCCACCAGCGACGATTGGATTCAGTATTTCGGCCCCAACAAGATGGACACCGAATTTGCCGGTGCCGTCTGGACAGATAAGTCTGTTTTCACAGGTGAAAGCAGTCTGCTGCCCGGCGTTAAGCTGAGCAATTCCAACAATTTCCTGGTTGCGCTGTCCGCTTTGGCAGCCAACTACACCATCACCGGCCATGCCACTGTACCCACCGACACCATGCTGGTGCTGGACCTGTCCGGCTCCATGCTGATCGATGAGGAGTACGGCCCCTTCCAGAACGGCTGGATGGTTGACGGCATCGATGTATCCAACGTTGCCGCAATGCTGGATGCCACCAACGCTGCCATCGATACTCTGATGACCCAGAATAAGAACAACCGCGTTGGCGTCATTCTTTACTCCGGCAACACCTCCACCGGCTCTGCTGCCACCGCCTCCACCGCCACCGTGATCCTGCCCCTGGGCAGATATGACGGTGTTGACGCAAACGGCAAGACCGAGTACCTGAGCCTGGAGGCCACCGCCACCACCCGGTACATCTACGAAAACCTGGGAACCAACCGCAGACCCAACTGGCAGCCCACCGACCAGCAGGTGACCTACTACACCGGCAATGTAAATGTCAAGGTTGCCACCGGTCTGAAGATCGAAAAAGGTGACGAAGTCGAGGATGCTTCCAAGCGGGTCAACGGCGGTACTTACATCCAGAACGGCCTTTACAAGGCTTTGCAGGAGTTCCTGAAGGTCACCGACACCGTGGTACCTGAGGGCAATGCCCAGGCCGGCGCACAGCGTATGCCCGTTCTGGTTCTGATGAGCGACGGTGCACCCACCATTGCTACCACCGACTATACCAATGTTGGCGATTCTAATGTAGGCTCCGGCAACGGCACCAACGACCGGATCACCATGCTGACCCAGCTGACTGCCGCCTATGTCAGAGGCGCGATCATTAACCATTATAAAGAAAGCTCCGGCGACAAGCAGGATATGCTGTTCCTGACCTTGGGTCTGGGCACCAGCTCCAATGCCGCCGCTACCGATACGCTGTATCCCGCCGGCAGCGACACCGATCTGAGCGGCTACTGGGATACCTACCTGGCAGCAACCGCCGGCAATGATATCACCATTACCATCGACGACATAGACCTGACCGTGGAGCGCAATGCTCTGGTCAGCGAAATGAACTATGTGGATAAGTACTTCTACGCAGCGGATGCTGAAGGCATGATCCACTCCTTTGAAGAGATTGTCAGCGAGATCCAGCTGAAGGCCGATACCTATAACACCCTGGTCTCCGGCGGCGATGCGGATATTTCCGGCTATATCACCTTTGAAGATGAGCTGGGCGAGTTGATGGAAGTCTATAAGGTGCAGGGCATCCTGATGAGCGACGGCAACGGCGGTGTGGTTCTGTACACCGGCAAGGGCATTGCTCAGGGTATGACAACCGGCACTCTGGGTACTGTGGACGGCGCTACCGACCGTGGCAATGAGCTGGTCCGCACGGTTAAGGAGCGGATCCCCGGTCTGACTACTTCCACCGCCCAGCAGCTGATCAACAATGCATACAACGATCAGCAGCTCTACTACGAAAACGACTCCAACTGGAGCAACTACATTGGCTGGTATGCAGATGCCGACGGCAATTACGTTGGCTTCTGGGATAAGGATTCCGGCTACGAAAATGCTCCCGCCGGTGCTGTTTATGCCAACAAGTCCTACGGCTATCTGGGCGTTGAGGGCGACAGCGATATGATGCACGTGGTGGTGCAGGTCCGTACCAACCTGAAGACCAAGCACCAGACTGTGTATTTCAAGATCCCTGCAGCGCTGATTCCTACTGTTACTTACAATGTGACCCTGGATAAGGATGACACCACCAAGGTCGAATCCCTGACCCGTGAAGATGCGCTGCCTATGCAGCTGGTCTTCGAGGTTGGCCTGCGCTCCGATCTGAATGCTGTCAATCTGGAAGCCAAGATCGCTGAACACGTAGCAAATGGCGGCCATGTTCATAAGAATGCCGACGGCACCTACTCCTTCTACACCAACTCCTGGGCCATCGGCAATGACCTCAACGGCAACGGCATTCCTGATCCCAACGAAGTGGAATCCGCCGTTGTGGCAGAATCCCACTTCAACCCGGCTCTGGATAACGGCCGCTTCTACTTCACCGAGGATACCCTGGTGCTGGATGCCAACGGCAATGTTGTCACCGGCAACACCAAGCCTGCCGGCACCACCTATCAGCACACCCGGGCCATCTACAACGCAACCGAAAAGACCTACATCTATATGCCCATGTCCGCAGAGACCGTGGCCAAGGCAAAGCGCAACGCCGACGGCCAGTGGTACATTCCTGCCGGTTCTCCCTACCTGGAGTGGAGCCGCTTCCGCTTCAACAAGGGCGAGAACAAAACCGGCACTTTGGGCTATACCTTCGTGCCCGCCGCATTCTCTAACAATATTTCGGGCATTGATATCTATGCCTTCCTGGGCAACAACGGCACATTGAAGCTGGCCCCTGCCACCGGTATTACTCTGACCAAGAAGGTAGACGGCGTCATCGCTGATGCGGAAAGCTACACCTTCACCGTCAGCGTTCCTGCCGGTGTGACCGCCAATCCCATCGTCACCGATGCCAATGGCGATCCTATCCCCGGCATCACCACCACCGCTTTCGCAAACGGCAGCTTTGACCTGACCATCCCTGCTGATGTCACCGCTTACATTACCGGTATTCCTGCCGGTACCAATGTGACCATCACCGAGAAGCTCCTGGGTGACTACCATGTATCCGGAATCACCGTGAACGGTATTAACCAGGCTGCCGGTTCTTCTGTCCAGGTTACCGTTCCTGCTGTTGTTGATGCTGTTAAGATCAACAAGGTGGAATTCACGAACATCGCCAACGGCTATGGCGATCTGACCATTCTAAAGGACGTTACCCACAATTTGGGAACTGACCCCGATGTACTGGCAACCAAGGTGTTCACCTTCCGGGTGACCCTGTCCGGTGACAGAGTCCATACAGGCGACACCTTCGCAACCAGCAATAACGGACCTGTGCAGGTTGCAGCCGACGGCACTTTGACCTTCGCTGACGGCACGCCGATTACACTGCGTAACGAAGAGTCCATTACGATTATCGGTATCCCTGAGGGCACTGCCTATACTGTGGTGGAGACAGATATTCCCAGCGGCTTTGCCTTTGACCATGCCACTGCTTCCACTGGCATCATCGAAAGAGATACAGCCGCGGTTGCATCCTTCGTAAACCGCTACCCCGACACATACACTTCTGTAAATGTTCCTCTGGACCTGACCGTCCGGAAACTTCTGGAAGGCACTCCCGCCAACGAGGAGATCTTCCGCTTCGCCCTGCAGCAGATGCTGCCGGACAGCACCTATCCGGATCAGAAGGTCTATGAGATCAGCTCTCTGGCTGCGGATAAGACCGTCAACGATAAGTCCATCGTTCTGCAGTATGCCAATGTGGGAACTTACTTCTACCGCATTGTGGAGAAGATCCCCGATGAAAAGACTCCCGGCATGACCTACTCTGCTACCCACGCTCTGTTTGCTGTGGTCGTTACCGATACAGATATGGACGGCGTGCTGGAAGTGGATGTTCGGGCAGAAGCCAACATCACCGCCAGCAGCACCTATGCAGATCCTGCCGACAAGGAAACCATCACCGGTGTTATTGTGGAAGCCAGCTTCACCAATATCTATCAGGTCCACAGCACCAGCGTCTCCGTCGGTGTCCACAAGGATCTGACCAACAATACCGGCGTTGAGATCTCCCTGACCAACTTCCAGTTCGGTCTTTACAATGTAGATGCCAGCGGCAATGCCATCGGCGCTCCCGTCCAGGTAGTCACTTCCAGTGCCTTGGGCGATGCAACCTTCAACATCATCGTCGCTGAGGATAAGGACCTGACCTACATCATTAAGGAGATCATTCCGAATCCTGCAAGACCCGGTATGACCTACGATGCCAGAGAATATGTTCTTTCCATCGAGGTTACCGCCGCTATGGACGGTCAGCTGAGCGCAGTTTCCTCTGTGAAGCTGAAAGGCAGCAATACCGAAACGGCTGCGGTGTTCCATAACACCTATGCTTTGACCCCCGCATCCACCGCCGTTCCTTACTCCAAGACCCTGATTGGGCGGGCTCCTCTGGAAGGCGAGACCTTTATGTTCCAGGTGGTCAGAACGGACGATACCTATCAGCCGCTGACCGGCGTGGGTGCATACAGCGAAGTCTATACCGTACCCGTAGGCAGTTACCTGTTCCAAGTGGGCCAGGACCTGCTGAACAAGGTAGGAACCTACCACTTTAAAATCACAGAGCTGCCCGGCACTTCCGGCGGTCTGCACTATGACAGCACGGAGTACCACATCGCCATCACCGTGACCGATAACGGCAACGGCGCGTTGGTTGCTTCTGCTCCTGTGATCCATAAGGTTGGCCAGGCAGAAAGCGTCGCCAGCGCAGATTTTGTTAACACTTACTCTGTCACCGGCTCCGGTTCTGTGGTCATCGACGGTAAGAAGACCCTCTCCGGCAGAGACATCATCGCCGGTGAGTTTACCTTCGGCCTGTACACCGATCCCAATGGCGCTCCCATCGAGATCGTCACCAACCGTGCCGACGGCAGCTTCGTGTTCAGCGCTCTGAACTTCACCGAGGCCCATCTGGATACCGGCAACGGCACCAAGGTTTACACCTACTATGTCAAGGAGATCCTGCCCACCGGCGCTGCCCAGGGCGTGACCTACGACACCACCGTGCACACCGTAACCGTCACTGTCAGCCATGATAACTATGGCGCGCTGGTAGTTACGCCTTCCGGTAATCATACCGGCAGCATTGTCATCAACAATGCCTACAATGCTCAGGGCGTGGATGTAAAAGTGCACGGCATGAAGCTCCTGGTTGGCGACTGGTCTGCAGTGCAGAACAAGACCTTCTCCTTCCAGCTTTACGAAGCCGATGAAAACTACCGCGTTACCAACACCACTCCCATTCAGGTGGTCAGCAACAGCGCAACCGGCGAATTCAGCTTCAACCTGTCCTTCGCCGACGGCCAGGAAGGCAACCACTACTACGTCCTCCGTGAGGATGTTTCCGCAGCGGCAGGCGGCATCAACTACGATGCTACCATCTACCGTGTGCTGGTCAATGTCACCGACAACGGCACCGGCAAGCTCCACGCGCTGGTTTCCATGTACCATCCCGGCACCGGCAATGTTGCCAATGACACTACTCTGGGCGCACCTGTGGCAGTGTTCAGCAATGGCTACTCTGTGGAGCCTGTGCAGGTGATCCTGGAAGGCAAGAAGATCCTGACCGGCCGTGACCTGGCAGCAGGGGAGTTCACCTTCACCGTACTGGAGGGTACCAAAGCGGTTGCCACCGGCACCAACGCAGCCGACGGCACCATTACCTTCACCCCCATCACCTATGCAAAGCCCGGTGTACACACCTATATCATTCAGGAAGATGCCGGCACTCTGGGCGGCGTGACTTATGATGACACCGTCTTTGCCGTCACTGTCACTGTTACCGATAACGGCCAGGGCAAGCTGGTTACTTCCGTGAACTACGGCACCCCCGTAGAGTTTGAGAATATCTACACCGCAGAGGCCACCGACGATGTTATCTTCAGCGGTGACAAGAACCTGACCGGCCGTGAGCTCCGGGAGGGCGAGTTTGAATTCGTTTTGAAGAACGAGTCCGGCGCAGCTGTGGAAACCGTCAAGAACGCAGCAGGCGGTAAGATCACCTTCTCCGCCATCAGCTTTGACAAGGTTGGCGTTTATAAGTACACCATCAGCGAGGTGGCCGGCACTTTGGGCGGCGTGACCTATGACGACAGCGTGTTTAATGTCACCGTCACCGTAACCGATAACGGCCAGGGCAAGCTGATCGCCGATGTGCAGTACAGCGCTCCCGTGGTCTTCGGCAATGCCTACAAGGCTGCTCCTTCCGATGATGTGGTCTTCGGCGGCAGCAAGGTCCTGAACGGCCGCGACCTGGCAGCAGGTGAGTTTGAATTCGTTCTGAAGAACGAGTCCGGCGCAACCATCGAAACTGTCAAGAACGCTGCCGACGGCAAGTTTGCCTTCTCCGGCATCCGCTACGACACCATCGGTACCTATAAGTACACCATCAGCGAGGTGGTTGGCACCCTGGGCGGCGTGACCTACGATGATGCAGTTTATACCGTCATTGTCACCGTGGTTGACTGGGGTACCGGCAAGCTGGCTACTGAGGTGGTCTACGAGATCGCCGGTGGCGCGGTTGCACCCGAGGAAGTGGTGTTCACCAACAGCTATTCCGCTGATAATACCGACGAAGTTGCCTTCAGCGGCAACAAGGTCCTCACCGGCCGCGATCTGGTGGAAGGCGAGTTCCAGTTCGTCCTGAAGGACGAAACCGGCGCAACCGTCGAAACTGTGAAGAATACCGCAGGCGGCAAGATCACCTTCTCCAGCATCAGCTTCACCAAGCCCGGCACTTACAAGTACACCATCAGCGAGGTGGTAGGCACCCTGGGCGGCGTGACCTATGACGACAGCGTGTTCACCGTGACTGTCACCGTCACCGATCCCGGCGACGGCAAGCTGGTTGCCGATGTGCAGTACAGCGCACCGGTGGTCTTCAACAACACCTATGCAGCCGCTCCTTCTGATGAAGTTACCTTCGGCGGCAGCAAGGACCTGACCGGCCGTGACCTGGCTGCAGGCGAGTTCCAGTTTGTTCTGAAGGATGCCTCCGGCAAGCCCATCGGCAATCCCGTTGCCAATGATGCAAACGGCAACTTCCGCTTCCCCACCATCGGTTATGACAAGACCGGCGTCTACAAGTACACCATCAGCGAGGTGGCAGGCAACCTGGGCGGCGTGACCTACGACAGCTCCGTGTTTACTGTAACTGTCACCGTCACCGATCCCGGCGATGGCAAGCTGGTTGCCGATGTGCAGTACAGCGCTCCCGTCATCTTCCGCAATACTTATGTTGCCGAAAAGACCGATGCGGTCGTCTTCGGTGGCGACAAGAACCTGACCGGCCGTGATCTGGCCGCAGGCGAGTTCGAGTTCGTACTGAAGAACGCGTCCGGCGCAACTGTGGAGACTGTCAAGAACGCAGCGGGTGGCAAGTTCACCTTCGCAGGCATCACCTTTGATGCTGTGGGTACTTACAAGTACACCATCAGCGAGGTGGTTGGCACTCTGGGTGGCGTGACCTACGACGACAGCGTGTTCACTGTGACTGTCACCGTCACCGATAACGGCAACGGCAAGCTGGTTGCCGATGTGCAGTACAGCTCTCCCGTGGTGTTCAACAACAGCTACAAGGCTGACAAGACCAATGAAGTGATCTTCACCGGCGACAAGAACCTGACCGGCCGCGATCTGGCTGCAGGGGAGTTCGAGTTCGTACTGAAGAACGAATCCGGCGCAACCATCGAGACTGTCAAGAACGCAGCGGGTGGCAAGTTCACCTTCGCAGGCATCACCTTCGATGCTGTGGGTACTTACAAGTACACCATCAGCGAGGTGGCCGGCAACCTGGGCGGCGTAACCTACGACAGCACCGAGTTTACCGTCACGGTCACCGTCACCGACCCCGGCAATGGCAAGCTGGTTGCCGATGTGCAGTACAGCGCCCCCGTGGTGTTTAACAACACCTACAAGGCTGACAAGACCAATGAAGTGATCTTCACCGGCGATAAGAACCTGACCGGCCGTGACCTGGCCGCAGGGGAGTTCGAGTTCGTACTGAAGAACGCGTCCGGCGCAACCATCGAGACTGTCAAGAACGCAGCCGACGGCAAGATCACCTTTGCAGGCATCACCTTCGATGCTGTGGGTACTTACAAGTACACCATCAGCGAAGCAGCCGGTACTCTGGGCGGCGTGACCTACGACAGCACCGAGTTTACCGTTACGGTCACCGTCACCGACCCCGGCAACGGCAAGCTGATTGCCGATGTGCAGTACAGCGCTCCTGTGGTCTTCACCAACAAGTATGTTGCGGAAAAGACCGACGAAGTTATCTTCACCGGCGACAAGAACCTGACCGGCCGTGATCTGGCCGACGGCGAATTCTCCTTCGTGCTGAAGGATGCCACCGGCGCAGTTGTGGAGCTTGTGAAGAATGATGCAAAGGGCAAGATCACCTTCTCCGGTATCGCATTTGAGCGGGCGGGTGTTCACACCTACACCATCAGCGAAGTCAGAGGCGCTCTGGGCGGCGTGACTTACGATGATGCTGTGTTCACCGTCACCGTTACTGTCACCGATCCCGGCGACGGCAAGCTGGTTGCATCTGTTGCATACAGCGCCCCCGTCCTCTTCAAGAACACCTACAAGGCAGAACTGGTAGACTTCACCTTCGAAGCCGACAAGCATCTGGTGGATATCTCCGGCGGCGGCCGGGTGAACCTGGCAGTTCCTGCTGACCTGTACGAATTCCTGGTCAAGGATACCCTGAACAATGTGCTGGCAACGGTCAAGGCTGATGTAAACGGCAAGATCCACTTTGCCCTGCCTTACACCGCAATCGGCACCGGCCACACCTTCTTCCTCAGCGAAAAGGCCGGCACTGACGAGGGAATCACTTACGATCTGTCTGTCTACAAGGTCACCTACGACCTGGTGGACAATGGCGACGGCACGATTACTCCCGAGAACATCACCATCATCCGCATCAAGGATGCCAAGGGCAACGATGTGACCGAAAGTGCCACCGCAATGGTCTTCGAGAATACCTACCGTGCCCCGGACGCAACCCTGGATCTGTTCGGTCAGAAGCACTTGAACGGCGGCCGCGACATGGTCGCAGGCGAGTTCTCCTTCGTGCTGAAGGATGAGAGCGGTGCTGAGGTTGAGGTCGTTACCAACGACGCAAACGGCGTGTTCTTCTTCAAGACTCTGACCTTCGACACTGTGGGTACTTACAAGTTCACCATCAGCGAAGTCAAGGGTACTGACGAGAAGGTCACCTACGACACAACCGTCTATGAGATCACCGTCACCGTTACCTACGAAAACGGCGTCATGAAGGCCGTGGCTACCGTCAACGGCGAGAATGTGAAGGAATATGGCTTCACCAACATCTTCACCCCCGATGATGTATCTGTCAGCATCGATGTCCAGAAGATCCTGGAGAACAAGACGGATAAGGTTATAGGTCTGGACGGCTTCGCATTCCAGCTCAAGGGCCAGGGTAACGACACCGACAAGACCATTGTCAGCGACGAAAAGGGTATTGCACAGTTCGCCCTGACCTTCACCCTGGAGGACATTGGCAAGACCTTCACCTACAACCTTAGCGAGGTTGCCGGAGATGTTCCCCACATGACTTATGACGAAACCGTTTACGAGATCGTCATCACTGTCACCCAGGACAGCACCACCGGTGCTCTGGAGCTGACTGTGACCCGGGACGGCCAGGCTGTTACCGACAGCGCAACCTTCACCAATGTCTTCTTCGAAGAGCCTCCCAAGACTTCGGATGCTTTCCAGCCCGCACTGGCGGCTATGATGGGCATCGCTGCCATCGGCATGTTGGCAGTGCTGGTCATCGGCAAGAAGAAGTTTGCTGAGTAATTCCCAATAAAAAAGGGCCATCGGTGCAAACCGATGGCCCTTTCAGACTGTCAAAGAACTGTCATTGCGAACCAGTGACCCTTGGTCACTGGTGTGGCAATCCCCAAAACAGGAGTAAAATGGCAGTTTTATGAGGGAATTGTTCGAAAATCATGGAGATTCCCACGCCAGTGTGCGCACTGGCTCGGAATGACACCGCTTTTTAGTGCATAGGCTTGCCTCTCCCTCCGGGAGAGGCGCCCAAGTGCATGCACTGGGGCGGAGAGGGCGTGTTTCATATTGCCCTCTCAGTCAAAAATCTTCAATTTTTGCCAGCTCCCCCGGAGGGGGAGCCAAGGGAGAACCTCCCGCTACAAGACAGGTCCCTATAAAAAAACCGCCGCACCGAATGGTGCGGCGGTAAATATGTTCTTCAAGCTCTGTGAATTACAGCAGAGTGGAGAAGTGCTTGATGGTGCGGACCATCTGAGAAACGTAGGAGTTCTCGTTGTCGTACCAGGACACGACCTGAACCTGGGTCTTGCCGTCGGGCAGAGCGCAGACCATGGTCTGGGTAGCGTCGAACAGAGAACCGAAACGCATGCCGATGATGTCGGAAGAAACGATCTCATCCTCGTTGTAGCCGTAGGACTCGGTAGCAGCAGCCTTCATGGCAGCGTTGATGTCAGCAACGGTAACAGACTTGGAGCAGACAGCGTTCAGGATGGTGGTGGAACCGGTGGGGGTGGGGATTCTCTGAGCAGCGCCGATCAGCTTGCCGTTCAGCTCGGGGAT
>JAGAMN010000046.1 GCA_017624715.1 Oscillospiraceae bacterium
GAGAGCCACTATTGAACAAGCAATCTATTATTTCAATAACGAACGACCGGTTCGCAAGCTAAAAGGAAAACTACCAGTCCTGTACAGAACAGAACTGGTGGCATAAGAAATTTTGTGTCTACTAACTATTGACTACTTCAAGTCAGTTTTGACTGCCGCTGCTTTTATATCCAATTGTCCTTTTTCAAAACTTCCAGCAGCCCAGCTGCGTAGTGACGGAACCCCTGGCTGTTGGGATGCAGCACATCCGGACTGTAGCAAGCTGGATCCGGCGGGATAAACCCGAAGCAATCCACAAACCTTGCGTTGCCGATCGTTTCTGCAATTTCCCGTAATACTTCTGCCACCTGTCGGAAGTCGCCACCGGGTTTGCTCGCTTGCCAATCGCCCCGCCAAACCGGTGCCAGCACCAGTATTTTGGTATCGGGATAATTCTTCCGAAGCTGGACGAAAAAGGCCCGGGCCTCCGGTTCCCAGAGATCCGGAGTTTTCCCGTTCCAATCGTTGGTGCCGTAGGCAACGGAAATCAAATCCACAGGACCATCGTCTTTCAACGCAGCCAACGCTGGACGGAATACCTCACCACCGATGGCCTTATTCAGGCAATTTCCTGCCAGATATTCGGCAAGAATCGCAGCATAGGAATCCTCCGGCAGCGCCGCATCATACCCTTGGGAAATGGAATCGCCGAAAAGCAAAATTTTTTTCTTTTTCACCACGGGCGTGAATTGCGCGCCGTCGTCCAGTTCCAGCCACCGGATCATGGAACCGGCGGACCAGGGAAAGAGGATCTTCACCCGTTTCTGCCCTTCGCCCAGTTCCCAGCGCTCTTCGGCATTGCAAAGCTCCGGCGGTGTCAGATCGCCCCGCAGCTGTCCTACAGGCTTGCCGTCCACAAAAATACTGTGCACAAACCAAAGCCGGCTACTGCCTTTGCCAACAGCCACAGCAAGTGATAAATACTTGCTGTCCGTATCAAATTCCAGAGTCACACCGGCAGTTGCGAAGGTTCTGAGATAATGCTCTGCATTCACTGCCTGATACATATTTTCCTGCTCCCGGGTAAACCGGTGCAGCCGCACCGGACCGCCCTCGTCGGTCACATAGGCAACGCCCTGGGCCGCAGACCGAATCTGCTCCAACGTTAACTTCATTATCTTATTTCCTTCTCGCGTAAATTTTCGCCAAACCGCCTTCGCTGGTTTCCCGGAAACGGTGGTTCAGATTGATGCCTGTCTCGTGCATAGCCCGGCAGACCATGTCGTAGCTGATCCGACGGGAACCGGTGAGGAAGTAACTCAAATTGCAGGCGTTCATGGCCCGCATGGCAGCCACTGCGTTGCGCTCAATGCAGGGGATTTGCACCAGACCGCAGATGGGATCGCAGGTCAGGCCCAGGTGATGCTCCATAGCAACCTCGGCTGCATACTCTACCTGATCCAAATTCTGATCATACAGCTCTGCCAGCGCTGCAGCAGCCATGGAACAAGCAGTGCCGACCTCGGCCTGGCAGCCGCACTCTGCACCGGAGATGGAGGCGTTGCGCTTGGTAAGCGAGCCAATGATACCAGCGGTGGCAAGACCTCTTATGATCTGCTCGTCGGTAAATCCCTTGGTGTCTTGCGCGTATTTCAGCACAGCCGGCACAACGCCGCAAGCGCCGCAGGTGGGCGCGGTCACAATGGTGCCGTTGCCGGCATTCTGTTCAGCCACTGCATATGCATAGGCTGCGATCTTTTGGAATTCCAGCAGGCCAGGCTCATGGGTACCCGGATCTTTTTCGTAAAGTTCTTTTGCCTTTCGCTGAACATTCAAACCGCCGGGTAGTACACCTTCTGCTGCCAAACCGTCAGCAATGGCCTGCTTCATAGTCTGCCAAACATCCATCAGGAAATCCCAGATTTCCTCGCCCTCATTCAGCTCCACATAGTCGCTGAGCTTGTCGATATAGCGCCACTTGCAGAAATCAGCGATCTCTGCAAAGGAATTCTCGGGATATACCTCCGGAGAGTCCAGATGCGCCTGACCAGGCACTTTAATATCACCGCCGCCGATGGATTCAACACGCAGTGTACCGACTTCGGCGCCATCCTTCAGCGCAATAAAATCCATAGTGTTGGGATGAGAACCCACCAGGTCCTCCTTGGAGAAAACGATTTCCGTGGGCAGGGGAGAGAGCACCTCCATCAGCACCCGGTCTGTGCCGTGACCCACACCGGTCTTGCTTAAAGAGCCGTACAGGATCACCCGGAATGCGTCAGCCTCGGGATGTTCTGCCTTGAAGTATTTGGCTGCCCGCTCCGGACCCATGGTGTGGGAGGAGGAAGGGCCTTTGCCAATCTTGTAAATATCGCGGATGGATTTCATAGAAAAACCTCCGATTCTGTAAATTCTTCTGTCAGTATAGCAAATTTTTCTCCCAAATACAATGCTTTCCCCAAAGAAAATTCCGCCCCAATTTTTGGGGCGGAATCATTTACAGATTTTCAGCTTCCTCCAGCCACAGCCGTGCGGTGGCATCGCTGGGCATTGCCCAGTCACCTCTGGGGCCGAGACCCACAGAGCCTACTTTCACGCCGTCGGGCTGACAGTTCCGCTTGAACTGCTGGGTAAAGAACCGGCGGTAGAAATTCTTCAGCCACTTCTTTACCGTCTCGCCGTCAAAATCATCCTTAAATGCCCGGCAGGCCAGGGCATACACCTTTGTGGGAGTAAATCCCCAGCGAATAGTATGGTACAGATAAAAGTCGTGCAGCGCATAAGGACCAACCAGATCCTCCGTCTGCTGAGAGATCTTACCTTCCGCATCCGGGGGCAGCAGTTCCGGGCTGATGGGGGTGTCCAGAATATCTGTCAACACCGCCTTGGCATCGGCAAAAGCTCCATCCTCGGAAACCGTCTCAATGATCCAGCGGATCAAAGTCTTGGGAACACCGCCGTTAACGCCGTACATGCTCATGTGGTCACCGTTGTAGGTGCACCAACCCAGAGCCAGCTCGCTCAGATCACCGGTACCGACTACGATACCGCCAACCACACTGGCGTAGTCCATCAGAATCTGGGTGCGCTCCCGAGCCTGTGAGTTTTCGTAAGTGCCGTCATGCTTGCTGATGTCATGACCGATGTCCTTAAAGTGCAGGCTCACCGCATCCTTGATGGAAATTTCCTTGGCAGAAATACCAAGCTTGCGCATCAGTTCCCAGGCATTCTGATAGGTCCGGTCGGAAGTGCCAAAGCAAGGCATGGTCACGCCGTAAACATCGCTGGCGGGGCGACCCAACTGTCGCATAGCCTCCACAGCCACCAGCAGCGCCAAAGTGGAATCCAAACCGCCGGAAATGCCGATCACCGCGTTGGTGTTCAGAATGCTCAGCCGCTGCTTCAATCCGGCTACTTGAATCTGGAAAATTTCCCTGCAACGTGCTTCGCGACTAGCCTTGTCCGAGGGGATAAAGGGCAGCTTCTTCACGGGATACAGACTGCCATCAGCACGAGACTGCGTGGGTTCATCGCACATATTTACCACCGTTACCTCTTGGGAACTTGTGGCAAACTGATAATACTGATTCCGCAACCGGTCGGCCCGGATCTTTCCCAGATCGCAATCCATCACGAGCATATAATCCGTATCCAGGTGTTTTTTGTTTTCAGCCAGCATCTTGCCGTTTTCCGCGATCATGCTGTGACCGGCGTAGACCGTATCAGAGGTAGACTCAGTGTAACCGGCAGAGCAATAAGCATAAATACAGTTGCAGGCAGAGGACTGATGCTTCACCAGATCCTGGCGATACTTCCGCTTTCCGGCCATTTCCGGAGAAGCGGACAGATTCAAAATTACTTCCGCACCATTCACGGCCAAATCGGTGGAAACAGGGGAGGGGGCCATCAGATCCTCACAAACTTCAATGCCCACCATAGCATCAGCAACTCGGAATTGCATCTTCTTACCCAGGGGAATATACCAGTAGGCATCCTCCGGGGCTTCTACTCCCAGAGCAGAGGGCGCCAATTCCCAAGCTGCGTCCCGCAGTTCCTTGCCGGAAGAGAACCACCGTTTTTCACCGCCGGGAATATGGGTCTTGGGCACAATACCGCAAATCTCACCGTCGGCGATTACAGCGGCACAGTTATACAGCTTGCCACCCATCCGCAGGGGCATACCCACCACAGCAGTCAGCTGTGGATATTTTGCAGAGCATTCCACAATTCTGTTCAGCCCCGCCTTAACTCCGTTCCACAGGGCATCCTGAAAAAACAGATCACCGCAGGTGTAGCCGGTCATAGCCAACTCCGGAAACAGCACGATGTCCGCATTTTCTGCATCTGCCTTTTCTATATAGGCGCAGATAGCCTCCACGTTTTTGGCAACATCACCCACCCGGACCGGGGGCACAGCCGTTGCAATTCGAATAAAATCCAGCATGGAAATCCCTCCAAGCATAGTTTGATGCCTATATCATACCACATTCTTTCCAAAATGCAAAGGAAATATCACAAAAACCGCCCCGGTAGGGGCGGTTTTGCATCCAATTAGATTTCTGCAGCCAGTTCCTTTAGCACAGGAGCCAGATCCGTCTGTTCCCAGGGACGGTCCGCTACACCGAAGTGACCAAACTCAGCAGTGGGGGCATAGATGGGTCTGCGCAGCTCCAGACGGCGGATAATGCCTGCAGGGGTCAGATCCACAGTCTTGCGCAGCAGGGCAGTCATCTTTTCGTCGGAGATCACGCCGGTGCCGTAGCTGTCGACGCGGAGGGAGACAGGCTGTGCTACGCCGATGGCGTAAGCCAGCTGCACCTGCACCTGCTTCGCCAGGCCGGCAGCCACCAGGTTCTTGGCCATGTAACGGGCGATATAAGCAGCACTGCGGTCCACCTTGGTGGGATCCTTACCGGAAAACGCACCGCCGCCATGGGAGAAGTAGCCGCCGTAGGTATCTACGATAATCTTTCTGCCTGTCAAGCCAGTGTCGCCGTCAGGACCGCCGATCACAAACTTTCCGGTGGGATTGATGTGGATATGGGCAACATCCGCAATATCAAAGCCGTACTGCTTCAGCACCGAGGCAATGACACCCTCCCGAATGTAGCGGCGC
>JAGAMN010000047.1 GCA_017624715.1 Oscillospiraceae bacterium
CAAGTTTTTGTTCCTTTGTCCATACTCGTTTTCTTTGGCCTTTTCTCATTTCTTCACCCCCTGTTACTCTGATTTTAGCATAAAGAAAAGGTAGACACACGGGTTCTTTTCCGTATGTCTACCTTTAGTTTACACCTTCACAAGGACGGTTCTTTTTATTTTCTTTGCAAAGTGTGGAAAATTTCCTTTGTAATGCTCCGGTACTCAGCCAGATCCGTGGTTTTCCGCAGCCGTTTCCACAGCTTTTCGCTGTTTTCGAAATGGCCGATTAGAAATCCCCAGTTCTCTTTCAGCCGGAACATGGCGTTGCGGCTGCCGCCAAATGCCACCAGATAAGCTTCCAGCAGTTCATCGCAGAATGCTTCCAGCTTTTGGATGTCCGTACCGTTGGGGCTCAGCATGCCAGGGTCGCCGACGAGCCCTCTGCCGATCATCACCGATTCCACCTGAGGGAATTCTGCCCGGATCTTCTCTGCATCCGCAACACTCAGAATATCTCCGTTATAGCACAGGGGTTTTTTGCTGTTCTCCACCGCATAACGAAATTGCTCCATATCCACGCCACAGGTGTAGAATTGCTTGCGCACCCGGGGATGGACGATCAACTCCTTGATGGGATAGCGATTGTAGATTTCCAGCAATGCCGGAAATTCCTCGCTGTCCGTCACACCCAAACGGGTTTTTACCGATATCGGCAGGGGCGCAGTCGAGAAAATACTGTCCAGAAATCGGTCTAACCCATCCAAATCGGAGAGCATACCGCTTCCCTTTCCCTTTGCGGTGACCGTGCCGGACGGACAGCCAAGATTGAGATTGACCTCCTCATAGCCTCGGTCTTTGATGACCTGTGCCGCCCAAAGAAAATCCTCCGGCACTTTGGTCAGCAGCTGGGGGACGGCAGCAAAGCATTCCGTGTCCGCAAAAGGCAGCTCCCGTTCCTCCCGACCCGTCAGGGTTCTGTGCATCGTGGGAGAAATAAAAGGCATATAGTAGCGGTCAACGCCGGAGAAATATTTACGATGCAGACGGCGGTAGATGCTGTCCGTCAAGCCCTCCATGGGCGCAAAATAATAGCGCATAGCGTTCTCCTGTAATATAAAATGAGGGTTGCGTACCCCTTGCCTCTCCCTTTGGGAGAGGTGCCGAGGCAAATGCCGAGGCGGAGAGGGCTATGCCGCACACAGCACCCTCTCAGTCAAAAATCTGCGATTTTTGCCAGCTCTCCCAGAGGGAGAGCCAAGAATTTCAACCCCATTATCCCACAAAAGCCGCCCTTTTGCAAGGGCGGCTTTTCCATCAGATCTCCATGATAACAGGCAGGATCATCGGATTACGCTTAGTAGTCTTATACAGATAGCCGGACAGGTCATTTTTAATGGCAGACTTGATGGTTGTCCAATCCCGACTGCGACGGCGGCTGCAGCGCTCAATAGCCTCCAAGGCCACTTCCCGCAGCTCATCCATCAGTTCCTCAGATTCCTTCACATAAATGAAACCTCTGGTGATGATATCAGGGCCCGAGATCACGCTGCCATCCTGGCTGCTCAAGTTTACGCAAACCACGATCATACCGTCCTGAGCCAGGTGCTTCCGATCCCGAAGTACCACGCTGCCCACGTCGCCAACGCCGGTACCGTCCACATAGACCTTGCCGGCAGGCACGGTGCCGGAAACCTTGCAGGTTTTGGCAGACAGTTCAAAGACAGTACCGATCTCGCCAATCATCACATGGCTGGGTTTGGTGCCCATCTGCTGCGCCAGCTTGCCGTGAATTTGCAGCATCCGCTGCTCACCATGGACAGGGATAAAAAACCTGGGTTTACACAGAGCATGAACGATTTTCAGTTCTTCCTGGCAAGCGTGGCCGGAAACATGCAGACCTTCGCTCTTTTCGTAGACCACATCCGCACCCTTGCGGTACAGCTCGTTGATGATCTTGGAAACCGCTTTTTCGTTGCCTGGGATGGCAGAAGCGGAAATGATGATCCGATCACCGGCGGTGATATCCACCTGCTTGTGGGTGGAAAAGGCCATCCGGTACAGGGCGGACATATTTTCGCCCTGGCTGCCGGTGGACACGATGACCACCTTATTTTTCGGCAGGCTCTTGATAGCCCCCAGCTCCACGATGGTGCCGGGCTTGACCTTCAGATAGCCCAACTCCTGGGCGACCTTCAGCATATTCTCCATGCTCCGTCCGGTAACAGCGACCTTTCTGCCATAGCGCTGGGCGGTAGCCAAAACAGCCTGGATCCGGTGCATATTGGAAGCAAAGGTGGTCACAATGATCCGCTGATCGCAGTTTTTAAACTGCCGGTCCAGGCTCTCGGCCACCACATTTTCGCTGGGGGTATAGCCGCCCCGTTCCACATTGGTTGAGTCGCACAGCAGCGCCAGAACGCCCTTGTTGCCCAGTTCACCCAGACGGGCCAGATCGGTCATGCCGCCCTGGGCGGTGGGGTCGATCTTAAAGTCACCGGTCATAACCACCGTACCCACCGGTGTATGGATAGCAAAAGCCACCGCATCGGCAATAGAGTGGTTCACGTGGATAAACTCCACGGTAAAGCAGCCGGCTTTGACGCAATCACCGGGCTTGTGCGTTATCAGCTTGACGGTATCCGCCAGCCGATGCTCCTCCAGCTTCAGTTTGATGAGGCCATTGGTCATGGCTGTGCCATGAATGGGACAATTGACCTGCTGCATGCAGTAAGGAATAGAACCGATATGGTCCTCATGTCCGTGGGTAATAAAG
Source organism: Oscillospiraceae bacterium (assembly GCA_017624715.1). Classification (GTDB taxonomy): domain Bacteria; phylum Bacillota; class Clostridia; order Oscillospirales; family Oscillospiraceae; genus Faecousia. Next base: position 2,756 of record JAGAMN010000047.1, read on the forward strand.
ATGCCCCGCAGCTTCTTTTGGTTTGCCACCAGATAGGAAAAGTCCGGGATCACCAGATCCACGCCGTACATTTCCTCATCCGGGAAGCCCACACCGCAGTCTACCACAATCATATCTTTTCCGTATTCCAGGACGGTGATGTTTTTGCCGATCTCATCCAAACCGCCCAGGGGGATAATTTTCAGTTTTTCAGCCAAGTAAAATCAATACTCCTTTCGTTTTTTGCCATGCAAAAGCAGGCACCCGCCCCTTCCCGGTCCGGCCCCGTATCGCCCTTCCGGTCAGAAAACGCCTGCTTGATTATGTGTTTGAAATATGCCCGGGGTCAGCCCATCCCGGCGCATTGTACAAATATTATAGCACATTTTCTAGAAAAGTACACATTTATTTTTCGCCCACCCTTGACAAACCTCGCAACGCTTCCTTCCTGTCATTCTGAGCGAAATGAAATAGTGTCGAAGGATCGTTCTCTTTACACGAAAAACGGATTCTTCGACTTCGCAGCCTACGGCTGTTGCGCTCAAAATGGCAGCCCCCTTCCGCAAGGATTTGAGATTTTTTATTTATATTGTGAAAACCTGTTGCACCTTTGCTTTTCATTTGCTATAATATCGGGTAAGATGAAGATACTATCGGCTTTATGCCCTTTTTAAGGAGGCGCGAATATGAACAAGAAGCTGGGAAGACTGTTTTGGCCCGGACTTTGGGTCTACTTTATTTTCATGGCCGGATTTGTGGTGGCCGCTGCATTGTTCCAGCAGTATGTATTAGCTGCTGTTGAAGGCGCAGTAATGCTTTTGGTCATTGCTTTTTACATCTACTGTCGGGCCAAGCGGCATCGCACCATTCAGCACTTTGTAAAGTCCGCCTTCAATTCCTACGAATCCGTCAGCGGTACGGACACCCCCTTCCCCATGGCGCTCATCCGCCTGGGCGACAACAGTCTGATTTGGGCAAACGATCGGTTCAGCCAGATCACCGGCTATCAGCCCCGGTATCTGGAGCAGCCGCTACACCGCATTCTGCCTAACCTGACTACCGATTGGCTGGCTTCCGGCAAGCATGAGTATCCCTACGATATGACCATTGGAGGCCGTCGTTACCGCATTTACGGCACCACTACCCGGGCAGACGATCCGGAGCAGACGGTGCTGGCTATGCTGTACTTCAGCGACCTGACGGAGCTGTACCAGGTTCGTGACGAGTATATCCGTTCCCGCCCCGTGGTTTCCATCATCCTCATCGATAATTATGAGGAACTGATCAAGAACCTCTCCGAAAGCGCTATTTCCAACATGAACGCCAAGATCAATGATGTGATCACCAAGTGGTGTGAGCCCTGCCACGGTCTGCTGCGTAAGATGGAGCGCAATCGCTTCCTGTTTGTATTCGAAAAGAAGGACTTACAGCGTGCGATCGAGGATAAATTCTCCTTGCTGGAGGATATTCACGAAGTCACCAGCCCCTCCGGCCTTGCCGCATCCATTTCCATGGGTATCGGTGTAGACGGCAGCAATTTCGACGAAAGCTACAACTTCGCAGCTCTGTCCATCGAAATGGCCTTAAGCCGCGGTGGTGACCAGGCCGTTATCAAGGATCGGTTTAACTTCACCTTCTACGGCGGCATTGCCAAGGAAGCCGACCACAGAAGCAAGGTTCGTTCCCGTGTTACCGCCAACTCCCTCATGGAACTCATTGGCCATAGCAGTCAGGTGTTCATCATGGGTCACAAAAATGCGGACATGGATGCCGTAGGCGCTGCCATGGGCATCAGCTGTATGTGCCGCAAAAAGGGCAAGCAGCCTTATATCGTCCTGGATCTGGAAAACAATTCTGCCGAGCGACTGATCGAAGAGATCCGCCAGGTGCCGGAATACCGGGATGTGTTCATCTCCGGTCAGGAAGCCTTGCTTTTGGCCGACAACCACAGTACCCTGGTCGTGGTCGACACCAACCGTCCCGACCAAGTGGAGAGCAAACCCCTTCTGGAGGCCATTTCCAAGGTCTGTGTGGTGGATCATCACCGCAGAGCTGCGGATTATATTAACCCCGTGGTGGTTAACCTCCACGAACCTTATGCTTCCTCCGCCGCAGAACTGGTTACGGAGCTGCTGCAGTATTCTGTGGAAAAGACTGACGTTCTGCCCATCGAAGCCAAGAGTCTGCTGGCAGGCCTGTTTCTGGACACCAAGAGCTTTAACGTCCGTACCGGCGAGCGTACCTTTGAGGCTGCCGCCGTTCTGCGTCAGTGGGGTGCTGAGACTGTGGAGGTCAAGCGGCTGATGCAGTCCGATTTCCAGGACACCATGGCCAAGTACCAGATCATCAAGGCCGCCCGGCTGTACCGTCAGGACATTGCCATCGCTGCCCTGAACAGCTCCACTTCCCGTACTCTGGCAGCCCAGGCTGCGGACGAACTGCTGAACATTTCCGGCATTTCCGCTTCCTTCGTGCTGTATCCCGATGAGGATCAGGTATTTGTTTCCGCCCGTTCCATCGGTCAAACCAATGTACAAATGATTCTGGAGCCCCTGGGTGGCGGCGGCAATACCGCCACAGCCGGTGCACAGATCCGCAACACCACCGTCAAGGATGTGCTGGATAAGCTGGTGGCATCCATTGACCAATTCTTTGAAGAATAAGGAGATTCCATTATGAAAGTTATTTTGCTGCAGGATGTCAAAGGCAAAGGCAAGAAAGGCCAGATGCTGGAAGTTTCCGACGGCTATGCCAGAAACTTTATGCTGCCCAAGAAGCTGGCCATCGAGGCCACCCCTGACGCCATCAACACCATGCGTATGAACGACAAAGCAACCCAGGAGCGCATCGCCAAAGAAAAGGCTGAAGCACTCTCACTTTCCAAGCAGCTGCGGGAAATGACCCTGGTGGTCACCGCCAAGGGTGGTGGCGCAGGCCGCTTGTTTGGCTCTGTTACCAACCAGGAAATCGCTGATGCCCTGAAGGCCAAGTCCGGCATCACCCTGGACAAGCGGAAGATCGTCATCTCCGACCCTATTAAGGCCGTGGGCACCTACACCGTCAACTGCAAGCTGGGCTACGAGATCACCGCCCCTCTGACCGTAAAGATCGAGGAAGCTTAATCACTCCATAACAAAAAGAGAGAGGAGAATCCCCATGGATGAAGAACTGCTGAATGGGCAACCGCCCCATTCTTTGGAGGCAGAACAGTCTGTTTTGGGATCTATTTTGATTGACAGCCAGTGCGTGGCGGATGTGATCGGCATTGTCCGTGCGGATGATTTTTATCTGCAGCAGAACCGGGAGATCTATCAGACGATCTACACCATGTTTAATTACTCCCAAGTTATCGACCCGGTCACCGTGCTGGATAAGATGAAGGAACTGGGCTTCTATACCGACAAATCCCGGGATTACATTCTCCAGCTGATGGAGATTACTCCCACCGCGGCCAATGTGGTGCGCTATGCCAATATTGTCCGGGAAAAATCCATGCTACGGGGTCTGAAGAAAGCCGGCACCGAGATCGTCGAATTGGTATCTTCCGAAACCGGCTCCCCTGCTGAGATGCTGGAACTGGCAGAAAAGAAGATCTATGCTCTGCGTAAAGGCGAGCGGGAAGACTCCCTGGAGCATATCGGCACGGTTCTGCACAAGGTCTTCGACCGGCTGACCGAACTGAGCCAGTCCGACTCCGCAATACCCGGTCTTTCCTCCGGTCTGCGGGACTTAGACCACAAGATCAACGGCTTGAACAAGTCCGACCTGTTGCTGGTTGCCGCCCGTCCTGCCATGGGCAAATCCGCATTTGCCCTGAACCTGGCTGTGAATGTAGCCAAAAAATACAAAAAGACCGTGGCGATTTTCAACCTGGAAATGTCCCGAGAGCAGCTGGCAATGCGACTGCTTGCCAGTGAGAGCTTTATCGAACTGCAAAAGCTGGCCACCGGTAAACTCAGCGAGGAAGAGTGGAGCAAACTGTGCATGGCCTCCGCTGCCCTGAGCCAGGTGGACATCCGCATTGACGACAATCCCTCCGTTACCGTCGCTGACATCAACGCCAAGTGCCGCCGTTTGGGCGACGACTTGGGTCTTGTGGTCATCGACTACCTACAGCTGATGCAGGGCTCCGGTTACGGCAAAAACAGCGAAAACCGTGTCACTGTGGTCAGCGATATTTCCCGTAGCTTGAAGATCATGGCCAAGGAACTGAATGTTCCTGTTGTCTGCCTGAGCCAGCTTTCCCGTGCTGTGGAAAGCCGTACCGACAAGCGGCCCATTCTGTCCGACCTCCGGGAATCCGGTGCCATCGAACAGGACGCCGACTCCGTTATGTTCCTGTACCGGGATGAGTACTACAACGAAAATTCCGAAGAAAAAGGCATTGCCGAATGCATCGTAGCCAAGAACCGTCACGGTGAGACCGGCCCGGTAAAGCTGCAATGGTTCGGCCAGTACCAAACCTTTACTGACCGGGAGTGGAAGCATGCTGAATGACCTGCTGCGGCAACTCCGTAGCTATGATATGGTGCAACCCGGGGATACGGTATTTGTAGCCGTTTCCGGCGGTGCAGATTCTATGGCGCTGCTGTGGAGCATGTACCTGCTCCGGGAAAAATTGGGCATTGTCCTGAAGGCTGCCCATTTTAATCATCACCTTCGTGGGGAAGAATCCGATGGAGACGAGGCATTCGTCCGGGAATTCTGCGACCGATGGGAAATTCCGCTTTCCGTAAGTGGCGGTGAAATCCAGCCCGGCAAAAAGGGCCTGGAAGCTGCAGCCCGGGAGGCTCGATATGCCTTTTTGCGCAGCCTACCCGGCAAAGTTGCCACCGCCCACACTGCCGACGACAACGCCGAAACCCTGCTGATGCACCTGATTCGGGGCACCGGATTAAAGGGTCTTGGCGGTATCAGCCCCATGAATGGCACCGTAATTCGCCCCATGCTGGGCATCACCCGGCAGCAGGTGATGGAATTTCTGGAAGAAAACCACATTCCTCATGTAGAAGACAGCTCCAATGCCGGCGACCGCTTTTTGCGCAACCGCCTGCGGCACGATATTATGCCCCTGCTTGTGAAAGAAAACCCCCGGCTGGCAGAAAATCTGTCCGCCACCGCCCAACGGCTACGGCAGGACGAAGCGGCTCTGGCTGCACTTTCCCAATTTGAGGAGTTGCCCACCGTATCCGCACTGAAAGAAATATCCCCTGCCCTGCGCAGCCGCATGCTGGAACAGTTTTTGCGCCAATGCGGCGTGCCCGAACCGGAAGCCAGCCACATTGCCTTGGCAGAACGCTTGGTTTTTTCTTCCAACCCTTCCGCCACCGCACAATTCCCCGGCAATGTGACCCTCTGCCGTAATTACGACCGGCTGGTAAATGCCCCGCAAACCGCTGCATTGCCACAAATCCCCTTGCCGGAATGCGGCACTGTGCAGCTGCCGAAACTTGGTCTTCGGGTCACCTGTAGTCCGGCCACAGAAATCATCAACACCGCCGATACCTTCACCGTCTGCCCGGAAGGCCAATTGTTCCTGCGCAGCCGACAAAGTGGTGATGAGATCCGCCTTTCCGGCGGTACAAAATCCCTGAAAAAGCTATTTATTGACCGTAAGATCCCTGCTGCCGACCGGCAGCAGATCCCCATCCTTTGCGACCGCAAAGGTATCCTAGGCGTGTACCGTATTGGCAACCATTTAGACCGGACTGCCGACACCTTACCCGCCGTGACCGTCCGTTTTGAACCCCTGCAACACGACATATAGAAAGGCTAGTTATGGACAACGATATTCAGAACATTTTGCTGACCGAAGAGGATATCCAAAGCCGCATTGCTGAGCTGGGCCAAATCCTCACCGAGGACTATGCAGGCAAAGATCCTGTGGTGATCGGTGTTATGAAGGGCGTAGTAGTTTTCTACGCCGACATGATCCGGCAGATCAAAACCCCTTGCGAAATGGAATTCATGTGGATCTCTTCCTACGAGGGCACCGATTCCACCGGAAATCTCATCGTCCGCAGAGATATCAATGCGGATATTGCGGGTCGCCATGTGCTGATCCTGGAGGACATTTATGACACCGGCAACTCTTTGACTTTTGTCCGGAATCACCTGTTGCAGAAAAAACCTGCATCTTTGAAGATCTGCACCTTGCTGGACAAGCCTTCCCGTCGCAAGCCCGGCATCACCCTGAAGGCAGACTATGTGGGATTTGAAGTGCCCAACGAATTTGTGGTGGGCTACGGTCTTGATTACAATGAACATTACCGGAATCTGCCCTACATCGGCATACTGAAACCGGAAGTTTACGCTGATTAAAGGAGAACCTGATTTGAAGAAAAGACGCTCTTTTCCTATCATTCTGTATATTGCGATTTTGGCCCTGGCCTTTTCGCTGTTATTCGGAATTTTTGGTAACGGCACAGACAATGTGCCTTACTCCACCGTGGTCAAGCTTCTCGAAAATGGCCAGGTGAAGAGTTTTGTGGTGGAAGGCAACCGAATTGCCCTAACACTTCACACCACTTACGACGGCAAAAGCGAGCTGATCTGCGAGCTGGCGGATGTGGCCAGCTTCCGGGCCGAAGTGCAGCACATTTTGGATGCCCATACCGCTTCCGGTCGTCTGGAATCCTATCATTTCGTCCCTGCCCAACCTTGGTCCGCTTTCGAGCTGGTACTGCCCCTGCTGATCGTAGGTCTGGTGCTGCTGATTCTGTGGTTCCTGCTGATGAGCCGGGCCCAGGCAGCCAGCGGCGGTGGCCCTGCCAATAATTTCGGCAAAGCCCGCACTACCCTGGGTGTCCCTGGGGACAAAAAGGTCACCTTTGACGATGTAGCCGGTGCAGACGAAGAAAAGCAGGAACTGCAGGAAGTGGTAGACTTCCTCCGGGATCCTGAGAAATTTACCAAGATCGGTGCCCGAATTCCTCACGGCATCCTGCTGGTCGGCCCTCCCGGTACCGGTAAGACGCTGCTTGCACGAGCCGTGGCCGGTGAAGCCAATGTCCAGTTCCTGTCTATTTCCGGCTCTGATTTTGTCGAACTGTATGTCGGCGTTGGTGCCAGCCGTGTCCGTGACCTGTTTGAGCAGGCAAAGAAAATCGCGCCGGCCATCATCTTTATCGATGAGATCGATGCGGTGGGCCGCAAGCGCGGCTCCGGCCTGGGCGGCGGTCACGACGAAAAAGAGCAGACGCTGAACCAGCTGCTGGTAGAAATGGACGGCTTCGCCCGTACCGAGGGCGTTATCGTCCTGGCTGCCACCAACCGCCCCGATATTCTGGACCCCGCCCTGCTTCGTCCCGGCCGTTTTGACCGGCAGATCTATGTGGGTGCTCCCGATTCCAAGGGTCGTGAGGAGATTTTGAAGGTCCATGCCCGGAACAAGCGGTTGGACAGCACAGTGGATCTGAAGGCCATCGCCCTATCTACCTCCGGCTTTACCGGTGCGGATTTGAGTAACCTTTTGAACGAAGCTGCCATCCTGGCAGCCCGGGACAATCGCCCGGTGATCAATATGCAGGATCTGAACGAGGCCATGATGAAGATCCTGGCCGGCCCCGAAAAGCGCAGCCGCGTCCGACTTACCAAGGACCTGCGGATCACCGCCATCCACGAAGCCGGTCACGCTGTGGCAATGTACAACCTGCCCACCCATGACCCGGTGAAGCAGATCTCCGTGGTGCCCCGCGGTCAGGCATTGGGCTTGACCTGGAGTATGCCCAAGGAGGAGTCCTCCCACCTGACCCGGAACGAAATGTACGAGCAGATCGTTTCCCTGCTGGGTGGCCGTGTGGCTGAGGAGCTGTTCCTGGGTGATATTTCCACCGGTGCTTCCAACGATATCGACCGGGCATCCAAGCTTGCCCGGGATATGGTAGCTCGCTACGGCATGAACAAGAACCTGGGCACCGTTTCCTATCTGGGCGGCGGTGAAGTGTTTATCGGTCGGGATTACCAGACCACCAAGAGCTACTCCGAGCGGGTAGCAGGTTCCATCGACGAAGAAGTGAAGTTGCTCATCGACAAGGCCTATCAGCACTGTTCCGACATTCTCAAGGCCAACGAAGAAAGGCTCATGCAGGTAGCGGATTACCTGGTAGCCAATGAAACCATGACCGGCGACCAGTTCGTCGATTGCATGGAAGACCGCGAAATTCGCGAGGCTTCCGCCACCTCTCTGTTCGACGATCACATTTCGACCAAAGAGTAATCTTATCGCCTTGCCTCCCTCCATGAGGGAGGTAGCTCGCCGACCGGCGAGACGGAGGGAGTAAACTCCCCCAGTCAGTGTCTTGCGACACTGCCAGCCCCCTCAAAGAGGGGGCCAAGATGATAGCCACTACAAACGAACCCCCGGCAGATAAAATCTGCCGGGGGTTGTTTTTATGCAGTTTCCTGTACGATGACGAAGCCGTCCACCAGATTGGCGCTGACGAGATAACCTTCAATCACCACGCTGCGCTCCATCAGGTCGGTGAGGATTACACAGCCGTCCTTGCACTCCAGGGCCATGACGTTCTTCATAACCACCGTCTCAGGGCTTTTGGTGTTCTTGTAAACTGTGGAAAGGCACATGGCAGTTTCCTCACTTTACATCCAGGCTGCTGAGCACGACGCTCAAACGCATGTTGCCCTTTTCAAAATCAGACACAGCGGCCATGACCTGCTCGTAAGCAGTGTGGCTGCCGGCCTTCTCCAGCTGGGCGGCCAAATCGGCCAATTCCTTGGCATGGGCGGCATTGTGGCCCACCATGTACTTCATCAGTGCCACCAGCTCCTCCATGGGGGTATGGTTGCAGCCACCGCCGCAGCTGCTGCAGCAATCGCCATTGCAATCATGGGAATGGTGATGGTCAGCACCATGTTCATGCAGATGATCATGCTCATGGGGATGGACATGGTCATGGTCGTGGCAATGGGCGTGGGGATGGGAGTGGGCAACACCGTCGTGGGTGTGCTCGTGGGTATGGGTATGCTCGTGGTCATGGCTGTGACCGCCGATATGATCGTGATGCAGATGCATAAGATTCGCTCCTTTGTTTTTTCTTTTATTATAACGGCTCTTACGCTTAAAGTCAAATTGCAGTTTTATAAAATACCGGCAAGCATCTGTGCCTGCCGGTATTTTCGGTGTTACTTTACATATTCGATTTCGTAAGACAAGACCTCACCGGTTTTGTTATCTGTTACAATGGTTGCAGTGCCCAGACGGATCAAATTCTTGTCCTTGCTGGCGGGTGTTTTCTTAAGACTCCACATATACTCCTGCACTTCTGCGCCTTCCACGACCTGGTACAATGCCACGGTGTAGGTGGTTTCCTTATCCAGGAAGGGCTTCTTGGCGTACTCGACAACCGCTACGGTCTTATCCTTAACTACAGCGGATTCCTTTTGGCAGATAATGTCGTGCATAGCGTGGTTGGTATCCACAACCTCCTCGGCGGTGTAATCCTTGGTGATGGAGTTGTTGTCGTAGTAGTAATTCAGATAGCTAACGGAAGTAACACCACCCACCAACACCAGGCAAATCATGGTGATGATGACGCCCTTGCTGAATTTCATATCCTCCGCAGATCCATAGGTCAGCCCCATTCGGGTAGTCACCGGCATCAAAGCCTTTAAGAACAGGGTCAGCACCACAGATTCAATGGGGAAGAAAAACAGGTTCTTAAACAGCCGGGCCATGGTAGTAATACCCATAATCGCATCTTTTGCCTTGTCGGGATTGCCCAGGTATGTATACTGCCAAGCAAAAATTAGCTGCTGCAGCACTACATTGACCAGGAAGCAGATGAAGAATCGGCTCAGCATCACCCGCATGGGGGTGGTCTTTGCCCGGTACAGACACAGGGCATAGATCATGGTGCTGGCGATCTCTGTCAGCATAAAGGGCAGGAAATAGTCACCCGTGGGGAAGATCATAAAGCCGATGGTATCGGAGATCATTGCCGCAGGAATGGCTACCACCGGTCCGAAGATCATGGCTCCCAATGCCGTTGCCAGCATAGCGGTCTGGATGCTCATCTGGGGTCCCAGGGGAATCGCCAGGGGTTTCAGTGCCACGCGCAGAGCGATCATCAATGCAGTGATCACCAGCATTTTGATGTCCTTGAGCTCGGCGGTGGCATCGCGCCAGTAGGCTTTTGAGAAAGGATGTGCGTACAGTGCAGTGGATTTTTGCGTTCTTGCCATAAAAATAGCCTCCTTTTTGTAGTGGCTGGATACACCGGCAAGTCTTTATCCGGGCAGCAGAAACAAAAATCCCCTACGCCAACGCGTAAGGGAGTTTATCTTGCACTACAACCGGGAAAAGACAGCAATACTGCCGGCCTATTCGCCCGACCGAGTATCGTTGCTACATAAAGGAGGTTTTCCTATATGCAACAGCGGGTGCGGTGACCCCATCGCGGAATACGATCCTTCGTCCTCCGGGCAACTCCCCGTCCCGGTGGCACTTCACGCGAGGTCTCCTACTCTGTTCCCGATTATCATACACGAAAAGACAGAATTTGTAAATACCCTTTTTTCAACGGCAACAAAACCCTTTCTTCCGCCCGAAAGCTGTCGGGCGGTTTTTCATTTCCCGTGCCTGTTTCGCTAGGTTTCCCATTTCCCGGACCGTACAATGTCATTACCGTGAACAAAAGGAGGAGTGGCAATGCAATGCCAAAAATTGAAAACCTATATGGAAACCGGACGGGTGGTCTTTTTGCCCGACCGTGCCATAAAACCAAACCCCGCCCAGCCTCGGAAGATTTTCCGGCAGGAAGCTTTGGAGGAGCTGGCCGATTCCATCCGGCAGCATGGGATCCTGCAGCCTTTGTCCGTACGCCGGGTAGGGACAAGCTACGAACTGATCGCCGGAGAACGGCGGCTTCGGGCTGCCCAACTGGCAGGTCTTCGGGAGATTCCCTGTATCGTAATGACCATGGACGAACGGGAATCCTCCATGGCCGCCATGGTGGAAAACCTGCAGCGGCAGGACCTGGATTTTATCGAGGAAGCCACCGGCATTGCCCGGCTGATGGAACAGTTTAATATGAGTCAGGAGCAGGCCGCCCGGCTGTTGGGTAAAAGCCAAAGCGCCGTCGCCAACAAATTGCGGTTACTGCGCCACTCCGACCCGGTGTTGAGAGCCTTGCGGGAAGCCGATCTCACCGAGCGCCACGCCCGGGCTCTGTTGAAATTAAACTCTGAACCCGAAAAAATGGCCGCCATAGCCGTCATTGCCCAGCACGGTATGAGTGTAGCACGAGCTGAAGCCTACATAGAAGAATTATTGGCCGGTAACCCCGGCAAAAACCGCAAGGTGAACTTAGGATTATTCCTCAATCACCTGAACCAAACCCTCCAGCGGATCCAGCTTTCCGGGATCCCGGCGGTGTCCGAGCGCAAAGAAACCGACAGCCAGATTGTGCTGACAATCACCATCCCAAAATAAGTTTTTTCTTTTCCCCAAAATCATTGCCAAAGCCGACTATATGTGCTATAATTCCGTGTAACTAGACTCTTTTAGAAAGGATGCACAAAACATGATATTCGGCAAGCATATCAACCGGTATTATTTGAAGTATGCCGGCTGGCTGATTTTGGGTTTGCTTTCTCTTGTTATGGTGGATTCCCTCCAGTTGATCATCCCCAGATTGTATGGCATGGTCATCAACGGCATGAACGACGGCTTCGTGATGGTGGACGGTGTAGAAACCCCCTTTGACCTGGATTTTCTGATGGATACCATCTGTATGCCCATGGTAATGGTGATTCTGGCCATGGTCTGCGGCCGTTTCCTGTGGCGTATTTGCTTCTTCGGTTCTGCAGTGCGTCTTGAAGAGGATCTTCGCAACCGGATGTTCTCCCATGCCAAGGATCTGAGCCGGGAGTACTACCAGGTCAACAAGGTGGGCGATCTGATGAGCCTCTTTACCAACGACCTGGACACCGTTCAGGAGTGCTTCGGCTGGGGCGTTATGATGTTCTTTGATGCACTGTTGCTGGGCATTCTGGCTATTTGGGAAATGCTCCAGATGGACCCCATGCTGACTTTGCTTTCCATGATTCCCATGGTCTTCCTGTTGGCCTCTGCCACCATCGTAGGCAAGCAGCTGACCAAAAAGTGGGATATTCGCCAGGAGGCTTACTCCCGGCTGTCCGACTTCTCCCAGGAAAGCTTCTCCGGCATCGCCGTAATCAAGGCCTTCGTCAAAGAAGGCAAGGAGCTTTGGGCTTTCAAGAAGCTGAACCAGGAAAACGAAGAAGCCAACATGGATCATACCAAGGCCTCCGTCCTGTTCCGGGTGCTGGTAACCATGTTCGTCGAAAGTGTCATCTGTGTGATTTTGGGCTACGGCGGTTACCTGGTCTATAAGGGCGATTTTAACGCCGGCCAGCTTTTGGAGTTCATCGGCTACTTCAACGCCGTGATCTGGCCCATTATGGCCGTTTCTGAGCTGATCGATATGGCCAGCCGCGGCAAGGCCTCCCTGGCTCGCCTTGGCGACCTGCTGGATGCCCCCATCACCGTACAGGACAAAGAAGGTGTGGAAGATCTGGAGAATGTCCGTGGTGACATTGAATTCCGTGACCTGACCTTCCGCTACCCCGACGGCGAGTTCGATGCCCTGCAAAACATCAGCTTCACCATCAAAGCCGGCGAAAATGTGGGTCTGGTGGGTAAAACCGGTTCCGGCAAGACCACCCTGGTGGACCTGATCCTGCGTACATACAATGTTGCAGACGGCTGCCTGTTTGTAGACGGCAAGGATGTCAACGATGTTTCCATCCGTTCCATCCGGGACAACTGCGCTTATGTGCCCCAGGATAATTTCCTGTTCTCCGACACCATTGAAAATAATATTGCCTTCGGTGTAACCAATCACAACATCCAGTCCGTTACCCAAGCAGCCCGACAGGCTGACATCCACAGCAATATCAAGGAATTCAGCCAGGGTTACGGCACGGTGCTGGGCGAACGGGGTGTCACCGTTTCCGGCGGACAGAAACAGCGTATCTCCATCGCCCGAGCCCTAATGAAGGATGCGCCCATCCTCATCCTGGACGACAGCGTTTCCGCGGTTGATACCAAGACCGAACGCACCATCCTGGAAAATCTGCGGTCTACCCGTGAAGGCAAGACCACCATTCTCATTGCCCACCGGATCAGCACCATCGAGAAGATGGACAAGATCATCTTTATCGAGGACGGCAAACTAGCCGCGGTTGGCAAGCACGAGGCGCTTTACCAGACCACCCCGGCATACCGGAAAATGGTAGACCTCCAAAAGCTGGAAGAGGAAGGAGGCGAGCATAATGGTTGAGTTCGTTATGGAATACCTTCCCGTAATTATTGTAGCCGCCATTATTGGCGCCTTCGCTCTGGCCTTTATTTTCGCATGGATCGCCCTGCGTAAGCACAAAGAAGAAGGCGATGACCGGGAACGGAATGTGCCCGACAGTGTGATCATCAAACGTCTGGCGCACTACGCCATCCCCCATTGGAAGAGCTTTATCGGCATTTTCTTCATCATGCTCTTCTCCATCATCTACGATCTGCTGTCTCCCCTGCTGGTGGGCGACATTCAGAATCTGATCAAAGACAAATTTGCCCTGGAAGACCTGTTCCTCCGGGTCGGCATTTATGCCGGTATCCTGGTCGTTTCTCTGATCTGCACCTATCTGCAGGCCATGATCCTGCAGAAGATCGGTCAGAAGATCTTGTCCCAAATCCGCCTGGATGTGTTCACACACATTGAATCCCTCAGCCATGAGCAGCTGAATAACATCCCCGTGGGCAAGCTGGTGACCCGTGTTACCAACGACCCTAACCGCATTTCCTTCATGTTCACCAACATCCTGGTGACTTTGATCAAAAATAGCATGGTCATTGTGGGTGTGCTGGGCGCTATGTTGGTGCTCAACTACGCGCTAACACTGATGGTTCTGTGTTTCGTGCCTTTCGTGGTACTGTTTACGGTGATCTTCCGGCAGTTTTCCCGTCGGGTCCACCGGCAGGTCAGCAATGCCACCACCGACATCAACACCTACCTGTCTGAGAATCTTTCCGGTATGAAGATCACCCAGATCTTCAACCAAGAGGGTCAGAAGCTGGACGATTTCATGGCTCGCAGCCAGAAGCTGAAAAAAGCCAAGCAGAACCGTATGTTCGTGTTCGGCATCTTCCGCCCCATGGTGTATATGCTCTTCGTAGGCAGCCAACTGTGCCTGTTCTACTTCGGTGCCAAGGGTCACATCCAGAACACCGAATTCCTGGGTCAGGTCATTGACTCTGCTACCGTAGTTTCTTTCTATATGTTCATCTCCCGGTTCTTTAACCCCATCCAGACCTTGGCCGAGCAGTTTGATATGCTGCAGCAGTCCTTCGCCGGTGCAGAAAAGATCTTCAGCATCCTGGACTTGGTTCCCGAGGTTGTTGATGAGCCCGATGCCATTGAACTGGATGAGATCAAGGGTGAAATCGAGTTTAAGGATGTTTGGTTTGCTTACAAGCCCGACGAATGGGTCCTCAAGGGCGTTTCTTTCCATATCAGCCCCAAGCAGACCGTGGCTTTCGTTGGCTCTACCGGCTCCGGTAAGACCACCATTTTGAGCCTGATCTGCCGTAATTACGATATTCAAAAAGGCCAGATCCTCATTGACGGCATCGACATCAAGAAGATCAAAATTGCTTCCTTGCGTAAGCACTTCGGCCAGATGCTCCAGGATGTGTTCCTGTTCTCCGGCGATATCCGCAGCAATATTGTGCTCCGCAAGGACGATGTCACCGACGAGGAAGTTTGGCAAGCCTGTAAGTATGTCAACGCCGATTCCTTCATCAGCAAGCTGGAGAAGGGCCTGGACGAGCCCGTCCGGGAGCGGGGCAACAACTTCTCCGCCGGCCAGCGGCAGCTGCTGAGCTTCGCCAGAACCATCCTGCACAAGCCCAGCGTCATGATCCTGGACGAAGCCACCGCCAACATCGATACCGAAACCGAGATCCTCATTCAGGATTCTCTGGAAAAAATGAAGAACATCGGCACCATGCTGATCGTTGCTCACCGGCTGTCCACCATTCAGCACGCAGACAACATTATTCTGCTGTCCCACGGACAGATCATCGAGCAAGGTAACCATCAGGAGCTGCTGAAGCTGAAGGGTCGCTACCATCAGCTCTACACTCTCCAGTTTACCAAGCAACAGCTGCAGAACAGTTAATCTCTGAGCAGGCACGCGCCGCGTGCCTGCTTTTCTGTCAACGCCTTGCCTCCCTCTCTGAGGGAGGTGGATCGCCGTCAGGCGTGACGTATGAAGGCCTGTCATCCTGAGCGAGCCGTAGGCGAGTCGAAGGATCCGCACCCTTGGCGGTGCATAGCACTGCGCCGCCTTTGGCGGCAAGAGAAAACGGATTCTTCGGCTCCAGGCATTCGCCCTCCGCTCAGAATGACAGCCGGACGTACCATGCCCACCCTAAATCTATTACTGTCCATGCCATAATAGATTCGCAAGAATTGTATACTTTGCACGGAATATACTTGCAAATTTTCCTTAGTTTTGGTATAATATAAAGACATCGGCAGGAGGAAAGAGAGAAATGGCCAAACTGTATTTTAAGTACGGCGCTATGGGTTCCAGCAAGACTGCCCAGGCGTTGATCACCAAGTATAATTACGAAGAAAACGATATGTCCGTCTGGCTTATCAAGCCCAGTGCCGACACCCGGGACGGTGCGGATATCATGCGCAGCCGCATCGGATTACAGGCAAAAGCTGAGGTCATGACCCCGGATATGGATATTTACAAGCGCTTCTGCGACACCTGCGCCAACCGCTGCCATGCGGTGATCGTCGACGAATGTCAGTTTCTGACCCCCGCACAAATTGACCAGCTGCGAACCATCGTGGACGATTACGACATTCCTGTCATGTGCTTCGGCCTGCGGACCGACTTCCAGACCAAGCTCTTCCCCGGCAGTCTGCGGCTCATGGAGCTGGCAGATTGCATTGAAGAAATTAAGACCATGTGCGACTGCGGCTGCAAAGCCACCGTCAATGCCCGTATCAGCGACGGCTACATCGTCACAGAAGGTGCCCAGGTGCAGCTGGGCGGCAACGACAGCTACATCGCCATGTGCCACAGGTGCTACATCAAGGGCATCCGGGAACATAGAAAAATCAAACTCCACGGACAAAATTAACCATAAAAGGAGATCATATATTATGGAACTGAAAGATATTCTGGCAAAATGCGACCACACCCTGCTGGCACAGACCGCTACCTGGGAAGAGATCAAGGCCATCTGTGACGACGGCATGAAGTACGCCACCGCTTCCGTCTGCATCCCTGCCTCTTTTGTAAAGCAGGCTAAGGATTATGTTGGTGAAAGATTAGCCATCTGCACCGTCATCGGCTTCCCTAATGGCTACGCCACCACCGCTTCCAAGTGCTTCATGGCTTCCGACGCTGTGGACAACGGCGCTGACGAGGTGGATATGGTCATCAACATCGGCTGGGCCAAGGAAGGCAAGTTTGATGCCATCACCGCTGAGATCGCTGCCATCAAGGCTGCCTGCAAGGGTAAGCTCTTAAAAGTCATCATCGAAACCTGCCTGCTGACCGATGACGAGAAGATCGCCCTGTGCAAGTGCGTCACCGACGCCAAAGCTGACTATATCAAGACCTCCACCGGTTTCAGCAAGGCCGGCGCTACCTTTGCCGATGTGGAGCTGTTTGCCAAGCACATCGGCCCCGATGTGAAGATCAAAGCCGCCGGCGGTATCTCCAGCCTGGAAGATGCCGAGAAGTTCATCGCTCTGGGCGCTGATCGCCTGGGCACCAGCCGTGTAGTCAAGATTGCCAAGGGCCTTGCCAACGACGGCACTTATTAATTCTAAAATTCAGGAGGAATACACTATGTCTAACTTCCCCACCACTCCCCATATCAATGTACAGGACGATATCGGCTTCGGCAAAACCGTGCTGATGCCCGGCGATCCCCTGCGCTCCAAGTTCATCGCTGAGAATTTCCTGGAAAACCCTGTTCTGGTAAACAACGTCCGTGGTGTCCACGGCTACACCGGTTACTATAAGGGTGTTAAGGTTTCCGTCATGGCCTCCGGCATGGGCATGCCCGCCATCGGTATCTACTCCCACGAGCTGTTTAACAACTTCGGTGTGGAAAACATCATCCGTGTGGGCTCCGCCGGTTCCATCCAGGAGCATATCGACCTGTATGACATCGTCATCGCCCAGGGTGCCTGCACCGACTCCAATTTCGCCGCCCAGTTCCACTTCCCCGGCACCTTCGCCCCCATTGCTTCCTACGAGCTGCTGAGCGAGGCTGTTAAGGCCGCGGAAGCCAATGGCGCAAGATACCATGTCGGCAATGTTAACTCCTCCGATGTATTCTATGGCGACCACGCCGAAGTTCCCTACGGCCTGGACACCCTGTACAATCAGAAGAAGATGGGCGTCATGGCTCTGGAAATGGAAGCCGCCGCTCTGTATATGAACGCCGCCCGTTACGGCAAGCGCGGTCTGTGCATCTGCACCATTTCCGACCACATCCTCAAGGGTGTGGAGACCACCGCTCACGAGCGTCAGACCGCCTTCACCCAGATGATGAAAATCGCTCTGGATGTGGCTGTCGCTATGGAGAACAAATAATAACCGTAAATCGCTCATAAAGCCTTCTCCTTGAGGAGAAGCCATGGTAGAACCCTACTAATTTTTTGATATTCGAAAGTAAGGTGATTTCTTAATGAAACGCGTATTTTTATTTGTTTTGGACTCTTTCGGCATCGGTCAGATGCCGGACTCCCCCGCCTTTGGCGATGTGGATGTGAACACCCTGGCCTCCTGTGCCAAGTCAGAACACCTGCACATTCCCAACATGATCGCCGCAGGCCTGGGAAATATCGACGGCGTGGAGTGCCTCCCCAAGGTCGAAGGCCCCACCGGTGCGTATGCCCGGCTGTCAGAACGCTCTATGGGCAAGGACACTACCATCGGTCACTGGGAAATCGCCGGTATCGTTTCCCCTGATCCCCTGCCCACCTATCCCAATGGCTTCCCCGAGGAAGTTCTGGCACCCTTCCGTGCCGCCACCGACCGGGGTGTGCTGGCAAATGCCCCCTGGAGCGGTACTGCTGTCATTGACACCTACGGTGAGGAGCACATGAAAACCGGCGATCTGATCGTCTATACTTCTGCCGACTCCGTATTCCAGATCGCCGCCCACGAGGACATCGTTCCTCCGGAGCAGCTGTACGAATACTGCCGCATCGCCCGAAATATCCTGCAGGGCAAGCACGGTGTGGGTCGCGTCATTGCTCGTCCCTTCATCGGTACGCCCGGCAACTTCAAGCGCACCGCCAACCGCCACGATTTCTCCCTGGAGCCGTCCTCTGACACGCTGCTGGATGTGCTGAAAAAGGCCGGCAAGGCCAGCATTGGCGTGGGCAAGATTTATGACATTTTTGCCGGCCGTGGCACCACCGACCATGTGTACAACAAATCCAATGCCAACGGCATGGAGCATACGCTGCACTATGCCGACCAGGATTTTGAGGGTCTGTGCTTCGTCAACCTGGTGGATTTTGACATGAACTTTGGTCACCGCCGGGATATCGATGGCTATGCCAAGGCCTTGAGCGAATTTGATGCCTGGCTGCCCAGCCTACTGGAAAAACTGGGCGACGAGGATGTGGTGATGATTACCGCCGACCACGGCTGTGACCCCGGCTATGCTGCCACTACCGACCATACCCGGGAATATGTGCCTCTGCTGATCCTGGGCAAACAGGTCAAGCCTGTGAACCTGGGTACTCGCAGCAGCTTTGCGGACATTGCTGCAACCGTAGCCGAAATGCTGAATGTATCTTTGGACACTCCGGGTGAGAGCTTTGCGGAGGTGATCCTATGACCCCTGAAAAGCTGGTAGAACTGGCCAAAGAGGCCATGACTCACGCCTATGCTCCCTACTCCGGTTATAAGGTTGGCGCGGCGCTGCTCTGTGCCGACGGTACGGTATACCAGGGTTGTAACATCGAAAACTCCGCTTACAGCCCCACCAACTGTGCTGAGCGCACCGCCTTTTTCAAGGCCGTGTACGACGGCCACCGGGATTTTTCCGCCATTGCTATCTGCGGCGGCAAGGACGGCGTGATCACCGGGGCTTTCCCACCCTGCGGTGTCTGCCGCCAGGTGATGCGGGAGTTCTGCAAGCCGGATTTTCTGGTCTATATCATTAACGCTGAGGGTTACGAAACCCAAACACTGGCAGACCTTCTGCCCCATAGCTTCTCCCTATAACAAAGACCCCCCTGCCTCTCTCTACGAGGGAGGTGCACGGCGTCAGCTGTGACGGAGGGAGTTTGCGCGTGTAAGACTCCCCCAGTCTTTTTGCTACGCAAAAATCCAGCCCCCTCTAAGAAGGGGCCAAGACAAAACCGCACCGGAAGTTCCGGTGCGGTTTTATTTATTTCTCTTTCTTGACCTTTAGAGATTGTTTGAATTGCTTTGCGGCTTTTCTGCCCCGGAAGAAATCCCTGAAGAAGCGGTATAAGCCCTTGAAGCCGTGGCCGTTGACCCACAGCAGCAGATCCTGCGCCATCTGCCGGGTGATGTAACCCTGGGTCATTTGGGCCAGTCCCCGGATTGGCAGATTGTACACATACAGCATGGTCGGGGCAGGGTCACCCTTTGCCCGGGCCTTTTCAATGCTTCGTCCCACAGACCGGCCGATCCGCCGGGCCAAAGGATTCTTGGCATCCACGAACCGGCTGACGGTGTCGAGAATGGTCAGTTCCTCACCGAAATTTCCATTGGGAACAGGTCGACCCAGCAGAGCGGCAAAGTCCTCATCGGAAACATTTTTGATGTCGGCTGTCTGGTAACATTCCGGAATTTCCGGCACCGGTGCATCTGTACCAAAGACCCGAACCGTGGTGCTCAGCTGAATATCCCGGACGCTGGAGCCCACGGAAATCTCGTAATTGGCGGTTTCCGTTTCAAAGCGGTTCGTCACTGTATTGAAATAGCGGAAAGCCTTGTCATCCAGAAGTATTGTAATACGGCGGCTCTCACCGGGTTCCAAGAATACCTTTTGGAAACCCTTCAGTTCCTTTTTCGCCCGAAAAAGCTTTCCTGTGCGGCAGGAGATGTATACCTGCGCCACCTCCGCGCCGGCATTAGCACCGGTATTGGTCAGCGTAAAGGACACCTTCTGTCCGTCAGCCTGGAGGTCAGAATAATCAAATGTGGTATAGCTAAGACCGTGACCAAAGGGATACCGCACCGGCACATTGGCAGTTTCATAATACCGATATCCAACGTAGATGCCCTCCCGATGTTCAGCGGTAAAGTTTTTGCTGGGGAAATTACCGGCAGTGGGAGTATCCGCCAACGCCAGGGGCCATGTTTCCGCCAGATGACCGGAGGGGTTGACTTCACCCACCAGCGCCCGGGCCATAGCCGCAGCACCAGCCTGACCGCCTAAGTAACCGTGGATCACAGCCCGATAGCTGTTTCTTGGCAGTACAAAGGGACTTCCGCCGGAAAGCACCAGCACCACATTGGAATTGGCCTTGCATACCGCATCCAACAGCGCCAGCTGTGGCTTTGGCAGCTCCATATGCTCCCGGTCCGCGCCTTCGCTTTCAGCAGTTTCGTCCAAACCGATGCACAGCAGCACCGTATGGGCCTTCTTTGCCGCTTCCACCGCCTGGTCAAGCATTTGGGGATCAGTATCTTTTTGCCCCCGGCGGTAACCGGGCACATACTCTGTCATCTGGAGGGAAGTCTGATGGAGCCAGTCACGCAAATTGGTCAGCATATTGGGATTGACCAAGGAAGAGCCGGCACCTTGATACCGGGGCTTTTCAGCAAAATCACCGATGACCGTTACGGATGTATTGGGCTGCAGTGGCAGAATGCCGTCATTTTCAAGCAAGACGATAGACGCTGCGGCACATTTTTCCGCCAGGCGGTGATGGCCATGGCGGTCATAGATCTTGGCCGCATGAACCACCGCCTCATTGATGTCAAATACCACCGTCAGCAGCTCACGAATCCGCTGATCCAGCACCGATTCGTCAATCTTACCATCCCGAACCGCCTGAATCAGTGTCAGAGCAGAATCCGGACCAGGATAAGGCATCTCCAAAGAAGATCCCGCTCGAACACCCTCCACGTGGTCGTTATTGCCGCCCCAGTCGGTCATTACAAAGCCGTTAAAGCCCCATTCTCCCCGGAGAATATCCTGCAGCAGATGGGCATTTTCATTGGCATATGTACCGTTCACGGAGTTGTAGCTGGTCATAATTGCCTTGGGATCACCCTCTTTGACCGCAATTTCAAAGCCCGTCAGATAGATTTCCCGCAAAGTACGTTCATCCACAACAGCGTCCACAGACATCCGCCGCAGTTCCTGTGAGTTCACGGCAAAATGCTTGGGACAAGCACCCACGCCATTTTCCTGGATACCCCGGATATAGGCTGCTGCCATTTTGCCGGCCAGGTAGGGGTCTTCGGAAAAATACTCAAAATTCCGGCCGCACAAGGGACTGCGCTTCATATTCAGGCCCGGACCAAGCACCACATGAACATCGTTGGCCGCGGCCTCCTGGCCCAAAGCTCTGCCCAATTCCTGACCCAAGTCCGGATCCCAGGAATTGGCCATGGTAGCCGCTGTGGGGAAGCAGGTAGCCGGCACCGATTCATTCAGGCCCAGATGATCCTCTGCCCCGGCTTGCTTGCGCAGGCCGTGGGGGCCGTCGGACAGGAAGATCGACGGAATCTCCAGCCGGGGAATGTTAAACGTGGTCCAGTTAGACTTACCCTGGAGCAAAGCCGTCTTTTCCTGGAGTGTCATTTTTTGAATACAGGTATCGATTGTCAAACAAAATCGCTCCTTATTTGTTCCGTTTTCCTATGCATTATAGCAAAAAATCCCAGTTTTTTCAACCACAAAATATAGACCTGTTACAGCCTATGCCCGGCTTGCCTCACCTATGCAAAAACGGCCACCGCAAAAGCGGTAGCCGTTTCTCATTAAAATTCTAAACCGCAGGAGGCAAATGCAGCCTCCAGACTCTCCCAAGTCGATTGCAGCAAGCTAACCTTGTCGCCAGCCTGATCGGCACGGCGCTGCTCCAGCTCGCCGGGATAGTAAATCTCACTGATACCCTCAGCCTTTTTTGCGTTCTTGAACTGCTCGATCATGGTCTCCACAGAATGGACATAATCGCCCAGATCCATCATCTTGGAAATGTCCATAGCCATAAACAGGTGGCCGGTATTGCCGCAGTGGCCGGGGATCTCATTCCAGGAGTTGATCTCGTGGGTCAATGCCGCGCCGGACATAATGCCAGCCATGCATTCGACCATAACGGACAGGCCATAGCCCTTGTGCGCACCAAAGGGCAGCAGCACGCCGCCGTCCAAGTACTCATCCGGCACATTGGTAGGATTGCCGTTTTTGTCCAGCACGCAACCGGGATCCAGAAGCTTGCCCATGGATTTGAGCACCCGAATCTTGCCGTCAGCCACAGCGCTCATAGCCACATCCATCATCAGCGTGCCGTACTTACCTGCCGGCACGGCATAGGCAAAGGGGTTGTTGCCGATGGTAGCCTCACAGCTTCCGGTTACTGCCATGATGGGATTGCCGGTGCTCATAACCATGCCGATCATGCCCTCTTTGGCGATCATATCCGCATAGACACCTTCTGCGCCGTTGTGATGGCTTTGCCGCAGATTTACGATAGCAATGCCGTGTTCCTTAGCAAGCTTAATGACCAACTCCGTTGCCTTGCAGCTGGCAGGAATGCCCAGACCACCGTTGCCGCTGGCGCGGACCCAACCGCCGAATTGCTGATCCACCGTAAATTCCGCATCCGGCAAAATACCGCCGGACTGCAGGCAGCGCACATACCGCTCCACGCGCATAACGCCATGGGAAGCAACGCCCCACTGGTCGGCCTTGATCAGGGTATCCGCCACCATCCGGGCATCTTCCAAACTGACACCCAGCTTTTGGAACAATGCCAGCAGCTTATCTGTCAATTCCTGCCGGCTAATTTGCTTCATTTCGCTCATAAGAGTCCCTCCATATCATCAGATGACTCTATTATACTACGAAAAAACACGTTCGCAAGTTGTATTGTTGAACAATCCTACAATATTCTTTTTGTGATTTTTGCCGGAAATATACAAACCACTTGCAAAACGCCCCCTGTAAGTGGTAAAATATCGAAAATAAGACGATAGAGGTGCGCCCATGAACTCCGTGCAACTGAATTTGATCTCCGCTGTGGACGCAGTCTGCGCAGCTTTGGAAAACGATATACTGAATTTGCATTTTGCCCCCGGTGCAAAAATCACGGAAAGCGTACTGGCGGAGCGTTACGGTGTCAGCCGTAATACGCTCCGGGAAGCAGTCGCCCATCTGATTGCTCAGGGTTATCTTACAAAAATTGCCAATAAGGGCGTTTATGTCCGTCAATTCACCTCTGCAGACGCCCAGGATATCTTCCATCTGCGGGCATTGCTGGAATTGGAGGCAGTAAACAAGATTGCCGCATCCGGTATTTTTCCCGCCTTCCTTTCAGAAGTCTTGCAACAGCTGGAATCCTTTGACCGGGTTACCCAATGGGATGATTATGTTCGCCTGGACATCCAATTCCATACCGGTCTGGTTGCCGCTGCCAACAGCCCCAGGCTGTCGCGGTTGTATGACACCATCCTGAACGAGGTCAAGCTCTGCATTTATCAGACCCGTAACTATGTGACCATCCCTGCCGGTACCGATGCCTCCCACAGACAGATTTTGGATGCTCTGTATGCCCGGGAATATGATGCTGCCGCCAATCTTTTACGGCAGCACATCGAGCAAGTCATTACCCGCTACTGCAACGGCCTGGAAGCCATGAAAAAATAAAAAAGCTAGGCTTTAGGGCGATGTCCTTAACGGGTAACTGCATAAAACTACTGGCAGGTTGCTATCACCTGCCAGTTTTCATATGTATGTGGGTTTGTACGACTTCCCGCTCTTTGCATTCGGTGAACAGCCGGATGCTCTACTTGCCACAAGCAAAGCATATGAGTGTAAATATCAATCATCCCAAAGGCTCCCTTGTGTAAAGGGAGCTGTCACGCCAACAGCGTGACTGAGGGATTGTCATTGCAAAACTTACTCTGCTATGATAATATGTTGTAAAATAGATTATAAACTTTAATTACTAGAGGTGTCACAATGTATCATTCTTATGTTATGGGGGTCGATGACTCAATAAGGGAATTAACGGTGGAAGGGTTTGAAATTAAAAATGATGGTAACAACTATATGGTTGCCTTTCCCAAAGAAAAAT
This sequence comes from Oscillospiraceae bacterium, assembly GCA_017624715.1. Lineage (GTDB taxonomy): Bacteria > Bacillota > Clostridia > Oscillospirales > Oscillospiraceae > Faecousia. Next base: position 27,103 of record JAGAMN010000047.1, read on the forward strand.
CTTCTGTCTGGGAAGCATTTATATCGGCTCATCTTGAATTGGGTTACTGGAATGAATACTTAACTGAATACGGAGTCGTATTTCTTTTTCACCTTGAAGATGGAATAAAGCGGTATGAAGTATATGATTTCAATAACAACGAAGTCCTTTCCTTGTGTGAGAAATTGTGCGAATGCAAATTTGAATCTCTCAAGCATATGTTGACAGGAAACCACTACTATAGAGAAATAATCGGATAATAGGATTATGAGAGCAGAAGATATTAAAGAATATTGCTTAAGTAAGCATAAGGCATATGAAACACTCCCATTTGGTGAAGTTCCCATATGCTACAAGTTAAATGGTAAAATATTCGCACAACTCTATCCATATGAAAGGGATTACAAAATTACACTTAAGTGTACCGCCGATGTGGGAGATTTTTATCGACAGATATACCCTAACAAAGTAGTTCGGGGATATCATTGTCCGCCAGCACAGCAGCCATATTGGAATACTATCTATTTAAAAGATTTTCCGGATGCTGAGCTTTTGCATATGATAGATCTTGCTTATGAAACTGTGCTTCATAGCTTTAGCAAGAAAGTACAAGCAGAGATTATGTTAGATTGATAACTACAAATTCCCTTTTTCTATATCGACGCTGCTGTAAAACAATCCCTCAGTCAGCTTCGCTGACAGCTCCCTTTACACAAGGGAGCCTTTCGCCCTCCTGTCGCTGTATAAAAGAAATGCCTGCTCAACACCCACTGAGTGTCTGTGCAGGCATTCATTTTTACCTTGTGCTTTTTCTTATACTTCCATGATCTTTACAACTTCAGTAGGGCCTTCCAGGAACAGCTTATCTACCTTGCCCTCCCGGCCCATCACCGTCACAGCCAGGTCACCGCCCCGGTTTTTCACCGTCAGATAGCCCCCAGGGAGCTTGCCATCTGCCCACAGTGCAACGGCCACGCTGCCGCTGCCGGTGCCGCAGGCCAGGGTGTAATCCTCTACGCCCCGTTCAAAAGTCAAAATCCGCACGGTTGTTTCATCCAACCAGCCATAGAGATTGGCATTTGCTCCCTTGGGGAAAGCCGGATCGAATCGCAGCGCCCTGGCCATTTCCCAGAGCGCCGGGCCTTGTTCCCAGGTAAGGCCGGGTATTTCCTTTACCGCGTGAGGAACGCCAGGGTCGCCCAACTCCACATAGGCCGCATCTTCTTTCCGATGCAAATCCACAATACTTGGTTTGTTCAGCTGCACCTTATACTGATTTTCGTTCAGCCGCCAACCGGGGACCAGGCCGGCATCGGTCTGCACCACCATTTCCTCTCCGGCGATGCCGTTGTCATAGGCGAACCGGCAGATGCACCGGGCTCCGTTGCCGCACATCTCGCCCCGGGAACCGTCGGAATTGTAAAAGTGAAGCCGGAAATCCGCCACATCAGAATAATCAACAGCCATAAAGCCGTCAGCGCCGGTGAGCTTACAATACTCCACCGCCATGGATTTCAAATTCAACTCCAGGCCACGGGCATCGATCACCATGAAATCATTACCCGCGCCATTCATATACCAAACTTTCATTATTCTCCTCTTATCCCAGCAGGTCATCCATGTTGTAGAAGCCCACAGCCTTGCCTTCCATAAACCGGGCGGCATCCACCGCACCTTCGGCAAGCATAGCCCGGTTACCGGCTTCATGCCGCAGGGTCAGGGTCTGGCTGGGGGTGCAGATATGCACCTCGTGGATACCCACCACATTGCCCATCCGCAGAGAAGCGATGCCGATCTCATTTTGTTTGCGCTTGCCTTCCCCTGCCCGACCGCAGGCCTCTACAGCCTCAGGGCGAACCTCACGAATGGCGTTAAACAGCATGTGGGCCGTACCGCTGGGAGCATCCACCTTCCGGTTGTGATGTACTTCCACGATCTCGATATCCGCATCGGGAAAACAAGCGGCAGCCTGCCGTGCCAAGCGGCACAGCACCGCAATGCCCAGGCTCATATTGCCGGAGAAGAACACCGGCAGTTCCTTGGCTGCTTGGTAGATCAGTTCTTTCTCCTCGGGGGTGTGTCCGGTCGTGCCGATCACCAGGGCGCAGCCCTGCTTTTTACCGTAGGCAATCACCTCTGCCACCGCGCTGTGGTGGGAAAAGTCGATGATCACATCGGCCTTCACATTGCCCAACTCGGCAAAGGTCTTGGGTACGCCGTTTTCACCGTCGATGCTGACACGGCCCACCACTTCATCGCCTAAAATTCCGCAAATCAGTTTACCCATAGCGCCGTTGGCGCCACAAATAATCGCTCTCATACGTCGATTCCCTGCTTTCTCATCTCTTCATACAGCTTTGCCCGAGTCGCGTCTTCCATCCGGGACAAGGGCATTCTCACATTTTCTTCACCGAAGCCCATGGCCGCCACCGCAGCCTTGGCAGGAATGGGGTTGACTTCGCTAAAGAGTGCCTTGATCAGCGGCAGCATTTCGCACTGCAGCGCAGCGGCTTTTTCGTAATCACCGGCCAGGGCTGCATCGGTCATTTCCACAGCCTTGGCAGGAACCACATTGGACAGCACGCTGATAGCGCCCTTGCCGCCCATTGCCATAATGGGCACATTCAAAGCATCCTCGCCGGAGTAGATGTCGATCTTATCGCCGCACAGGGCAGCCAGCTCCACCACCTGGGCCATATTGCCGGCGGCTTCCTTGATGCCAACGATATTGGGGTGCTCCGCCAGCTTGGCTACCGTCTGGGGCAGCAGATTGCAGCCTGTACGACCAGGCACATTATAAACGATCACCGGCACGGTGGAAGCATCCGCCACCGCCGTATAGTGGGCGATCAAGCCGTTCTGGGTCGCTTTGTTATAGTAAGGGGTCACGACCAAAATCGCATCAGCGCCAACCTCACAGGCATTCTTTGTGTACTCCAGCACATGGAGGGTATTGTTCGTACCGGCACCCGCAATGACCGGAACCCGACCGGCAACCCGCTCCACTGTAAAACGGATCACTTCCTTCTGCTCCCAAGGCTCCAAAGTAGCACTTTCGCCGGTGGTACCAACTGCCACAATGGCATTGATGCCGTTTTCGATCTGAAACTCGATGAACCGGCCCAGGGCTTCATAATCCACAGATTTATCCGCCTTCATGGGGGTAACGATGGCGGTAGCCATTCCCTTAAAAATCGTCTTTTTCATAGGCGTTCTCCTTTTCAGACCTTAAATTTGTTAAAGTAATCGTACAGCGGTATCAGCTGATCAAAAAATCCGCTGACTCTGCTTGCCAGCTCCGGTGTAAAGGTATTCGGTCCAAAATCCTCATGACGGATACAGCCGATGGCCTTTTTCCAGGCGAAGAACCGCTCTAAGCGGGAATCGTCGGTTTTTTCCGGGCGCTTATAATTCTCCGCTGTGATGGTCATGCCCGTGTCCTTTTCCACTTTTTCAATCATTTTCAAAAAGGGTTCCGGTCTTGCGGCAATATCCCGATGGAATTCCTTCAGTACCGCCACCCGGGGCTGCCAGATAAAGAAACCGTAATCCACGCCCTCAGGATTGATCTCAAAAAACAGGCAGGGATTCTCTGCCCACCACTCCACATCCTGCCGGATACAGATCCAAAGGCTCTCCTTGTAAGGCAGCGGATGGTGCATCCGGGCATCCCGGTAAATGCGGCTGACCTTCAGCAGCTCACCGGGCTTGTCCACAAAGGGCTGAAACAGCGCCGCACCCAAAGCCTTCATGGGCTCATACAGCTCTTTGACATATTGCTTTTTGTTCTGCATAAACCATTCCCGGTTGTTATTCAGCCGGATTCCCCACAGAAAATCTACCGTTTCCGGGGTGAAGCCCTGGAACATATTGTCACCGCCCTTTCGTGCACATTTCGATACACTTATATCATAACCAATTTTCCGTCATTTTGCAACTAAAATCTATACTCCTGCCGGGCTGGCGTATTTCTGTAAAAATATCTGTTTTTTGTCAAAAAAGAGGTTGACATTTTCGAAAAAGAGTGGTACACTCTCTTTCGGTACGGATTTATCGAATTAATTTTGTGCAACTTCCGGTGCAGAAGAAGAATGTCTGCCCAATCCCGGTTTTTATTACCGTTTATTCTTGACAAAAAGTAGGAGTTGCGTTACAATAAGAAAGGCATCACACGACTGACGGTTACGCGGAGCACTGCGGGGGAATGTGATGTTATAGTAGCCGACCGTCTGGGCAATTCGATTCCGCAGAATCGGGTTGCTTTTTTCATTTTTACCCCAAGGAGCACTGCTATGAGCTTTACATACAAGGGCCTGCAGGCCCAAATGAGCCGCCACATCATCACCGACGAGGAAATCGACCGCCAGATTGAAAAACTGCGGGAGTCTAATCCCCGGATCGCCCTGGTCAACGACCGTCCCACGGAAGTGGGAGACGAAGTCGTCCTGGACTATGCCGGTTTCTGCGATGGCGAACAGTTTGTAGGCGGCACTGCCGAGAACCAGACCCTGGTGCTGGGTAGCGGTATGTTCATCCCCGGTTTTGAAGAGCAGCTGGTGGACAAGGTCCCCGGTGAAAAGGTTATCGTTAAGGTCACCTTCCCCACCGAATACCACGCGGAAAACCTGGCTGGTAAGGAAGCTGAGTTCCACTGCACCATTCATCAGATCCGTGTGAAGACCGCTTATGACTTAGACGACACCTTCGCTCAGGAGGTCGGTGGCTGCTACACCTTTGAGGAAATGCGCACCGAGCTAGGCAAGAGCCTCCAGGCTTATGTGGACGAACGGGGCGAGATGGATCTGCAGGATCAGCTCCTGCGTCAGGCCGCTTCCACACTTGACTTCACCATTACCGAGGAAGCTCTGGAAGCAGCTGTCACCGAGCAGATCCATAATCTGGAAGCACAGCTGGCTCGCCAGGGTCTGACCCTGGATATGTACTGCAGCTTTACGAAATCTACTGTAGAAGACCTGCGCAAGGATGCCTCCTCTGCCGCCGAAGTCGCCCTGCGGACTCAGGCAACTGTGGATAAGATCGTGGAGCTGGAAAATCTCACCGCATCCGAGCAGGAGATCGGTGAAGCCCTGGCTGTGATTGCAAAGCAGAACAACATGACTGTTGAGCAGATCAAGCCCTACTATGATGCCGAATTTGAACAGGCAATCATCAAAAGTGTACTCACCAGCAAGGTCATGCACCTGATTCGGGATGCAGCTGATATTGCAGTGGTATAACATAAACACATTAATCATTGTGCCGCACCGCGGCACCTAAAACAAGGAGGAAACTTACTATGGCAATCGTTTTTGACGAAAATGGCAAGTACGTGGACGAAAAGGGCTTCACTAAGCTGGATCCCACCAAGTTCGCTGACTGGCAGATCGCCGAAGAGGCCGAAAAGTCCCTGCCCTCCGTGGAATTCTTCCGCGAGAAGCTGGGCCTGCTGCCCGAGGAGATCATCCCCTACGGCAAGACCCCCAAGATCGACTTTATCAAAGTTATGAACCGTCTGAAGGACAAGCCCGACGGCAAGTTCATCGAAGTCACCGCTGTTACCCCCACCCCCTTCGGTGAAGGTAAGTCCACCGTTTCTCTGGGTCTGATCGAAGGCCTGGGCTACATCGGCAAGAATGCCGGCGGCGCTCTGCGTCAGCCCTCCGGCGGCCCCACCATGAACGTTAAGGGTACCGCAGCTGGCGGCGGCAACGCTCTGCTGATGCCCATGACCGAGTTCTCCCTGGGCCTGACCGGCGATATCAACGATATCATGAACGCTCACAACCTGGCTATGGTCGCTCTGACTGCCCGTATGCAGCACGAGCGCAACAACACCGATGAGTGGCTGGCTAAGAAGGGCCTGAAGCGTCTGGACATCGACCCCAAGCGTGTGGAGATGGGCTGGATCATCGACTTCTGCGCACAGAGCCTGCGTAACATCATCATCGGCATCGGCGGCCGTCTGGACGGCTTCATGATGGAGAGCAAGTTCGGCATCGCTGTCGGTTCCGAGCTGATGGCTATCCTGGCTGTTGCTAAGGACCTGAAGGACCTGCGCGAGCGTATCGGCAAGATCGTTGTGGCTTACTCCCGCACCGGCGAGCCCGTTACCTGTGAGGATCTGGATGTTGCCGGCGCTATGACCGCTTGGATGCGTAACGCTATCAACCCCACCATGTGCTACTCTGTCGAGCATCAGCCCGTGCTGATCCACGCCGGTCCCTTCGCTAACATTGCTATCGGCCAGTCCTCTGTTATCGCTGACCGCCTGGCTCTGAAGCTGTTCGATTACCACGTCACCGAGTCCGGCTTCGCTGCCGACATCGGCTTCGAGAAGTTCTGGAACGTTAAGACCCGTCTTAGCGGCCTGACTCCCAACGTTTCCGTTCTGGTTGCTACCGTTCGCTCCCTGAAGATGCACGGCGGCGGCCCCAAGGTCACTCCCGGCGCACCCCTGCCCAAGGAGTACAAGGAAGAAAACCTGGAGCTGCTGGAGAAGGGTACTTGCAACCTGTTCCACCATGTCAACACCATCAAGAAGTCCGGCATCAACCCCGTTGTCTGCATCAACCGCTTCTACACTGATACCGACGCTGAGATCGCCCTGCTGAAGAAGATGTGTGCTGAGCGCGGTGTCCGTTGTGCCGAGTCCAACCACTGGCGTTACGGCGGCGAAGGCGCTGCTGAGCTGGCCCGCGTGGTCGTTGAGGCTTGTGAGGATCCCGTGGAAGTCAAGTTCCTGTACGATCTGGAGATGCCCCTGCGTCAGCGCGTTGAGCTGATCGCTAAGGAAGTCTACGGTGCTGACGGCGTTATCTGGCAGCCCCTGGCTGTGGAGAAGGCTCAGCGCTTCGAGTCCGATCCCAAGTACGCTGACTACTGCACCATGATGGTTAAGACCCACCTGTCCCTGTCCGACGATCCCACCAAGAAGGGCGTGCCCACCGGTTGGAAGCTGACCGTCCGCGACATTCTGGAGTACGGCGGCGCTAAGTTCCTGTGCCCCATGGCCGGCACCATCTCCATGATGCCCGGTACCGCTGCTGACCCCGCATACCGCCGCGTTGATGTGGACACCGAGACCGGTAAGGTTTCCGGCCTGTTCTAATTCCTATTTCCATTCAAGCACAGGCAGGAAACTGCCTGTGCTTGTGTGGCATTATTTATCCCTTCATGTAGGGCGGGGGCTTGCTCCCGCCGCGAACACAACCGAACTGAAACGGCGGGAGTAAACCCCCGCCCTACAACATAATTTCAGGAGATTATACAACATGGATATGACATTAGCATCCTGCCGTGAGTTTGTCACGGTTCTGGCATCCGATGCTCCCGCCCCCGGCGGCGGTGGCGCTGCTGCTCTGGTTGGCGCTATCGGCACCGCTCTGGGTAACATGGTGGGCTCTCTGACCGTCGGTAAGAAGAAGTACGCCGAGGTTGAGGCTGAGATCATTGCCCTGAAGGCCAAGTGCGACGCACTGCAGACGGAGCTGCTGAACCAGGTGGAAGCCGACGAAGTCAACTTCCTGCCCCTGGCCAAGGCCTACGGCATCCCCAAGGACGACCCCAACCGGGATCAGATCATGGAGGAAGCAACCATCATCGCCTGCTCCACCCCCATGCACATCATGGAGCTGTGCTGCGAGGCTATTGAGTACATCAGCGTATTTGCCGCCAAGGGCAGCCGCCTGGCTGTTTCCGATGCCGGCTGCGGCGCTGTTTGCTGCAAGGCCGCTCTGCAGGCCGCTTCTCTGAACGTGTTTATCAACACCAAGAGCCTGAAGAACCGGGAAGTCGCTGAGGAAATGAACGCCAAGGCCAACGGCATGCTGAATAAGTACTGCGCCATGGCCGACGAGATCTTCAACACCGTTAAGGCCGGTTTCGGTCAGTAAAATTACCGTCATTGCGAACCAGTGACCGATGTCACTGGTGTGGCAATCCCCCAATGATTTATAGCTTTTGGAGATTGACGCGTCGCTTTGCTCCTCGCAATGACACCTACACTACATATCTGGAGGAAATAGAAATGGCCAAGAAATTGCTGGGTAAGGAAGTCAACGAGGCTCTGGTTGCCTCTCTGCAGACCCGTACCGCTGCCCTGCGGGAGAAGGGCGTTGTCCCCACTCTGGGCATCATCCGTCTGGGCGAGAATCCTTCCGA
>JAGAMN010000048.1 GCA_017624715.1 Oscillospiraceae bacterium
GAGAGCCACTATTGAACAAGCAATCTATTATTTCAATAACGAACGACCGGTTCGCAAGCTAAAAGGAAAACCACCAGTCCTGTACAGAACAGAACTGGTGGCATAAGAAATTTTGTGTCTACTAACTATTGACTACTTCACTAAAAGCACGCTGGTTTTTTATGTAAGAGGTTAGTCCAGTTCGACCAGATCCTCGGTCATTTCGCTCTTACGGATCAGGAAACGCCGGGTGGCGAACAGACCTGCAATGCAGAAAATGCCGATCATCAGGGTAACCGGGTCGTTGTGGTTCATGATGATGTGCCGGGCGGTGGCCATGATCAGCACCTCCAGGGTGTTGCCCGGGGTCATATCAATGAGCATTCTGACGAACTCCAGACCTACAACGATGGTCAAAATATTATGCAAAAAGGTGTTTAGATCGCTAAAATAGGCATCCACGGTGCACATTCTGTAAATTTCAACACCGATGCAGATCACCAGCACCACTACGGTCAGTGCAGCAATCAGCAGCTCCAGCACATGGAGTACCCGGCGGAAAATGTGTTCTACCTTGCCTACATCCCGTTTGTCCCGGGGCGTTTTTACTGCCATATTTCAGACCCTCCTGTCATCTGTTATATTCCGGTTCTGCGTCGGTAAATTCCCAGGAAAAATTAATACTTTTGCCGTCGCAATAGGCGATAATGGTGCCCAGCAGATCGTTGCGGTAGATATCTACATCCGCATCCCGCAGACGGGACATGGGTTCGCTGTGGGGGTGGCCGTAATCGTTGTTCCGACCGCATTGGATCACCGCAAATTCCGGCTGCACCGTCCGCAGGAACAGATAACTGGTGGAGGTATAGCTGCCGTGGTGCCCCACCTTCAGCACGTCGGCTTTCAGGTCAGTGCCGATTTCCACCAGTTGCTTTTCTGCCTCGTGGCGCATATCGCCGGTGAAGAGGAAACGCTTTTCGCCGTAGGAAGCCATAATCACCAGGGAGGAGTTGTTCACATCCTCGTAGCTCTTGTCCAGAGGGCCCAGCAGCTCCAGCAATACATCACCGAACAAAAAAGTTTGCCCCACGATGGGCCGCTCCACTTCCACACCCTGCTGGTCCGCATAGTACAGAAAACGGTCATAGATTTCGGAGTAGTAAGTCTGAGGACTGCGCCAAATGTTCTTTACGGGATAGGTGGCAAGGACCTCCGGCAGACCGCCCATGTGGTCGCCGTGCATGTGGGTTGCTACCACCAGTTCCAGTTCTTCCACACCCTCATCTTCCAGATAATCGATCAGCTTGTCGCTGGTGTTGGCATAGCCGCCGTCGATGAGGGCATATAGACCTTCATACTCCAGCAGAATGCTGTCGGATTGGCCTAGGTCAATAAAGTGGACGATAAACTGTCCTTGTGTCTGCGGCTCGGCAGGCTGGGTGCAGCCCAGACAGCCAACCAGCAGACAAAGCAGCAGAAATAATGTCAGTATTTTTTTCATTTTCTCGGCTCCGTTGTCAATCCCTGATTGTTTTTGGCTTTCTTTTGCTGGTTCAGCCAGATGCTCATCACAAACCGATGGGGAACCAGCTTTACCAGCAGCACCTGGAATTTGATGGGCAGACCGTGGACGGAGTAGTCCTTCTTGGTCTTGTACAGATCCTTAAGACCGGTGGCCACCACATCTTTCGCCTCGTACAGATGGTTGAAGTAGCGAACCTCTGCATCGTCGTTGGTCTGGAAGGCGTGGTTAAAGAATTCGGTCTTCACCCAACCGGGATTCATGGCCATGCAGCGGATGCCTTGGGGCTTCAGTTCCCGGTTCAAACTCCGGGAGTAGCTCAGCACAAATGCCTTGGTGGCGGCATAGGTGGTGATGTAGGGCACCGGCTGGAAGGCGGACAGGCTGTCCAGCTGCAGAATGTGGCTGCCCTTTTCCATGTAGGGGATGGTCAGCCGGGTCATCATCAGCAGCGCCTTGCAGTTGAGGTCGATCATCCGGCGGTCGTCAACGGTGCTGACCTTGTGGTAAGCGCCGAATTTGCCGAAACCGGCGGCGTTGACCAGCAGCTTGACATTGGGCTTTTCTGCTTCCAGCAGAGCAGCAAAGGTCTCAAAACTGCTGTCATCCAACAGATCCAAGGCGATGGGACGAATCTTGACAGATACTTCCTCTGCCAAAGATTCCAGGGCGGCAGTCCGTCGGGCAATGACCCAGATTTCGTCCACCTGGACATAGTTACTCAGCTGCAGGACGAATTCCCGTCCCATACCGGAGGATGCTCCGGTAACAATGGCAATGTTCATGGGTATGACCTCCTCATCATAGTGGGCCTTGGCCCCCTCTGACGAGGGGGCAGTCACGCGAGCAGCGTGACTGGGGGCGTTTAAACTCCCTCCAGCAAAAATCTGCGATTTTTGCCACCTCCCGCAAGGAAGGAGGCGAGGGGATTAGCGTTTCGCAACCGCAGCCAGCAGGGCAGCGCGGTCATTGGGGATTTGTTCGTCCAAAACCTGCTCCAGCAGAGCATTCAACGCTTTTCCGATGGCAGGGCCGGAATAGCCCAGATCCATCAGATCCTTGCCGTCAATGGCCAGATCCTTAATTTGCAGACAGGCGTTTTCCGCCAAAACTTCCTCCAAAAGGGTGTCAAGCTCCACAAAATGCTGCAGTTCATCATCCTTACAGATGCCTTTGCTGGAGGTGTCCGCCTTTTGCAGGCACCAGAGATTCCGCAGCCGCTCCAGACCCAGCTTGCTGAGCCAGCGGCGGACGACCTTTTTCTCTGCCGGGATTTTGGTCATGTGCATATCAATCAGCTCCACCACCTGCTCTCGCAGGGCAGTGGGGGCTTTCAATTGCCGCAGCAGAGCATCAGCCATTTGGGCGCTTTGCTGGGCGTGACCGTAAAAGTGACCCCGACCGGTTTCGTCGGTGGTAAAGGCGGGGACTTTGCCCACATCGTGCAGTAACGCTGCCCACCGCAGCGCCGGATCGCCGGGCACAGCGGCAGTCACATGGGCCGTGTGGGTAAATACATCATAGGCATGGTGGGGGCTGCGCTGATCAAACCCCACCATGGGCTTCAGATCCGGCACGACCTGTGCCAGAACCGGCACAAACCGCTTAAGATCCTCCGCACTGACCAAAGGCAGAAGTTTACATAACTCTTCGAAAACCCGTTCCCGGGCCAAATTACCCATCAAAGGCGCCAGCTCAGTCATGGCTTCCAGGGTTTTAGGCTCCGGGGTCAGCTGATAGCGCACCGCAAAACGCACACCACGCAGGATTCGCAGGCTGTCTTCCCGGAATCGGGTGGCAGGATCGCCAACGGCCCGCAAAACCCGATCTTTCAGATCCTGCTGACCGCCAAAGGGATCGCAAAGCCCCCGCTTTGGCGACCAGGCCATGGCGTTTACGGTAAAATCCCGCCGGGCAAGATCACCCTCGATTTCTTCTACGAATTTTACCCAGCCCGGATGCCGGTTGTCCCGGTAATCCCCCTCGGTGCGGAATGTGGTGATCTCCACAACACCGCCCTCGGTCACAATACCCACCGTGCCGTGCTTTTGGCCTGCCAGCACCATTTTTTCGCCGGCAAACACCGCCCGGATCTGCTCCGGGGTGGCGGCGGTACAAAGATCATAGTCCTGAGGCACAAGTCCCAGCAGCCAATCCCGCACGCAGCCGCCTACGGCATAGCAGGCGAAGCCGGCATCTTCCAGCCGGGAAAGGCAATTGCATACAGACTTAGGAAGCTCCATGGGTGCAACCACCTTCCTGGGGCTTTTGGGTCAGATTCAAAAGATCTGCCAAAGACCAAACCGCACCTGTCAGATACAGAAGCCAAAAATCAGAGCCTGGGATCGCTGCCAGGCAGAAGAAGATGCTTGCGGTGCGGAAGAATGTGAACATCCGCAGCGAGCCCAGCTTTCTGTCAAAGCAAGCCCGGTGATAAGCGCTGATCATCAGGCATACTGTAGCCAAAAGGGAGCAGCCGTACAGCTGCAGCTGGGGCTCGGAGCTCCAGGCCTGATATTGGCAAATCAGCCACAGCATGAAGAACAGGCACACCGCACCGTGGTACACCACATTTCCCCGAAGTCCCTGAAAACGCACTGTGGCCAAAAGAATCAGCGCCACCGATGCCACGATGCCAACAAAACCGGCGATCATCACCAGGTTATTCGGCTGATGCAGCAACAGGGAAACCGCGGTGTAACAAATGCCCAGGGCAGCTGCACCGTACCCCACAGCGGCAATAACCGATGCGGGAAAACGGCAGGTATTTTCCCTGGGCAAAACCACACTCCGCCATGCAAGCACAGCCGGTATCAGCAGGGTCAAAACACCCGCCAGGATCCCGGCGATATGGCCGCTGGCCAAAAGGCCCTTGTTATCCACGGTGGCAAGGTGGCTCAGCCGCAGGAAAAACACGGCTATACCGCCCACCACCGCCAACAGCGGCAAAATATGGTTTTTCAAATATTTCATCATAAAAACTCCAAACGGGATTATTTCAGCTCCATCAGCAGCATACAAATGCCGTTGAGAATGGGCTGATGGATCAGATAGATCCACAAAGATTGCCGTCCGCACCACTGGAAGAAGCCGATCACGGGCTTGCCGTCCAGCTGGGGCAGGAGGGATTCTTTCTTGCGGTACAAAGTCTTACCGATTGCGCTGCCCACCAGGAAGAAACCGAAATGGGGCAGCAGGGGGAAGAAGTCAGAAGAAGCAAATTGCTTGGCAGTTAGACCGATGGGGAACAGGTAAGGGGATTCTACAGTCAGTCCCTTGAAGTATAGACCCAGCCAAGCCAGGCCGATACCGATGGGCAGCAGAATCCACCAGGGCAACTTGCGGAAAATGGGCCACAGCAGCATGCAAACACCCAAACAGTGGAGCACACCGAAATAGATGATAATACCCTTGTTGAAATTGAACCAGGCATACATTGCCCAGGTGACGATGCTGATCACAAGGCCTGCGCCGAACACGATCAAGCCCCGGCGAACAGGATGTTTGCCCAAAGTAATGCAAGTGCCGCTCAGCAGCAGGAACAGTACACCGCCCCATTGCTTTACAAACCAAAACCAATCGGGATACTTCCAGTCGATGATCTTGTACAGATCTACCAGGTCATAAACGAGGTGAACGATCACAACACCGATGATGCAGATACCCCGGAAGGCATCCAGCTCCCAGATGCGGCGCTTCACTGTGCTGCCTCCCGGTTGGCTTCTTCTTCCAGTACCCGGTAAGCAACTTTACCAACCAGGGTCTTGGGAAGTTCGGTGCGGAATTCCAGCTCCTTGGGAGCAGCATACTTTGCTACCTGCTCACCCAAATAGCTCAGGATCTCCTGGCGCAGCTCCTCGGTGGGCTCAATGCCGGGCATGGGCACCACATAGGCCTTCAGCCGCTGGCCCTTATATTCGTCCTTAATGCCGATGACGCAGGACAGCAGCACCTTTTCATGGCTGTCGATGATGTTTTCCAGTTGGGAGGGGTACACATTGTAACCGGAGGTGACGATCATTCTCTTAAGCCGCTGACGGAAATAAATGAAGCCGTCGCTGTCCATGTGACCCAAGTCACCGGTGTGCAGCCAGATACGGCCGTCGCCGTGATTGCGCAGGGTGCTGGCGGTTTCCTCGGGGTTGTCCATATAACCCAGCATAACAGTAGGACCGGAAATGCAGATCTCGCCTTCGATGTTGGCGTCCACTTCCTCGGTAGTACCGGGCTTGACCACTTTGTAGTAGGTATCGGGGAAGGGAACGCCGATAGAGCCACTGCGGGCATAATCTTTGGGGGTCAGGCAGGATGCGGTAACGCACTCGGTGGTACCGAAGCCCTCCCGGATCTGCTCGGAGCAGTTGTGGGCTTTCAGGAATGCGTCCACCTTCTTCTTCAGCTCGGGGCTCAGGCTGTCGCCGCCGGAGAAAATGCCCTTCAGGAAGCTCAGGTCTTCCTTTTCCAGATCCTCTGCCCGGAGCAGGGCCTCAAACAATGTAGGCACGCCGGGGATGATATTGGGCTTCTGCTTTCTTAGAGTGTCAGCGTAGACCTTGACGCTGAACTGGGGAATCAGAATACAGGTAGCGCCGCCGATCAGTGCGGTGTGGATGCCGATGCCCAAGCCGAAGCCGTGGAACACGGGCATAATGGACAGCATCTTCCAGCCGGCAACGCTGCCGAAGCCGGAGGCTGCGATGGTCTGCAGACCCAGGGCGTTGAAGTTCAGGTTGGAGAGCATAATACCCTTATTGGTGCCGGTAGTACCGCCGGAATACAGGATCGCACCGCAATCGTCAAACTTGCCGTCGTCCTCGGGCAGCTCGGTCTTCTTGCCGGCAGCCACCATGTCATTCCAGAAGGTAAAGCCGGTTTTGGGCAGACCCTTGCCTGCCTTGCCGGACTTGGTCAGAGGAAACAGGATGTTCAGAGGGAAGGGCAGTTCGTCCTGGATCCGGGCGATGAGGATCTGACAGGGATCCTTGACCTCCGGCATAATGGAAGCCACCTTGCCGTAGAACTGATCCAGCGTCAGGATTGCCTTGCTGTGGGACACATTCAGGTAGAATGCGATCTCCTTGGCAGCGGACAGGGGGTGAATCATGTTGGGGATCGCACCGATCCGGTTCAGGGCGTAGAAGCAATCCACAGCCTGGGGGGTGTTAGCCATACAAATGGTCACCCGGTCACCCTTGCGGATGCCCATGTTGTAAAGACCCTTGGCAGCGGCGTCGATGCGGTCTGCAAAGGCAGAATAGGTGGTTTCCTTGCCCATGAATACATAGGCAATGTTGTTGGGGTATTGCCTGGCAGCCTCTTTTACCAGCTGTTGCATAGTTTTGCGAGGGTAATCGATGGTGGCAGGCGTGTTGCCGTAATATGCCAGCCAGGGGGCATGTGCACTTAAACCCATATTTCTATCTTTCCTTTCGGGATGTAATGTATATGTGAATATACAAATCTTTAGTATTATATCAATAAATGGCGATAATTTCTAGCCCCAATATAAAAAAACTGAAGGTTTACAATTTAGTTCTTGTCACAATGAGGGAAAAAGAGTATAATAATAACAATATGTGTAATTTGGAGGGATATGTATGCTGCTTGGCGTGATCATCGCAGTGTCTTTTGCTGCTGCGCTGGGTATTTGCCTGCCCACCGCTGGCCTGACATGGCTTTGGCTGTTGCCGCTTACCTGGCTGGGCTTTGTGGTTCTGGGAATCGTTTTGGCCTTTTTGTTCTTGCTGCTGCTGGCATCGGTGGTGGATCTGAAAAAGGAACAGAAGGAAGATTCCAAGCTCTACCGTAAGACGATCGAGCTGTACTTACAGTCCGCATTGCGTCCTTTGGGCTGGCAAATTACTACCAAGGGCATGGAAAAGCTGCCCAAGGAAGGAAGATTCCTGCTGGTGTGCAACCATGTGAGCCTTGCCGACCCGGTGGTGCTGCTGCGGGTGTTCAGCGGTAAGCAGCTGGCCTTTATTTCCAAGCGGGAAAACCAGTCCATGTTCATCGTGGGCAAGGTCATGCACAAGATGCTCTGCCAGCCTATCAACCGGGAAAACGACAAGGAAGCTCTGAAGACCATTGTCAAGTGCATCCAAATCCTCCGGGAGGATAAAGCTTCCGTGGCCGTCTTCCCCGAGGGCTATATCCATGAGGATAAGAAGCTCCATCACTTCCGCCCCGGTGTATTTAAGATCGCCAAAAAGACGGAAGTGCCCATCGTGGTCTGCACCATGAAAAACACCAAGGATGCCATTTCCAATCTGCTGCACCTGAAGCGCACCGATATAGAGTTTTCTGTGCTGGATGTCATCACCCCCCAGCAGTATGCTGACCTGGGCACCACTGAGATCGCCCAGCAGGTCTATGAATTGATGGCCGCCGACCTGGGCCCCGACCTGGTGGCGGAAGAGTAAGAAACCCTTGCCTCCCTCAGAGAGGGAGCAAGTAGAAAACCTTGCAAATTGCTGTTCCAACCCCCTTGATTTACCCGAAAATATCTGTATAATAATATGCACAAGAAATAACATCCATTTTTGGAGGAAATACACATGAAAAATAGCGAAAAGACTCTGGATATGATCGTAAACCTCTGCAAGAACCGTGGCTATGTCTACGCCGGTTCTGAGATTTACGGCGGCCTGGCCAACTCCTGGGACTACGGCCCTCTGGGCGTGGAGTTCAAGAACAATGTGAAGAAGGCGTGGCTGAAGAAGTTTGTCCAGGAGTCCGAATACAATGTGGGCCTGGATGCAGCCATCATTATGAACCCCCAGACCTGGGTCACCACCGGTCACGTGGGCTCTTTCTCCGATCCGTTGGTGGACTGCAAGGGATGCGGCTCCCGTCAGCGTGCTGACCAGCTGATCTCTGCTTCCGAAAGCGGCAAGGCCGTCAATGTGGATGCCATGAACACCGACGAGATGAACGACTTCATCGCCGATCATGAGGATGTGGTTTGCCCCAACTGCGGCAAGCACCACTTCACCTCCATCCGTAACTTCAACCTGATGTTCCAGACCAAGATCGGCGTTACCGAGGATAGCTCCAATGTGGCCTATCTGCGTCCCGAAACCGCCCAGGGCATTTTCGTAAACTTCGCCAACATTCAGCGCACCACCCGTAAGAAGCTGCCCTTCGGCGTTTGCCAGGTGGGTAAGGCCTTCCGTAACGAGATCACCCCCGGCAACTTCACCTTCCGTACCCGTGAGTTCGAGCAGATGGAGTGCGAATTCTTCTGCCAGCCCGGCACCGACCTGGAGTGGTTTGCCTACTGGAAGGACTTCTGCGTGAATTGGCTGACCAGCCTGGGCATCAAGTACGAATCTCTGCGCCTGCGTGATCACGATCCCGCTGAGCTGGCCTTCTACTCCCGGGCTACCACCGATATCGAGTACCAGTTCCCCTTCGGCAGCGGCTGGGGCGAACTGTGGGGCATTGCCGACAGAACCAATTATGACCTGGGCCGCCACCAGGAGGCCTCTGGCAAGAGCCTGGAGTACTACGACCAGGAGAAGAACGAGCACTATATTCCCTATGTCATCGAGCCCTC
>JAGAMN010000049.1 GCA_017624715.1 Oscillospiraceae bacterium
AGCGAAGCAAATATCATTGCCATCTACCTGCTGGCAGTGCTGCTCACGGCAATGGTCACTTCCACCCGGTCAAGCTATGTACTGTCGGCCATTGGAAGTGTCCTGGTATTCAATTTCTTCTTTACCTATCCGCAGTTCTCTCTGCGTGTATATGCGGATGGAGCGCCGCTGACCTTCCTTATTATGCTCATTGCGTCCTTAACCGTCGGCACTATGACAGACCGGATGAAGGGACAGACAAAGCAATCCACCCAGGCAGCCTACCGCACCAATCTGCTTCTGGAGACCAATCAGTTTTTGCAAAAAGCACAGACAGATGAGGAAGTTTTATCGGTTTGCCGCACACAGGTATCCAAGCTGCTGGGCAGAACAGCAGCTGTGCTGCCCGGTGTTGTCGCCAGTGCCAATAAAGACACGCAGAGATATCCCATCAAGGTGCAGGACCGAATCTATGGAACGGTCGTTATTGAGGGTGCGGAACCGCTGGAAGCCTTTGAGAACAGTGTGCTGCTGTCCATCCTTGGCGAGTGCGCTTTGACACTGGAGAATAGCCGAAATGCCAAAGAAAAGGAAGCTGCGAAGCTACAGGCAGAGAATGAAAAACTGCGGGCAAATCTGCTGCGCTCCATTTCACACGATCTTCGTACACCCTTGACCTCCATATCCGGCAATGCCGGCATGCTGCTTTCAGACTTGGAAAAGCTGGATACAGAGACGGTTCGGCAGATGTGCGGAGATATCTATGACGATTCTGCGTGGCTGACCAATTTGGTGGAGAATCTGCTGGCGGTCACCAAGATCGAAGAAGGCAGGATGCGGCTTCAAAAACAACCTCATTTGGTAGAAGAGATCGTCACGGAGGCATTACAACACATCAGCAGAAAGCAGACAGAGCATACCGTTACCGTACATCACGAAAATGAACTGCTCCTTGCCAGGTGCGATGCCCGGCTGATCATTCAGGTCATTATCAATCTGGTGGACAATGCCATCAAGTATACACCTGCCGGCTCACATATTACCATCAACACAAAGCAGAACGAGCGGCACACCGAGATCTCCGTAGCTGATAACGGCGCAGGCATTCCGGACAGCGAAAAGGAAAAGGTCTTCCAGATGTTCTACAGCGGCAGCAATCCCATTGCCGACTGCCGCAGAAGCTTGGGCCTGGGACTGAGCCTTTGCAAGTCTATCATCACTGCCCACGGCGGCGAGATCACCGTATCCGACAATACACCAACGGGCACAATCTTTACATTTACCATTCCATCCGGGGAGGTGGAAGTCCATGAATAATCCAAAGATCCTAGTGGTGGAGGACGATTCTACTGTCCGCAACCTGATCACCACCACCTTAAAATCCAATAACTATGCCTACATAACCGCAGCCAACGGTGAAGCCGCCATTGCAGCAGCAACCACCCAGCAGCCGGATATTGTGTTTCTGGATCTGGGCTTACCGGATCTGGACGGCGTGGAAGTCATTAAGTGCATTCGTTCCTGGTCCCAGATGCCCATTATCGTCATCTCTGCCCGGAGCGAGGATGGGGATAAGGTTGGAGCACTGGATGCCGGCGCGGACGATTATCTGACAAAGCCATTTTCTGTTACGGAACTGCTGGCTCGTCTCCGGGTCGCGCAGCGCCGAATTACAACCGTTGAAGGTAAGCCTGGCGATTCCGTATTCCACAACGGTAAATTGACGGTGGATTATGCCGCAGGCTGTGCTTTCCTAAATGGTGAGGAGCTGAAGCTGACACCCACAGAGTATAAGCTTCTTTGCCTGCTTGCAAAGGACGCAGGCAAAGTGCTGACCCACACCTATTTGACCAATAAGATCTGGGGCAGCTCCTGGGAAAGTGATATGGCATCTTTGCGGGTGCATATGGCAACCCTGCGCAAGAAGCTGGAGAAGGATTCTCAGACCCAGTATATCCAAACCCATATCGGCATCGGATACCGGATGCTGAAGGTGGAATAAGGAAAGTTACACGGACCACCTTGGGTTTGAGGTGGTCCGTTGATTATTTACACTTTATCTTCAAAAGTTATCTGTGTTTTGATATAATAAATATGAAAGGGGTGAACCTCTATGAAAATTCAATTTATCGGAGCAACCCATGAGGTAACAGGCAGTTGCACATTGTTGGAAGTGTGCGGCAAGAAGTACCTGGTGGACTGCGGTATGGAGCAAGGGATCGACGTATTTGAGAATGTGCCGATCCCTGTGCCTGCCAATACCATCGAAGCAGTTTTTCTGACCCATGCCCACATTGACCACTCCGGTATGTTACCGAAGTTATATAAGGACGGTTTCCGGGGCAGTATTTATGCGACCTCCACTACCTGCGACCTATGCAATATTATGCTGCGGGATTCTGCCCACATTCAGGAAGCGGAAGCAGAGTGGCAAAATCGGAAAGCGCAGCGTGCCGGTGATGATTTGGTTACGCCAGTCTATGCAATGGCAGATGCAATCGGTGCTATCTCCCGTTTTCGTCCCTGCGAATACGGTCAGGTGATCCAGGCAGAAGAAGGCATCGTTGTCCGTTTTTCCGACATTGGACACCTGCTGGGCTCTGCCTGCATCGAGCTGTGGCTAACGGAAGATGGCATTACCAAAAAAATTGTTTTTTCCGGTGATGTGGGTAATATTAACCAGCCGTTAATCAAAGATCCTCTGCCGGTGGAAGAAACAGACTATCTTGTTTTGGAATCTACCTACGGAAACCGTCTCCACGAAAAGCCCGGCAATACCGTTGGTGAGTTGGCTGAGATTATTCAGCGCACCCTTGACCGGGGCGGTAACGTGGTGATTCCCTCCTTTGCGGTAGGAAGAACACAGGAGATGCTCTATGCCATCAGGCAGATTAAGCAGGAAGGCATGGTCAAAGGCCATAATGGATTCCCAGTATATGTAGACAGTCCTCTGGCAGTGGAAGCAACGGGAATCTTCCTGCAGTGTGACCAAAGCTGCTTCGATGAAGAAACCGCAGCACTTGTCAAACAAGGGATCAACCCCATTTGGTTTGACGATATTTGTCTGTCCGTAACGAGTGATGAATCCAAGCAAATCAATTTTGACAAACGGCCCAAGGTGATCCTTTCTGCCAGTGGTATGTGCGAGGCAGGTCGCATCCGGCATCATTTGAAGCACAACCTTTGGGGTGAGGAAAACACCATTCTCTTTGTTGGTTATCAGGCGGAGGGTTCTCTTGGCAGAAAGCTGCAGGACGGTGCACAGTATGTCCGGCTGTTTGGTGAGGATATTACTGTCAATGCAGAGATTGCTGCGCTCCACGGCACCAGCGGTCATGCAGATCAGGCAGGCCTGATCCGATGGCTTGCCGGATTCAAGGAAAAGCCTCAGATGGTGTTTGTCAATCACGGTGATGACGCAGCCTGCATGATCTTCCAGAAACTGCTGACTCAGATGGGATACCACGCAGATGCTCCATACAGTGGCACGGAATACGATCTGATAACTGGCAGAATGACGGTGTTTGCGGACTCCAAGCCCATCCGTAGGGAAGAGATAACAAAAGGCTCTGCCCGAGCACGTGCGGTATACGGCGATCTGCTGGCAGCCGCAGAAGCACTCCTCGCCTTTGTCAAAACCTGCAAAGGCCGCACCAATAAGGACAACGCAAAGCTTGCCTCTCAGATCCGGAATTTGATTGAAAAGTGGAAATAACAAAAAGCTGGCTTGCTTATTTGCAAGTCAGCTTTTTGATTGCCGCATTTTATTGGTAGGTGTATTTTTGTGCAATACAGTGAGTTGAATTACCGGCAATAAACATTTAACAACTATGAAATATATATTGATATTTTGCCGATAATGTGGTATAATACAGTCAAGAAAACTTGCCGGGAGGTAACTATGGAATATATATCTGTCGTAAAAGTGGCTGAAAAATGGGGACTTTCTGAACGAAGTGTGCGAAATTACTGTGCCCACGGCAGAATTCCCAATGCCAAGCTTATCGGCAAAACTTGGTACATTCCGGAAGACGAACAGAAGCCGGAGCGTGCGAACAAGAAAAGCGATATACCCACGTTACTGCAGATTCTGCGGGAGCAGAAAACGGCTAAAATGACCGGTGGTATCTACCATAAGGTGCAGATCGAGCTGACATATAATTCTAACCATATTGAAGGTAGTCGGCTTACACACGATCAAACGCGTTATATCTTTGAGACCAATACCATCGGTTTTGAGAATGAGTCTGTGAATGTGGACGATGTGATCGAGACATCTAATCACTTCCGCTGCATCGATATGGTGATCGACCAGGCCGGCTCTGCGTTGACGGAGAAGTTCATTAAGGAACTGCATTTCGTATTGAAAACCGGAACCAGCGACAGCCGCAAGGATTGGTTTGCAGTAGGGGAGTACAAAAAGTTGCCTAATGAGGTAGGTGGTAACGATACTACATTGCCGGAGAATGTTGCTGATGAGATTCGCAAACTACTGGCAGAGTATAATGCTTTGCCCTCTAAGACCTTTGAGGACATCGTAGCCTTCCATGTGGCCTTTGAACGTATCCATCCCTTCCAGGACGGAAACGGTCGCGTAGGTCGCCTGATCCTTTTTAAGGAATGCCTGAAGCATAATATTGTGCCCTTCATCATCGAGGATAATCTGAAATTATTCTACTACCGCGGCCTCAAAGAATGGGACCACGAAAAAGGCTTCCTTATGGACACCTGCCTCACCGCCCAAGACCGCTTTAAGGCGTATTTGGATTATTTCAGAATTGTATATTAAATGATTCCTAATGAAATATTGAACGGTGGCAAAGAGTTGTGTGCTCTCTGCCACCGTTTTAATAGGGATATTACATTAGGCCCATACACCAAATAACCGCCAGCGCAGTGAGTGTAACCAGGGTGTCGATCGTAATGCCGTAGAACATAGGTTTCAGACCGGCCTTCTTGAAGTCCAGCAGGCTGGTGTTCAAGCCAATAGCTGCCAGAGCCGTAACCATCAGGAATTTACTGACGGTTTTCATGACACCGGATACAGCCGCAGGAATGAAGCCCACGCTGTTAAAGATGGCCAGCAGTAAAAAGCCACCAATGAACCAAGGGATGATCTTCATCATGTTCACTTTATTACCGCCACCTGTAGCTTGCATTTCCTTCTTCTTCATACGCACACCGATCCAGGCAAATACCAGCACCGTGGGGATGATAGCAATGGTACGGGTCAGCTTGACCATGGTTGCGAAATCGCCTGCAGCCTCAGAGAAAGCATAGCCGGAAGCTACCACGCTGGCAGTATCGTTTACGGAAGTACCTGCCCAAATGCCGTAGGCGATATCAGACATTCCCAACGCTTTGCCCATCAGAGGATACAGTGCGATCATCACCATATCAAACAGGAAGGTGGAGGACATGGCAAAGGCAATATCCTTGTCGTCAGCATCGATCACTGGCGCAATAGCTGCCACAGCAGAGCCACCGCAGATGCCTGTACCTGCGGAAATTAGGTTGCTCAGTTTCCAGTTCAGGCCAAACAGCTTGCGAATAAAGTAGCCTGCGCCAAAGCACATAGCAAAGGTGAACAGCATCACGAAAAAAGTCATCTTACCGACGGACATAATGGTGCCCACAGAAAGAGATGCACCTAAAAGCACAATGGCGGCTTTCAGAATTCGCTTGGATGTAAATTTCAGCGCAGGTTTTATCCATACGGGATGGAAAAAGCTATTGATGATCGTACCCATAAACAAGGCGATAATGGACGCGCCCAGCAGGCCACCGGGGATCAGTTCTTCCAGTAAGACGGATATCCCTGCCACTGCAAAGCAGATGGCGACACCCAGCAGAAACAGCAGGCGATCTTTGGTTTTCGGATTCATTTCGGTTCTCCTTTGAAGTTTTTCTTTATTTTACCATCAATATGTGATAAAATGAAGTTATTATAAAGAATGTGGCTATTCTGAAAAGTTATTGGAGTGGTGCATATGGATTCAAAGCTACATACCTTTCTTGTGCTCTGTCAGACTATGAACTACCGTCTTGCAGCAGAGCGGCTGCATCTTTCCCAACCGGCTGTTACCAAGCAGATACAGTCTTTGGAGCAGGCATTGCAAACGAAACTGTTCCACTACGATGGACACATGCTCCACAAAACAGAGGAGTGTCTGCTTTTGGAGCGGTATGCCATTTCTCAGCAATATCAGTTTGAGGAACTGCAATTGGCGATTAAGGACAAGCGGCGGCTGAAGCTGCGGATCGGCGCTACCAAGACGATCGGCGACTATGTGCTGATCGATGCCATAAAGGACTATCTCAGAGATCCCTGTCACGAGCTTTCCCTTGTTGTGGATAACACCAAGCACCTGCTGCAAATGCTGGACGAGAACCAACTGGATTTTGCGGTAATTGAGGGTAATTTCAGCAAAACCAAGTACGATTCCTATTTACTCCGAATGGAACCGTTTGTGGGGATCTGCGCCAAGGACAGCCACTTATGTGGGAAGTCTGTATCCATCGAGGAATTGTTGAAGCAGACCATTATTGTTCGGGAAGAAGGATCCGGCACACGCCGTATTTTCGAGGAGCGCCTGACAGCGTCCGGCTACGAACTGAGTGACTTTTCCAGAGAAGTTTGTATCAGCAGCTTCGTTTCTATCAAGGCACTGGTTGCAGGTGGTATTGGAATTAGTTTTCTGTACCATTCTGTCGTTGCTCATGAGGATGACATTGGCTCTTTCACCGTTGAGGGGATCACAGAGCCACACCCATTCCATGTGGTCTATACGCGCAATACAAGCGCCAGAAATTATGCGGAACAGTTCTTGAAATTTGGATAAAATTATCCCCCCGCCTTTGTACGAAACGGTACAAAGGCGGGGGGTTGATTATTGTAGCAATATGCAGTTTTTCGCAGGCTGTCCGCTGATTTTCTCTACGCCATTTTACGCCAATTTTACGCCATTTTCGCATGGAAAGGCATAGAGATGCATGGACTTATGTGCTTTAGAAATATTGGAAAATCTAGTGTTTATCAAGCTATATCGGCATTTGTGGAGATACATTGAAATATGGAATCGGTAGCTTCAGCGCCGATACCTAATTTCATTTCTTCTTCTATCTCCTTAAAAATCCTTTATTTATCAAGGTTTTTTGGCACCCCGGTGTTTCCATATACACCTTATATACACCGGATTGTATCACATTGGCCCACTATTTTCAATAGAAATAACACATTTCCTGCATAAGTGGCGTAAAATGTGCCGCGGATTTAAGAAAGCGCAAAAGGTATTCAGACATAAATGCGCCCAGTTTGCCAACGTGATGTTTCGGGTAGGGAAGGCCTGTTCCGTTCGCCGGCGATTCAGCGTATTCAATTCCTCTAGCTTAATTTCCAGCTTTCCCTGAACCTCTGCCTTTGTCTTTCCATAAATGTGGGTGATCTCACCTACGTCCTGCAGACGGACATAATAGCGTCCGTCTTTTCGTTTGGTGATCTTGTAGTTGCTGATTGCTCTGTGCATGGTGACTTCTCCTAAATTATAAAGTGCAATATAATTATAGGAGTAACTGTTGAAGAAGAATTGACTTGTGGTATATGAGAAGGCTTACCTTCGTTTATCTGCAGGATATAAGCCTAATATTCTTTCAAGAACGATTTTTGGTTTAAATTTGTTCAATAATTCTTCAATCTTTTATGGTATAATAATATAAAACGGAGGTGACAATATGCGATTGTTGCTTGTAGAAGATGAAAAAAGAATGGCACAGGCATTGTGTGAGATCCTGCGTCTTGAAAAATATGAAGTAGACCATTATGATAATGGTATTGATGGCTTAGCTGCCATCGAAAGCAATATTTATGACATTGTTATTCTTGATGTTATGCTCCCCGGAATGAACGGATATGAGATTGCAAAGCGTGCCCGCAGTCAAGGGATTGCAATACCAATCTTGATGCTAACCGCTAAAGCTGAGCTTGATGATAAAGTTATGGGTCTTGATAGCGGTGCAGACGATTACTTAACAAAGCCCTTTATGACAAAGGAGCTCCTTGCACGGCTTCGTGCGCTGGGCAGACGAACGCTTGGCACTACGGATGGCCTTCTTTCCTTTGGAGATATTACTCTGGATACAACTACACTGATGTTGTCTTGCATTACGAGCGGTCAAAGTGTGAGGCTTAGTGAAAAGGAATACCATATTCTTGAATACTTAATTGCAAATGGCGGTCAGGTTTTAACTCGCGAGCAGTTGGCGGTGAAGATTTGGGGGTTCGAGAGCCAGGCCGAATACAACAACGTGGAAGTATATATGTCCTTTACCCGTAAAAAGCTCGCCTTTGTGGAAGCCAAAACCGAAATCAAGGCGGTGCGGGGCATTGGATATGAATTGAGGTGTGACGATGTTTAAGAAATCACGAAGAAAAATCGTTGCAGCTATAATGTCTATTTTGGTGCTTTTGTGGGTTGGAACACTCGGTGTTATTTATGCGTCCAGTTATTTTGAAATGTCAAAGCAGAACCAGGAAATGCTTCAAGCACACGCGCAGATGTACAATCTACCAAATTCGTTTGGAGAAATGATGCCGCCGAACAGACCGGCACCCGGTGGAAATCAAAATTTTAAGCCGGGCTTTAATCCGGAATCGCCTAAATTCCAATTAACTACCTTCTATACCGTAGCTGTTTCCTATGACGGCAAGGTGCTGGAAATTAAAAACGAAACGCCAACAGTACATACCGATGCCGACTTGGAACGATTGGCAAAGCAAATCATAAAAGGCGAGAATCACAACGGAACAGAAAACAATCTTGCATTTTTGAAGGCAGATAAGGGCGGATATACCCTTGTTGTTTTTATGGACAATACCGTTATCAATGAAAGTGCCATGACCTTGCTTCACTATACACTGATCTTCGGCGGTGTTGCTCTTGTTTTGTTCTTCTTCCTGTCAGTGTATCTTGCAAGAAAGATTGTGAATCCTTTGGAAGGAAGCTATCAAAAGCAAAAACAGTTTATCTCCGATGCAGGTCACGAACTGAAAACGCCGGTATCGGTGGTCAACGCCAATGCAGAGCTGTTGTCTCGTGAGATTGGCGACAACCAGTGGCTTCAAAATATTCAGTACGAAAATGAACGAATGAGAATGCTGGTCGGGCAACTTTTAGACCTTGCCAGAACCGAGAACGTAACACCGCAGATGGAGCACATCAATTTCAGCCGTCTTGTTGCCGGCGAAGCGCTTCCGTTTGAAAGCGTTGCCTTTGAAAAAGGGCTCACACTTAACAGTAATATTACAAATGATATTGGCGTGATCGGCAACAGCACGCAGCTAAAACAA
>JAGAMN010000050.1 GCA_017624715.1 Oscillospiraceae bacterium
GTTGACAAACTCTTCGAAGTGTGATACAATCCTTGAGGTTCAAAAAGATGGCGAAAACGTCATCCATATAGTTGGTATTGATTGCGATGAGTGTCCACCTGTTCCCATCCCGAACACAGAAGTTAAGCTCATAAGCGCCGACAATACTTGGCGGGTGACTGCCCGGGAAGATAGGTAATGCCAACACAAATATTCCTCTTTAGCTCAGTCGGTAGAGCGACGGACTGTTAATCCGCAGGTCGTTGGTTCGAGTCCAACAAGGGGAGCCAAGAAATACAGAGTAGCATTTGCTACTCTGTATTTCTTTTCTTGTTGGATTCGAAAGGCGGCTCTTAGCAAGTGTCCGGTGGACACTTGCAACCGCTGTGGCTTTTCCGCAGAAAAGCGAGTCCAACAAATGGATATCTAAAGTGTGCAAGGGACACATAGTTAATACACACTTTAGATATCAACTCCGAAAAGTTGGTTATAGAGTGTGTATTTTCTGTTTTACCAGCATTTTCGTTCCGGTTATGTTAGAGCATTAGGATTAAAATGTGAGTACGAATCAAAAGCGAAACTGACGGTGCTATTTTGATTTTTGGTAAATTCCAGAAAAAAGAGCACTGTTTTTTATGTGCTTTCAGAATAGATCAATTTATTTTTAAGACAGGCCGGGGTGTCAGGAGGGCGCAATGCTCTCGGATACTCTGGCTTTTATATTTTCAGATGGTATTATAGATGGAATACTTCAGTCAGGAACTGATTGAATACGTAGCTTACGATGACAACAGTTGTATCAAGGCATACTTAAAGGGCTTGCCGCCTGCGATTCACAGACAGCAAGCCCCTTAGCTGCTTGAACAATTTATGTTGGAAATAATCTTCAAACTTTTGCGGTCACTTCACCGGTGGGTTGTGGTTTTTATATCCATTATTTCAGATTAAAGAATGCTTTTTTACCCAGATACTGAGCGACAGGCCCCAATTCTTCTTCGATCCGCAGAAGTTGGTTGTACTTTGCTACCCGGTCACTGCGGCTTGGTGCACCGGTTTTGATTTGTCCCGCATTGACCGCGACGGCGATATCCGCAATGATGGTATCCTCCGTCTCACCGGAACGGTGGGACACAATGGCAGTGTAGCCTGCACGATTGGCCATCTGGATAGCTTCCAATGTTTCGGTCAGGGTTCCGATCTGGTTGACCTTGATCAGGATGGAATTGCCTACATTCCGGGCGATCCCCTGTGCCAGCCGCTTGGTGTTGGTCACAAACAGGTCATCGCCCACCAGCTGGACACGGCCGCCAATGGCTTTCGTCAGCATGGCCCAGCCTTCCCAGTCGGTTTCTCCCATACCATCCTCCAGGGAAATGATGGGGTACTTATCGGCGAAACGCTGCCACATTTTCACCAGCTGCTGCTTCGTCAAGAGCTTTCCCGCCTTGGGAAGACGATAGGCATCGATACTTTCATCATACCACTCAGAGGATGCAGCGTCGATGGCGATCATAAAGTCTTCTCCCGGAAGGTAGCCGGCCTTTTCAATGGCAGCGACGATCATGGTCAGGGCGTCCTCATCCTTCTTCAGCATGGGTGCATAGCCACCCTCATCGCCAACACCTGTGACTGGGATCCTGTGCTCTTTCAGTACAATTTTGAGAGTATGGAATACTTCCGCACAGCGGCGCAGCGCTTCTTTCCAATTGGGCGCGGATACCGGCATGATCATGAATTCCTGGATATCCACATTGTTGGAAGCATGGGCACCGCCATTGAGAATATTCATCATGGGAACCGGGAGTGTGTTGGCATTGGAGCCGCCTATGTAACGGTACAGGCCGATTCCCAGCGCTTCGGCCGCGGCTTTGGCACAGGCAAGGGATGTGCCGAGGATCGCGTTGGCGCCCAGCCTGCTCTTGTTGGGTGTTCCGTCCAGCTCGATCAGCAGTCGGTCAATGGCCGCCTGTTCCAGAACATTTTTGCCAGCCAGTGCAGTGGCAATCTCGTTGTTCACATTCTCTACTGCCTGCGCGACACCTTTTCCCAGATACCGGGAAGGATCACCATCCCGCAGCTCGCAGGCCTCATAGATACCGGTGGATGCACCGGAGGGGACAGAAGCCCTGCCCATAGTACCATCTTCCAGAAGCACATCGACTTCTACTGTGGGATTTCCCCGGGGGTCCAGAATTTCTCTTCCGATAACACTGCGAATTAGAATTTCCTGTTTCATCAATTATGCACTCCTTTTGTATCTTTCGTGCCATAGAAATAAGCGGTGCGGCGTATTGCCACACCGCTTATGTTGGGTGTTTATGCTTCAGAGAACATGTCCTTCGCCACAGAGCACAGGGGGCATTCGAAATCCTCGGGAACATCCTCCCACTTGGTGCCGGGAGCGATGCCGCCATCAGGATACCCCAGTTCTTCGTCGTATTCCCAGCCGCAAACGTCACATACATATTTCATAAGTGTTACCTCCAATTGATGTTTTGATCATAATCCTGCAATTGTTAGCAGGCAGCAGTATCCTGTTCTTATACTTCTGTCATCCACAGACCGTGGAGATTGCAGTAGGCATAAACGGAAACGGCCTTGTCGTCGCCCAGGCAGAAAGAAACATTGGGCGCATCGCCGGGCTTCAGAGCCTTGCGCTGACCGCCATTTTCGGTCTGAACATAGACCCACTCGATGTAGTGTTCGGGGATCATAGGATGGTCCACACTGCCTACATTGACGTTGATGGCGCCGTTTTCCACGGTGACCAAAGGCAGGTGCTTCTCACCGCTGGCTTCCACCGTGTTGGGGATTAGGGCATCCATCTTCTGACCGCAGCAGACAACAGGTACACCGGAGTCATTGACCATACCGATCAGGTTGCCACAATGGCGGCAAATGTAGAACTTAGCCTTCATAATTATAACCTCCCGGTTTTTATTTGCAATTATATATTACACCGAATGGCTCTGTCTGTCAATGAATCTGTTAGCGCCCTGTGTAATCGGATGTACTGATTATCGGTCAGCTCCGTAGGTGCAGGATTGCGCTGCCTTTTCCGGTTTCAGCACAGTCTGTCGGCATCGTGCCTGACGTAATGGTCTCACCTTAACGACGCAAAAGACCCCTTTCCCTATCCTGCACATCGAGGATAATTAACTTCGTGCCATACCGTCTACACTCAGTACCACGCCGGTGATGTAGGATGCCTCATCGGAAGCCAGGAACACGAATGCGTTGGCAATATCTTCGGGCTGCCCCAGCCGGCGCAGAGGGATCTGTTTGATCATAGGGTCAATGACCTCTTTGGGAACGGCTTTCATCATGTCGGTTTCGGTGATCCCGGGGGCAACTGCGTTGACGCGGATGCCCTTTGGCCCCAACTCCCGCGCAAGGGAAACTGTCAGGCCGTTGACCGCGAACTTGGATGCGGGATAAGCAAAACCGCTGGGCTGACCGGAGATGCTGACCATGGAAGAGGTGGAGAGAATCACGCCGCTGCCACGGGCGATCATGCATTCACTTGCTGCACGGGTGGCATTGAACACACCCTTCACATTCAGGTCCATCACCTTATCAAATGTTTCCTCTGTATAGCTCATAAAGGGCGTGCTTTCGGATACACCTGCGTTGTTTACCAGAATATCTACGCATCCATATTTGCCGGTAGCTTCCCGAAACGCTTCTCTTACAGATTCCAGGCTGGCCAGGTTGGGGCTGATGCCTGCCACAGTTGCCTGAGGATACTTTTCCTTCAACTGCGCAACCGCTTTGTCAGCAGAAGACTGAGAGCTTGCTGCCAGAATAACGGTAGCACCTTCTTTCAGAAATTTATCTGCGGTAGCATAGCCAATACCACGGCTGCCTCCGGTGATGATCGCAACTTTATCTTTCAGTCTCATATTAAGTACCTCCTTGTAGTCTATGTATTTATAGCATACATGAACGAAGGTGATTCTTCTGTGATAAAATCACCTATAAAACACAGGATAAGAGCTGCTGCGGATTTATTGAAATTCGCCAGTTAATTCTGGGGTGGTTCAAGCACGATCTGGCCTGCCAATGATTAAGGGCGGCTTCTGAGTGATATGATCCTCCTAAAGCGGTATTTTTATGCACAAACTAAAACTTACAGCAGAGGAAAAGAGAGAGATTATCGGGGTCTTCTGAGCCGGAAAAACACATTGGCTGGAGGAAGACCGGAAACCGGACGCTTCCATCCGATAATATTGGTGAGGCTCTCCCTTCTCGGTAAAAACAGAACCAGACGCCCGGATATCCGGGCGTCTGATTTGAATCCATTTCACAGAACGCAGGTGGCGACTACTTCATGACCTTCCGGGAGCTGCAGTTTTGCGGCGCTTTCTCCGAAGCTCCAGCGGAGCTTTCCTGCCCAGTTTTCAGCAACGCTGGTGAAGTGCAAAAGAGCGATGCCCAGGCTCAGCTTTCCGTCGATGTCGGTAGTGTACTCGTCAGGACGACGAACGAGGCTGATGGCACCGTCGTGAATGACAAAGCCGTAAGCCTGCCTGTTTAAATAGCTGGGGGCCAGGGTTGCGGCATAGAAGGCTTCCCACAGCATGTCATCGAAGAAACCGATGTGGTCGTCCAGCTTGTGGGTATTGCCCCAGGTGTTCAGGAAGACCATGTCATACATGCTGCGCTTGGGCTCCATATAGCGGTGCTTGGCAACCACATCCACATTGGACATGCTCTTGATATTTAGACGCAGACGCTTGGTGGTCTTGATGCCGTAACCGAAAGCAACAACAGCAGCAACATCCAATTCGGATTTAATACCAAGGGATTCCTTGACCAGCTCGCTGTCGGTGAAGGTAATCCAGCAGGTATTCAGATCCATATCCGTCAGATTCAGTACGAGATCCTGCATAATGAAGCCTGCGTTGAGCTCTGCCAACTCATCCTTGGCGGACAGAAGCACCAGGTACTGGGGAGCGCCTACCAGGAACTGGTTATAACCGCCAGCACCTTCCAGCATAGCCTTCACATCATCGCAGAAAAGGTACAGCTCTGTTTTCAGTTCGGGGATCAGACGTTTGACGGATGTTTCAAAGTATGTCTTTATTTCCTGCGCGACGGAGTGGGGGACCTTTTTATCCGTGAAGGCACGGACGGATTTTCTGTTCTGGATCAATGCGCTGTAATTCATAATTGAGCCTCCTTAATTGATTAATCAAGTATTATTGATATTATTATACAAAGAAGTATTTCAGAGTTCTGTGACATAATCACGCTTTTTAATAAAAGACAAGGTCCTGTCAAAAGCATACTCTCAGGGTGTCAGGTACGTCTGACTGCTTCTGTCTGAGATTTGAAATACCAGCCCTTAAAAGATGGCGAGCTCATCTTCTCTGTGGAAGTATGCGCTCATTATAATCTTCCGGAGCGTATCCCAACGCATTAACCAGTATGCGCGGTGTCACTTCGGACTTTCACATGGGAGAAATGGAGCATATGCTGATATAGGAGGTGATTATGCTATGAATCCGTGCGAATTGACAGTATCCATCACGGCAATGGCAAATGCTATCGCCTGCAATCGGTCTGCGGATGAGATCAATTTGTTGGGGGTGGCTTTTACGCAGTTGGGAGATACGCTGCTTACCATCGCAACGCAGAAAAGTATTTGCTGTAAAACAGATACCTAAGTGACAAAATGAACAACCACCCATACCGACAGCACAACTGGCTGAAAGTCAGGCTGCTGTCAAGGATGGCAGGAATTAAGGAATTACCGACTGGTTCAAGGTCAATACGACACCTGTTCGTGCCCATGCCGGTGTCCCCATATCATCCACTTTTCTTATCATGCGGCTGGGCAGACTGACGCCGGAAAGAGATATGTGCAGTGGACCAAAGGTTGTCCGGTAAAAAGGCGAAAGAATAACTGTGTATTACGAAAAGGATGCGCCCGAAAAGTTTGTGGTGATGGTCTGATACTGTGAAAAAGATGAAAAAGCTGGCTTGTGTGATGCAAGCCAGCTTTTGTCATATCCGATGCTCTGCTTTCGTTTCTTTCTGACATAACAGATAAAAAGACAAGTCCGCATTCCGTGGCAGAATGCGGACCGTAAATCATTATTTCAGCTTGGCAAGCTTTGCGGTATTGGCAATGACGATCAGCTTGCTGCTTTCGTCCAGGGCTTCGTGGGGGTCAATATCCACACTGACCATATCACCTTTGCGAACAGCCACCACATTGACGGAATACCTCTTGCGCAAATTCAGCTCAATCAGGTTTTGGCCCACCCATTCAGGCTTCACATCCAACTCGATCATGGATACATTCTTTGCCAGAGAAATCATATCTACAAAACCGGAGCTGAGCAGATTCTTGGCCAGACGGATGCCGGACTCATTCTCCGGGAATACGACCTTGTCCGCACCCACACGGGTGAGGATCTTCTGGTGCATTTCATTGGCACATTTGGCAATAACGGTTTCCACACCGATCTCCTTGCAGAGGGTCACGGCCATGACACTGGCCTCCAGATTGTTTGCCATGGCAATGATCACCACATCCACACTGGAAATTCCAAGCTGTTTGATTACATCAGGATCGGTGATATCCGCACATTTGCAGATTGGCAGTTCGTCTGCGGCAGCATTGACGATTCGCTCGTCGGAATCGACAGCAATTACTTCCATACCATTGCTTACAAGCTCCCGGGCAACGGCGATCCCATATCTTCCCAGACCAAACACAGCATATGTTTTATTCATACTCATATTGCTCCTTTACCCCACACTGATTTCTTCTGTGGGGTTTTTAATGATATTTCGATGCTTTTTACTGGAATTTAAGGCAAGTGCCAATGAGATGGGGCCTACTCTTCCAAGATACATCGTGCCAATGATAATCACTTTTCCCGCTGCATTCAGATACGGGGTCAGGTCCCGGGTCAGGCCTACGGTTGCCGTAGCACTGACGGTTTCATAGAGGATATCCAATGCGTCTGCATTGGTTACAGCAGAAAGTAAAAGTGTAGATGTGAACATGATGGCAAAGGACATGGCGGTAACCGCAACCGCCTTATTGATGGCCTGCTTGGAAATATTCCGGTCAAACAGGGACACTTCATTTTTGTTCTGAATGGTGGCAAGGGCGGAAACCGCCAGAACGGCAATCGTCACCGTCTTGATACCACCTGCGGTGCCCACGGGAGAACCGCCGATGAACATGAGAAGTATGCACAGAATCGAGGTTGCGTTGGTCAGATCCTGCTGGGGAATGGTGGCGAAGCCTGCCGTCCTTGTTGTCACAGACTGAAACAGGGATACCTGGAATTTGTCAAACACAGACAAATTCCCGATCGTCAGAGGATTGGCATACTCAAAAAGTAATATCAGAACTCCTCCGCCAAAGATCAGGATCAGTGTCGTCACGATAGCGATTTTGCTGTGCAGGGTGAGATTCCGGAAGATTCTGCAGTTTTTCCATGTCGTTTTTCTCAAAACCAGCAGCACGTCCCACCAAACGATATAGCCGATGCCGCCGAGAATGATCAGCAAGCTGGTAACAGCGTTAATGATGGGATCGGCGGCATAGTTGCACAGGCTGTTATCGGCAATAATATCGATTCCCGCATTGCAAAAGGCAGAAATAGAAGTAAATACCGAGATCCAGATTCCCTTTGCACCAAATTCCGGGACGAATACAACCATATACAGCAGCGCGCCGACAGCCTCCACCAGGAAGGTACCCACCATCACCCTTTTCACGAACCGGACAATACCGGACAGGCTGTTCAGATTAAAGGCATCCTGAAGCAGGAGCCGGTCGCCGATGCCCATTCTTTTATGGAGCAGAATCATCAATGCGGACATGATCGTAATAACGCCGAGGCCGCCGATCTGGATCAGGAGGAGAATCACGACCTGACCGAATACGCTCCATGTGGATACGGTGGGCAGCGTGACCAATCCGGTCACACAGGTAGCGGTTGTCGCAGTAAACAAAGCATCCAGATAAGGTACTGCATCTGTGCCTGCAGAGCTTATCGGCAGGGATAGCAGCAGGCTTCCCACGAGGATTACGACCAGGAAACTCAGCATAATGA
This sequence comes from Oscillospiraceae bacterium, assembly GCA_017624715.1. Lineage (GTDB taxonomy): Bacteria > Bacillota > Clostridia > Oscillospirales > Oscillospiraceae > Faecousia. The sequence goes on from JAGAMN010000050.1 coordinate 8,061, forward strand.
TTTGTGTTGTAGATAGTGATAATTTCTTATTCGTCATAAACAATACCCTTGTCATTGTACAAAAGATTTCAGTTTCTCTACCTTCTCTTCATTTTGCCCTAAAAAACACACAAGGGAACCAACATCCTCTACAGTCAGCTGGTTCCCTTGAATATATTTTTCAATATTATATCGTGTTCTGCATTGTGCGTCAAGGTTTTTGACGTAAATCATTATTTCAATTGGTTAAACCCTGTTGGAATATGAATATGCGTGTCATATGTGTCTCGCTGTGCATTATGAAATAATCATCATAGGATCCCTTTGGTCGATCAGCGGGTCGTTTCGGGGAGATTCTTTACTAGGTAGGAAATGTGTGGTACACTGGTCCGGAAATTATTAAAAGTATTCTAATCCTGAAATAAAAACACCATCTTCAAACGTCTAATGGGTACAAGGAGGTGAAGTGGCAGTGAATAATGAAGTATTTGCAAAACGGGTTGAATCCATCCGAACCAAGCTCTATAAAACCGCTCTTACTTATCTGGGAAGCGAATCTCTGGCCATGGATGCCGTGGATGAAGCAGTCTACAAGGCCCTGTGCGGCAAGTGGAAGCTCCGTCAGATAGAATTCTTTGATACCTGGATCACCCGGATCCTGATCAATGAGTGCTATAACGAGCTTCGCAGACAGAAACGATATCATCCGCTGGATGAACTGCCTGAAACAGCAGCGGAAGAATTTGACGCTCTGCCATTGAAAGAAGCGCTGCGGCGCCTGCCCAAGGATCTGAAGGATGTCATCATCTTACGATTCTTTGCAGGCTATACCGTAGCCGAAACTGCCCAGACGTTACACATTCCTGCCGGAACTGTTGCGACACGCCAGAGAAAGGCGCTTCAGCTGCTGAGATTGGAACTTGAAGAGGAGGTGTCTTCATGAATCGAAAAAATGAGTTTGAGGCTATGATCGAGGAACTGAACAGATGCACTCCCGGGCTGGAGGAGACTTTGGATCGCGCCTATAAGAAGAAAAGAAAAAGAACCGCCCAAATGATCGTTCGCCCGGTTGTCGGATTGGCAGCCTGCTTTGCAGTGTTTGTCCTGCTGGTCAACTTCTGCGCGCCGGTGGCCTATGCCTGTTCTCAGATCCCGGTCCTGCGGGAACTGGCTGAGGCGGTGACCTTCTCAAGATCGTTGACCGATGCAGTGGAAAACGAATATGTGCAGACCATGGAGCTGTCCCAGACCGAGAATGACATCACGGCAGAGGTTGCATATCTCATCGTCGATCAGAAACAGGTCAATGTCTTCTACCGTCTGGATTCCGACAAGTATGAATCCCTCGAAGCAGATCCTGAAATCCTGAACTCCGATGGTGACCGACCTGCGTCCTGTAGCTACCACAGTACCGGATTTGGATTAGAGAATGGTGAACTGCGCTGCCTGAGCATTGATTTCGTAGATGACAATGTACCTGCTAGTCTGCGGATCAAGCTGGATGTTTACACCAACGGCATCATACACGAACAGGTTGCTCCTGATCGTGCAGTTGATGACATTTACTCAGATGATCCTTACGAAGAACCCGATTATCTGGCTCATTTTGATTTTCTGCTGGAGTTTGATCCCAGGTTCACTGCAACCGGTAAGGTATTCCCGGTTAATCAGACAGTGATCCTGGATGGTCAGGCAATCACCATTACCGATATTGAGGTATATCCCACCCATATGAGAGTGGACATTGCAGAATCTGCAGACAATACCGCATGGCTGAAGAAGCTCGATTTCTACATTGAAACCGATTGGGGTATGCGGTTTGAGCCTGGAGCAAACGGAATTCTATCTACTGGTTCCGCAGATTCTCCGTCCATGGTGTCCTATCGGGCAGAGAGCACCTACTTCTATGAGGCCGACCACCTGAAACTGGTCATGACAGGCGCCCAGTGGCTGCGTAAGGATATGGAGACCACTTATCTGAATCTGGTTACTGGTGAGCACGGTGAGCTTCCTGAAGGCGCAGAGTTTGATTCTGCCAGAAAGCAGGGAAGTGGTTGGGTCGTTAAGTTCCGGGCTGCATGGGAAGAGGATGAGCCGATGTACCAGCTGTTCGGACACCTGTTCTATGATGCTGATGGAAATGAGTATGAGATCAACCAGTGGAGCAGTATGTATGGTGATCCAGACGAGGAAGGCAACATCACTTATTTCTACGATGAATTCCCGCTGCTGCACTTCACAGAAGATGAAGTCTGGCTCACTCCCCATTATTCCCATAACTGGGTTGCAGAAGATCTGATCGTCATTACCGTTCAATAACGATTTTGGGCGCCTGAGTGATTTCAGGCGCCTTTTAGCTGCTTCTGTTGCAGAGCCTGGAGGTTGTGCAGGAGGAAACTGTTATTGCATGAAGGGGATCGGTTTCTATTTGATGGGCAGGTTGACATAATTTGGACTGTTCCGGAAAATATCTCTTTATGATATAATAACACCGCATATATGCAACTACGAAAACGAGGTGAGTTATGTCAAAAAGATTCCTTTTGAATTTCAGTTTTTTGCTTATTCTGGTTTCCTTGCTTTGCATTCCGGCCAAAGCTGCGGATCTGAATTCTCAGGCAGGCGTTGTGGCTACCTCCGGCAGCCGCCTGAATGTGCGAAGCGGCGCTTCCACTGCTTCAGCCGTGGTGGCATCTGTGAATAAGGGGAGTTATGTCACACTGATCTCAAGGTCCGGTTCCTGGTGGCGTGTGGAATACGCCAATGGGAAATACGGCTATTGTCACAGTGATTACATCACGCCGGTTTCCGGCAGCCCCTCAACCGTTTCCACCCAGACTTCATCCCTGAATGTTCGAAGCGGGCCAGGAACGAATTATTCCAGAGTAGGCAGCGTGGCGAAGGGGCAGACGGTGATTGTCCTGTCCACCTCCTCCGGCTGGAGCAGGATCCTGTACCATGGGACAAAAACCGGTTATGTCAGCAGCGGGTATCTATCCGGTCAATTCGGAGCGGTTTCCCTGTGGGTTCCGAACTTTAAACAGACGGACAGCCGTTGGGCGGGGACTCTGATCGGGCAGTCAGGCAGGACCATTGCTCAAATCGGCTGCGCTACCACTGCCATTGCCATGATGGAGTCCCACCGGACAGGTTCCTCCGTTTATCCGGATGCCATGGCTTCCCAGCTGCGCTATACCTCTGACGGGAGCGTCTATTGGCCATCTCATTACACAACTGTCACCAATGAGTCCGGTTACTTAAAAAGCATTTATAACCTTCTGAAGGCCGGAAAACCGGTGCTTTTTGGTGCACGGAATGCTTATGGAAAGCAGCATTGGGTTGTGATTACGGGCTTTACGGGGGGCAGTTCCCTGGCTGCCTCTGCCTTCACGATCAATGACCCGGGTTCTTCTTACAGAACAAATCTGCAGCAGTTTTTGAGTGAGTATCCTACATTCTATAAGTACTTCCATTATTGATGTGAACCGTCCATGCCCAAGGGCATGGACGGTTTTTGCCTAGATGCATATGCTGAATTGGAGGTGTATGGAATTGAGAGTGAACAATTGTAAACCGGATGCGATAGCCTGTATTCACGGAGAAAAGGGAAGTGCGCTGCACGGCACAGTTCGGTTCTGGAAAACCGGGGAAGGCGTTATGATTGAAGCTGAGATTTGCGGCCTTCCACAGTCGCAGACCGGATTCTTTGCCCTTCATATTCACGAGGGAACATCATGCTGTGGCGAGGGTTTTTCTGACACCGGTGGGCATTATAATCCGGAAGGAAAAAGTCATCCGAATCATGCAGGGGATCTGCCGCCGCTGATGTGCGTTTGCGGAAGGGCATATATGCAGGTGTTGACGGGCAGATTCACCCTCCGGGAGGTGATCGGAAAGACTGTAGTTATTCACAGCGGGCCGGACGATTTTCATACCCAGCCAGCAGGAAATGCCGGGACAAAAATCGGCTGCGGTGTGATCTGCAGCAGATGAGGGCTCTTGCATTCGCTGCGGCAATCTGATAAGATAGGCACAAAAGAACCGAAGGGGGAAATCGTTATGCTGTTTATCCAGTATCCCAAGTGCACCACCTGCCAGAAGGCAAAGAAATGGCTGGACGAGAAGGGCATTGCCTATACCGACCGACATATCAAGGAAGAGAATCCGACCTATGAGGAACTGGAAGCCTGGGTCCGCTGCAGTGGCCTGCCGGTGAAGAAGTTTTTCAACACCAGTGGTCTGCTGTATAAATCCATGGGCCTGAAGGAGAAGCTTCCTGCCATGAGTCTGGAGGAGCAGCTGCAGCTGCTGGCCTCCGACGGCATGCTGGTGAAGCGGCCCCTGATTATCAAGGGCGATTTGGTCCTGACGGGCTTCAAGGAAGCTGAATGGGCGGAAAAGCTGCTGTAGATAAAAAATCCACCGTCGAAAGACGGTGGATTTTTTGATTTAAGATTACATCTTATCGGGGGCGGAGAAGCCCAGCAGGTTGATACAGGTTTCCAGAATGTCCTTTGCCAGGCCGATCAGGGCGATGTAGCCTGCCTTCAGTTCCTCGTTCTCCTCGCCCAGAATGCGGGTCTCGTGGTAGAACTTGTTGACGCAGCCAGCCAGATCATAGATGTAGGCACAGATCAGGTTGGGTGCGGAGGACTTCAGAGCGGACTCCATGGCGGGGCCGAACTTGGTGATGGAGAGCATCAGATCCTTGGCGTAAGCGTTGGCGGGCGCCTGGATGGGCAGATGCTTGTACTCGCCGTACTTGCCGATGATGGACTTGATGCGGACGATGGTGTAGAGGATATAGGGGCCGGTGTTGCCCTCAAAGGCGGCGAAGCGCTCCAGATCGAAGTTGTAATCCTTGGTGGGCTGGTTGCTCAGATCGCCGTATTTCAGCGCGGCCAGGGCAATCTTCTGGGTGGTTGCCTCAACTTCGGATTCGTCCACGATCTTGTTTTCCACAACCTTGGAGCGGACGAAATCAGTCATATCCTTGACCAGCTGTTCCAGCCGCAGAACACCGCCGTCGCGGGTCTTGAAGGGCTTGCCATCCTTGCCGTTCATGGTGCCGAAGCCGATGTGCTCCAGCTCACAGGTCTCCTTGACGATGCCGGACTTCCGGGCAGCGCGGAATACCTGCTCGAAGTGCAGGTTCTGACGCTTGTCAGTGACGTACAGGACCTTGTCGGGGTTCCAGTCCTGAGTCCGCTGGACCAGGGTAGCCAGGTCGGTGGTGGCGTAGATGGCGGAGCCATCGGACTTCACCAGGATCATGGGAGGAACTTCCTTCTTGTCGGTCTCCTCGGCAACGGGAACGACCCAGGCGCCTTCACTCAGGATTGCCAGACCACGGTTTTTCAGATCCTCGACCATGGCGGGAATGTAGGGATCGGCGTCGCTTTCACCCAGCCACTTCTCGAAGTGGACGTCCAGAGCGTCGTAGACCCGGTGCAGGTCGGCCAGAGAGATACGCATGATGTGATCCCAGATGGCCCGGTAGCCCCGGCGGCCCTGCTGCAGCTCGTAGGTAGCGGTGTGAGCCTTCTCAGCAAATTCGGGGTCCTTCTTCTTGCCGGAGGCGGTGGGGTAGATTTCTTCCAGTTCGGAGAGGGTGAAGGGAGATTCGGCGGGATAGTCACCGGTGAAATCGGGGTCGAAATAGGGCAGGTCAGGCTGACGCTCCTGGAGCTCTGCGATGATCAGGCCCATCTGCAGGCCCCAGTCGCCCAGGTGCACATCGCCGATGGTATTGTAGCCCAGGAACTTGTACAGCCGCTTCATGGCTTCGCCGATGATAGCGGGGCGCAGATGACCGATGTGCAGGGGCTTTGCCACGTTGGCTCCACCGTAGTCCACCACGATGGTCTTGCCGGCGCCGATCTTGGCAACGCCAAAATCTTCGGCGGTGCGCATTTCCTCCAGATACTTTTCGAGGAAAGAGCCGCTGAGCTTCAGGTTGATGAAGCCGGGCATGACGGCTTCGACCATGTCGTAGTCGGAGGCGTCCAGCTGAGCAACCACGGCGTTGGCGATCTGGATGGGTGCGCATTTATACTGCTTGGCAGCGGCCAGGGCACCGTTGCACTGATACTCGCACAGGTCGGGGCGGTTGGAAACATTGACCCGGCCGAAGGATGCATCATAGCCCGCTGCCTCAAAAGCGGCCTGCATTTTCGCAGTGATGATATCTAAGATTTTTTCCATATTGATTAACCTTTCTGTTTCTGCTGCTCCATCCAGTACAGGTACTCATCGTAAGTTCCGTAGCGGTCCACGATGGTGCCGTCGGGCTGGAAGGCGATCACGCGGTTACAGGTGGATTCCAGCATCTCGTGGTCATGGGAAGCCAGCAGCACAACGCCGTTGAAGGCTTCCAGGCCCTTGTTGACGGCCTGAATGGATTCCATGTCCAGATGGTTGGTGGGCTGGTCCAGCAGAACGACATTGGCGCCGGAGAGCATCATCTTGCTGAGCATGCAGCGGACCTTCTCACCGCCGGAGAGGACATTGACCTGCTTGAAGACGTCATCGTTGCCGAAGAGCATCCGGCCCAGGAAGCCGCGCAGGTAGACATCGTCCTTCTTGGCGGAGTACTGGCGCAGCCAGTCCACCAGTTCCATGGTGTTGCCTTCAAAGTAAGCGGAGTTGTCCTTGGGCAGGTAGGAGCGGATGGTGGAGATGCCCCACTTGATGGAGCCTTCGTCGGGCTCCAGCTCGCCCATCAGGATCTGCATCAGAGCGGTCTGTGCCTTCTCGTTTTCGCCGACGAAGGCGATCTTGTCGTTCTTGCCGACGGAGAAGTAGACCTTGTCCAGCAGCTTTTCGCCGTCCACGGTGACGGAGACGTCCTTGACGGTCAGGATATCCTTGCCCAGTTCACGCTCAGGCATGAAGCCCACGAAGGGATAGCGGCGGGTGGAGCAGGGCATTTCCTCAACGGTCAGCTTGTCCAGCAGCTTACGGCGGGCGGTAGCCTGCTTGGCCTTGGACTTGTTGGCGGAGAAGCGCTGGATGAACAGCTGCAGCTCTTCGATCTTTTCCTGATTGCGCTTGTTCTTGTTGCGGATCATGGCCTGGACCATCTGGGAGGACTCGTACCAGAAGTCGTAGTTACCGACATACATCTTGATCTTGCCGTAGTCGATATCCACGGTGTGGGTGCAGACGGTGTTCAGGAAGTGGCGGTCATGGGACACGGCGATGACCATGCCGGGGAAGTCCAGCAGGAAGTCCTCCAGCCAGTTGATGGCTTCGATGTCCAGGTTGTTGGTGGGCTCATCCAGCATGACGATGTCAGGATTGCCGAACAGTGCCTGGGCCAGCAGGACCTTGACCTTCAGACGGGGGTCGGTGGAACCCATCAGGTCATAGTGCATGTCGGTGGGGATGCCGAGGCCCTGCAGCAGACGGGAGGCGTCAGAATCGGCCTCCCAGCCGCCCAGCTCCGCAAATTCTGCCTCCAGATCGGCGGCACGGAGGCCGTCCTCGTCAGAGAAGTCGGGCTTTTCGTAGATGGCGTCCTTTTCCTTCATGACGTCGTACAGGTGCTGGTTACCCATGATGACGGTATCCAGGATGGTGTACTCGTCGTAGGCGTTCTGATTCTGCTTCAGGACGGAGACGCGCTTGTCGGCGTCGATGGAGATGGAGCCGTTGGTGGATTCCAGCTCGCCGGTGAGGATTCGCAGGAAGGTGGACTTACCTGCGCCGTTGGCGCCGATGATGCCGTAGCAGTTGCCGGGCAGGAACTGCAGGTCAACATGCTGGAACAGCCACTGGCCGCCAAACTGCATACCGAGATTAGATACTGTGATCATTTCATACTCCTTATATATTCATTATATTTATTAACGCTTTCAGGTACAAGCTGAATGGGCATAATCCCACATATACTTATACATGATAATCATATCACAAAATTGCAAATAATCAATGGATGATTTTCGTTATTTCGGAAATTCAAATTACAATTTATCTTTCAGTTGAGCAACGCACATTTGTGAACAATCAAATAACTTTCCCAAAAGGGACTTGCATTTTTCAGCGGGTGCGGTATAATATTAGCACTCGAACATTAAGAGTGCTAAAATATCAAAGGAGCGAAACAAGCACTATGGAAAAAATGCAATTCAAAGCGGAGTCCAAGCGACTGCTGGACATGATGATCAATTCTATCTACACCAATCAGGAGATTTTTCTCAGAGAGATTATCTCCAATGCCTCCGACGCCATGGACAAGCTGGCTTACACCGCCCTGACGGACCATAAGGTCGGATTGAACCGTGACGACTTTTCCATCACCATCACCCGGGACGAGGCAAATCGCACCCTCACCGTCTCCGATAACGGCATCGGTATGAGCAGGGAGGAAATGGAGGAAAACCTGGGCACCATCTGCAAATCCGGCTCTCTGAGCTTTAAGCAGGAGATGGAGAAGCAGGATGACATTGATATCATCGGCCAGTTCGGTGTGGGCTTCTACTCCGCCTTTATGGTGGCATCTCCTGTTACCGTGATTTCCAAGAAGTATGGTGAAGACACTGCCTGGAAGTGGGTCTCCGACGGCGCGGAGGGCTATACCATTGAGCAGGCTCAGCGTGACGCCGCCGGTACCGACATCATCATGACCCTGAAGGCCGATTCCGAGGAAGGGGAGTACTCCAGATTCCTGGATGAGTACGAGCTGAGAAACCTCATCAAGCGTTATTCCGACTATATCCGATACCCCATCCGCATGGAAGTCACCAAGCAGCGTAAGAAGGACGACTGCACCGAGGGCGAAAATGCCTACGAGGAATACACCGAATGGGAGACTTTGAACTCCATGGTCCCCCTGTGGCACAGAAATAAAAAGGACGTGACCCAGGAGGAATACGACAGTTTCTACCGGGAAAAGTTCTTTGATTACAGCAAGCCTCTTTGCACCATCCACACCAGTGCGGAGGGCAGCGTGTCCTTTAAGGCCTTGCTCTATGTCCCCGGTAAGGCGCCCTATGATTACTACTCCAAAGAATTTAAGGCTGGTCTGCAGCTGTATTCCTCCGGCGTCATGATCATGGAGCACTGCGAGGAGCTGCTGCCGGAGCATTTCCGTTTCGTCCGGGGCATCGTGGACACCCAGGATATCTCCCTGAACATCAGCCGTGAGATGCTGCAGCATAACCGGCAGCTGACCATCATTTCCCGCAACATCGAAAAGAAGATCAAAGCGGAGCTGAAATCCCTGCTGGAAAAGGACCGGGAGAAGTATGAGCAGTTCTTTGCCGCCTTCGGCCGCCAGCTGAAGTATTCCACTGTGGCTGAGTACGGTGCCCATAAGGATGCTACCCAGGACCTGCTGCTGTTCCGGAGCCACAAGCAGGGCAAGCTGATCACCCTTCATGAATATGTGGAATCCATGGCCGAGGGTCAGACGAAGATTTACTACGTCCCCGGCGAGAACCGGGAGCGCCTTGCCAAGCTGCCGCAGGTGGAAACTCTGAGCAAGCGGGGCTATGATACGCTGCTGTTTACCGAGGATGTGGACGAATTCATTCCTCAGTACCTGTACACCTATGAGGAAAAGCAGTTCTGCAATGCCGCCACCGAGGACCTGAATCTTCAGACCGAAGAAGAGAAAAAGGAACTGGAGCAGAAAGCGGAGGAGCTGAAGGGCTTTTTGACCTTTGTGAAGGAATCCCTGGGCGATGCCGTCAAGGAAGTGAAGCTGTCCGCCAATCTGGGAAGCCATCCCGTGGCCATGGTTCCCGAAATGGGCATGAGCTTCGAGATGGAGAAGTACATGAAGAAGGCAAATCCCGAATTTGCATTCCCCGTGGGCCGAATTCTGGAGCTGAATCCGGAGCATGAGGCGGTCAAGGCTCTGGAGCGGGCCATGACGGAGGATCCCATCAAGGCAAAGGACTATGCCGAGCTTCTGATGTATCAGGCTCAGCTGATGGCGGATCTGCCCATCGAGGATCCCGCCGCTTACACCGAGCTTGTCTGCAAGCTGATGAAATAACCGTAAAAGCCGCCGGATATATCCGGCGGCTTTTAAATTGTGTTGCATTGTGCTTGGCTCTGTGGTAAACTAGCAGAAAAGATAAAGGAGGTTATTCCATGTACGCTTATGATTATGAGTACGCGTTTGAAGCGGATCTGATGGAATTCCTGGGGCAGTTTGGTTATGTATTTCTGGGAATCGCAGCCGGATTTTTGATGATCGCACTGACCATTGGACTGGTGATATATATTTTCCAGTCTGTCGGCCTGCATGCCATCGCCAAGCGCAGGGGGCTGCATCACGCCTGGCTGGCCTGGATTCCTGTAGGCACCTACTGGATTGTCGGCAGCATTGCCGATCAGTATCAGTACGTTGCCAAGGGTAAGATCAAGAATAAGCGCAAGATCCTGCTGAGTCTGAGCCTGGCCTCTTTCGTGTTGGGGCTTGTGTTGAATGTGACATCGTCTATTCTGATGCTGGCCACCGCGCAGGCGGAGGGGGCCATCGCCGTTTCCGGTATGCTTGGCGTGATTCGGAGCGTGATCAACGCTGTCGTTTCCATTGCGCTGGTGGTATTTTGGCATATGGCTCTGTATGATCTGTACTGCTCCTGCAATCCCGACAACGCCGTGGTCTTCCTGATTCTGGGCATCTTTTTCCCCATCACCATCCCCTTCTTCATTTTCTTCAACCGGAAGAAGGACGGAGGTATGCCTCCCAGAAAGCCTGAACCCCGGACTTATATCCCCCGGGAGCCCGTTTATGAGGAGCCCAAGGAAACCAGGAATGAGCCTGAACAGCTGTAAGGTTAAAAAATTCCCCGGCCATAGCCGGGGAATTTCTGCGTTTACAGGGCCTTGCCGAACAGGGGGCGGGCCACCCGCTTGTACAGCAGCATGGTCAGCACACTGACCACCGCGCTCTTAAGCAGATTCAGGGGTGCCACGCAGATCAGCACAAAGGTGGTGACATTGTGGATGCTGCCATTGATGGCGGCGCCCATGGCGATGATGGTATCCAGAGGCAGACCGAAAAGCTGGGAGAATTTGGGCAGCAGGTAGACTGCATTGAATGCAGAGCCGAAGACGGTCATGCAGAAGCTGCCGGTAATGAGGCCGATGAGGGCGGAGTGCTTGCTCTTGTGAGCGTGATAGATGATGGTGGCGGGGAGCACCAGGCTGCAGCCCACGGCGAAATTGGCGAAATCACCCACGAAGGCGGTGGAGGTACCCTTCAGCAGCAGCTTCAGAACAATCTTGATGCCCTCGCAGGCAACCGTGGCGGAGGGGCCGAGGAAGAAGCCGCACAGCAGAACCGGCAGCTCTGAGAAGTCCAGCTTGTAAAACTCCGGGGCGATAAAGGCCAGGGGGAAATCCAGAATATGCAGCACCGCTGCGATGGCGGCGCAGATACCGATGATGGAGACCCGCTGGGCGGGGGTGACTTTCCGGATTTCGGGCATGTGTCTTTCAGCCGCTTTGGCGAGGATGGCAAGGGCCGCGATGATGGCGATGCACATCAGGATGAAGGACAGGTTTTCGATGATTTGGGACCACAGACTGTTCATTGTAACACCTCTTCGGTAAAAAAATAACGCTCTGAGAAAACTCAGGGCGCTTGATTGGGAACGGCGGGATGCCGTCAGTTCTTCTTCCATCCAGACTTTACTGTCGGTACCGGAATTACACCGGTTCGGCGCCGAAGCGCTCGCGGACTATACCGCCGGTGGGGAGTTTCACCCCGCCCTGAAGAACCCATATGAACTTATAAACAAAATAGCATGACGACAGCCTGTTGTCAAGTTTTTGTTTTTGTGGTAAACTGGTGGGGAATTTGAATAATGCAAAATTCGAAATGCAGAATGCAGAATTATGGTGTGCGGAAGGCGCACGATTTAAATTGTTTCCGAAGGAAACTCACTCATTTTTCATTTGGCATTCTGCATTTTATTTCCCCGTGGTGGGGGCGGTGGTTTCTGTGGGGGTGTTGGCGGTTTCCGAGGGCATTTTGAAGCCCTGGATCTTGCCGCCGGCTGATGTGTCGGTCACATCGCCGCCGATGACCTTGTTTTTATGGACCAGCAGCGTGGCGTAAACCGGCTCCGAGGCGCCGGGGTAGTTGTTGATCTGGTAGACATAGCGCATGACATTTTTTCCGGCGAAGGCACTCAGGTCATAGCCCTGATTCTGCTGGAGCTTGTTGTAGCGATCGAATACTTCCGTGGTGGTGCCGGGGATCCGGACCTGACTGGACTCGATGGGGGAATTGGTCACATCCCAGCCGAAGTCTGTCAGAAATTTGACCCGGGCATCGTTGTTGGAAACGGGGGCGGAGGTGGTCTGCGCCTCCTCGCTGCCGCCAAAGAGCAGGATCAGCCCCACCAGCACCGCGGCGATCACGCCAAGAATCATCAGTATTTTTTTGAAATTGACCTTTGCGGTCATAACCATCATAGCAATCCCTCCGGTTTTAACAATTGGTAGTACAGCCTATTCGGGAATCCGGGGGATAGAACGGAGGAACTATGGAAAGACTGGACAAATTTCTGTGTGACAGCGGTGCAGGTACCCGCAGCCAGGTTAAGGTTTTGCTGAAGGCAGGCCGGGTCACTGTGGACGGCAAAGTGGAAAAGGACAATGGACGGAAAATCGATCCCGAGACCCAGACCATTGCACTGGACGGGGAAGTGCTGGGCGGAAAGCGCCGCATTGTGGTGATGCTCAACAAGCCTGCAGGCTTTGTCACAGCCACGGAGGACGCCATGGACCGCACGGTCATGGAGCTGTTGCCGGTATCCCTGCGGGCTATGGATGTCAAACCTGTGGGACGGCTTGATAAGGCCACTGAGGGGCTGCTTCTCTTTACCAACGATGGTGACCTGCTCCACCGGCTGATCTCTCCGAAGAAGGAAGTCCCCAAGGTCTACTACGCCCGGCATGAGGGCGAAGCGGCTGAGGCGGATGTGCAGGCCTTTGCAGATGGCCTTACCCTGCGGGACGGCACCGTGTGCCGCAGCGCCAAGCTGGAGCCCCTGGGTCCCGGAGAGAGTCTGATCACCGTTTGCGAGGGCAAGTATCATCAGGTCCGCCGGATGATGGCCTCCCGGAACATGACGGTGACCTATCTCGAACGCCGGCAGGAGGCGGGTTTGACCCTGGGGGATCTGAGCCGGGGCAGTTGCCGGGAACTGACTGAGGAAGAGATCCGATCCATCGACTGTTGAAAATGCACAACGAAATAGTGTTTTCGGCAAAATGAATAGAAGAAACCCTTCGTCAGATTCGACAGATGCCGTGATATTACCTAAAAAAACAGAGAGTTTTTGCAATAAAACGTCAAAAGGTACTTGCAATGTGTGCAAAAGCTGTGTATAATAACCGTGTGATTTTATGAATTGTGCATTTATGCAAGTTACTAAGGAGGTCTGAAAAATGTCCAACAGTGTTTTTCAGAGTGTCATTGTTCAGTTAAAAGATGTTACCGACCGTGTGTTCGGCGTGATCGACACCGAAGGCTGTGTGGTTTCCTGCACCGATATGTCCCTGCTGGGCGAGCGGTGGAGTGATGCTGCCCTGAAGGTCGGCAGCTCTTCCGACAGCGTGGTCACCTTTGGCCAGAAGAGCTTCAAGGCCATTGTCGGCAACTCCAACTATTTTGAATATGCCGTGTTCTGTGGCGGCGACGATGAGATCGCCCGCAGCTTCTGCGTTCTGGCCTATGTGGCATTGAATGACGCCAAGACGTTCTATGAAGAAAAGCATGACCGGGGCACCTTTGTCAAGAATATCATCATGGACAATATCCTGCCCGGTGATATCTACATCCGCGCCAAGGAGCTGCATTTTGCAACCGACGCTCCCCGGGCTGTGTTCCTGATCCGTCAGATCGGTCACAGCGACGTGGCTACCGTGGATGTGCTGAGCGGCATGTTCCCCGATAAGCTGCAGGACTTCGTCCTGAGCATCAATGAGACCGATATTGCCGTGGTCAAGCAGATCGGCGGCAATACTACCGGCGATGAGCTGGAGAAGATGGCTGCCTCCATTGAGGAGACTCTGAAGACCGAGCTGAGCATCAAGACCATCATTGGCATCGGCACCGTTTCCGATCACCTGCGGGAACTGGCAGACTCCTATAAGGAAGCGCAGACCGCCATCGATGTGGGCAAGGTCTTTGATACCGAGAACAGCATCATGAATTACGAGCGCCTGGGTATCGGCCGCCTGATCTATCAGCTGCCCACTACCCTGTGCGAGATTTTCCTGAGTGAGGTCTTCAAGAAGAACTCCATCGACTCGCTGGATCAGGAGACGCTGTTTACCATCAACAAGTTCTTTGAGAACAACCTGAACGTTTCCGAAACCTCCCGGAAGCTGTTTGTCCACCGCAACACCCTGGTCTACCGTCTGGAGAAGATCAAGAAGCTGACCGGGCTGGATCTGCGTCAGTTTGACCACGCCATCGTTTTCAAGGTGGCGCTGATGGTCCGCAAGTACCTGTCCTCCAGAGAGGCCAGATAACTGCCGCAAATATTGGGGCTGCACCCGGGTGCGGCCCCGTTTTTTGCTGAAAAAGAGCTGAAAAATATTAAGATTGTGTAAAAACGCCCCCGTTTTCCCGCAATTATATCAGTTTGGATTGACATTGTGATTGCAATGTGTTACAATTCGGTTACACTATGACTGGAGATAGATCGTTATGATAGAATTTACAGATGTTGTTAAATCCTACCCCGAGGGCAATGACGCGCTGAAGGGCGTCAGCATGCAGATCGAGGATGGAGAATTTTGTTATCTGGTGGGCCCTTCCGGTTCCGGTAAGTCCACCATCATCAAGCTGATCACCGGTGAGATCAAGCCCACCTCCGGTGCCGTTCATGTCAACGGTTACTCCCTGGAGCGGATCCGCAAGAAGGAAATTCCCTATCTGCGCCGTACTGTCGGCGTTGTGTTCCAGGATTTCCGCCTGATCAGCAATATGACCGTTTATGAAAATGTGGCCTTCGCCATGCGTGTGGTCGGCGCCCGGGAGCGGGAGATCAAGGACCGCGTTCCCTATGTTCTGGACCTGGTCGGCCTGGCTGAGAAGCATCAGCGCCACCCCGGCGAGCTTTCCGGCGGTGAGCAGCAGAGACTGGCCATCGCCCGCGCGCTGGTCAACAATCCTTCCACCATCATTGCCGACGAGCCTACCGGCAACCTGGACCCCGCCATGTCCCTGGAAATCATGAGCCTGCTGGAAGAGATTAACAATCTGGGCACCACCATGCTGGTGGTTACCCACGCGCAGGATCTGGTGGAGCGGTTCAACAAGAGAACCATTGTGATTAACGACGGCATGATCGTCAGTGACGGAATGGATGGGTATTACAGCTATGAGAATCAATAATATCAATTATCTGCTGAAAGAGGGCTTTCGTGGCATTTTCCTCCACGGCTTTATGTCCTTTGCTGCCGTGTGCGTCACGGTGGCATGCCTGCTGATCGTGGGCAGCTTCTCCATCCTGATGTACAATGTCAACATCATGGTGGAAGACCTGAACCAGACCAATGAGATTCTGGCTTATGTGGACAGCAGCCTGTCCGAAGCCGAGGCAAAGAGCATCGGCACAAAAATCAATATGATCGAAAACGTGCTGCAGTCGGACTTTGTATCCCGTGAGGAGGCGCTGAAGGATTTCATCGCCGACCATCAGGAGGACGAGGCCTTCAGCGGCGTGGAAGCCTCCGATCTGCGCCATCGCTTTGTGGTGGTCCTGGAGGATAATACCATCATCGAGGATACCGTTGCCCAGATCGAGGATCTGCCCGGCGTGGTCAAGACCCATGCGGAGTACGAGCTGGCAGAGGGCTTCGCCACATTGCAGCAGATCCTGCAGATGGTGTCCATTGCCATTATTTCCGTGCTGCTGGTGGTCAGTCTGCTGATCATCTCCAACACCGTTAAGCTGGCCATGTATGACCGCCGTGATGAGATCGCCATCATGAAGATGGTGGGCGCCACCAATGGCTTTATCCGTCTGCCCTTCGTGGTGGAGGGCTTTACCCTGGGTATGATGGGTGCTGCGCTGGCCTTTGGTATTGAGTGGGTCATGTATGACGCCCTGGTTGCCAAGATCGCCACCGTCGATACGCTGCAGCTGTTCAGCTTTGTGCCCTTCCAGCAGCTGCTGTGGCCCATGGTCGCGGTGTTTACCGCCGCCGGCCTGTTTGTTGGCGTGGTCGGCAGCTGGACTTCCATCAGAAAGTTTATGGATGTCTAAGAATTACTTTGGAGCAAATCAATGAGAAACAGAAAACAATGGGTATCGGTCCTGGCAGGATTCCTGGCGGCAGTGCTGCTGCTGAGTCTGATCCTGAGCGTGGTCCCTGCCCGGGTTAGTGCCGCTTCTTCCAAGGAGATCAAAAAACAGCTTGAAGCGCTGAAGGAAGAGAAAAAAGAGATCCAGGCACAGATCGACGAGGTTCAGAGCCAGTATGATGCCAATGCCGACGAGATCACCGGCATGGTGTCACAGAAGGATGCCATTGACCAGGAGATCCATCTGCTCAATGAACAGGTCAGCATCATCAATGAGCAGCTGGCCGCCTACAACCAGCTGATCGCCGACAAGCAGGATGAGCTGGATATGGCCAAGTACCAGCTGGCGGAATTGAACGAAAAGAACAAAGAACGGATCCGTGCCATGGAGGAGGAGGGAAAGCTCTCCTACTGGTCTATCATTTTTAAGGCCAATGACTTCTCCGACCTGATGGACCGGATCAATATGATCCAGGAGATCAACGACTCCGACCGCCGCAGACTGGAGGAGATGAGCATCGCTGCCGAGAAGGTGGCGGCCACCCAGGAAGAGCTGACGCTGGAGAAGGCTGATCTGGAAGACGCCAGAGCCGAGCTGGACGCCACCGAGGCGGAGCTGGCGGAAAAGCGGACCCAGGCTGATGAGCTGCTGATCCAGCTGATCGCCAAGGGGGAGGAATTCCAGGCCATCATTGACGAATCCGAAGAACTTCAGGACGAGCTCATGCAGGAGATCGCCCAGGCGGAGAAGGACCTGAAGGAGGCCGAATATAAGGAGTGGCTGGCTACCTATGTGCCCCCCACCACCAAGCCCTCCGGCAAGGATACTACCCCCAGCACCCAGGCCCCCTCCTCTTCCGGTTGGGTCAGCCCGGTCAAGTCCTATACCCTGACCAGCCCCTTCGGCATGCGTCTGCATCCCATCCAGAAGGTCTGGAAGATGCACAACGGCGTTGATATGGCCGCCCCCCAGGGCACGCCCATCTACGCGGCCAAGAGCGGCAAGGTCACCAAGACTTCTTACCAGGCCGGCGGCGCCGGTTATTATGTGACCATCAACCACGGCGACGGCTTCAGTTCCGTGTATATGCACATGACCCACTACATCGTCAGCCCGGGTCAGTATGTCAATGCCGGTCAGGTCATCGGCTATGTGGGTTCCACCGGCGGTTCCACCGGTCCCCACCTGCATTTCGGTATTTCTTATAATGGTACATACGTCAATCCGATGAACTATGTTTAATACTGTTTTCAATTTGAAATCCTTGTTTCAAATTGGAAGACACCGCCATTCGGCGTTGTCAATTCTGATATTTTTGCAAAAGAAAATAACAGAATTCCGTCTCATTATGATCTTCATATTAAAAACTTCAACGCTCCACATTAAAGTTTTTAATTGAATATCAGTATAAGACCCCGCACCAAAGGAGAAGACTATGAATAAACGCAAGTTATGGGTTTCCGTCGTTGCCGGATTTCTGGCGCTGCTGATGGTTCTGAGCATTGTGCTCAGCGTTCTTCCCACCAGCGTCAGCGCGGCATCCTCCAGCGAGATCAAGGCTCAGATCAATGAGCTGAAGGATCAGAAGAAGGACTTGCAGTCCCAGATGGAGGAGGTCCAGAGCCAGTATGACGAGAATGAGGACGAGATCGTCAACATCGTCAATGAGAAGACTCTGATCGACCAGGAGATTTTCCTTCTGCATGAGCAGATTGAGAATATCAATGAGCAGCTCTCCGCCTATGCGCTGCTGATCGCAGACAAGCAGGATGAGCTGGATGATGCCCAGGAAAAGATGGACGAGCTTACCGCCAAGAACAAGGAGCGCATCCGCTCCATGGAGGAGGACGGCGCGATTTCCTACTGGGCCGTGCTGTTCAAGGCCAGCAGCTTTTCCGACCTGATGGACCGGCTGAACATGATCGAAGAGATCGCCGCAGCGGACCAGAAGCGTCTGGCAGAGATGGACGCCGCCGCCAAGAAGGTGGCCGCCGCCCAGGAGGAGCTGGAGGCTGAAAAGCTGGCTCTGGAGGATGTGAAGTCCGAGCTGGATCAGACCCAGGAGGAGCTGGACGCCAAGCAGGCAGAGGCGCAGGAGCTTCTGACGGAGCTGATCGCCCACGGCGATGAGCTGCAGGCACTCTATGAAGGCTTTGAGCTGGAAGAAGAGGAACTGATGGCAGAGATCGCCCAGATGGAAAAGGAATACAATGAGGCCAAGCGTCAGGAGTGGCTGGAGTATATGGCTACCTATACCACCGTTCCTCCTGCTACCACCACGCCTCCCACCACCTCCGGTTCCACCAGCAACAGCTCCGGCACCACGGATAATGCCGGCAGCAACAATTCCGGTTCCACGGACAATTCTGGCAGCAATAATTCCGGAAGCGACTCCGACAGCAATTCCGGCAACAGCAGTTCCTCCGGAAACAACACTTCCAGCAGTGCCAGCTGGCTGCGGCCCTGCAGCTATACCCTGATCAGCAGCCCCTTCGGCAACCGGGATGCACCCACCGCAGGTGCTTCCACCTATCACCAGGGCATCGACCTGGCTGCTCCGGAGGGCACCCCGATCTATGCTGCCCGTACCGGCGTGGTTACTGTTGCGACATACAGCAAATCCGCAGGATATTATGTGACCATCAACCATGGTGACGGATATTCCTCCATTTACATGCATATGACCAAGTATGTGGTTTCCAAGGGCGCAGCCGTGTCCGCTGGTCAGCTGATCGGCTATGTGGGCTCCACCGGTATTTCCACTGGTCCCCATCTGCACTTTGGTATCTCCTATAACGGCAAGTATGTGAACCCTGCCAACTATGTGAATTTCTATTGATGCGATCCCACAGTCCCATTGGGACTGTGGGATTTTTTCTGATCGAGGTATTTCTATGAAAAAAGCCCGGAAAATTATGCCCTATATTCTGGTGGCAGCCCTTGCGTCTGCCGTGACCTTTGCGGTGGCGGCGATGATGTGGGGCGGCACGCCCTATTCCAAGCTGACCCAGCTGGAGGACCTGATCGACGAGCGCTTCATCGGCGAATCGGACCGGACCGTCATGGAGGATGCTGCCGCTGCCGCGATGGTGGAATCCCTGGGGGACCGGTGGAGCTACTATATTCCTGCGAAGGATTACGCCGCCCATGTGGAGCAGATGAACAATGCCTATGTGGGCATCGGCATTACCATCCAGCTGCTGGAGGACGGCTCCGGCATTGAGGTCATCAAGGTCAACGAAGGCGGCTCCGCTGAGGAGGCGGGGATGCTGCCCGGCGACATCATTGTTGCTATTGAGGGACAAAGTACCCAGGGCATGACCGCCTCCGACGCAAAAAATCTGGTGCGGGGCGAAGAGGGCACCCAGGTTGCCATCGCCGTGCGCCGGGGAGAAGAGCGGATCCTGATGTCCGTCACACGACGGGAAATTCAGACCATTGTGGCCCGGGGGCAGATGCTGGAGGGGCAGATTGGCCTGATCACCATCGCCAATTTTGACTCCCGCTGTGCCAGCGAGACCATCGCGGCCATTGAAGAGCTGACGGAGCAGGGCGCCAGAGCGCTGATTTTTGACGTGCGCAATAACCCCGGCGGCTATAAGCATGAGCTGGTGGATCTGCTGGACTATCTGCTGCCTGCAGGCCCGCTGTTCCGCAGCGAGGATTACACCGGGGCGGTGACTGTGGACGAATCCGATGCCGATTGTCTGGAGATCCCCATGGCAGTTTTAGTCAATGGCGACAGCTATTCTGCTGCCGAGTTCTTTGCCGCGGCCCTCAGAGAATACGGCTGGGCCACGGTGGTGGGCACCCAGACCTGCGGCAAGGGGTATTTTCAGACCACCATTCAGCTGAGTGACGGCTCCGCTGTGGGTCTGTCTGTGGGCAAGTACTCCACGCCCAACGGTGTCAGCCTGGCGGAAGAGGGAGGCCTGGCGCCGGACATCGTGGTGGAAGTGGACGAGGATGCTGACTGGGCCATCTATGCAGGCACCATGGATCCTGCCGAGGATCCCCAGATCCAGGCGGCAGTGGATATTCTGAAGTAACAGACAGGGACGGATTTTTCCGTCCCTGTTTTTGTTAATTGCAGGAAAAACTTGACATCAGAATTCAAATGCAGATATAATGAGGCTATACAAATCAACGGGAGGACATGAAAATGCAGAAAAAGCTTATTCGGATTATGGCGTTGATTCTCTGCGCGGTGATGTTGCTGGGTATGATCCCGCTGATCGCTTTTGCGGATGAGATGGATTTCGAATCCGGCTATTACTATGTCAGTAACTTTGAGGAACTGAAAGAACGATCTTCCAAAACGTATGGCCAATATGTAACGCTGATTTACGTCGGCGATGAGGAACTGTTGATCACCGAGGATCTGACCCTGCCGGAGAATACGGTTATCTCCTCCTGGGGTAATACTGTCCGGATTGCAGAGGGCGTGACTGTCAATGCATATGACGTTATGTGTCCCCTGATCGTGGATGGCACCCTGAACTGCATGAATCTTACCACGGATACCTTCCTGGACGTAAACGGTACGGTGAATGTTCAGGACAAATTCGTGTATTACAGAGTATACACCGTGGAGGGTGTTGAAAATATCAAGGGTGCTGCAAGTATTATCTACAGCTTTGATATTACAAGCTTTGATGAACTGAAGGCGGTTGCTGCCGAAATCCAGGCACAGACGGATTCCAGAGTGCGATACAGCATTTTTGCATGGGAACATTTTGATATCACGGAATCCATTGACCTTGGCATGAATTCCTACATCGATTTTGGATGTTCTGAGATGACGACCATTGTTTCCGGTGCGAAGCTTACAGTCGGGGCCTTATCGCTTTATGAGGATCTGACAGTCTGTGGCGAATTGGAGGTCGGGGAAATCCATCTGTCCGCTCCGAATAACAGTTTGGTGATTGCAGAGGGCGGTTCTGTCAAAGCGGATATCATTACGGTGCAGGATATATACGAAGAAAGTGGCCTGAAGGAGTACCTGTCTGTACTGGATCTGACGCAGTATCAGATCAATAAACTGGCCGATGATTTCTGGGAGCTGGTTTATGTCGGCGCTGACAGCCCCGAAGTGGAAGTGATCCCCGGCGATATGGATGGTGATGGTGTTCTGAATGACAAGGACGTGGCACAGCTGCTGTGGCACACCCTGTTCCCGGAAGACTATCCCATCAGCGCGGACGCCGACTTCAACGGCGACGGGAAAGTGGATGACGAAGACGTTGCCTACCTGCTGTGGCATACGCTGTTCCCCGACGAATATCCCATAAACTGATGTTATAAAAAGGAGCGGCAAAACCGCTCCTTTTTTACGTGTGGGAATTCAAATTACAGTTTATCGCACTGTTGTGCACCGCACCAAAGCCTCCCCTTGAGGGGAGGTGGGCCGCCCTTGGGCGGCTCGGAAGGGTGAAAGCTTACAGTTAGCACTGTGAAAACTTCAACCTTTCACCCCTCAGTCAGCTTCGCTGACAGCTCCCCTCAAGGGGAGCCTTTGTGCGCCAGTACGATAAACTGTAATTTGCATCCTGTTCTCATAATTTGCTATAGGAGAGGAAACGGAAAACTTCCAAATACACCTTGACGGCGGACAGAAAATCCCCTATAATGTAGGGAGCTATGGAAATTTCTATCTTTTGAAAGGATTGTTGAATATGGCAAAGGAATTTAAGATTACAAGCCTGCGGCTGGCAGACCTCGAAAAGGAACTCAACTATCTGAAGACCACCCGGGAACGCGAGATCGCGGCTATGATCGCCGAAGCCCGCTCCTACGGTGACTTGTCCGAAAACTCCGAGTACGATGCTGCCAAGAACGAGCAGGCTAAGCTCTACGGCCGTATTGCCGAGATCGAGGACATCCTGTCCCACGCCGTTATCATCGAGGACGAGAACGAAGCCACCGGTCGCGTGGGCCTGGGCTGCACCGTCGTCGTTGAGGATATGAACGGCAAGCAGACCAAGTACCGCATCACCGGCTCCCAGGAAGCCAATCCCATGGAGTTCAAGCTGTCTGATGACTCTCCCTTCGGCCGCGCCATTGTCGGCAAGGCTGCCGGCGAGAAGTTCATGGTCAATGCACCTGCTGGTTCCTTCGAAATGAAGGTCATCAGCGTCTCTCGTGAGGGCTAAGAATATGGCAAAGTTTGTACCCCAGGCGGAGCTGCCCGTTTCCGAGCAGGCTCAGATCCGTCGTGATAAGCTGGCTGCTCTGCAGGCAGAGGGCCGTGACCCCTTTGTTCAGACCAAGTTCGATTTCAACGCTGACTCTGCAGCCATCAAGGCAGACTACGAAGGCTTTGAAGGCAAGATCGTCCGTGTGGCGGGCCGTCTGATGAGCAAGCGCGGCCAGGGCAAGGTCATGTTCTGCGACCTGCAGGACTCCACCGGCCGTATCCAGCTGTTCGTCAAGATCGATGAGCTGGGTGAGGAGGAGTACGCCCGCTTCAAGAAGAACGACATCGGCGATATCGTCGGTGTCGAGGGCGAAGTCTTCAAGACCAAGACTGAGGAGATCTCCATCCGCGCCAAGAGCGTGATCCTGCTGAGCAAGTCTCTGCTGCCCCTGCCCGAGAAGTACCACGGCCTGACCGACAAGGAAATGCGCTTCCGTCAGCGTTATGTGGACTTGATGGTCAATCCTGAGGTGAAGAAGAACTTTATCATCCGTTCCAAGTTCATCAAGCACATGCGCAACTATCTGGACAACATGGGTTACATTGAGGTTGAGACCCCTGTCCTGAATACCATCGCCGGCGGCGCTTCCGCCCGTCCCTTCATCACCCACCATAATACGCTGGACATTGATATGTACATGCGAATCGCCACCGAGCTCCCCCTGAAGCGGCTGATCGTCGGCGGTATGGACCGGGTGTATGAGATTGGCCGTATCTTCCGCAACGAGGGCATGGACCCCAAGCACAACCCCGAGTTCACCTCCATCGAGCTGTACCAGGCCTATGCCGATTTCCACGACATGATGGACATCGCTGAGGGAATCTTCACCACCTTCGCTCAGGAAGTTCTGGGTACCTATCAGGTGGAGTGGATGGGCGAGCAGGTGGACCTGACTCCCGGCTGGCCCCGCCTGACCATGGTGGAAGCCGTCAAGAAGTACGTTGGTGTTGACTTTGGCGCCATCACCGATGATGCAGAGGCTGTCGCCGCAGCAAACGCCGTGGGTGTTGAGCTGGCTGACGCCGCTGAGAAGACCTGGGGCAACGCCCTGTATGCCTGCTTCGATCAGAAGGTCGAAGAGCATCTGGTCCAGCCCACCTTCATCACCATGTACCCTGTCGAGGTTTCTCCTCTGACCAAGCGTTCCCCCGAGGATCCCCGTCTGACCGAGCGCTTCGAGTTCTTCATCTGCCACAGCGAGATGGGCAACGCCTACTCCGAGCTGAACGATCCTATCGATCAGCGTGCCCGCTTCCAGAAGCAGGTTGAACAGCGCGAGCGCGGTGACGACGAGACCGAAATGATGGACGAAGATTTCCTGACCGCCATGGAATACGGCATGCCCCCCACGGGCGGCATGGGTATCGGCATCGACCGTGCAGTTATGCTGTTCACCAATTCCGACACCATCCGCGAGGTTATTCTCTTCCCCACAATGAAGTCCCTCGACAAGCAGTAAGCCGAAAAAGCCTTGAAAATCAAGGGTTTTTGAGATCGAAGGAACCTCAAAATCGTACACCTTACACCAAACTTACACCACTCGGTGCAGAAAAGTGTGTGGGTGCGAAAAAATTGCATATTTTGCTCTAACATAAGACCTTGAGAAGAAACTCTCAGGGTCTTATTTTTTATCTGTGGTGTAAGGCTCCAATTCGCAAACTATACACCAAACACCGATTTCCATATACTCAAGGCAGAAAAGGAAACGGAGAATGTATATGGAAAATAGTTTTGCGAGGGTACATCCTGAACTTGTATCTGAATGGTCAGAAAGAAACTTCCCCCTTACACCGGAGGATATTACATACGGCTCCAAGAAGCTTGTGTGGTGGAGAGCCGACTGCGGACATGAATGGCAGGCAAGAAGAGGAATATTGAGCTTCTCAAAATTCCCTATAAGCAGGATGAGGATGAAACTGAGGTCATTCAGAAGATGAAAATGGCATTTCGCAGAATACATATTCGCATTACATCCGATGTGGAGGAAGATGCGGCATTCATTCGCAAAAGGTTCTTTGAGTGGCGACAAACAGGTATAAGGAGGTAATGATAATGAGAGGACCTAAATACAATCAACCCCAAGCTGAAAGTCGGCGGTATTTTCTTGACGATGGTAAACGAAACGAATTTCCGCAGGGATATCGTGAACGCCGTCAAGGAGAACTTCTTTGCTTGAGACCATGGAACTGGAGGATTGTACTCCGTCCCATGTGCAGGCAATCAAAATGCGAGAGTTCTCCAAGGCCGGTAAAGGAAACATTATAGGAAGTGATGAAGGAGAGCATTGGCTGATGTTGACAGTTTCCTATTATAACTTGCGCTATGTGGGCGTTGTAAATGAGTTTCTCAAAATGCTGGAAGAAACGAAAGATTATCACAATATCCATAAATATGCGGCGCAGGCTCTGGTAATAGAGCCGGGAAACATGAAAGCATATTACTGGCTCATCTTTGCCATGTGTCAGATGGGCGCGACAGAAATCGCACAATCGGAGTTTGAAATGGCCAAGCAGCATTTGACCGAAGAAGAATATGAGGAACTGATCGACGCGCTGAAGAAAATGCCGATTGATACGCACAGAGGTCATTTTCAAGGTCTGGAGTGCCGATGATGCGGACATATGGCGAAAAAATAAGTCAGGAGGATTGCTCCGGTAATGTGTTGCCGGGATGATCCTCCTGTTCGCATGTAAATTGTTAAGTTGGACATACTAATATCCAAGAAATGCATTTACATTCAAACTACAATATTGTATAATATGTAGCACGAATGTAAATTACAATTGGGAGGTGTGTGGAGATGGACCAGATTTGGATGAACATTCAGACGGTTGCGAAAAAAAACAACGGTTATATCAGGACATCACAAGTTGAGGATCTGGGTATCAGCAGACCTATGATTAAGAAGTATCTGGATATGGGACTTCTTGAGCAGGTATGTAAGGGATTGTATGCGTTGGCTGAAGAAATAGCTGATGAATACGCCTTGATACAGGCCCGGAGTTCAAAAGCGGTCTTTTCGTATGGCACTGCTCTGTATCTGTGGGGGCTTTCAGACAGGACTCCCCACTTTTATGATATTACTTTGCCAAGAGGGACAAATAGCACGAAGCTAAAGAGGGACAACCCAAATCTGCGCTGTCATTATGTGCAGCAGGAAATTTATGAAATGGGAATCACCGAAACACAGTCGCCGCAGGGCGCTGTAGTTAAACTATATGATCGTGAGCGTTGTATTTGTGATTTGATCCGTTATAAGGATCAGGTAGATATGCAGCTGTACTCGCAGGCGATAAAGGACTATTTCAAATCAAAACCAAACCCCAGAAAACTCTTAAAGTATGGAAAGGTTTTTGGGATCGATGATAAAATCAGAATGTATATGGAGGTACTGTGATGAAGACACCGGAACAGTTAAAAGGATCAATTCGCAGCATGGCGGCAAAGAAAAATCTCCGCGCTCAGGAAGTACTGCAGATGTTTCTTTTTGAGAGAGTCCTGGAACGACTGGCTGGCTCCTCTTATCAAAATAATTTCATTTTGAAAGGTGGTTTGCTAATCTCATCTATGATCGGCATCAGCGAGCGTACCACGATGGATATGGATACTACTGTTCGTGGCATTCAAATGGAAGAGGATGAAATTGTTGCTACGATACAAGAGATACTTGCTATTGATGTTGGCGATGGTATCGTTTTTGAGTATCAAGGCATTGAGCCTATTCGTGAGGATGATGCTTACAATAACTTCCGTGTCCATTTGCGTGCCCAATACGGTAAGATTGATAGTCCGATGAAGATAGACGTCACAACAGGCGATGTCATTACTCCCGCAGCGGTTCAATATGACTTCCCGATGCTTTTTGAAGAGAAAACTGTTCCTGTTATGGCATATACGATAGAAACCGTTCTGGCTGAGAAGTATGAAACTATTATCCGGCGTAACATCGGTATGACCAGAGCCAGAGATTATTATGATCTGCATACTCTCTATCGTAGCCGTAAGCAGGAGGTTCGACCTGAGATTCTGAAGGCTGCAGTCTTACATACAGCACAGAAGCGAGACTCGGTTGAGGATATCCATGACTGGAAAGATATTTTAAAGGAAATTCGGGAAGAACCTCATTTGTATTTGCTGTGGGACAGATATGTGGCCGATAACAAATACATTGGGGAACTTTCCTTCCATGAGGTACTCGATACCGTGGACGAAGTTGCAGCATTGCTAAATCTGTAAGCTCCAAAAAACAGATGGGTAGACGCAGAGCCGATAATCCGAAGTCTTTTTTGCACGGTTTATCGGCTCTTTTTTATCTTTACAATGTAGGTGTTCAGATTTATAAGTGCATAGCAATCATGATTCAACGGCTTGGAGCCCTGTGCATTCCCGGAAAAACGAATCAGCTGTATGTCCGCCTATTGTATTGATGTGGGCAAGCTGGCTGAGAAGTCTGGTTTGGAATTTGCATGGGTACCGGAAAAGCTGTTCCTGTTTGGTATGATTGCGTTCCATGAAAAGGTGTAACTAAGATTTCGATACAATTATACCAATTTCGCTCTTGCAATTTTGTAGAAGATGAATTATAATATATACGAAAATCGAGCAGAGGCTCCTTGGCTGTAAAGACAGATATGTCAGGCTTTGGAGCTACATAAGGGAATGGGGTCAGGACTTTTGTCCAAATCCCCGCATTTAACCAATACCGTGGGCATCGAGAAATAGATCCGTTGGCGAAAGCCAGTCATTGGGGCAACCTGAGAAGGCAGGATCTACCTTCGTTTGAGATGCGAGTCGGGAGAACTACTGTGATCGATAGAATATTTGCCAAGAATGGTTATGGTGATGTTCTGCCTTTTTAAGGTATGACCGCCATAACCCTTTTTTGTTTTCTAGCACAATAATTGAATATTTGTTCCCGTGGCCGGATATATCGCAGGACGACTGTCCGGCTGAACAAGAGAATGGGGTGAAAGTCCCCGCGCTGCCGGCGCTGTAAGTGTCGAGATGGCCTGCCGTTGATGAAAGTCAGTCATTGGAAGTATTTCTGAGAAGGCAGACAGGTTATCGTCCGAGACACGAGTCAGAAGACCTACGGGAATGGACAAACTCCTTTGT
This sequence comes from Oscillospiraceae bacterium, assembly GCA_017624715.1. Classification (GTDB taxonomy): domain Bacteria; phylum Bacillota; class Clostridia; order Oscillospirales; family Oscillospiraceae; genus Faecousia. Next base: position 35,638 of record JAGAMN010000050.1, read on the forward strand.
ACCCGCGCGATGGGCAAAGGGGTCCGTGATCATGCACGAAAAGCGACTGCGGCAGTAATGCTTTCATTACTGCCGCAGTTTTTGTTTTGAAAGGAAGAAGCTATGGGATATCCCGGAAGACAGAATATCTATGAATCTACTATCAGACGGATGGTCCAGCAGGCACTGGAGGAACAGGAAGAGGTGTTCCGAAAAGAGCATGAAGAAGATACAGATGACCAGCTCATTGCCTACCTGAGAAGCTGTGCGCTCCGCTTGCGCCACACGCCTTGGCCTGGAGAGATCCTCGGAGGAAGCTACATAGAAGAGAGATTCGGAAGTTGGGATCGGACCCTGATACTGGCAAAGCTTTCTGACCCGCGGACTTTGAACCAGCAAAAATCTTTTATCCGCTTTCAGGAAGAGGTGAAAAGGCAAAAGAAAGTATATCGCCGGCGGAAAGCGGAGAAGAAAATTCTTGCACAAAAGCGATTGGCACAACAGGCTGCAAAAAAGAAAGAGAAGACAGAATGACAGTGTATTATTTGGTGTGTGTGATCCCCTTGCACAGACCTGTAATATATACTGCCGGTTGTTCCCCCTTCCGGCAGTTGATTGCCCCGGTGCCGCCCCTATGGGTGCGGGGCGGCATTGGAGAAACGAGAACCACCGTCATCAGACGGTTAGATAGAAACCCGGCTTACTTTGTGGCAAATGCGCGACCCGGAGAGCTGTCAAAGGACACGCATTCTTGTTCAGCAGCTGACAGCGAATTCAGCAAGTGTTGGGGGCGAGAGATTTTTCTGCAAATCAAAGATTGGAATGCACAGGAATGCTGTATGTATTTTGGGCATTTCAATCTGAAGAGTTGCGGCAAAGATCCGTCTTCAACCGCAGATGATTTGCTGGCGGTTGCGTTGGCTGAACAAGGGAATCCGGTGCAAAACCGGAACACGGCGGATCTGATCCGAGGTGCTGTAAGCACGGAGCCTGCTTCCTTCATCGCGAAAGCGAGTCATTGGGTGAAAACCTGAGAAGGCTGGAAGCAGACGCTGAGCGAACGCTCTGAACGTGCAAGTCAGAAGACCTACGAACTGTGCAGATATCTGCGCAGCTTAAGCTAGTATACCGTTTGACCATATGGCTTTGCGGTATAAGCCGGCTAACCCTTTTTTACGCCTTCGGGCGAATCCATACACAGTCCAAATGAGGAGGTATTATGAAAATTACGAAACAAAGATTGCTTTCCCTGTGCCTTGCAGTTGTTTTGGTGCTGGGAATGGTTCCCACCGTTGCGCTTGCAGTCCCCGCTGAGAGCGGTGGTGTTTATCAGATCGGAACAGCGGAGGACCTGCTGTGGTTTGCCGAAACGGTCAACGCAGGTACTACCGGGATCAGCGCCGTACTGACTGCGGACATTGACCTGACCGAAACTGCCTGGCCCGGCATCGGCAATTACGGCAACCGTTTTGCCGGTTCCTTTGATGGTCAGGGTCACACAATCACCTTCAAGGACGCCGGCTGGGGCCTGTTCGGTTATGTTATGGGCAGCAGCGGCGCTCTGGCAACGGTCAAAAATGTCCGGACAGCCGGTAGTATCAAACTTTCCGGTATCGCCCATAATGCCGGCTATGCCAGCTTTACGAATTGCGTCAACGGAGCCACCATTACATCTGCGTCCTCCAATGTTGCGGGTATCGTTGGTACTGTCAGCGGCATTACATCCGCAGGTATCACATACTCCGATGTGGCCATCACAAATTGCGGCAATGAAGCCAGCATTACCGGCAGTAATTGTATTGGCGGTATTGTAGGCTATTCCCAGACGAACACCCGGCTGAACGGCTGCTATAACACCGGCAACATCCACGGTAGCGAGAATATCGGCGGTCTGGTGGGCTATTTGCAGCAGTGGACCGGTACCTGCGAAGTAAAAAACAGCTACAACACCGGCAGAGTGACCGGCAGCACCAATGTTGGCGGTATCATCGGCAATATGTATAACGGTGTTGCTGTAATTAACTGCTACAACGCGGGCTACAGCACCTATGCCATTGCAGGCCATCTCTACAATAATACGGCTACCATCCAGAACTGCTACTTCCAGGGTACGAAGTCCGCAAAAAGCAGCCCCGACTTTGTATACATTGAGAGCCAGGAGGTCGCCACCAGAGCAACCTCCAAATCCGCTTCTGAAATGGCCGGCGCTGACTTTGCATCTGCCCTGGGTGATGCGTTCCGGCAGAGCTGTCCTACCCCGGTCCTGTCCTGGCAGACAGCTGCTGAACATACCGGAGATGTTTGCGACAACTGCGGCCTGGGCAGCACGGCAAAAGAAGAGTACGACGTATCCTTCCAGTCCCATGACGGCTACACTCTGACCGGTGCAGATAAGGTAACCCAGGGCGAGGCCTATATTTTCACCATTGCCATCAACGAAGGCTACGAGACCAATTCCAGCTTTGCGGTGAAAGTCAATGGCACGGCCGTAACAGCGGCAAGCGATGGCAGCTATACTGTCCTGAATGTCAGCGGCCCCCTGTCTGTTACCGTGTTCGGTGTGCAGGTTATCCCCGGTTCTTACGCGGTGAGGCTGCCTGCAGAAGGCTATGGCTATCGGGTAAACGGTGCTACCACCGTAGCAAGAGAAGAGGACTACACCTTTACCATCTCCTTTGTGGATGGCTTCCAGGCTGGCAGCGATTTCACGGTCATTGCTCAGGAGGTCGTGGATGAAGATCAGACTCCCACGGAGCTGGTTTTAACTGCGAACAGCCAGGGAGTTTACACCATTGAGAGTGTAACCAGGGAATACCGTATCCTTGTCTCTGGTGTGGAGATGGTTTCCAAGGGCGTCACCGCAACGGTGAATTTCAGCATCACCGAAGGTCAGAATGAATTCCATGTGGCACCCAACTCTGAGGAAATGCTGCTGGATCAGACAATCACGGTGCCGTACTTCGATCTGTCCTTGTACGGTCTGGAGCGGTACTACTATAACCCCTACTGCTATGTGGATGAAAATGGTAATATCCGCGGCATCCAGCAGAAGGGCACTCCGGAAAGCGCATACGATCATATCACTGTGATGCACGCTTTCATTGTGGCTACGGAAATCTTCTACCTGGAGTATGATCCTGCACAGGCAGGCAAGGGCCTTTCCTACACTAAGGATCCCGCTGGTTTCAACGAAGCCATCTCCTGGGCGCAGGATGCCGGTTCCAGCTTTATGGATTTCTGGGATCATGGCACCAACCTGAATTACTATCTGAACTATGAGTATCCCCTGGCATACACCGGCTGGGGCGCTACCTCTGACCAGATCCTGATCGAGACCGGCGATGTGCTCAGCGTTCACATGATCACAGGCAATGCCAGCGGCTCCCGGTTCGGTTTCTTCAGCGTAAATGATACCGATCAGAAGTATACCGCTGCTGATACCATCGATTCCTATGAAGCAATCCAGGGTGAACGAATCGATCTGACCCTTTACTGGACGGCTACCACAGGTAATTATGCTACCGGTTATGAAAGGGTGGCTGATCAAAACATCTATTGGATTGCAACGGATGAAGTGGTTCCGGATGTACGGGAATGGAACCGTACTACCTTTGGCAGCACTACGACTGCCAACTTGATTACAGATGCAGACGGCAATGTTACCATCAACACCACCGGTCTGGAGCCCGGTACTTACTATATTGCGGCCCTGGGTGGCTGGACTGCAGGCGGCGCTGTGGATAATGCAGGCTTCACCTCTGCCGGCGGCGAGACTGGCCCTTCCGTCTTCAAGCTGACGGTCACAGAGCGAACCCGCGCTTATGGTGATATCAACAATGATGGCAAGATCAATGCTACAGATGCTGCTATGGTTTACAGATATGTCAATAAGACCGTTTCCCTTACAACGGAGCAACTGATTGTTGCAGATGTGAATGGAGACGGCAAGATCAATGCCACAGATGCAGCCATGATCTATAGAAAGGTCAATCTGACCTTGGCAGCGTTTCCTGTTGAAACTTAAGGAGGAGATTCCACTATGAAAAAAATACTTTCCCTGCTGCTGGCTTTTGCCATGGTTATGGGACTGGCAGTTCCTGTATTTGCAGCAGATGTACCCACTGTTTCCCTGACCGCGGATAAGACCAGCCTTCTGGCCGGTGAAAGCGTCACCGTTACGCTGTCCATCGACAAGTCCTATACCAATCTGAATGATTTCCAGTTTAATTTCTATTTCGATCCTTCCCTGGTGGAGATTACTGCGAAGGAGATCGGCCCCGCCTGTGCAAACACCAAGATCGGCAACTGGGGTCCCGACGCCAACGGTGACAATTATTTCGCCGTTAGTGGTATCGATACTGATGGCCTGCCCGTTGTGCTGAATGCCGGTGTGGTTGCCACTGTCACCTTCACTGCTCTGGCAGATGTAGATGGCGAGGCGAAATTCTGGGTAGTCGCCGATTCCATCACCGACTACGATGATTTCACCAATGCTGGAGATAACGCCATTGTTAACAATGTATCCGTTACCGTTGGTGAACCTGCCGATGATAGCACTGTCACCATCCCCGACGGCGCTCCCTTTACCGCCATCACCACCGATGCAGGCGCTGTTGTTGCCATTGAGCAGCAGGAGAATGTTTCCTTTAACTACGCCGATGTTCCCTATTACATCGTTACCATCCCCGTGGATGCTGCCACCGTTTATGTTACCGACCCCAACCAGCTGGTTCTGGAGGACTATAACACTGGCGAAATGAAGGCAAGCGCCTATGCTGCCGATATTGGCAGCAGCTGGAGCACTCTGTATGTAAACTATGACTACGAAGAGGTGGCTGATGGCATCCAGGTCACCATTCCCCTGAACATGACTGCGGAAGACTGGTCTGTCGGCACCGTGGAGATGTGCTTTGTTGCCGACGAAGACGGCTATGTGGCCTATGCATATGGCGGTGAGGATTCCAGCTATGCCTGTACCTTCCTGATGAGCTTCCAGTATGCCGAGGGCGGCGGGGAAGAGCACACCTGCGTTTACGACCAGCAGAACACCGACGCAAAATACCTGAAGTCTGCTGCTGACTGCGAGAATGCCGCTGTCTACTACTACAGCTGTTCCTGCGGTGAAACAGGCACTGAGACCTTCACCTCCGGCTCTGCAAACGGTCACGACTGGGCTGATGCCACTTGCCAGGCGCCCAAGAAGTGCAACACCTGCGGCGAGGAAGAGGGGACTGTCGCAGACCACAGCTATACCGATGGCAAGTGCATCTGGTGTGGCGCGGATGAACCTGTGGCTGCTTACGGCTACTATTTCGCAACCTCCGCTGACATTTCTGCAGAAAATGGCGAAAATGTCAACGTTCAGGTGAAGATCACCGGTCACAGCGACGGGAATGTCACCAGCTACAACGCATACGATGTGACGCTGACCTTTGACAGCGATAAGCTGGAATACATCAGCTATGACGGCGCTGTCAAGTCTGATAACGGTCAGGTAAAGGTTGAGGGCAACACCATTCGCATCGTTGGCTGCGGTGCTACCAAGACTTTTGATGACGAACTGGTAACCCTGACCTTCAAGACCAAGGCTGAGGGCGAAGCCGAAGTTACCATCAGCAAGGTTCAGGTTTCTGACAAGGAAGAATCTGTAACGGAAGATATCCCTGAGGCAACCGCAAAGCACAATGAAGATGATGCCACCGCTGATACCACTCCCGAACAGTCCGTCATCGTGGTTCCCTACAGCGTCACCAAGCCCGACTTCGTCAGCGGTGCGGACAAGGCCCTCCATGGCGAAAGCTACACCTTCTCCTACAGTGATACCTCCAACTATACCTATTCCGGCCTGAAGGTCACTGTAGCAGGTACCGAAGTTGCTCCTACTGAGGAAAATGGCATCTACACCATCGAAAATGTCACCGGCACCGTGGTCATTGAAGCCACTCAGACTGCCAATTCCTATGATGTCACCAAGCCTGAAAGTGTAACCGGTCCCGATCAGGCAACCTACGGTACCGACTATGTGTTCACCGTCACTCCCGGTGAGGATATGGCAATTGAATCCGTTAAGGTCGCGGATGTCGATGGCAATGAAATCAGCTACACCATCAATGCTGATGGCGAGTACGTGATTGCAGGCACCGATATCACCGGCGCATTTACCATCACCGTTACCGAAAAGGAAAAGATGACTACCATCACCTTCTCCGGTATCGAGGCCAGTGAGGTCGAGGGAGGCCTGACCCAGTCTGCCGAGATTGGCAAGGCATTCACCTTCAAGCTGAACAAGGCTGAGGGCTTTGACTACACCGTTATGGTTGGCACCACTGAGCTGACCGAAACCGATGGCCAGTACACCATCCCCGCGGATCTGGTCGTGATGGGCGGCGTTACCGTTACCGTTGCGAAGGTCGATACCAGCAAGGCTGTTGTGGATGTCAGCGAGTATATCAATCTGGATGGCAAGGCCATGTTCCTGGTAACTGCCAAGTGGGGCGATAAGGTTCTGTCCTATGGTGATCAGACCATGTTCTTCTCCTCCAAGTATACCGTTTCCGGTCAGACCGAGGCTGGTGCATACTGCTGGCTGGTTGTTTCCACTGACGAAATGAATACCGTTGATCTGGTCAGGGCAGCAGCTGAAGCAGCAATCGTCGAGGCTGCAGAGGGTGTTACCGCAACAGCCATTGGCTACGACTACGATATTAACGAAACCACCAAGGTTGACGTGAACGACGCTCAGCTGGCTTACGATATGTACAACGCTTCTTACATGGAATTCACTGAGAACCTGCCTATGCTGAAGTTCCTGGAAGCTGACATGAGCACCGATATGAAGCTGGATGTGCATGATGTTGCTGCGATCATCAATTACATCGTTAACGGTGCATCCAACTGATCTTCTTGAGATGACCTGACGCTTAGACCTGTTCCTCCCCCGCGAAAAGCGGGGGAGGGAATCAGTATAATTTGGGGACTGACAGGTGTGGCCCGAAAAAACGGACGATAGCTGTCAATTTCTGATTTTTCCATTCCGACGGAATGTTACCTACTCGATACAGGAGGCATTTGCGAATGAAAACGATACAACGATTATTGAGCGTACTGGTGATGATTGCTCTATTGCTGAGTCTGAGGTCACCGGCACAAGCGGCCAAGGGCGATGGTGTGGAGTTGTCCATGGCAGCCTCTCGATCTGGCGTTCATGTGGGGAAAATAGTCTCGCTGACCATTCGGGCGGATAAGGACTTTGCCTCCCGTGGCTCCGGTATCACCCTTTATTACGACGCAGAAAAGCTGGAACTGGATTTAGAAGAATCCTCTGCAGCAACACCCTTCCGAATCGACGGACCGTTGAACGTCAACGGAAAGACCGCTATTCGTATCAGCTTCCTGCCCGGCCTGGATGCAGCTACTTTCTCCGCTTCTGATCCCTTAGCCGAACTCAGGTTCAAAGCTTTGGCTGTGACCGAACAGACTGCCATTTCTATGGGTGCTGCGTATCTTTACGATTCGGTGCTGACTGAGATTCCTGTGGAAAGACCTGAAGCAGTGGAATTGGCCATCGAGCCTGCCGAGGTATATGTACCCGTAACCGATATTTCGCTGGATATGACAGAGCGGATTCTGGAAGAAGGCGAAATTGCAGCGCTGAAGGCCACTATTGAACCTCTTGGTGCATCCGACCCCACGGTCATCTGGACATCCTCCAATGAAACGGCTGCAATTGTTGTTGACGGTGTGGTCAAGGCACTTACAGAAGGAACCGCAACCATCACTGCAACGACTCAGGACGGCGGCTTCACCGCAAAGTGTACCGTGACGGTGAAAGCACCTGATGCGGGTTACAATGTGAAGATGCCTGCGGATACCACGGCAGCTATTGGAAGCACAGTACAGATTCCCGTTTGTATCAACAACGAGGATAGTAAAACCGGGTACAACGCATTTGACATTAGCTTTACTTACGATCCAACCGTTCTGGAGCTTACTTCCACCACCTTGCCCGGTGTGACGGTCACCATACAGAATGGTAATATCAATGTCCTGGGCTACGGTGAGGACAGAAGCGCCGGTTCTGTGCCGTTTGTGCTGGAATTCAAGGCGCTGAGGATGGAAACCACCGAGGTTCAGATCACTGCTGCCCGGGTGGATAACTCCGGCAATGCTGTAGTGAAGAACGCATCTCTTGCAACCCTGACCGATAATCGGACGGCGATCACCGTTACGGGCTATCCTGTGACCCTGCCGGAGGGCTTCAGCGGAGCGGATACTGCAGTACCGAATGTGGATTACACATTCACTGTGCCCGATGATCATTATGATTACACGGTCACAGTTACCGTGGGTGGCAAGGAAGTTGCTGTGACGAAAAACAGCGATAGCAGCTACACCATCCCGGCAGAACTGGTCACCGGTGAGATCGTGGTAACCGCTGCAAAGACTGGAAAGACATTTAAGGTTACTTTGGGTGCTGATATGGCAGGCGAAGCTACCGCTCAATACGGTACCGACTATGTGGCGACCATCGAACGGGATGACTCCTACCGCTATACCGTGACCATGACCATTGGCGGAAAAGACTACAGCGGCTATACCGCTTCCGGAAAAACCTACACCATCCCCGGTACGGACATTATTGGCGAAATCGTCTTCAAGGTAACGAAAACGAAGATTGAAAAGCCCCCGCAGCCGGTTACCATGCACGCGGTCACCTTCACAGGCTCCGGTGCCGGTGCGGCCCAGGGCAATGCAGCCACTGCAGTCCATGGCAGTTCCTACACCCTTAGCCTGAAGAAACAGGCAGGTTACAGCTATCAAGTGTTTTATAAGATGGGCGGCAAGTCTGCGGTAGCAGTTTCTCCCAACGCAAATGGAACCTACACCATCGCCAATGTAACCGCACCCCTGGAGATCATCATTGAGAAGTCTCTGAATATTGATATTTCTGTTCAGGAGTATGTGACACTGGACGAAAAGTCTGTTTTCCTGATCCTGGCGGATGCAGCCCTGAGTAACGGAAGCCTGTTTACTTATGATGGCAATGTGATGTACTACAGCGAAGCTTACGGTGCCTGGGCATATCTGGTCATTACTGATCGGGATCTGAATGTGAATCAGGTCCGCGCTCAGGTGAAGATCGCCACGCAGACCAATCGAGTGATCTCCGCTTCCGGCGGTGATGTGGACGAAAATGGCAAGGTAGACTGGAACGATGCACAGCTGATTCGGGACCTGTATAACGCAAAGTACGATACATTTGACTCTGTCAGTATGATGAAGTACCTGCGGGCGGATGTGAATGGGGACCGAAAGGTGGATATCCGGGATGTTGCTTGGGTCGCGTGGAAGATTTGGGAAAGTGAGGATGAGCGCTCATGAAAAAATTAATAGCAATTTGTCTGATTGGGCTGCTCAGCCTCGCACTTCCTCTGACCGTTATGGCAGCAGAGCTTACCAGCTGCACCGTCACGGCAGATTCCGTGGCTGGGGCACCCGGCGAAACGGTCACCGTTGCAGTCCAAATCACAGGCAACTCTGGCTTTACCAACCTTGCCATCGCCCTGGACTACGACCGGGAGCATCTGAAGCTTAAGAGCATTGAAACCAAGGATGGCGATAATCCTTACCTCTGCGGTTCCAATGTCAGCATCAATAAGGCTTGGGATGAAAACGAAAAGGCGTATGGTTTCGTGGTCTCTGCTTCCGCAGACCCCGTGAAGGAGAACGGAATCCTTTTTGCGGCAACCTTCGAAATTGCATCCGACTTTGTTGGGGAAGCGCAGGTCACACCTGTGGTGCGCTACATTCGCAATAATGAAGCGGTGTTTTCCATCTTTGAAGAGATCCACGCGACAGTCACTGCTGGAACGGTCACGTCGGTACTGGTCGGTGATGTGAATGGCGATGGCATCATGGAGTATAACGATGTGATGCTGGCTTACAAGGCTTTCCTTGGAGATGAGTCCCTGACCCCGGAACAGATGGCTGTGGTAGATACCAACCGAAACGGCACCGTGGAGGAAGCAGAATACCAGGCAATCTATCAGATCTACATTGGAGGATCGACATGAAAAAAGTAATTTCTTTGATTCTGGCAGTTATGTTGCTGCTTTCCTGTGCGGTGACTGTCTATGCCACCGATAACTCCCGTGAGTTCTTCTTTGAGCTGACGGTGGATGGCGGCAATGAGAAAAAAGTCCAGCCCGGTGATATTATTACCGTTGTCTTTACCCTGTACCGGACGGACAGCGAAGAAAACTACGACATGTATGCCATGCAGAACGAAATTCGCTACGACAGCGAGTTCTTCAAGCTGGTGGAAGGCAGTGCGATGCTCAGCAACGGCATCTCCACCACCGAGATCGGTCTGCGGGATACCTTCCGGGAATTCTATATGAACTTCGTGTCTCTCTCCGGTGGCGAAAGCTGGAACGCCAAGAAGCTCATTGGTTCCTTCCAGCTGGAAGTGATCGGACAGTCCGGTGTTACCAAGATCACCAACCAGGATTATCTGGTATCCACCGCAGACGGCAAGGACAGCTACGCTGCGACCTGCCAGGATGTGACCATTATTCTGACCACTGACTGTACCGTGATCTTTGAAACCAACGGTGGCTCTGAGGTTCCGGACCAGATCGTTCAGTACGGTGAGACCATTACCCGTCCGGATAACCCCACGCGGGATGGATACCGGTTGGTAGGCTGGTACACCGATATCGATCTGCAGAATCCCTGGGACTTCGATACCGACACCGTCCAGGGCAATATGACTCTGTATGCCAAGTGGGAGCAGGGGGTCCCCGTGGACGAAACTCCCGGTGATGACGGTAACGGCGGCGGTATCGGCAATCTGTGGTGGCTGCTGGTTCTGGGCCTGATGGGTCTGCTGATCCTGATTCTGATCCTCCTGCTGAACAAGAAGACCGTTAAGTTTGAGACGAATTGCAAGATGAAGATCCAGGACCAGAAGGTAAAGAAGGGCGGCTATGTCCAACGTCCTGCTGAGCCTACCCGCAATAGCAGAACTTTCGCCGGCTGGTACTATGATGCCGAATACACCGAGCGTTGGGATTTCGAAACCGATAAGGTGGAAGATAATATGACCCTGCACGCGAAATGGATTTAAAAAACGCAAACCCCACCCGGGATTTCCCGGGTGGGGAGCACCTGCCTTTGGCGGTTGCGTATGTCTGCTATCCATTAACAGGTATACGCAAAGGTCAAATGTGAAAACAGAGGGAATTAATATGAACTGGAATTCATTGTTACATAAAAACATATTGCAGTCCGGCCTATGCCTCCTGCTTTGCGGAGCGATCCTGCTTGGCTTGCTTCTTCCGGGGACGGATATGCTTTATTCCGAGCCCAACAACCCACTGGAAAATGAGGCGATCCGGGAGATCACCATTCTGAAGGTTGGCGACAATGTAAGCAATTTGGATGATATTGTGGTTCCCAATCAGGATAGCGTGACACCAACGGAGCCGGATGAGACTCAGCCGAACGAAACAGAACCAGAGGAGACCGAGCCGGAGGAACCCAAGCCTGAAGAGACAAAACCGGAAGAGCCGGAACCCACCGATCCTGATGACGACGAGGAGGATGAAGGCAATGACGACGGCGATGAGGGTGAAGAAGGCGGCGAGGAACTGGAACTGGATCTGGCTGCGGTTCTGACCTGGTATAAGTACGGAACCGATCCCAATACCATCGTCTGCAGTCCTTCCAGCACCGTATACAAGTCCATCAACACGGCGCAGCTTACGGACAGCACATTGAAATATACCATCTCTCTGACTGGCGATGATTCGAGATTCATGGAAATCACCGGTGTGTCTGTTGCAGCCGGAGACCGTGCATTTCGGGAAGTACCTCAAAACGGCAGTCAGAAAATAGAACTTCCGGATGGAAACGGTGACCGGAACTATACATTCCAGGTAACAGGTTATTTCGAGAAGAACGGTGAGGATGGAGAACCCATCCGGCAGGAACTGACCTTCCTCTTTGTGCTGAAATGCGAATATATGCTGGACCTGGATCTGGAACTGACCTGGCGGCCTGCCCACAGCAACGAAAGAACTGTGGTTTGCAGCCCGGATAAGACGGAAAGCTTCTCCGTGAAGAATTACGACCTGACGGAGCGTGTGTTTGCTTACTCTGTACAGCTGACTGGTTCTCTTGCGGAAGACGCACAGATTATCAGCGCAGCCTATACAACTGCCTCCGGTCAGAAGTTTGGCGATATTCCCGCCGATACCGGTACTTTGGTTTTGGACCCGGCACCTGGTACGGATAACGAAACCTACAACCTGACATTCACGGTTCGCACAGCGCAGCGGGATGTACTCTACCATTATAAGCTGAACTATCAGGAAACCTTGGATGTGCAGCTGGAGTTCCGCTGGATGGACAAAGGAATCACCCAGCGTATTAAGACCTGCGAGCCGGGTGACGATACCACACTGCGGATCAAGAACAACCAGCTTTCCGCCGGTGCCATTCCTTACGAGCTGGTACTGACCGGAGCAGATGGCTTGGATGGCCGTATTTTGAGTGTTACCTATACCTCCGATGCTGGCGGCAGCGGCAACCTGGTAGCCAGCGGCTCTGTGCCCATGAATATGCCGGAGGGCGCTTCTTCCAACACCTACCATGTTACTGTGAGTGCCATGGTAAAGGGCCAACGGGTGAACTTTGAGATTATCATCTATTATTCTGCTGATGTATCCCTGCAAATGGATTACACCGTAATGGAAGACGGCGTGGCGGTGACACGGAAGATCGTCTGTGAGAATACCAGAAGCAAGACTGCCGAGGCAGTGTATGACGATCAGTTAAATGGCGGCATGCTGAACTACACCATGTCTCTGATCAGCGACCAAGGTGAAAACATCAGCATCACATCCGTGACCTGCTACCAGTCCGGCAGTGGCAGAACGGTAACGCTGGGTGAAGAGGGGCAGCTGGAACTGCTTCTGAAGGACGGCAAGACCGGCCAAAATACCTTCGAAATTGAGGCTCAGGACGATAGCGGCAATTCCTATCACTTTACTGTTAGCATTCCCTATAAGCACAGGGGTGAAAACAATATTCAGATCCTCACGAATTTGACCGACGGTCAGGAAATCATCAACGAAACAAAAACCAATCTGACAGTTCGGGCGTGGAGTGAGGATGCAAACGGCAATGTCCTCAGCTATATCCCTGCCAACGGTACAGATACCAAGCTGATCGTCCGGTTGGATGGTGAAGCTCTCAGCTATGTCAGCTCCTCCGGGGCGGCTTCTGAGTATGATCTGTATCCTGCTAACCCCGAGGTGGGTGACACCAATACCCACACGCTCTACATCTATGCAGAGGATGCGTTGGGGAATTATGGTGAATTGACGCTGACCTTGCGGGGCCAGCGCAGAGAATCCGGGCAACAGATTGGTACGGCTACCATCTATGTGGACATGACCGCCCTTGGCCTGGGTGTGGTTGCCAATCTCAGCTACGATGTGCTGGCAGATGAACCCGTATCCTATGTAATTGCGAAAGCCATAATGGGCATGGATACCGGAGAACCCTTTGGCACGGCGGCAAATACGCTGGGGTGGTATGGCAGATACGCAGGTACCCTTGATAATGGCTTCTATTTGCAGAGCCTGACCACAGGACATACCGCAAACGCTCTGGAAGGCAATAGTTGGCCCGGTTCCACGGAGGAAGAGGTGCTGGCATCCATTGATGCCCGCTTTGGCGCCGGAACTGGCCTGGCAACCCTCTGGCGCTGCCTGTATCGGAACGGTCTGAACAAAAGCAGCGGATCTGGAAACAGCTTTGGTGAGTTCGATTACACCAGCGGTTCCGGCTGGATGTATAGCGTCGGCGGTTCTACTTACTATCCCGGCCAGTCCATGTCCAGTGTGTATCTGCAGGATGGTGATGTGCTGATTGTTCGCTATACCCTGGCCTACGGCTGGGATGTGAGCGGCGGCTCCCCCGGTTATGGCAGTACCGTTGGATATTGTGTATCGGCTGTCAACGGCAGCATCCGGGTCAACCACCGGATGGAAACCGTTACAAACGAGGATGGCTCTGTGTCCAATGTCTGCCACTGCTGCGGCATTGTGGAGGACTGTGCGCACACCAACATGACCCATACCGACCTTGGTGACGGAACGCATATCCAATACTGCAATGATTGCAGAAAGGAAATCGGTGACTCCGCTGAACATGGATGGGCGTACACCGGCGAAAATGCAGATACCCATCACAGCTGCGCTGAATGTGGCGCGGTAGAGCCCCACAACTGGAAGGAAGTGGAGGGCAGCAACACGGCAACTTGTATTGCTTCCGGTGTGCATAGCATCCAGTGTGTGGTATGTAATCACATTAAGGAAGAAGAGACCGGGCCCAAGGGACATACCCTGGATAACCAGTGGCAGATCACTGCGGCAGAGCATTACGAAAAATGCTCCACCTGCGGCGAAATCGCAAACCAGGGTCGTCACGATTACAAACACATCACCTACACAGAAAACGGTGTCCAGAAGGAAACCTTTGAGTGTAAGATCTGCGGCGCATGGCATGTTGACGAGTGCAATGGCATCCTGACAGAAACCAGAGTGACCTGTCAGAAGACCACCTATTACTGTGGCTCCTGTGGTTATGACATGAAAAAGGAAGGCGTCTTCGATGAGCATCACCACTATATAGGCGGAAGCTGTGAATACTGTGGCAAACCTGACCTCAACGGAGGCCCCACGGAACCGCCCGAAACACTGCCTCCTGCCACAGAACCTCCGGAAACGGAGCCACCAGCCACAGATCCTCCTGCAACGGATCCGCCTGCCACGGATCCACCCCCAGAACCTGAACCAGATCCCCAGCCTGAGCAGGGCGGGGAATCCGGAGAGGTCGAAATAACATAATACCATTCTTTTCCAAAAGTAAAGACCATGGAGGAATATACATGAATCCCAAACTGAGTCAAATCCTGCAAGAGATCGAGAAGGTCGTTGTAGGTAAAAATGCAAATGTCGAAAAGATCATGATGGCGGTTCTTGCCGGTGGTCATGTTCTGATGGAGGACGTGCCCGGTACCGGTAAGACCACCACCGCCATGGCCTTTGCCAAGGTGCTGGGTTTAGATACCCGCCGTGTTCAGTTCACTTCTGATACCGTGCCCTCCGACATCATCGGCTACTCTGTTTATGAAAAGCAGACCGGGGGCTTTGTGTTCAAGCCCGGCGCCATTATGACCAATCTCTTGCTGGCGGACGAAATCAACCGTACCTCTAGCAAGACCCAGTCGGCCCTGCTGGAAGCCATGGAAGAAATGCGGGTCACCGTTGACGGTCAGACCTATGAGCTCCCCAGCCCCTTTGTAGTCCTGGCAACCCAGAACCCTGTTGGCTCTGCCGGTACCCAGATGCTCCCCAGCGCCCAGATGGACCGGTTCATGATCAAGATGAGCATGGGCTATCCTGACTTCGAAAGTCAGATCAACATTCTTCGTGACCGTCACAGAGAGAATCCGCTGGATAAGATCCATGCTGTGGTGAGCATCGACGAGCTTCAGCAGCTGATCCAGGAGGCATCCGCGGTTCATGTTATGGACTGCATTTATGAGTATGTGACCAAGCTGACTCAGGCCACCCGTGAGCATCCCATGATCGCATTAGGCGTCAGTCCCCGTGGCGCTCTGGCTGTGTGCCGTATGGCAAAGGCTTACGCCTACCTCCATGGCCGCAGCTTTGTGGTACCTGAGGACGTGGTAGCCGTATTCACCGACACCTGTGCCCACCGTCTGGTACTGGCAACCAAGGCAAGAATGATGGAGGAAAAACCTGAGAGCATTCTGCGTTCTATCATCGAATCCGTGAAGATGCCGGTGATCAAAAAATAACGGAAGCAGGTACTGCTTATGATAGCTATGAAACTAGGCTTGCTGGTGTTGGAAGCCCTGCTGCTCTGGTGCTTTGCCTGGTTCGGAAGCGGTGTGGCGCTGGCCCTGGCGTTATTGCTGATTCTGGTGCCGCTGGGCACGCTGCCCATCTCCATGCATTTAAGAAAGAAGCTTGAAATCAGTGTAGAAGCAGCGGTCAGTCAGAGAAAAGGTGACGAGGGCACCATCACCGTCAAACTGGAAAACCCCACCATCTTTGCTGCTCTGCGGGTGCGTTGTGATGTGATGGTACAGAACCAGCTGAACCGGGAGACTCTGAAGCACCAGATCCTGACCTGGGCGGCCATACGAAAAACGCAGAAATGCAGCCTTCGGGTAGCCAGTGAATACTGCGGCAGACTTCGTGTCTGGGTACCTCAGGTAGTTCTCTATGACTGCTTCGGCATCTTCGGCATCCGCTGCAAGTGTAATGCGGTTACTCACATGACTGTTCAGGCGGAAACCTTTGAGCCTGTGGTGGTGTTGGTACCTAACCCCAGCAGCACAGATGACAGTGAGAGCTATTCCCAGGAACGGCCGGGAAGTGACTTGACGGAAACCTTCCAGCTCCGGGAATATGTTCCGGGTGACAGCCCTCGCCAGATCCATTGGAAGCTGACCAATAAATTTGATAAGCTCATCGTCCGGGATCCCGGACTTCCCATTTCCAAAAATGTGCTGGTATTCTGGGAACGGACCGGAGGATCTGATGATCCCGCCATTATCGATGCCCAGGCAGAAGTAGTGATCTCTCTGTGCCGCAGCCTTGTGGACAACGGCATCCAGTTCACCGTGGGCTGGAATGACACAGACCGGAATCTGTGCATCCTGCACCAGATCCGGGAAATGGACGAATTCGTGGGTATTATCCCCAGATTGCTGCGAGCAACCGGCTGCAAGGAAGGTATGAGCGGCGCGGGTCTTCTGATGCAGACCCGGGCAGATGCATTGTGTGCCCATATGGTATACATCGCGGAAACACCCCAGAGCGAAGTTATGGAGATGCAGCGGTACGGTCATGTCACGATGCTGCTGTGCGGCGGCACTGCTCTGGACGGCGCCGTTTGCTTCAACGAAACGGATTATCCCCGGCAATTGACAGAAATTGAGATTTAAGGGAGGCGAATGCCTTGACCCAACAAAAGAATGGGGGGATGCGGCTTCGCCAGGTACCCAATCCCCGAAAGAAAGATACCCTCTGGCTGGTCCAGACCCTTGTGGCATTATTCGCCTCTGCGGTGCTGGTCCTGACAGTAACTGCCCTGACAGGCAATGCATGGATCGTCATGGTTGCAGCGACTGTATGGATGGGCATCGTTTACGGTATCCTGCTGAAAACAAAGCACGAAAACTGGCTCTACCTTGGCATCCTGGTTTTGATGCTGGTAATGACCCTCATTTTCCGCAGACAGGTGCTGGAGGGATTTCGGATCTTCTGGAATCAGGCAAGCGATGTAATGGTGCGCGGTACCGGCCGGGTACTCCCGGAGTGGGAGCTGCAATTAAGCAAGGATCAGAGTGCATTCTGCGTTTCTCTGTTTGCGGGCCTGTCCGCCTGTTTTGTAAGTCTGGTGTGCTGCGCACTGACTTCCTTCGCCCCTGCGGTGCTGGCAGTTCTGCTGCCTGGGTTACTGCTGGTTGGTATGACCGTTTTTGGCACGGGCGTAGGCTTTGCGTGGCTGCTGCCGGTACTGGTCGTATCTGTACTGATTCTACAGTACAGCGGCTGGCGGAAGAAGGGTTCTGCTGCTCCCGTTGTTATGAGCTGGGGTGCATGCGGCGTCATAGCTTGCATACTGATTGCCATTGCAGTCTTGCCCGGTGTGCAGAACTGGAGTGCCCAGATTCGGGAGAATGTACACCAGCGCATTCACGAAGAAAAGTACGAAACCAAATACACCACCCTGCCTGAGGGCGACTTCTCGGATTACAAAATAGTTGATCGAAAAGCCCAGCAGGCATTAGCGGTCACCATGGAAAACCCCCAGCAGATGTATCTACGTGGTTTTACCGGAGCTGTTTTCACGGGAGACACCTGGGAACCTCTGGATACGCAGGCACTTGCCAAGAATAAGCAGCTTCTATACTGGCTGAATCTGAATGCCTTTAACCAGAATGCGCAGTTTGATGCTGCCGCAGCCTATGCAGGGTTGGAACAGAACACAGTTACCATCCAGAACATTGGTGCCTGCAGCTACTACCGGTATGTTCCTTTCAGTCTTGGAAAGGGAACCTTGACAAAGCCGGAGAATCTGAATACGGACGGCGTTTACGGAGATGGAGAGCGGAGCTATGTTTATTCCGTAACTGCCGGAACTTCTGACGAGATCATGCAGGTGCTGACCCATCTGCAGACCTCTGATGATCCTGCGGTTCTCCAGTACCGCAAAGCGGAAAGCGGATACCGGCAGTTCATTAACCATTACTACCTGCAGATCGGCACAGAAGTCAAGGAGATGCTTCAGGAGCAGTGGGATGAGATCGCTGCCATGTACGGCAGTGCCAATAACCTGACTTTGCAGCAGGCCCAGGAATGTACCCTGATTTTCCTGAGTCGGTGCTTCCCGGAAGAGGGAACTCCTGAAGATATTGAACTTCCTCTGGCAGTAGCGGAAGGAACCACCTTCCAGTATGCAACCGTTGCAGCCATGACGCTGCGTTACTTTGGTATCCCCGCCCGCTATGCGGAAGGCTATGTGATCTCCCAGGAAATGGCCGCAGAGTTTGAAAGCGGCGAGACCATGACCGTGGACAGCAGCTGTGCCAAAGCCTGGGTGGAAGTTTACCAGGACGGCATTGGCTGGATCCCCATGGATCTGACACCCGGCATCGGTGAAATTCTGGAAGACCCGGAGAACAAGGATCCAAATAAGAACACCTCCAATAAGGATACTACAGAAAAGAAGGATAAAGAGGAAGAAGAGGAACCGCAGGAAGAGGACCAGCCGGAACCCACCGGCGGAAGTATGGTGCGGATCATTCTGAAAACCGTTCTGTGGAGTCTGCTGATTTTGCTTGCTGTAAGTCTTTTGATCTTCCTGATCCTGTGGATCCGAAGAAAGATCCTGCTCGGAAGAAAGGAAAGGAAGTTTAAGAGCGAGAATGTCAGCGACGCGGTCGCATGGATCTATGCAGATACCGCGTTGCTTCTGGAAAAGCTGGGCTTTGACAGAGGTAACGGCTCTATGCGCGATCTTGCAAAGCCCTTGGAAGAAAAATACGGCGCTGAATTTGCCGCACAGTTTGATGCTGTGTCGGATTTAAATGACCGGGCCATGTTCAGTAGTTACCCGATGGAAGAGCATCATCGGAGGTCTGCTCTTAAGTTCCACAGCCATGTGCTGCGGAAACTGAAATCGGAAGTGAAGTGGTACAAGTATGTGTGGCTTAAGTGGGCCCAATGCTTGTACTGAGGAAGGAGAATGCCCTATGAGAATGAAAAAGGGATTGCGGCTTTTTTGCCTGCTGTTGTCCTGCCTGCTGTTGATCGGTGTTTTGCCGTCTCAGGCACAGGCGGCAGAATCGGCGGGGAAGTTTGTACTGACTGCGGAAGCTGGCGGTAAGCTGGTGATCGCCCCGGAGTACATTACCTATACCGGGGGGCAGACCCTGGGTGAGGCGCTACAAAACAGCGGCCACACCTTCACCGGCATGGACCAGGGTCAGATCACCGCTATTGATGGTGTCACCGGAAACTATACCCGCAGTGACCAGAATGGCGGCTATGATCTGTCTGTTCCGGCAGCGTCTGTGACCCATTTCTGTTTCAGTGAGCGTTCTTCTTCGGAAAGCAAACCCAGCGATGGACTGCTGATGCTGATGACCGCCATGGCAGATTATCTGGAAAAAGAAGATGATGTGCGCAAGGCCGCCAAGACAGCCTATGACACTGCTAAAAAGCAGTTTGTGGGTTGCAGCAATGATGATGCGAAAATGCTGGCCAGTGATCTGAATACCGCGATTCGCGATTATGAAGAATCGCTGAGTGGGATGCAGTATACTGTCAGTTTTTCTGACGGAAGTAAGGTGTATTCTTCTTCCAATTATCCGGGAGTAACGATCAGAGCAGAAAATCCCTATGGAAAAGTGTGGACAGATGAAGGTGACGGAGCGCTGGAGCTTCCCACCGGGCAATATGTATTCTGTGTTGAGCAGGATGGACTGCGTGTGGAAGGAACAATCGTCATTTCCAAAACGACCACAATTCAGGTGGAACTGCCCGATCAGCTTTGGCTAAATACGGACACCTTCCGTCTTTCCGGAAGCTACGGCGCGGAAACCAACGAGGAACACAAGTTTTCCGATGCGGAGTTTGACCTTGGCACCTGGACAAACCGTCGTACCACCGTTCCTGTCATCGACTTGTTTTCCGGTGCGGTGTATAGCTACGCAGAGCATACACTGAGTAATACTCCCACGCTGACCGCAATTTATAAAATGGCAAATACCGGTGAACACATGGAAAAGTCACTGGCATTTGAATCTATGAACAGCGGTGCTTATGAAGTTCTGGCAAAAGGTGCAGAAGGGAACACCGTCGTATACCGCCTGACAAACCAGGCGGATGACGGATATACCTATTCTCAGGATTACACGGTTACTTTTGAGCGAATTCCCACACTGACCTCCATCACAGTTGTAGATCAGAACGCCACGGATCAGGCAGCTACCTATGCCTTTTCCGGCACTGAAAACAACTATACCTATAAAGTGCTGGACACAACGACCTCTGTAACCATCAGCGCACAGCCGTTGGAGGAAAGCTATTCCATATTGGTGAACGGTCAGCTGCTGACTGACAGCGTTACCGTCCCGGTGGACGGAGTAACCACTGCGGAAGTGGTCGTTTCCGCGGAAGGGTATTCCAACACCTATACGTTGATGATCCAGCCGGGCGAGGGCAAAACACTGTCCTTCCTTTCAGACAAGTCTGTATCCATCGAGGTGGTAAACAGCAACGGTGTTGTCATGCCCTATACTACCCACAGAGAAACAGACACCCAAAACCGGTATAAATACACGTTGGTCCCCGGGGAGACCTACAACTATATTGCAACAAAGGGCACTTACTATCACATCTCGGATAATTTTAAGCTGGAAGATGTTGCAAACAGTACGATCACGGTGGATTTCTCGGATATGGGCGATTGGCTGACAGACCTGGCCCTTGGCACAGCCAAAAGAAGCCAGAGTAAAAATAGCTTGCCTCTGAATACCACATTTTCCGGGGAAACCCACAGTTACCAGGCGACCTATGTGGATACAGAACACAATGCGTTTGTCTGGGTAGACAGCAATGAAAAAGATGTGGAAATCCAGGCAATTTATCATCAGGTTTTCTCTGACGATATCTATCATGGCAAGGAATACCGGATCGATCTGGTTTCGGGACGCAGCACAGGCGAAAAACTGAATCGCTTTCTGATGGATGAAAACCCTGTGGAGAACGTGCTCACGATTCGACTTACAAAAGAAGAAAACGGTGTTGTTTATTATCAGGATTACCTGGTTGAGATGAAGCGCGAACTGACTCTGAAGGATATTACCGCCCAATGTGACGGTGTGACCACATCCCTGGTTCGGGAGGATGGAGCTCCGGGTTTTGTGTCCAATGTGAAATCCTATGATATTACCGTTTCTATGGCTGCACAGGAATTGGAGCTGGCACTTTCCCGCTATGAAGACAACCTCTGCTTTGGTGAGGAGGAGCTCGGTTACCGAATCCTTGTAGATGGCGAGGATGTAACGGAAAGCGGCATCGGTGTCATTGCGCTGGATGGCAGCATGAACACCCAGACTGTTACGATCGCAGTAGAAAATGACAAGGCTCCTGATGGAACTGGCATTTATACACTGAGTATTCTGAAATCGCCTCCGGTAGAAGCAAAATTTACGATCGCACCGGAAGACGCACTGCTGAATATCTATGAGATCATGTCCGGGGAACGTCTGTGGCCTGATCAGAACGGTGCCTATCAGCTGTGCGAAGGTTACTCCTATGTCTATACGGTAACCGAATATGGCTATGTGGGAAAATCCGGCACACTGGATGTAACCCGAAATGACAACAATGAGCTTGTGCTGTGGGATGGAAGCAACAATTATCCTGTTACTGAATCCGGTGATGGCGGTGCTGTGGCCTTGTCCTGGGAACTCCCCAAAGCCCCGGACGATACTTCAATCAATACAGGAATTGCATCTGCATGGCCCAATTTCCGCGGTTCTTCCACGAATAATGCGGTAACAAGTGCCCGGGTTCCAACTGTTGCCGAAGATAGTACCCTGTTCTGGGCAAACAAGCTGGGTGCCGGTTTCGATTCTGATGCGGTTGGCAGTCCCATCCTGGTTGGCGGTGACATTATTACCTATGCAGGTGACAATATTTTCAGAGTAGATACCGTTACCGGCGAGATCCTGGCTGTCGGAAAGATGGATCACAAGTCCAGTTTCTCTATTACACCTCCTACTTATGCAGAGGGCATCGTATTTGTGGCTCTGTCCAACGGCTGTGTGCAGGCATTCAATGCATCCACATTGGAATCCTTGTGGATCTACTCGGACCCCCTGGGCGGCCAGCCCAACTGTCCGCTGATTGTCAGGAACGGCTACCTGTATACCGGCTTCTGGAACAGTGAAACAGGTGACGCCAACTTTGTCTGTCTGACGATCACGGATGAGGATCCCTCTCAGACAAAGGAAGCAAAATGTGTATCCTGGTATCAGACTGCAAAGGGCGGTTACTACTGGGCGGGCGCTTATGTGGGTGATGGCTATGTTCTGATCGGTACCGATGACGGAACCAACAGATGCAACTCGAACACGTCCAGTCTTCTGCTTCTGGATGCAAAAACCGGAAAGCTGCTGGATAGATGTGACAATCTGAATGGTGACATCCGCAGTACCATTGTTTACGACAGC
The DNA here is from genome assembly GCA_017624715.1 of Oscillospiraceae bacterium. Classification (GTDB taxonomy): domain Bacteria; phylum Bacillota; class Clostridia; order Oscillospirales; family Oscillospiraceae; genus Faecousia. Next base: position 58,469 of record JAGAMN010000050.1, read on the forward strand.
GCGGCGAATGCCTACTATTTCACCTCCAAGGGCGGCACATTCTACTGCGTTCAGGTTTCCGGCGGAAAGCTGGAAAACCTGTGGAGTGTTACACTGCAAAATGGCGAAGGCGGTATTCCTATGAGTACCTGTTCTCCTGTGGTTTATAACGGAAGAGCTTATGTGGGTGTTTCTGGATCCTCCCAGTTCGGCGCCTATTCCGGTCATAATATCACGGTTCTGGACCTGAACTCCAGAACGATCGCATACAGTGTGCAGACGCAGGGATATCCCCAGACCAGCGGCCTGCTGACCACAGCTTACGAGGCAGAAAGCGGTTATGTGTATGTGTACTTCTTCGACAATATGACTCGCGGCAAACTTCGTGTGCTGCGGGATAAGCCCGGAATGACTGCGGCGGACTATGTCACAACAGAAAAGGACTATGCCACTGCTTATGCGCTCTTCACCCCAACCGGTGAACAGGCGCAGTACGCCATCTGCAGTCCCGTGGTTGACGAGTACGGTACCATCTACTTCAAGAATGACTCTGCCTATTTGATGGCTTTCGGCAGTGCCATCGAAAAGATTGAGATCACAACTGCCCCGAATCAGACTTCTTATTTGGCAGGCGAGAAGTTTGATCCCACCGGTATGGTCGTGACTGCAACCTATGCAAACGGTAAGACCCGGGATATTACCCGTTATGTATCCTATAACACAGATGCCCTGACAAGCCAGGATGCTGTGTTCACGATTACTTTCGCCCATGTCATGTACCACAACCAGGAGGACGGAACAGAAATGATCCCCGGTGTGGTCACTCAAACACCCTCCGTTACTCTGGAACTGTCCATTACAGAAGGAACTCTGGGCGATGCGGATGGAAACGGCAAAATCGAGCTGACAGATACCCAGATGATCCTGGATTATGAAGCAAAACTGCTGGAACACGAGCTGAGTCTGGTAGTTGCCGATGTCAGCGGTGATGGCATCATTGACAGCAATGATGCCGTTCTGATCCAGCAGTACATTGCAGGCCAAATCACCCAGTTCCCGGCAGAGCAAACAGAATAAAAGGCGTACCTGCAAAAAAAGAAGCAGGCGCTTTCGCAGTGTCGGAGGCGCCTGCAACCATAATTAGGAGAAGCATATGAAAAGACTATTATCACGGATTCTCGTCCTGACAGTTTTACTATCCCTGACTGCCTGCGGTAAGAAGGATAATGAAGCAGGGCAGACTGGTTCCCCCGAACAGCAGCAGGCGGTGATGGCAGAAACCGTGACCAAAACCGGCGAATTCCTGCACCAGAGTGTGGCAGAGCCTACCTACGGCAGTGTTGGCGGCGAGTGGCTGATCCTGGGTTTGGCCAGATCCGATCTGGAGATCCCGGATGAATACTATGAAACCTATTTCCAGAATCTCTCTGCTTACACAGCTCAGCAGGGCGGTGTCCTCCATGCAAAAAAGTACACGGAGTATTCCCGTGTCATTCTGGCGGTAACTGCTATTGGCCGGGATCCTGCGGATGTGGGCGGCTACAATATGCTGCAGCCTCTGGCGGACTTCGAGCAGACCGTGTTCCAGGGCATTAACGGCCCCATCTTTGCTCTGCTGGCATTAGACAGCGGCAATTATGAGATCCCGGAGAATGTCGCAGACAGCACTCAGGCTACCCGTGACATGTATGTTGATTATATTATCAACGCACAACTCCCTGATGGGGGCTGGTCTCTGATGGGCGGTGAGGCGGAAATCGATGTGACTGCCATGGCGCTCCAGGCTCTTGCCAAGTATCAGGACCGTAAGGATGTTGCTGAGGCAACCCAAAAGGGTATTGAGATCCTTTCCGCTCAGCAGAATGAAAACGGCGGTTATCAGTACAATGCTAACGAGCAGGCAAGCAGTGAATCGATTTCTCAAGTAATCGTTGCACTGTCAGAACTTGGTATTCCTCTGGACGATTCCCGGTTTGTAAAGAACGGAAAGACTTTGCTGGATGCCTTGCTTCAGTTCCGGCGGACAGACAGTGGATTTTCCCATCTGATCGATGGTGAAACGGATCTGCTGGCAACGGAGCAGGCATTCTATGCGCTGGTTGCCGCGAGCCGCGTGGCACAGGGAGAATCCTCTCTGTACAATATGAAGTAAGAAAAACACAATTCGGAGGTTTCCTATGAAGCGTATCGTAAAAGTAATAGTTCTGGTTCTGGTACTATCCATGCTGGTTGGCTGCGGAAAGTCCAATACCGCCCAGGTGGCGGATACCAACGGTGACGGAAAGCTGACCTGCACCCTGGAAGTCCGGTGCGATATGCTTCTTGAGAAGCTGGACCAGATGACCAGGGAGAAGGCAGCGCTGGTGCCGGAGAATGGTGTTTTGCTCGAAACTGCCCAGGTGGAATTCGACAGCGGCGATTCTGTCTTCGATGTATTCCGCAAAGTCCTTCGGGAAGAGAAGATCCACTTTGAATATGTGGATGCCTCTGCCTATGATTCCGTCTATATCGAGGGTATCGGAAATCTCTATGAGTACGACTGTGGCCCCCAGTCCGGCTGGATGTACAGCGTCAACGGTGTCTATCCGGGACTGGGCTGCTCGACCTACACCCTGGCAGACGGCGATGTGATCGTGTTCAACTATACCTGCGACTTGGGCGCAGACCTTGGAGCGGATTATGAAAAATGATGCCTTTTCCGGGTTCCACCCGGTGGTGAATTTCATATTTTTTGTGGCAGCCTTAGGGATGACCATGTTTATCCAGCAACCGGTGTACCTGCTGATATCGTTCATCAGTGGGTGCGCCTACTTGCTTTATTTGCAGGGTAAGAAGGGATTCTTCCGGCAGGTGGGTTATCTGGTACCGATTCTCATCATGATGGCAATTATGAACCCTGTGTTCAACCACGAAGGAATAACTGTATTGTGGTACCTGCCCAATGATAACCCGATTACTTTGGAAGCGATCTGCTTCGGCCTTGCTTCCGCGGTAATGATGGGCGCATCCATTGTGTGGTTCAACTGCTGTAATACAGTATTCACCTCAGATAAAATAATCTATTTATTTGGTCGGGTGATCCCGGCGCTGTCCCTGCTGATCTCCATGACACTACGTTTCGTGCCTCGGTTCAAGAATTTCCTGCAAAGCGTTGTGCGTACCCAGCAGGCCATGCATAAGCCTGAAAACACCAAAGAAAGATTCCAGCAGGCGCTGGCGGCTTTTTCCGCAACTGTCAGCTGGGCTATGGAACAGTCTATTGTGTCGGCTGACTCTATGAAGAGTCGTGGATACGGCGGCTTAGGCAGAACCGCTTTCTCTATTTATGTTTTTGAAAAACGGGACGGCATCACCCTTGTGCTTCTTGCAGTGCTGTGTGCCGGAGCGGCAATTCCGCACTTGTTCGGCCTGATGAGATGGATCTACTATCCCAGCCTGTCCGGGGAGCTTTTTGGCCCGGTACAGATTATGGCTTACTTTTGCTACGGAGGAATGTGCAATCTGCCTCTGATTATAAATAAGATGGAGGATCGAAAATGGAACGCTTTAAGATCCAAAATTTGACCTTTACATACCCGGAGCAGGAAGTTGCTGTCCTCCGGGATGTATCTATGGAGCTGCACCCCGGTGATTTTGCGGTATTGGCCGGTCCTTCCGGCTGTGGCAAGTCTACCATGCTGCGGCAGCTCAAGACTGTCCTTGCGCCCCACGGCAAAAAAGAGGGTGCCATCCTTTTTAACGGCATCCCTCTGGAAGAAGTGGACAACCGTACCCAGTCGGCAAAGATCGGTTTTGTTTTGCAGGACCCGGACAGCCAGATCGTCACGGATAAGGTCTGGCATGAACTGGCATTCGGTTTGGAGAGTCTGGGTGTGGACAACACCGCCATCCGGGGCCGGGTTGCGGAAATGGCCAGCTTTTTTGGCATTCAGACCTGGTTCCACAGGTCGGTCACCCAGCTGTCCGGCGGACAGAAGCAGCTTCTGAATCTTGCATCCATCATGGTTCTGCAGCCGGATGTTTTGATTCTGGATGAGCCCACCAGCCAGCTGGACCCCATTGCGGCTACGGACTTTTTGCAGACCCTGGGCCGCATCAACCGGGAACTGGGTACCACCATCCTGATCTGCGAACACAGACTGGAAGATGTGATCCCTATGGCAAGCCGCTTGCTGATTCTCGACAAGGGCGAGCTGATCGCCGACGATACCCCGGTTGGTACCTTTGAAGTTTTAAGAAACAGAAAGCACCCCATGCTCCATTCCATGCCCACCCCCATGCAGATTTGGAGCATTCTGAATTGGAATACTCCCTGCCCCATGACGGTCAGCGACGGAAGAAATCAGCTGACCGACTGGGCAGAAGAACATACATTGACCCAAACCCCGGAACGGCCAGCAATGCAACCGGAGAATGCTCCCGTCATTGCCCTGGAGGAGGTCTGGTTCCGATATGAAAAGGATACGCCGGACATCCTGAAAAGCGTATCTATGAAGGCGTATCCCGGAGAACTGCTGTGTATTTTGGGCGGCAACGGCACAGGTAAAAGCACCATGCTGTCCGTGTTAAGCGGTGTCCGTAAGCCCTACCGGGGCAAGATGACCTGTAAAGCCAAAAAGGTTACGGCGTTGCCACAGAATCCCCAGATGCTTCTGGTGAAAAAGAACGTTCGCGAGGAACTTCTTTCTGTGTTCCCCGGCAAAAAGCTCCACGAGGTTGCCGACCGGATCGGAGAAATGGTCGCTCTCTGCCGTCTGGAGGACCTGCTGGACAGGCATCCCTTTGACCTCTCCGGCGGTGAGCAGCAGCGGACGGCTCTGACAAAGGTTCTGCTACAGAATCCCGAAGTCCTTCTGCTGGACGAACCCACCAAGGGTGTGGACAATGATTTCAAGATTACCTTTGCCCAGATCCTCAAAGAGCTTACTGCTCGGGGTGTATGTATCATCATGGTCAGCCATGATGTGGAGTTCTGCGCCCAATATGCGGACCGCTGTGGCCTGTTCTTTGACGGCGGCATTGTGACCATCGATGCACCCCAGCCCTTCTTTGCAGGCAAGAGCTTCTATACCACCGCCGCCAACCGGATGGCCCGGCATCTGCTGCCCAATGCGGTGACTCCGGAGGATGTGATCGTTGCCTGCGGCGGAGAAGTGCCCAAGCGGGAACTTCCCAAACGCCCGGACAAGATCGACATCGAGCCTCCGGAAGAGCGGAACCCCCAGAAACTGCCCCTGTGGCGTAAGATTCTGGGTGCCATCAGCGGCACAGCGTTTTTCGGTTTACTTATGTACACATCCCGTGCACTGGATTTAAGCGCTCTGTATCAAGGCGGTAACTTCATGGGACAGTATGGTTGGCTGTATGTGGTCATGCTTCTGTCCTTTGGTATCTTTGCTGCCTGTATCAGCCGGAAGTCTTCCGTTCGGGAACAACGGATGATGAAAGGCAAGCTCAGCACCCGTACCAAGATTATGCTGCTGCTGTCCCTGCTCCTGATCCCCCTGACTATTTGGGCAGGTCTTAAGTGGGGCGGCGGACGGAAATATATGCTGATTTCCTTTGCCATCATCTTTGAGACCATGCTGCCCTTCTTCCTGATTTTTGAAGGCCGCAAGCCTCAGGCGAGAGAACTGGTGATCCTGTCGGTGCTGAGCGCATTGGCCATCGGAGGCAGAGCGGTGTTTTTCGCAATGCCTGGTTTCAAGCCCGTAGCCGCCATGGTGATCCTGACAGGTGTTGCATTCGGTGCTGAGGCTGGATTTATGGTGGGAGCCATGACCATGTTCTGCTCCAATGTGCTGTTTGGACAGGGCCCCTGGACTCCCTGGCAGATGTTTGCAATGGGCATCATGGGACTTCTGGCAGGTGTGCTGTTCCGCAAGGGAATTTTGCACCGTGACCGCTTCTCCCTGAGCGTATTCGGCGGCCTGGTGACCTTCCTGATCTATGGCGGTGTGATGAATCCGGCATCGGTGCTGATGTATCAGGCGAATCCCGACTGGCAGATGATCCTGACGGCTTACATCACCGGTGTTCCCGCGGATGCCATCCATGCATTGGCGACTGTGATGTTCCTTTGGTTCCTGTCGGAACCCATGCTGGAAAAGCTGGACCGGGTGAAGGTGAAATATGGTCTGATTGAGAAATAGGACAGGGGAGAAGGTATGGAAAAATCAAAGATTTATCTTTCTACCATCGCATCTGATGCGGTGCGTGTAGCGAAAGAATATGATGTGAACATCGAAATTGCCGAATATTGCACCGCGTGGAATATGGATGAAAAGTTTGCCGGTGTAGATGGGGTAGTCAAAAAGAAGCTGGAGGGAATCCGTGCCAGTACGCTCCACGCACCTTACAACGAATTGTTCCCCTGCGCCATCGATCTGAAAGCCAGAGCACTGGCTGCATCCCGGTATCGGCAGGCCATCGATTTGGCAAAACGCTATGGAAGCACCAAGGTCATCATTCACGGAGGTTACAACCCCTGGATCTACTTTCCGGTGTGGTATATCGAGCAATCCATCCTGTTCTGGGAGGAGTTTCTGAAGGCCGATCCCGGTGTGGAAATCGTGCTGGAAAATGTTCTGGAAACAGAGCCCGGCTGGCTGTTGGATATCGTGAAGGGCGTGGATGATCCCCGGTTGCGGATGTGCCTGGACATCGGCCATGTGAATGCTTATTCCAAAGTTCCGGTAACAGAGTGGCTGGAAACCGGCGCACCTTACATCAGTCATTTCCATGTCCACAACAATGATGCATCCCGGGATCAGCACAATGCGCTGAATGAGGGGACGATCCCTATGAAGGAGTTCTTGCTTCGGGCAGAAGAATTGTGCCCGGACGCTACCTTTACCATGGAACTGATGAAGGATGGACCATCCATGCAGTGGATGGCTGAGAATGGTCTTGTTTGAGGTGCTGTTATGGAAAACTCCCATAGCTATTTTCAAAACAGGGAATGCGAATACTTTCCCTGTCACGAAACCAAGTGTGAAAATTTCAACTGCCTGTTCTGTTATTGCCCCCTGTATGCGCTGGGAGAAAATTGTGGGGGCAACTTCGTTTATACGGAAAAGGGTATCAAGGATTGTTCCAATTGCTTGACACCCCACAGCGCAGGCGGATATGATTATGTGCTGTCCAGGTTCAGCCAGATCGCAGAGCTTGCAAAGAAGAAAGAGGGCTGAAACCATGTGCTTAGAAACCTACATCAATGCGGTTCGCCCGCTGGATGAATTCGCTATGGCGAAAGCCCGTGAACGGCAGGCACAGCTGGCAAAGCCCCCGGGTTCCTTGGGACGGCTGGAGGATATGTCTGTTCAGCTGGCAGGTATCACCGGGCAGGTGCATAACCGAATCGAAAAGAAGCATCTGCTGGTGTTCGCTGCGGATAACGGAGTGGTAGCAGAGGGCGTATCCAGCGCGCCCCAGTCCGTGACCCTGATGCAGACCATCAATCTGACCCGGCACAAGACCGGCGCGTCCGCATTGTGCCGCCATTTCGGATGCGATATCACCGTTTGCGATGTGGGTGTGAATGCTGATATTATGGAACCCGCTGTTCTGAACCGCAAAATCGCCTACGGAACCCAGAATATTGTGAATGGACATGCAATGACCCGGGAACAGACTGTTCGGGCGATCCTTACCGGCATTGAACTGGCAATGCATACCCAAGCTGATGTGCTGGGTGTTGGGGAGATGGGCATCGGCAACACCACCACTTCTTCTGCTGTATTGTCTGTTTTGCTGGGTGCATCTGTGGAGGAGGTGACGGGCAGAGGAGGCGGTATCACCGACCAGAGCTTCATGAAAAAGAAGCAGGTCATCAAGGATGCTATCGCCATCAATCAGCCAGATAAGAATGATGTAATTGATGTGCTGGCAAAGGTGGGAGGCTTCGATATTGCCGCCATGTGCGGTGCGTTTATCGGCGCAGCAGTGACCCGCCGCCCGGTGGTTATCGACGGCTTCATCTGCGCAGTTGCCGCGCTTTGTGCTGTCAAGCTCTGCCCCAATGTGAGGGGGTTTCTCATTCCCAGCCACGCATCCTATGAGATCGGCTACAGGCTGGTCATGGATGCAATGGAGCTACAGCCTCTGTTTCTGCTTGGAATGCGGCTGGGCGAGGGCAGCGGCTGTCCGCTGGCATTTGAAATTCTGGATGCAGCCTGTGCCATCATCAACGATATGGCAACCTTCGACCAGGCAGGCATTGATGACAGCTATCTGGACGAAATCCGTGAGGGTGACAAGTTCACCGTGGAGGGAACGCAATGACCTACTTCATCTCCGGCGGCGCCAAAAACGGCAAATCCACCCTTGCCCAGGCGCTTGCCGTAGCTTTAGGTGGCAAGCGCTTCTATGTAGCAACCATGATCTCCACAGGCGAGGAAGACGATGACCGTATCCGCCGCCACATTGCTGATCGGGATGGCATGGGCTTTGAGACTGTAGAATGCTTCAAGAACATCATGTCTGTTGCAGACCCGGACGGAACCTTTTTGGTGGACAATGTCACTTCTCTGATTCAGAACGCTTTGTTCCCAGTGGAGAAGAACTATGAAATGGATTTGGAAGCGGCAGACCGCTGTGCTGATGGACTGATCCAGTTTGCAGGTACTGTCCGCCATGCTGTCTTTGTCAGCGACTATATTTATTCCGATGCCGAGCGGTACTCTGAAAGCACTGAAATGTATCGTAAATGCCTTGCCGACATTGACCGTCGACTGGCGAAAGTCTGCGATACCGTCATTGAGGTATCCGCAGGACAACTGACGATTCATAAGGGGGATTTGTGCATATGAAAACTTATCTTCATGCGTTCGTTATGTGCCAGAGCATGTTCTGCTCAATCCCTGCACTGCAAATCTGGGATGAGAAGGCGAAAGATAAGATGCCCCTGTTCCTGCCCATTGTGGGTCTGGAGATCGGCGCGATTTGGGCAGCTCTTGCATGGCTGTGCAGACTGCTGGATCTGCATTTGCTTGTGATCGGATTGATCCTTTGTGCCTATCCCTATATCGTCACCGGATTTATCCATCTGGATGGCTACATGGATGTAACAGACGCAGTAAAATCCTGGCGGGATTTGGAACGGCGCAGAGAGATTTTAAAGGATTCCCACGTGGGCAGCTTTGCGGTCATCGGTATTGTTCTGCTGATGCTGGCTCAGTTTGCGGTATTCGCATCTGCACCAAACAATGCCAATTACCTGATCCTGATTTTCGTCCCGGCTGTGAGCCGTTGCTGTTCCGCTTTGGCGGTGACTGGTCTGAAGCCTATGTCCAGCAGCCAGTATGCGAACCGAAAAAAGCCAAAGTCCCACATGGTAGTGCTGACAGTCATGCTCTTTATGTTCCTTGTAGCGGGGTTCCTGCTCTGTGGTAAGTATGGCTTTGCATCTGTCGGCTGCCTGATTGGTTATGGTCTGGCACTTCGCCGCGCCTACAAATCGCTAGGTGGCATGAACGGTGATATTTCCGGTTATGCACTGTCCATCGGAGAACTGTGCGCCGTGGCAGTGTATGCGCTTATATAGGAGGTAACTATGATTTTGATCATCGGCGGAGCCTATCAGGGCAAGCTGGATTATGCCAAGGATACCTTTGGAATTACCGATGAAGACGTATTCATTTGTGATGCCGGGAAGATCGACTTCTCCAAGCGGTGTATCTATAAAATCGAAGAATTTGCCTATGGTCATCCTGATCCACTCGGTTATTTTCAAGCCCACCGGGAGGAGTGGCAGAACAGCATCCTGATCCTGCGGGATGTTTTCTGCGGCGTGGTTCCCATGGGCGCGGAAAATCGAGCATGGCGCCAAAACACCGGCAGGCTCGCTCAGTATCTAAGCAAGGAAGCGGCTCAGGTCAGCAGAATTTTCTGCGGATTGGAGCAGAGATTGAAATGACGATATACTTAATTCGCCACGGCAAGACGGAGGCCAATGAAACGCATCTATACTGTGGCCATACCGACTTGCCGTTGACCAATGCTGGAAGAGAAGAATTGCGCCAGCTTCATTATGAGATCAAAAATGTCCGCTTCATTACCAGTGGCATGAAACGGACGAATGAGACTTTGCAGATTCTTTTTGGCGATGTGCCTTTTGATATCGATCCCCGGTTCAGGGAAGTTGACTTTGGCATTTTTGAGATGCACAGCTACGAGGAACTGAAAGACACCCCGGACTATCAGACATGGCTCACCGGGGATAACGAAGCCAATATCCCTCCCAATGGTGAGAGCGGCATACAGATGAAGGCGCGTGTTCTACAAGCGTTTTCCGAGATCCGGGAGGATACCTGCATCATAACCCATGGCGGTGTCATTGCTGCCATTATGGAGCAGCTGTTCCCCAATGAAAATAAGAACCGCTATGAATGGCAGACGAGGAACGGACGTGGATATGTCATCCGTGGAGATCGGTACAATATGATTCCATAATAGATCGTCAGTATGTGTGACTACGCATACTGACGGTTTTTAAACAGCGGAAATTATCTATTCCGGCTCTGTTGCCAGCCTGATTCCGACCTTGATGCCTTCAATAAATCCAGTCTTCTCATGATCCCGGCAGAGGGTACACACCGGATAGATGATCTGATCCATCTCCCGGAGCGGCATCCCGTTCATGAGCTGGTAAAGCTCGTTGAAGTCTGCCTTGATCTGTTCGTTATCATAGGGCTGGTTTTTATTTTGGAATTCGTACAGCATCTTCGGAACAGATTTGCCGTCTCCATAGTTGGGTGGATGCTGCTCCATGTGGACATGCTGCTTCAATGTTCATACTCCCCAAACAGAAGCAGGCAAGCGGCAGGTGCCGATGCTGGGATCTGTAAAGGAAGCCTTCCGCATGGAGCGGGAGTACCAGCAGCTCATCGGCTTGGAATGCAAGGTGACCCTTGATGGTTACATGGATTTCATCTTCCGCAACCGGGATGGCGGCACCTTCTATCAGGGTTCGCCGAACAAGACAATTCGAAGAATCATCCGGGATTGCAATGACGAGGTGCTCCGGAAAGGTGAGAAAATCCGGTACTGCTTGACAGAATCCCTGCCATAATCTATAATTGATTACGCAAGGGAGTTCTCGTAAAGAGGGCTGAGAGGAGGGTGTGTTCCCTCGACCTCACCTGATTTGGGTAATGCCAACGTAGGGATGCGACGATAAGCTACATTTTTACGATTTTTAGGTCCCGGTGTTTTTCGCCGGGGCCTTTTGCCGTTTCCGTGGGAAAGTGTAGGGTAAGTGCTATTTCTCTTGCAGGGGAAATAGCACTTTTTTGTTGTCAAATTCCATCCTTGTAGATGATTTAAGGAGGAATTATGAGTAAGAAAAAATTGAATGTAAAGAAGATGGTAATGTGTGCCATTTTTGCAAGTCTGGCCTTTGTCCTGAATACCTTTGTGTATTTCCCGGCAATGGCGCCGTTCCAGCACTTTGTGGATGTGGTGGCAGCGGTATTTCTTGGCCCCTGGTGGGCCTGCCTCAGCGCATTTCTGTGCGGCGTCATGCGGATGATGTCCGGCAGAACCATTCAGGCAGTCACAGGAGCAGTATTCGGCCCCATTCTGGGAGGTCTGCTTTGGAAGAGAACGAAAAGCATCTATTTGGTCTGCGTGGGTGAGGTCGTTGGTACCGGAATTATCGGAGCACTGGCTTCTTATCCGCTGATGAAGTGGTTCTATAGCCTGGATGCCCAGTCGCCCCTGTACTACATCCCCTTCTACACTCCCTCCGCGGTGGTGGGCGGCATTATGGGTGTTATGGTTCTGCTGATTTTGAAGCGGGCAAAGGTGCTGGACAGGTTTCTGACAGAATTGGAGCGGTGATATGGAGTTTGCAAAGGTATTACGGCGAGTTCGGAAAAAGATGCCGCTGGTACAGTGCATCACCAATTTCGTCACCGTCAATGACTGCGCCAATATCATTCTAGCTTCCGGTGGAAGCCCCACCATGGCAAGCCACATGTTAGAGGTGGAAGAAGCAGTTTGCAACGTACAGGCGCTGGTTTGCAATCTGGGGGCCATCGAAAAAACGGAATCCATGATTTTGGCAGGCAAGCAAGCCAACCGCTTAGGGAAGCCTGTAATCCTCGATCCCGTGGGAGCGGGTGGTACCCAATTCCGCAGGGATACTGTCAAACGGCTGTTGGAGGAAGTCCGTTTCACGGTCATTCGGGGAAATGCGTCTGAAATTCGATATCTGGCAGGACAGCAATCCAGCGGCACTGGTGTAGATGTCAGCAGTATGGATGAAATCACAGAGGATAATCTGGAGGCGGCAGTTTCCATGGCGGCAGAGCTTGCTGAAAAGCTCGGCAGTGTCATCGCCATTTCCGGAAAAATCGATGTGATTTCCGATGGAACTCAAACCTGCATCCTGCGAAACGGCTGCGCTGCCATGGCGCGGATCACCGGTTCGGGCTGCATGCTCACATCCTTGATCGGAGCGTTTTGCGGAAGCTGTGACGATCCATTCCTGGCTTCCTGTGATGCTATGGCAGCCATGGGAGTCTGCGGTGAGATCGCAGAGGAGAAACGGCTGAGAAATGGTACCGGAAATGCTACCTTCCGCAACGATTTGATCGATGCGGTGTTCAATCTTACGGAAGAACAACTGAAACAAGGAGTGCGCTATGAAGTTTACGAAAGATGAGATCCGGGAGGCAATGCTTCTGTATGCCGTAACAGATCAGAGCTGGCTGAAAGAGGGACAGACTCTGCTTTCTGTCTGCGAGGATGTATTGGCAGGTGGAGCAACCTTTCTGCAGATCCGGGAAAAGGATCTGGCCGTGGAGGCCTTTGAAGCAGAAGCAGCGAAATTGAAAGCGCTGTGTGAGAAGCACCATGTTCCCTATGTGGTCAATGACAGCGTGGAGATCGCAATTGCCATTGATGCAGACGGTGTCCATGTGGGGCAGTCCGACATCAAGGGGCGGGATATCCGCAGTATGATCGGCCCTGACAAGATTCTGGGCATCTCCGCAGGTAACGTGGAAGAAGCAATTGCCGCAGAAAATGCCGGGGCAGATTATATTGGTGTTGGGGCTGTGTTCGGCACCAGCACAAAGAAGAATGCCCGGAATCTGTCTGTAGAAAAGCTCCGGGAAATCTCCAATGCTGTATCCATTCCCGTGGTTGCCATCGGTGGTATCAACGCAAAGAATCTCATGGAGCTGAAGGGCAGCGGTGTAGACGGTGTGGCTGTAGTCTCCGCCATTTTTGCTGCGGAGGATCCCGGTAAGGCAACGCTGGAGCTGCTTAGAATAGCGAAAGAATTGGTTGCCCATGGATAAGCGGTTTGCCATCTTCGACATGGACGGAACGCTGGTGGATTCCATGGTTTTTTGGAAGAATCTTGCGCCGGAATACTTATCCAGCAAAGGTATTGCACATCTCCCGGAAGATATCTTGGAGCGAATCAAACCCATGACCATGTCAGAGTCTGCTGCACTATTCAAGCAGGAGTTTGGACTGACCGGTGACCCGGAAGCAGAGATGAATGCCATGATGGACGAGCATTACAGAAATGACATCCCCTTAAAGCCAGGGGTGTGGGAATATCTGGACCAGCTGCACAGCCGTGGTGTGCGGATGTGTGTAGCCTCTGCAACAGCAGAACATCTGATGACAGCTTGCCTGAGACGGCTGGGAGTTCTGGACTATTTTGAGTTTCTGCTGTCCTGTGAAACAGTGGGTGTCGGAAAGCGCGCCCCCATTGTTTACCATGAGTCTGCCAGACGGTTGGGCGCTGCACCTTCTGATATCGCAGTTTATGAGGATGCTCTGTATGCTCTCAAAACAGCCAAGGATGCCGGATACTTCGTAGTGGGTGTGTATGATGACAGCGCAAAGTCCGGTTGGCAGGCAATTGCTAATATTGCAGACGAAACATTTTTTAGTTGGGAGGAAGCGCTATGAGTGCAAGTATCGCAATTCAAATCTTACCCAAAGTTGATACAGATGCGGAGGTTTGCCGCATCGTGGACGATGTGATCGCCTATATCCACAGCAGCGGGTATGGCTATCAGGTAGGCCCCTTTGAAACCACCGTTGAGGGCGAAAGTTATGATGAGCTGATGGACCTTGCCAAGGAATGTCTGAAGGTAGCTGTCCGTTCCGGTGCCCCTAAGGTATCTGCCTACATCAAGGCGGTGTATTGTCCGGAGGGGGAGATTCTGACCATCGATCAGAAGATTGGAAAATATCAGTAAATAAAAACAGCGGCACATTGGGGGCACCACCTTGTGTCGCTATACAAAAGGAGAATGTATTATGAAAACAGCATTATCCATCGCTGGCAGTGACTGCAGCGGAGGCGCCGGTATTCAGGCCGACCTGAAAACGATGACCATGAATGGTGTTTACGGCATGAGTGCCATTACGGCGCTGACTGCCCAGAACACGACCGGCGTATCAGCGATAATGGAGGTAACTCCTGAATTTTTACAGCAGCAGATCGACATGATCTTCGATGATATCCGTCCCAATGCGGTGAAGATCGGCATGGTACCGTCTCCTGCGTTGATGGAAACCATTGCGGACAGGCTGCAATTTTGGAATGCACAGAATGTGGTGGTCGATCCTGTAATGGTTGCTTCCTCCGGGGCAGATCTGATGAAGGCTGCTGCGGTAAAGACGCTGAAAGAAAAACTTCTTCCTCTGGCAGCCCTTGCAACGCCCAATATCCCGGAAGCGGAAGTTCTCGCCGGTATGAGGATCCAGACAAAAGCGGACATGATCGCCGCTGCAAAGGCGATCCGTGACGAATGCGGCTGTGACGTCCTGTTGAAAGGCGGCCACAGCATCCAGGATGCCAATGATCTGCTTTATACAGGAAATGACAGCCAATGGTTTGAAGGAAAGCGGATCAACAACCCGAACACCCACGGTACGGGCTGCACTCTTTCCTCGGCTATCGCGTCCAATCTGGCAAAAGGATATGATCTTGCGACAGCTATTCAGATGGCAAAAGATTACATCTCCGGGGCATTGGCGGCTATGCTGAATCTTGGAAAAGGCAGTGGCCCGATGAATCATGCGTTCGTTTTGAACAACCAGAACTATGGGTAAAGAGCGAAGGTTTCCTGATGTCATTGATACCGTTCGTCTGCTATCTTCGCTGAAGTGTAAAAGAATGATGAAAGCGGCTGGTTTTACTGCAAAATCAGTCGCTTTTAGCCTGCGCGGAGATTCCCAAGCATTTCCCCACAATGAAGCCCATGGGCAACGAAACAATTCGCCCCCCCGATTTGAGACAAATTGGGGGATTATTGTATCGTTTCTTTGACGTTAATAAAATCTTAATACAATAAAATTAAGATATAAACATGGGATGTGGTTATCGGCTTTAGTAAGCAAAGCCCAAGATATTGTGGATGTGTCCAAGTTATTGGATAAACTCGAATATATAATAGCACCATGAGGTGGTGCTATTATGGCAAAGAAAAATGCATTGAGTTTCAGCAAGTTCATTA
>JAGAMN010000051.1 GCA_017624715.1 Oscillospiraceae bacterium
CGGATGATGCCGCGCTCGTCCAGATCCTTCAGAGCGTCCTCGCCCACGTTGGGTATGTCGCGGGTGATCTCCTCAGGGCCCAGCTTGGTGTCGCGGGACTCGGTCTCGTACTCCTCGATATGGATGGAGGTGAACACATCGTCCTTGACCATGCGCTCGTTGAGCAGGATAGCGTCCTCGTAGTTGTAGCCTTCCCAGGTCATAAAGCCCATGAGGATATTGCGGCCCAGAGCCACCTCGCCGTGGTCGGTGGAGGGACCGTCGGCCAGCACGTCCTGATAGTCCACACGCTGACCCACGTCCACGATGGGGCGCTGGTTGATGCAGGTGGTGTGGTTGGAACGCAGGTACTTGGTCAGGCGGTAATCCTTGACCTCGCCGTTGTCGTACTGGACGGTGATATACCGGGCAGAGACCTTGGTGACCACGCCGGGACCTTCGGCCAAAATGGCGACCTCGGAGTCAAGGCAGTTCTTATGCTCCTGACCGGTGGCTACGATGGGAGCTTCGGGGCGCAGCAGAGGCACGGCCTGACGCTGCATGTTGGCACCCATCAGAGCACGGTTGGCGTCGTCGTTCTGCAGGAAGGGGATCATGGCGGTAGCCACGGACACCATCATCTTGGGAGACACGTCAACATAGTCCACACGCTTGGGCTCCACGGAGACGATCTCGTTGCGGTGACGGCAGGTAACGCGCTGATTGATGAAGCAGTTGCCCTCATCCACAGGCTCGGTGGCCTGAGCGATGATATACTCGTCCTCGGTATCGGCGGTCATGTACTCGATCTCGTCGGTAACACGGCCGGTTTCCTTGTCCACCTTGCGGTAGGGGGTCTCGATAAAGCCGTAGCGGTTGATGCGGGCATAGGAGGCCAGATAGGAGATCAGGCCGATGTTGGGACCTTCGGGGGTCTCGATGGGGCACAGACGGCCGTAGTGGCTGTAGTGAACGTCTCGCACATCGAAGCTGGCGCGGTCGCGGCTCAGACCGCCGGGGCCCAGAGCGGACAGACGGCGCTTGTGAGTCAGCTCGGCCAGCGGGTTGGTCTGGTCCATGAACTGGGACAGGGGGCTGGAGCCAAAGAACTCCTTGATGGCCGCGGTAACGGGACGGATGTTGATCAGGCTCTGGGGAGTGACCACATCCAGATCCTGAATGGTCATGCGCTCGCGGATGACACGCTCCATGCGGCTGAAGCCGATGCGGAACTGGTTCTGGATCAGCTCGCCCACGCAGCGCAGGCGGCGGTTGCCCAGATGGTCAATGTCATCGGGGGTACCCACGTTGTGGGCAAGGCAGTTGAGGTAGTTGATGGACGCCATCATATCCTCAACGGTGATGTGCTTGGGAATGAGGCTGTCGATGTTCTCCACCACCGCCTCTTTCAGCTCCTCACCGGAATACTGGTCCAGCAGCTGGCACAGCACGGGGAAGCTGACAAGCTCGGTCACGCCCAGCTCGACGGGGTCAAAGTCCACAAAGTCCTTCATATCCACCATGTTGTTGGAGAAGACCTTGACGGGCTTTTCAGACACGAGAATGAACGCCTCGTTCACGCCGCAGGCATCCAGCTGCTTGGCGCGCTCGCGGGTCAGGTTCTCCCCTGCCTCGGCAATGATCTCGCCGGTGCGGGGATCGGCCACGGGAGCGGCCAGAGTCTGGCCGGCCAGGCGGCTCCACAGAGCCATCTTCTTATTGAACTTGTAGCGGCCCACCGCGGACAGGTCGTAGCGGCGGGGGTCAAAGAACAGACCGCGCAGCAGGCTCTCGGAGGAGTCCACCGTGGGGGGCTCGCCGGGACGCAGCTTGCGGTAGATCTCCATCAGGGCGTCCTCATAGGTCTTGCAGGCGTCCTTTTCCAGGGTGGCCACGATGCGCTCGTCCTCGCCGAACATCTCCAGGATCTCTGCGTCGGTCCTGGGACCCACGGCGCGGATCAGGCAGGTGATGGGCAGCTTGCGGTTTTTGTCGATGCGCACGTAGAAAGCGTCGTTCAGGTCGGTCTCATACTCCAGCCACGCGCCCCGGTAGGGGATAACGGTAGTGGTGTAGGTGAGGTTGTCGGCCTTGTCGGCTGTACGGGTATAGTACATGCCGGGAGAGCGGACCAGCTGGGAGACGATAACGCGCTCGGCACCATTGATCACAAAGGTGCCGGACTGGGTCATGATGGGGAAATCACCCATGAAGATCTCCTGCTCCTTGATCTCCTCGGTCTCCTTGTTGCGCAGGCGCACCTTCACCTTGATGGGTGCGGCATAGGTGGCGTCGCGGGCCTTGCACTCCTCCACGTCATACTTGGGCTCCTCGTCCATGGAGTAGTCGATAAAAGACAGCTCCAGGTTGCCCGCATAATCGGTGATGCAGTCCACATCCTTGAAGACCTCGCGCAGACCATTTTCCAGGAACCACTGGTAGGAGTCCTTCTGCACTTCCAGCAGATTGGGCATGTCCAGGATCTCCTCGTAGCGGGCAAAGCTCTTGCGCAGTGTCTTGCCGTAGTACACGTCCTTGACCATTCTAAAAATCAACTCGCTTTCTTCAGTCTGAAAGGGTAGAATACACGTATTTTTCAGGGAAACGAAGGTCATATCGGGGATTTCTTCGTCATTTTGGACAAACGGCCGTCCTTTTCGATGCGTGATACGCACGGCTCGGTTGGCATTTTGTCGTTTATCCCTCTTGCCAATCATCCCCCGGGGTGCTATACTGCACTTACAACAATAGTGGCGGCGTATCACCCTTGCAAGGGATATAAAAGCATTTTAATTTACCACATTTATTATATATTTGTCAATAGTTTTTTTAATTTTATATATGTGTTTTATTGCGGACAAAGGTTTTCCTTGTCCGTTTTCTTTTTTATCCCCTCATTATGGAAGATTCTGGATTTGACACGCAGTGGAAATCATGTTAAAATCTGCGTGTAATTATGCGAACAAGGAGGATTTGAATATGGCTTCCGAAAAGCTCCCCCTGAGCTACAAGGGACGTCCCCTGCGCCGCAAGGATAACCTCATCTATTACGGCACCATGGCCGAAAAATACATCATCATGCTTCAGGTCCTGTCTACCATGAAGGTGGACGATCTGGACGTGGCGACCAAGGTTTCTGTGCAGCTGCAGCTCACCGATCCCGACCTGAAAAGTCGTGACCGTGTTGTGAAAAAAACAGAAAAGGACAGCCTGTACGCGGCCATGGATGTGGCCTGTGTCTGGCTTGAGCGCGCGCTGAGCGCAAAGTAAGGCGGGGCTCTATGTACAAAAGTAGTCATGCGCAGTATTCTGCCTCCCGCCTGTTTACCCGGGTCTGTGCCACCGTCCTGAGCGCGGGGATCCTGACCGGCTGTGCCCTTGCCGCCCCTGCCTGCGTCACCGCGCAGGACGGCCTGCGGCTGCGCTCCGCCGCCAGCACCTCATCTCAGGTGATCACCCTTCTGCCCCACAACAGTCAGTTGGATGTGATCGAGGCAGTTGGCGACAGCTGGTACCGGGTCAGCACCGGTGCTCAGACCGGATTTGTCTCCAGTCAGTATGTGGCTCTGACTTCCGTCGGCCAGACTGCCGAACAGCCCGACTCCTCCCCCGCCCCTTCCCAGCCGGAGGATACCCGGGTCTTCGGCATTGTCAACGCCTCTTCCCTGAATGTCCGCAGCGGCCCGACCACCGGGCACGGCAAGGTATCCTCCCTGTCCTCCGGCGCGCAGGTTGAGGTCCTTGAGACACTGGACGGCTGGTACCGCATCGCCGGCGGCTATGTCAGCGCTGAGTACATCACCATTCTGGATCCCGGTGTTTCCAAGCTGCAGGCTGAGATCGCCGCCTACGCCCACAATTTCCTGGGCTGTGCCTACATTCTGGGCCGCAGCGGCCCCTCCGCCTTTGACTGCTCGGGTCTGACGCAGTATGTGTATAAGCATTTCGGCTACTCCATCAACCGCGGCGCCACCGCCCAGTTGAAAAACGGAGTGGCCGTCAGCAAGGACAACCTGCAGTTGGGTGATCTTGTCTTCTTCAACAACAAGGGTACCGGCGCAAGCGTAGCCACCCACGTGGGCATCTACATCGGAAACGGCCAGTTCCTCCACGCCTCCTCCCCCAAGGTGGGGGTGGTGATCAGCGACCTGTATTCCACCTATTACAAGAAGGTTTATACCACCGCACGACGCATCGTCTGATATACAAACACCAAACACACCGCACACGAAATCGTGTGCGGTGTGTTTTTCCTCTGGGGCGCAAAATCATCGGCATTATGTCCACTGTTTTGTCTTTTTTAATTTATGTTTCACATCGTTTCACGGTTTTCCAAAAAATGTACTTTCCTGTAGACCGCTCTGACGCCAAGGTTTTCGCGGTGTGGAAAAACCTGTGGAAAATGTGTATAACTTTTTGTAGTTTCCATTCCCATCAAATTTTATGTTGCCCATTTTCACCTATTTATCATATCCTCTTCAAGGCACTTTTCCTTATTTCCCAAGATATGCCTTTTCGGTCTCCCACAGGAAATTTTTTCTGTCCATGGCGGATATACTAAATGTATAATTTATTTCTGATTGACGCAGAACACTTTTTGTGGTATCATGCATCTGCTGCATTTTCCAGGCCCTGTGCTAGTGTAGCTCAGTTGGTAGAGCAGCTGATTCGTAATTACGATACGATGGCTGTCCCCCCTCTCAAAGTAATCAATTGAAAATGGAAATGCTGGTATGGCTCAGTCGGTAGAGCGACGCACTCGTAATGCGTAGGTCGCCGGTTCGAATCCGGCTACCAGCTCCAACCTCCTCGGAAACGCTTGTTTTCGGGGAGTTTTTCTTTTTGAACACAAACCCTGCCTTTGAAAATCTGCCACAGAGAAATGGAAATAAAATCGGGATAATTTCGTTGCCGCAGACTGCTTGTTTTCAGGCAAGACCCACTTTTGACCCACACGGGAACGAAACGCAGAAAGCACCGGAGGTTTTCCGGTGCTTTCTGCTTTTCTTCGGTTGAGTTTTTCATGGACTGTACCATGAGGCTACCCATCTTTTTTGTAATTTCCTCTTATGACCTCTTTTGCGGGTGGCATAATGCTTATTACATTGTAGTACTTCAACATGGCACGTCAGCTACACATAGATAATGGTTAATTGAAAACCTCTGGAATGGGATTTCATTCTAAGTATTTATATTATCTAATAACAAGTTATTCATATTCAACGATTACAGCACCATCAGGTATTTTATCACTATCGTAAGCCGTGTGTTTGGGTGCATTTTTAGCAGATAGCTTTTTCACCACTACAATAGCGATAAAGAGAAGCACCATCGAAATTCCCGCAACTATGCACATATCTTCCAATCCATTTGGTGCGCTTGCATTGAAAAGGGTGGCACCAAGGTATCCCCACAATATGTAATACAACGCAAATTTCTGATAATAGTGATTGGCCAGAGCAGCTTTTACCTTGTCAACGCTTATTAAGATTTTAGTCTTGTCTTGGTTGAATGTCCCTATTGCATGGTTAGCCGGGCTAATAACCCCCAGAACAACTTGATCAATTGACTTCATTGCAGAAATGAGCACCAGTGCACCGGACAGTTGCAATGCAATGGAAATACAGGCAAGAATTTTTGAAATTAAACCAAACATAGATATCCTCTTTTCCAAAATAAGTGATATGGTAAAAGGGCTTGGGAAATCCCAAGCCCTTTCCCTCCTCGGTTAGGTCTGATATACTGTAAAAACAGCATCAATTTTGGCGTGCTTTCCTGCAACCTTAATCGTTGTGTCAGCAAACGGAAAAGAATACTTGTACTCGACGTTGCAGGGAGGCTTCTGATGGAAAATCACTGCGGCTTCCGCGCGAAGTCGATCAGCTTTCTCAACCTTTGCAAAAGAGTAGCAGAGGGTTTCCCCGGTCTTCAGCCGCTTCTTCCAGTCCGGCAACCTTTCGTGGTTGCTTATGCGGGAGTTAACGTCAGAGGACTCACCGACATAGACCAACTCACGTAAAGATACAGTACTCTGATCCTTGTTGTATGTACATGCGTACACACCATAGACACCAGATTCTGCAGGGACACCACCTTTGTTAACTTCGCGCCAGTATCCATCAAATTCCAATGAAATCGTCTTCATCGGCTGCCTCCTTTGTGCCTGGTCTGATCAATCAACATAAATTCAGTTGCACCAGACAAAGTCGGCGGTACACGCTTTCCTTCGACAAACGTAACCTCGGTTTTACTTCCCTTGGGCTTGTACTGCCCTGAAACAGGGGCTTTTTGCCCAGTTCTAACGGTAACGCTCATTTTGAGCACCTCCAAAAATATATTAAAAGGCGAACAAAACTCGTTTTTTTACCCTTTCTGCCAGCAAGTTTTTATTGCAAAGTGGTCTTTGCTGTGGTAGACTAATAGCGCTACTTATTTGAATACCCAGCCAGTGCTTTTCTGGCACGAAGAGGCGCCTGACCAAGGCGTCTTTTTGTTTGCACTTTTTCTTTTCAAGGTTCCTGGCCGCCTGGTATGCAGGTTTGAAAGCCAAATATATCCTACCACGCATTTCCGTGCCTGTCAAGAGAAAAACAGAAATAACGCCAGAATGTGATAGTTTACCGCTCGGTTATCTCCCTTAATTGTTCGCAAGAGAAAAATAAGGCTTGCCTTTTGACCAAAAATGTGAGATACTCGCTACAGAGAGGTGCATGCCTATGTTTACAAAAATCAGACTTCAAAATTTTCGGACATTTGATAATATTGAATTTGACCTGACCACGAAGAGTGGTGCGCCTAAAGACCTTGCGATTATTTACGGTGAAAATGGCGTAGGCAAATCCAATCTTGTCTCTGCATTTGTGCTTCTTTGCGAACTCATGGCAACCATGGATGTTCGCGATATGTACGAAGAACTCCTGACTCAAAAGTCCATATTTAGTGATGAAAAAATAGAGCAGGATATGCGCCAACGGATTATGGATGGACTTCGCGATATGCGCGCAATCATCAATGATTGCAGGATGGTTAATTGCGATGATCCGATAGTTGCAGAGTATGAGTTCAACATCTTTGGAAATTCGGGAACATATTATATAGAATTGGGTGAAACCGAGGTAATACGCGAGCGACTGGAGTACTTGTTAAACAAACGCCGCGGGGTATATTTCGATTGCAGCAAAGAAGCGCTAACGATTAATGGTAGTATTGTAAAAGATAAAGATTTGCTATCTGACATTAAAGCAACCGCTAAACGCTTTTGGGGAAAACACTCCCTGTTAGCAATCATCTCACACGAATTATATGACAAATCAGAATCTTATGGGCGAGATAATATTTCTGCCAATTTCGAGGATGTGTTAGGTGAACTTGGACTCCTGTCATGTAGCATTGGCTTTGGCACGAGAACGTGGGACAAGCTGTATGCACCATTTACTGTGTTCGAAAATGCAACTCGCGGCAAAATAGCAAAAGAGAAAGAAAACCAGCTCGATTTGGCAGAGTATATTTTCTCACAATTCTTCTCCGCAATTAATTCTGATATTCGTAAAGTTGAATATGAAAAAGCTTATAATGGAAACTATATAAACTATAAGCTTATTGTTGAGAAGCTGATTGCAGGAGAATATCGCAAAATTGATTTTGATCGAGAATCAGCAGGAAATCATCAAGTTTTAAGAATACTTTGTTACCTGCTTACAGCTTGCATGGGAGGAACGGTAGTTTTAGATGAGGCGGATTCAGGAATACATGATATGCTGTTTCAAAAGCTACTCAATGAGATACATAAGTTTATAAGCGGACAGGTAATTATGACTACGCATAATACAATGCTCATGGAAACTGATTTTGCCAGAGAATCCACATATATACTCTATGAAGAATGTGCCGGTCATAAAGTCATCCGTTGTGTTACAGACTACGAAAAGCGAACGTACATTAACAACAATATTAGAAATAAGTACTTGAATAAAGAATACAAAGGTGTCCCCGAAATTAAAAAAATCGCCTTTGAAAGCCTAATTGATAAAATGTCCTCTGAAATTAGAAGTTAAACAACTATTAGGCACAAAGAAAGGATGTTGGTGATGAGGGTAACAAAACCATGTAATCTGAGTCTTTTGAATACCATTTCCGAATCCAAAGAAATAACATATGAAGAATTAAAAATCAAGTATCTTCCACCAAAACAAAAAGGAATAATTCAGGGAGTTGCAGTGATGTTCGATTCCGACTTAAAAGATTTAGAATCAGAGGGCTATATTTCAATAGATAATGACGTAATTCGTTTTATCAAAAGATAGAGTCGGACAACCAAAATGGTTCAATCCTAAAAATGCGATAGAAAGCACCGGAAGTTTTCCGGTGCTTTCTCTACTTCTGTGGGCTGGTTCTACATGGACTGCACCATGAAGTTCCCCATCTTTTCGGCGGCTTCCTCCTGCATCCTATCGGTGGCGTGGGCGTAGACGCTCAGCGTGAAGCCTGCATCGTAGTGACCCAACATACTGGATACCGTTTTCACATCGACACCGTTCTGAAGCGCCATGGTTGCGAAGGTGTGCCGGAGATCATGGAAGCGAATGTGTTCCAGTCCAGCGTCTTTCAGAATTTTGGCATGGAGGTTGACCACGGAGTCCGGGAACCACATCCCACCGGTCTTGGGTGACGGGAACATATAGGGGTTGTCCGGGTGCTTATCATGTTCCTGCACCAGTAAGTCCACCGCTTCCTGGGGGATGGAGATTTTTCGGATGGATGTTGCTGTCTTGGGGCGAGTCACCTTGATCTCGCCACCCTCGGCCCGGACGGCCTGTTTGGATACCGACAGGGTTTTGCGTTCCACATCCAGGTCGCTCCAGAGCAGGGCAACCAGTTCACCTTTGCGCAGACCACTGGTCAGTTCCAGGAAGAACATGGGGAGTACCCCGCGGGCATCTGCCGCTTTGAGATAGGCGCTGATGTCCTCCTGCCGGAGGATCTTCATCTCTTTTTTCTCGACCTTGGGGATGATGCAGTCCTCTGTGGGGTTGCGCATGATGAGTCGTTCCCTTCTGGCGCGTTCCAGACAGTTGTGGAGCATCATGTGAAGCCCCCGTACATAGGAACTGCTTAGACCGGGATTCTTCGCTTTCTGCACTTCTCGCACTCTGCCGTGGTCTTTCAGGTCGTTGTACAGCTTCTGGATGTCACGGGTAGTCAGCTTGTTCAGCTTAATGTGTCCGATGTAGGGAATCACATGACATTCAATGAGCCGCCGATAGTATTCCGCCGTATTGGGGCGCACATTTGGTTTGGAGTACAACTCAAACCATGTTTTCAACCATTCGCCAACGGTATACTCATCCGAGCGGATGATATCCAGTTCGTGCGTTTCCTCCAGCGCCTTTCGAAGCTTTTCCTTTACCTCCGCCTGGGTTTTGCCAAGCACATTTTTTGCGATTCGTTTTCCGGTTTCGGGATCGTGTCCAGCTGTGTAGCGCCCTTCCCATCTTCCGTCAGAACGCTTGCGGATGCTTCCTTCACCGTTCGCTCTGCGTTTTGCCATTTGTTTCACCTCCCAAAGAGTCTTTATCACTTATTAGGCATTGCATCTGTTCGTGCTCCCCGCTTATCGTGCCCGCGGGAAGCGGTGCGGCTCCGCCACGCACTGGTACAGGATCGCACCGCAGTTACCGCAGATGAGGAACTTGATACGGTTGCCCAGCAGACCGTTTCGCTTGAAGGTCACCAGCGCATCCTGCTGCCAGCCGACACGGATGTCCTCACCACCGCAGTGTTGGCATTGCTTGACCGGAAGTTGATTCATCATACTCGTTTCCTCCGTTTCTGTTTTGCAAACACACAATACCGGAAGAGCAGGCAGATAGCCAACGAAAGATGTGCCGATACTGAAAATTCTACGAAACCAACAATGTCAACCTTGGGTTGGGATACTCTCCATTGTTTTCAGCAGCCCAAATTATTACCATGCCGTCATAGAGTCTGTCGGACATGATTTTTACATACTCATACCACCCATGCCACCGAATCCAAATCCGTGATACCGCTGATACTCCATATCCTGTTCTTCTTCGGGGCCTTCATCGTAGGCGGCGCAGGGATCATCCACGATCTCCTGCTGGATGCTGTTCTCATCCATGTCAGAATATTCGTAGTCATCCTCCTGTTCCTGACGATGCTTCCGTTCCGTGCGGAGCAGATCACCCAACAACAGGCTGGCGTAGTAGAGCTCCTTGGCTGGGTCATGCTTTTTCTGCTGTTGCTCATCATCGTCATCCACTACCCGCACGACTCGCTCCAGTTTTCTCCCCATCTGCAGCATCATCTCAATCTCCTGCTCACTGTGGTGAATAGTCTCCAGATGGAACCGGTCATTGTCGCCTGCAAGCATGGCATCGAAGATGGAGGCGACACCATGCACTGCGTCGTCCACCGTGGGAAGCTGTTCGCCGTATTCGGCAGCATTCCTGCGCTGCTCCAGATAAGCCGCACCGCCCATGGAAAAGTACAACTCCATGTTACCGCGGAGCAGTGCCTGGTTGAACAATTTATTGTCCCGGCATCGGATGTTGTCCGGGGTGGTGTAGGTGATGTACTTCTGACCCGGCTCCCACTTCACGCCGTAGCCCATGTTTTTCATCTCTGTCATGAACTCCTCACGGGTGTTGCTGCACTCCATGGCCTGACGAATAGCAGCTTTCAGTTTATCTTTCCATTTCGGAACATGGAACGGATCTGCTTTTGTTTCCGTGATGGACAATCCATATTTGCGGCACAGCTTATTGTTGAACTCCTTGACCATCCGCATCTCTTTCGCTGACTGGTGGAACTTCATGCCGGTCTCGAAGTTCACGGAATTCATGATGATGTGGTTGTGTTTATGATTTGTATTTATGTGTGTCGCCACCAGACACTGGTAGCCTTTGAAGTGCGCGGCGAACTCCAGTCCGATCTGATGCACCATTTCGAAGTCCACCGGATCGTCGGGAGCGAACGCCTGGACGATGTGATAGTAGGTGCGGCCATCGGTTTTATGAAACTGTTTTTTCACTGCTTCAAATTCATGCACCGCAGTCTGGGCCACACAGTTGACTCCGGTGATGAGCTTGTCGGTCGTTTTCTCGCGCTTGGTCACATAGTCAACGATACCACTCAGACCACGTGAGACAGCAACGAATTTAACATTTGCCATATTCGTTCGTACACCTCCATGAATGGTTCCATGTTGACCAGCTGGATCCGTCCCTGCCGCGCCATGACCGTCAACTGATTCAGGTTGTTACCCTGATAGCGCAGCTCCGTCAGCAGCTCGTCCGCGCCCTCGATCACTGTAATTTGTTTATCCATGGCAGCCAAGCGCAGGAACTCACTTTCACTCATGTACGCCTTTGCGGCCTTATCTTTCACATACTGCTTTTCCCATTCCGGAACTCTTGCCCGGAGGAAATGATCCATTGACATATCTGTACCTCCTTGCTTGTTTTCTCTCGTCCCCCTGGAGAGCAGGGGGTTCCTCAAAGGGGTGCGGGCTTGCCCGCTCTGCCGAAGTGGGCGGGCAGGGGCAAGGCCCCAGCCCGTACCACAAAGGCGAAACTTGCCATGTCGTCCTCACGGACTCCATTCTCTCGCCCCCGCGCAAGTGCAGAGGCTCATCCATTCCGTCGCTCCTCCTCTTCCCCTCGGGGCAGGGATGCTGCCCTGCCCCGAAGCATTCCACACAGCGGCCCACAGGGGCGAACACGAGGTAGTCATGCGCTCTGTCCATCGTCCGCCGAGATGAACTGGATGCCCAGCTTCTCGGCTTTCGCTTTGGCCTTTTGCTGCGCAGCAGCGAACTCAGCTTTTTCCAATTGCCGCTCGTAGTACGCCGAGATGATTTCGTGCATGGGGATGATGGTGTAGAGCAGGTTGCCGTTTTTCTTGATGCCCCTCTTTGTAATAATCTCCGTGTTCTCCGTGACGATGAGTCCGCGCTCCTCCAGTAGACGAACGTAGTTTGCGACAGTGTTTCGGCAGTAGTGCAGCTTCTTCGCCATGGTCGCAGCACCGGGATGACACTGACCGGTTCTGCGGTCTGCGTGACGCAGTAGATAGACATAGACCGCGATGGCTCCACCGGGCAGATCGAACTCGAGGAGTTCATTGGGAACTGGGAAACAATTTTTCACGTGTTCCCAACCCACGGGAGGTTTCGTTCTTCTCATGTGCGCTCACCACCCTTCGTGTGTTTCTCCACCCACTGGATGAACTTTTCTTTCGGAACCATCATGCGATTGCCGATGCGCAGAGTAGGAAAATCTTTTTCATGCATCAGCTCATATGCGCTGGATGGCGCGACGCCCAGAGTCTTTGCCACTGTATCTGAGTTGAGGAACAGAGGCAGGTCGTCGTAACTTTTATAGACAGATGATTTCATTTTTCGATTCTCATTCCTTTCTTAATTTTGAGTTGCCGCACACCGTACACCTTCCTGCCCCAGACTTTCTGCGGCGTTGTCCCGTGTTGGCACGCTCTCCTCTTGGATCATGGCGATGCTTCCCTCGCGGTGTATGCACTCCGGCTGCGGGTATTCAGTTGTCGAGGTGCAGTGAAACTTTACGCTTTCGCTGTTTTCGCCTTTATGTTAAAATAATTTCAGAGAGGTTTACATCAGGAAGTGATCTTTGTGGGAGGTGTCGGTATGGCTTCGGAACTGTACTTGATGGAGGTGGGCGACGGACGCTATTCCATCCTGCTTTGTGATGACAGGTCAATCACGCAGATGCCCGCCATGACTCCCGCGGAGGCCTTGATCGCTTTTTTTGAACTGGACTACACCGATTACCGCAAGGCGGTGCGGTGGCTGCGAGATGAGCATCCCCTGTTTGAGGAGCGCATCGACATTCCTGTGAGCGATTTGGAGGACTTTGTTGCGGAGGCCATTCTGCTGACACCGGACCTGCATGAGATCGATCCTGTGAGCGGGTTTGTGGTGACGGACATTCTGCTCCGAACTTTGCAGGCAGAAGATGACGGCACGGCAATGTTTTTGCTGGCTGTAGGACAGGCGATCCTGCGGGTGATGGAGGAACCCCTTCGTGTACAGAACTATCTTCGGAACATCATGGAGGTCACCTTCGACAGCACAGCCGGGTCGACACCGGCAGAGCAGTACGAAAAGCTGCGGGCATCTTACGCCGACATCGCGCGGATCTGCGACCCGGCGAAGCTGCCGCGGTCGGAAGAGCCACGGTCGTTCCAGCTTCACAGTCTGATGGAACTGCGGATGCTGGTGCTGGCGCTCTACTTTGAACAGGACAACCAGCGGGTCTGCCGGTGCGACTACTGTTGGGGCTATTTCATCCCGAAAACGAAAAAGGCCACCCGGTACTGTGACCGGGTGACCGAGGGGCAGAGCTGCAAACAGCGCGGTGCGAATCTGGCAAGGCTGGATAAGACTTCGGAGGATGAAGCGCTCCTGATCTATAAAAAACTGCGGGACAGAATGTACGCCCGCCTGCTGCGGTGGATCGACGCGGCACCATCTGAGCGCTCCAACCTGATCCCCATGGACTACGAGCGGTACGACCAGTGGAGCGAGAACGCACGGCTGGCACGGGAGGAATATGTTCAGGGGAAATTGACCTCAGAGGAATTCCTGCGGAAGATCGACACCACCCATGAGCTGACAAGCTACGAAGCGGGCAAGATTGATCTGCCCGATGGACCGAGCAGGTGGCAGCAGCTCGTTGCGAGGGACTTCAGATTTGACCCGGAGAGATACTTTCCGGAAAAAATGGCACATCTGAATTTGAGTGACCCTGACCCGCAGTGGCAGATACTGACTGCCGATGACCTGCGGAGGAAAGCGCAGAAGGGTCACCAGAGCCTGAAAGAGAAATACGGGAAATGACAAAACCCACGGGATCGGTTCAAGAGAACTGATCCCGTGGATTTCTATTGATTTCAGCAGCGCAGAATATAGCCACTATTACTCTGTTACTCCCACTCGGCAAATTCA
>JAGAMN010000052.1 GCA_017624715.1 Oscillospiraceae bacterium
CACTACTCCAACGCCACCACCGACTTTGAGTTCGTCTTCCCCTTCGGCTGGGGCGAGCTGTGGGGCGTGGCCTCCCGCACCAACTTTGACCTGAACGCCCACCAGACCACCTCCGGCAAGGATCAGACCTACTACGATCAGGAGACCAACGAGCACTATATCCCCTACGTGGTGGAGCCCTCTCTGGGCGCGGACCGCGTGACTCTGGCCTTCCTGTGCGACGCCTACGACGAGGAAGTGGTGGACGCGGAGAAGAACGAGCACTATATTCCCTATGTCATCGAGCCCTCCCTGGGCTGCGACCGTGTGGCACTGGCATTCCTGTGCGAAGCTTATGATGAGGAAGTTGTGGGCCAGGATAAGAACGGCAAGGACGATGTCCGTGTGGTTTTGCACCTGCACCCGGCCCTGGCACCTTTCAAGGCAGCCGTCCTGCCCCTGAGCAAGAAGCTGAGCCCCAAGGCTGAGGAGATCTATAAGGAACTGAAGAAGGACTTCATGGTGGACTTTGACGATGCCGGCTCTATCGGCAAGCGTTACCGCCGGGAAGACGAGATCGGCACACCTCTGTGCATCACCGTGGACTTCCAGACCGTGGGCGACGAGAATACCGAAGCCGACAATTGCGTCACCGTCCGTGATCGTGATACCATGGAGCAGGTTCGTATTCCCATTTCCGAATTGAAGGCCTATATCGCCGAAAAGTGCGCATTCTAAGAAACAACTGTCATTGCGAGCCAGTGCGAACACTGGCGTGGCAATCCCCTGAATAAAGCAAAAGAACAGGCTCACCCGAGCCTGTTCTTTTTATAAGCCTTCCCCTGGGGGAAGGTGCCCCAGTGAGCACACTGGGGCGGATGAGGGCTAGTAAGCAACAATATGCCAATCCAACAAACTGTTGGGAAACTTGCCAGATTTCAACTGTGGGTATGTTTACTTTCTACCTGGCCCCCAGTATAATACAGACATACAAGGCCTTGTAAAACATTTTGTGTATTACAGAGAGGATGATTGTGCTATGGCGACGATTGGAAAACACATTGCATTTTATCGGAAAAAGCAAGGATACACACAGGAGGAACTCTCCGAGAAAATGAATGTCACCTCCCAAGCGATCTCTAAATGGGAAAATGACCTGTCTTACCCTGATCTAACTACTACAATGGAACTTGCGGCCGTTCTTGGTGTATCCGTGGATCAACTATTGAATGGTCAGCGGGATCTGCCGGTGGCAACGGATGCAGATTCTGAACAGATTGCCCAGCGCATTCTGCGTATCCATACCAGTTCTGGAAATGAGGAAGCACCTTTTGAGGTAACAGTACGCATTCCGGTGGCAATGCTGTTAGTTGCTGATGCAAATGGCACTCTGGAGGAGTTGATCGGTGAAAATGCATCTCAGGTTGCCCTGGCCATTGGTATGATCCGTGAGGGAGCAAAGGGAACCCTTGTGGAATGTCAGGCCGATGAGGTGTCTGTTCGGATTACGGTGGAAGAGTATGAGAATTGAGATCATCTCGGGCGGAGAAGCATCCGTATATTCAATGCCGGAATCTGCAAATTTTGCAGGGTTTACGCTGGAAAACTCAAAAAGATTATTAAATATCAATTCCGGTTTTCCGGATAGCTTTGATAATTTGCAGGTTCAATGTACTGATACGGCGTACCGGTTGTCAGAAAAGTTGACGCTGACCGTCCATCTGTATACCCTCGAAGGAAAAGCCCAATGCCTTTCCTGGAAACCCTATTCTAATTTTTTGTTCTATGATCTCTACTTTGGTGATGTTCATATTAAGGTATACGGATAAATTGACAAGGAGCCAACCCGGACGGGTTGGCTCTTCTTGTACATACACAAGTCAGACATTTGCGAGGAACATACAAACGCCTGACCCCTTAGGTAAGCCGGTTAGTTCAAATCAACCCATCCGCTTCAGACAGTTTTCTGCCAATTTGGCAGG
The DNA here is from genome assembly GCA_017624715.1 of Oscillospiraceae bacterium. Taxonomy (GTDB): domain Bacteria; phylum Bacillota; class Clostridia; order Oscillospirales; family Oscillospiraceae; genus Faecousia. Next base: position 1,962 of record JAGAMN010000052.1, read on the forward strand.
ATAATCCCGTTCAACAACCAACCCGCGGCGATCTAATTCTTTGACGATCTCTGTCCAAACCTTGTAGGCCTTATCATACTGCTGAAGCGATTCGTAGCAAAATCCCATAGAGAAAGCGGCGTCCAATGCGGAAGAATCCAAAGAGAGGGCTTCACGCCAATGGATAAATGCGTCGTCATATTGCTTTAAGTTACACAGTGCATCACCGGCATAGGTGTGCAGCAGGGCGTGTTCCGGGAATCGGTTAAGGCCCTCTGTAGCAACGGTCAATGCCTTTTTGTAGTCCTTTACAAAGTACCAAGCAGCAGTGCTGAGAAGCCACCATTTTGCATCGGAGGGAGTTTTGTTCAGTTCCAGTTCATACTGTTCCGCAATTTCCAACCCCTTACCCAAATCGCACATCAGAGCGATCCGCTGTTGTGCCGAGGAACAAAATACCTCTTCGGATACATCGGGATGCGCCATAGCTTGCTGCAATTTTTGCTGAGCCAGCTCGGCACAGTGTTTGGCCATATAGTGATAAAGAATACCCCAGATACGTAAATCCTCCGGGGTGAGGATTGCGGCGGTGCGGGCAAATTCCTGCTCAGCGGCCAGAAAATCTTCGCTGCGTCTGGAAGATTCATATACAGCAAACAACCGGTTGGCGTAGTTAGAATAGGCTGCGGCTTCCTGTCGATAAAGATCATCTACAGTAACACCATAGAGCTGTGCAATTTCGGGCAAAAGCATCACATCCGGGAGGGTGTTTCCGCATTCCCAACGGGAAACACTCTGGACACTGACACCCAATGTGCTAGCAAGCTGTTCCTGGGTCAGTTTTTTGTCAATGCGCAGTCGTCGTAGGTTGTTAGAGAATATTTCGTTTAACATAGTATTTTCTCCTTTCTGATTATTAGAAGCTTCTGAGAGGATTATATGACATTTGGCTCGAGATGTACATATCTCAAAAAGCGAGTGAACTCTCAAAAAATGATAACGATTGCAAGAAGTGACCCAAACTCCCTGGAAACGACAGGAAATAACCCTTGACAAACGGATGCCCTCGTGCTATAATACCCAAGCACTCAGCGAGTGCACCCTAAATATCGCGGAGTAGAGCAGTTGGAAGCTCGTCGGGCTCATAACCCGGAGGTCGTAGGTTCGAGTCCTGCCTCCGCAACCAACATTGCGAACCGAAAAAGATATCGGTTCGGAAAACCCCGAAACCAGAGCGGTTTCGGGGTTTTGTTATGCCATTTTTTAAGGTGGAATTCAAAAGATATCATTTCCCAAAAAAGACCTTTGGGGAGGACTTGAACTATGATAATTGAAATTATGGCGGTTTTATGTTATACTTAAATCGTAAGTTTTGTCGAACCGAGGTGAGTTTTTTGAAATCTCCAAAATTAAAAAATGCTTTGCTGTGCAGAATACTTGTCTATGTGGTTGTCCTTGGTGGATTTATCGCTCCTATTATAATCGTGGCGAATCTAAAATTTGTTCCTGAAGCGATTAAGGTTATTGTTGGGATGGGCTTGGCAGTCGGGCTTTTGGTATATCTAATTAAGAACTTTGTTTTGTTAATGGCAATGGACGTTGGATTGGCTATGTTGCATTGTCATAATACAGCAAGAAAACATTTTGTATTGCCTAAATCTTTTTCAGAACAAAAAGTTGAGAGAGAATTCACCCGCTTTGGCAAGGAATACGAGCCTTCTGCCATTTCCCCTCGCCCTGAAACACTTCGATACAAGAGCAATGCTCCCATGACGATTTATTCAAGCGGTATCGAGAAGATTATTGCGACATATCATATTGATTTCTTGGATAAAAACCAATACCACTTGATCATCAATTCTGCTACAGCGAACTCAAAGGCACTAAAAGGAAAAAAGAAGCATTGGTTTCTTGATAAATCTCAAAAGAGTTCTCCATTAAACCGTGCTACAGTAATTGTGATATATGCCAAACAAGTAGATGAAAAATTGAGAAATAGTTTATTTGATGTGGTTTGTAAAAATGGTGGAGACGGGTTCGATACTGCGATACTTCCGTGTGTGATGGATTTAGAAAAACAAATCTGTACATTCGACAGTATGCGAATGCCCTACACGGGATTTCAATATCCGGTGAAGAACCGCGGTATAAAAATCATTCGAAAATATCTGTTTAACAACAAGTTTCCGTTTGCCGATTCGCCGGATATGCTTGACCCCATCAAAGACATGGATCCCGAACAGAGCCTGTGGGATTTTTGGAAAACGATGAAGAAAGAACTCGTGTCAGATGATAAGAATATGAAAAAGCGCTTCGAAAAAATGAAGCATAGGGACATTATTTTTGAAGATGGCTATATTTATTTAAAATGGGAAGACCATGGCCTTTGGATTTCAGTTGAATTAAATGAAGAACGGAGAATGGCTGCAATCGATCCTATTGATTCTTGGGATTATCCAAAGTCTTATAAAATTGCCAAAGCCACTATAAAAGAAATAGAGATATTGATTAATACTTATTTTGCCGGACTGGGATACACCACAAAATATATTTCTTATGAATGATATCTTTTTTGTTGGTTAAAGAATACTACCAGCGGCCGGTGGTTATGATTGAAAAACTTGCAATTTGTGAGGGGGAGTGCTATAGTAAGCATAGCAAATTTTGCGAAAGAAGGGTAAATATGAAAAAACTGTTCTCGTTATTCCTTGCGGCAGTGTTATGCTTTTCCCTGGTGGCTTGTGGCGGCGGCGCTGACGGCGGCCACACCTGCTCCGGCGAATGGGTAGTGGTGGAAGAAGCCACTTGCCTGAAAGAAGGCTCCCGCCAGCGCACCTGCTCCTGTGGTAATGTGACCACCGAAGCAATCCCTGTCCTGAGCCATGCTTATGAAGAGGGCATTTGCACTTTGTGTAACTCCGCAGATCCCAATTATAAGCCCGAACCCAGCGTTGGTCTGGAGTTTAAAACCTTAGAAAGCGGCACCTGCTACCTGGCAGGCCTGGGAACCTGCACAGATACGGACATCGTAGTGCCGGAGACAGCACCCAACGGCGACCGGGTCGTCGCCATCGGTGAGTATGCGTTCCACTACAATGATTCCGTAAACAGCATCTGGATTCCCGACAGCGTTAGGACCATTGAGCAGTCTGCGTTCTACGGCAGCAGCAATCTAACCAAGGTCGTGATCGGCAACGGTGTGCGGGAGATCGAAGATTGGGCCTTCTGCGTTTGCAAGAAGCTGGAAGTGCTCTCTATGGGCAACAGCGTTACCACCATTGAAGATAGTGTGTTCACAAATTGCTCCGCGCTGACCCAGGTCAATCTGCCCCAGACCCTGACTTCTCTTGGTGAGAAAGTCTTTGAAGGATGTAAAGCCCTCGCGGAAGTAACGATTCCCGACGGTGTAGAAGAGATCGAAGAATATACCTTTAGCGGCTGTTCCGCTTTGCAACGCGTGGTGTTGGGCAGCGGCATAGAGTCCATCGGCAAGTCCGCTTTCAAGAACTGCACCGAGCTGAAATCTGTCTATATCGCAGATCTGAAGACATGGTGCAACATTACTTTTGTCAACTGGGAAGCCAATCCTGTGTATCAGGGCTGCGACCTGTACTTGGGCGGCCAGCTGCTGACCGACCTGGTAATTCCGGAAGATGTGACGGATTTCAATGATATTTTCCAGGGCTGCACCAGCCTGGTTAGCGTTACCATCCCCGGTACTGTGGAAAAGATCGATAATTACGCATTCTCCAACTGCGCCAACCTGACTACGATTAACCTTGCAAATGGCGTAAAATCTATCGGCAAGTATGCCTTCCGCTACTGCGACAGCCTAACGGAAGTGGTGATTCCAGAGAGCGTTACCTCTGTGGGCGACAGCGCCTTTGCGGATAACAGCAATCTGAAGAAAGTGACCATCAACGCTACCAAGGTGCTGCCTTATAACAATCAGTTCACCCAATGTCCTGCTCTGGAGGAGATTCATGTTCCGGCTGATCTGGGCGTGCAGTACCGCAGCGAATACGGGTGGAAGAATTATAAGAAAATTCTGAAGTTCGAGGGCGATCAGGGCGATGCACCTCTGACTCCCAGCGAAGGCCTGGAGTTCACCTCCAACAAGAACGGTACTTGTAGGGTTACCGGCATCGGCACCTGCACCGATTCCGAAATCGTGATCCCCGAAACAGCGCCCAATGGCGATACCGTTGTGGCCATTGCTCCCGGCGCATTCGAAAGATGCAGCGGCATCAGCACTGTGATCATCCCCAAGACCGTTAAGGAAATCGGTTCTTACGCATTCCATTACTGCTCCAGCCTCACCAGCCTGGACCTGCCGGAAAGCGTCACACGCATCGGCAGCGGCGCGTTTAATAACAGCAGCCTGACCACTTTGATTATCCGCAGCAAGACCTTGGTGTACAGCCCCTATTACAACGACCCTCGACCAGGGCGCGATCCCGGTGCTGGAGGCGCTGTATGTTCCTGCGGAACTGGTGGAGACTTATCAAACCACCATGAACTGGAGTCCTCTGCAGGACAAGATCCAGCCTATCGCCGACTAAAAAAACCAGTACATACGCCGCCTTCGGATATACCGGAGGCGGCGCTTTTTCTCTGCAGAAGATTTTGTCCAAAATACAAAAAAACACTTGAAAATAAAGCGCTTTTGAAATATAATATTGAGTAATAATCATTACAAAAATAATGTTATTGGAGGAAACGAAATGGCATTTTATTATTCCGAGCCCAGCCGTACCTTCAGCGAGTATCTGCTGATCCCCGGCTACACTTCCGAAGACTGCATTCCGGACAAGGTCTCCCTGCGTACGCCCCTGGTAAAGTACCGCAAGGGTGAAGAACCTGCCATCAGTCTGAACATCCCCATGACGTCCGCCATCATGCAGTCTGTCTCCAATGACTCACTGGCCATCGCTTTGGCAAAGGAAGGCGGCCTGAGCTTTATCTTCGGTTCTCAGACCATCGAATCCCAGGCACAGATGGTTGCCAAGGTCAAGGGCTACAAGGCCGGCTTCGTGGTCTCTGCCTCCAACCTGACCCCTGAGAATACCCTCAACGACGTGCTGGCTTTGAAGGAGCGCAACGGCTTCTCCACCGTGGCAATCACCGAGGATGGCACTGCCACCGGCAAGCTCCTGGGTATCGTCACCAGCCGTGACTACCGTGTTTCCCGTATGGACGGCAGCGAGAAGGTTGCAACCTTCATGACCCCCCGGGCCAAGCTGATCACCGCTCCTGCAAGCACTACCCTGAAGGAGGCCAACGACATCATTTGGGAGCACAAGCTGAACAGCCTGCCTATCGTGGACGAGAATGACCATCTGATGTATTTCGTCTTCCGCAAGGACTATTCTTCCCACAAAGCCCACCCCCTGGAACTGCTGGACGGTAAGAAGCGCTACCTGGTGGGTGCCGGCATCAATACCCGTGACTATGCCACCCGAATCCCTGCTCTGCTGGAGGCCGGTGCAGATGTGCTGTGCATCGACTCCTCCGAGGGCTATACCTGCTGGCAGGCAAAGACCATTGCCTGGGTTCGCGAGAACTACGGCGACACCGTGAAGATCGGTGCCGGTAACGTGGTGGACAGAGACGGCTTCCTGTTCCTGGCAAAGGCCGGTGCAGACTTCGTCAAGGTGGGTATCGGCGGCGGTTCTATCTGCATCACCCGTGAAACCAAGGGTATCGGCAGAGGTCAGGCCACGGCCCTGATCGAGGTCGCCGCAGCAAGAGACGAATACTTCAAGGAGACCGGCATCTATGTGCCCATCTGCTCCGACGGCGGTATTGTTCACGACTACCACATGACCCTGGCTCTGGCCATGGGCGCAGACTTCATGATGCTGGGCAGATACTTCGCCCGGTTCGACGAATCTCCTACCCCCAAGGTGCTGGTTAACGGCGCTTATATGAAGGAGTACTGGGGCGAAGGCTCCAATCGTGCCCGTAATTGGCAGCGCTACGACCTGGGCGGTTCCAGCAAGCTGAGCTTTGAAGAGGGCGTTGACTCCTATGTTACCTACGCCGGCTCTCTGCACGACAATGTGGAAGCAAGCCTGTATAAGGTCAAGTCCACCATGTGCAACTGCGGCGTGACCAACCTGCCCGACCTGCAGAAGAATGCCAAGCTGACCCTGGTTTCCTCCGTCTCCATCGTGGAGGGCGGTTACCATGATGTCCAGCTCCGTGCCTCCAACCCCAGCAAGTAAGTGAAATAAAACAAACGACCTTATGCGCTTAGCGCATAAGGTCGTTTTTGAATGCGTCAAAAAAAGTGGTGTCATTCCGAGCCAGTGCGCACACTGGCGTGGGAATCTCACGGATTTTCGAACAATTCCTTCATAAAACTGCCATTTTACTCCTGTTTGGGGGATTGCTACACCAGTGACCACGGGTCACTGGTTCGCAATGACAGTTCTTTGACAGTATGAAACGACCTTATGCGCTAAGCGCATAAGGTCGTTTGTTGTGTTAGAAATTGTCATTCTGAGCGAACGCAGCGAATCGAAGAATCCGTTTTCTTACTTAAAGTACTTCACCGCAGCTTCAAACATCCGGATATCGTACGCACCGGGAACGTTCTTATACAGACCCTCGCCGATACGCTCGCTGTGACCCATTTTACCGAAGACACGACCATCGGGGGAGGTGATGCCTTCAATGGCGCACAGAGAACCGTTGGGATTAAAGTCAATGTCGGCAGTTGCCTTGCCGTCCAGATCCACATACTGGGTGGCGATCTGACCGTTGGCAGCCAGCTGGGCAATCAGTTCAGGAGAAGCAAGGAACTTGCCCTCACCGTGGGAGATGGGAACATTCACCACATCGCCCACATTCATCAGGCTCAGCCAGGGACTCTTGGTGGATGCGATCCGGGTGTGAACGATCCGGCTCTGGTGACGGGAGATGTTATTGAAGGTCAGGGTGGGGCAGTTCTTGTCGGTGTCGATGATCTTGCCGTAGGGCACCAGACCCAGTTTGATCAGCGCCTGGAAGCCGTTGCAGATGCCGCACATCAGACCGTCCCGTTTGTCCAGCAGATCGGTAACCGCTTCCTTAACCGCAGGATTGCGGAAGAATGCGGTGATGAACTTGGCAGAGCCATCGGGCTCGTCGCCGCCTGAGAAACCACCGGGGATGAAGATCATCTGGGCGGTCTTAACCTTGGCGGAGAATTCTTCCACACTCCGGGCAACATCCTCAGCGGTCAGGTTGCGAACCACGAAAATCTCAGCCTCAGCACCGGCCTTTTCTACGGCACGGGCGGAATCGTACTCACAGTTGGTGCCGGGGAATACGGGGATCAGAACCTTGGGCTTTGCCACCTTAACGGCAGGGGCAATATCGCACTTACCCTCAAAGGAGAATGTGGGCATTTCGCCTGCTTCTTCTCTTGCGTGGACAGGATAAACATCCTCCAGAGTAGCGGCATTCAGCTGATACAGCTCTGCGATGGTTGCGCTGTCATCGCCCAGACGGATCATAGGCTCGGCAGTGGTTTCACCCAATTTCATCACACCGCGGATTTCCACATCCTCAGTCAGCTCAGCAACCAGGAAGCCGTACAGACCCAGGTGCCAGTTTTCACCCTGGTCGGCACAGGTGGAAGCAAAGCCGATGTTGTTGCCGAAGGACATCTTCATAACCGCTTCGCCAATGCCGTGCTCCACAGCCCAGGCGGCCTTCACCTTACCGGCCTTGTGCAGTTCATGGAAGGCCTCCCAAGTGGCCTTCAGGCTTTCAGCGGATTCGTCCGCAGCACCGAACAGGTAGACGGGGTGACCGGCCTGCTTAAACTCGGGGGTGATCACATCCTGCTTTTTGATGGGAGCAATGGCGAAGGAAATCAGCGTGGGAGGAACATCCAGATCCAGGAATGTGCCGGACATGGAGTCCTTGCCACCGATGGCAGCAGCGCCCAGCTCCAGCTGTGCATCCAATGCGCCCAGCAGAGCGGCAAAAGGCTTGCCCCAACGAGTGGGCTCATTGCGCAGACGCTCAAAGAATTCCTGCAGAGTCAGATAAGCTTGCTTGTAATCGCAGCCGGCAGCCACCAGCTTTGCAACAGAATTGTAGATAGAAGCATGGGCACCGGTGTAGGGGTCTACAGACAGGTGGTCGGGATCGCAGCCCCAGCTGAATACGCTGGCCTGATCGGTTTCCTGACCGGGCAGCACCGGCAGAACCGCAGCCATGGACTGGGCGGGGGTCAGCTGGCGCTTGCCGCCATAGGGCATGGTAACAGAGCCCGCACCGATGGTGGCGTCAAAACGCTCCACCAGACCTCTCTGAGATGCGGTCTTCAGATCGGCAGCCATTTCCCGGAGATCGCCGTACAGGGCCTTGCTCAGCACGCTTAAGTCCTTGGCGGTAATATGGGCATCGGCATGCTTGACTGCGCCGTTGGTATCCAAAAATGCACGGCTCAGGTTGGCAATGGTGTTGCCCTTCCAGGTCATAACCATCCGCTCTTCCTCGGTGACCACGGCAACCAGGTAAGCTTCCAGGTTTTCGGCCTCAGCCAGAGCAATAAACTTGTCCGCGTCCGTGGCTTCTACTACGACAGCCATGCGTTCCTGGGATTCGGAAATGGCGATTTCGGTGCCGTCCAGACCGTCGTACTTCTTGCGCACAGCATCCAGGTCGATCTTCAGACCGGGAGCCAGCTCGCCGATAGCCACGGAAACACCGCCTGCACCGAAGTCGTTGCAGCGCTTGATCAGACGGGTGACCTCGGGATTGCGGAACAGCCGCTGGATCTTCCGCTCCTCGGGGGCATTGCCCTTCTGGACTTCGGAAGCCATGGTGGTCAAGGACTTCATGTTGTGGCTCTTGGAGGAACCGGTAGCACCGCCGATGCCGTCACGACCGGTACGGCCGCCCAGCAGGACGACCACATCGCCGGCGGCAGGACGCTCACGGCGGACATTGTAGGCAGGCGCAGCGGCAACTACAGCACCGCACTCCAAACGCTTGGCCAAATAGCCTTCGTGGTACATTTCGGCAACATGGCCGGTGGCCAGGCCAATTTGGTTGCCGTAGGAAGAGTAACCGGCAGCTGCGGTTTGGCAGATCTTTCTCTGGGGCAGCTTGCCGCTGAGGGTTTCTGCCACCGTCTTTCTGGGATCACCGGCACCGGTAACGCGCATTGCCTGGTGCACATAGGCGCGGCCGGACAGAGGATCACGGATGCAGCCGCCGATACAGGTAGCAGCACCGCCGAAGGGCTCGATCTCGGTGGGGTGATTGTGGGTTTCGTTCTTGAACATCAGCAGCCAATCCTGGTCCTCACCGTTGACAGTGGCGGTGACATGGATGGAGCAGGCATTGATTTCTTCAGATTCGTCCAGCTCGGGAAGCAAGCCGCGCTTTTTTAGAGTCTTGGTGCCGATGGTAGCAATGTCCATCAAGGTCTGAGGACGAGCAGCAGCCTTTTCCTCACCATACACTTCCACACGGGCAGCCAGGTAACGGTCGTAAGCGGCCTGGACAGCCGGATCGTCAATGCGAACATTGTCGATATGCGTGGAGAAAGTGGTATGACGGCAGTGGTCGGACCAGTAGGTGTCAACCACGCGAATTTCGGTGATAGTAGGATCCCGATGCTCCTCATCCCGGAAGTAGGCCTGCAGGAACTTCAGATCGTCCAAGTCCATAGCCAGACCCTTTTCTTCCAACAGAGCTGCCAAGGCAGCATCGTCCATGGCGATAAAACCGGTGACAGTGGCAACGGTTTCGGGGGCGGCATATTTGGCGACCAAAGTTTCCGGCAGCGCCAGCTCAGCCTCACGGCTTTCCACAGCGTTGATCACGTGCTTCTTAAACGCAGCAATATCCGCCTCGCTGAGATTGCCGTACAGGCCGTAAACCTTGGCAGTACGGATCAGAGGACGCTCGCCCTGCGAGATGATCTGGATGCACTGGGCAGCAGAGTCAGCCCGCTGGTCAAACTGACCGGGTAGCGCTTCTACGGCGAATACATAGGCACCGGGCAGTTCCAGTGCAGCGGAAGTATTGTCCAGCTGGGGCTCGGAGAAAACGGTCTTGACGGCATAGTCAAACAGTTCTGCGGTGATGTTTTCCGCATCGTAGCGGTTAAACAGCCGGATTTTTTCCATGCCTGCAATGCCCAGCAGGTTCTTGGCCTCGCTGAGCAAAGCCCTGGCTTCGTTGTCCAGGCCATCTTTCTTTTCAACAAAAATACGATAAACCATAGTGATCTCCTTTATTTCAAAGCCTGCAGGGCCCGCTGACCAATGTCATTTCTGTGGTAGGCCTTTTCAAAGCACACGCCCTCACACAGTCGGTAGGCTTCTTTGATGGCCTCCTCCAGGGAATCGGCCACAGCGGTGGTGCCGGTAACACGGCCACCGGAAGTGACCAGCTTGCCGTCTTCCAGCTTGGCGCCGGCTACGAAGGTCGCCTTTTCCGCTTCTTCCGTCATGGTGATGGGGAAGCCCTTTTCATAGGCGGTGGGGTAGCCGGTGGATGCCTGGATCACGCAGCAGGCGTGCTTATCAGAAAACCGAACTTCCGTTTCTGCCAAAGTGCCGTTGGTGGTGGCCTGCATCACAGTCAGCAGATCGCTTTCCAGCAGGGGCAGTACCACCTGAGTTTCCGGGTCGCCGAAACGGCAGTTGTACTCGATGACCTTGGGGCCATCGGGGGTCAGCATCAAACCAAAATACAAACAGCCCTTAAAAGTCCGTCCCTCAGCGTTCATAGCCGCAATGGTGGGCAGGAAGATCTCCTGCATGCACTGCTCAGCGATGGCCGGGGTGTAGTAGGGGTTGGGGGCAACGGTACCCATGCCGCCGGTGTTCAGACCGGTGTCGTTATCTCCGATGCGCTTGTGGTCCATGGAAGAAACCATGGGCCTCACCACCTTGCCGTCGGTAAAGGCCAGTACGGAAACCTCCGGACCGGTGAGAAATTCCTCAATGACGATCCGGCTGCCAGACTTGCCGAACACACCACCCTCCATCATATCCCGGACAGCGGTTTTTGCCTCCTCCCGGGTCTGGGCGATGATCACGCCCTTGCCCAGAGCCAGGCCGTCAGCCTTAACCACGGTAGGGATGGGCGCATTCTCCAGATATGCAAGAGCAGCGGCAGCATTGTCAAAGGTTTCATAAGATGCGGTGGGGATGCCATACTTTTTCATCAGATTCTTGGAGAAAACCTTACTGCCCTCGATAATAGCCGCATTGGCTTTCGGGCCGAAGCAGGGGATGCCAATTTCATTCAGCCGATCCACGCAGCCCAAAACCAGGGGATCGTCCGGGGCGACTACTGCGTAGTCGATGGCATTTTCCTTGGCAAAAGCCACAATGCCGTCAATGTCCGTGGCGCTGATGCTTACACAGGTAGCATCCTTTGCAATGCCGCCGTTGCCGGGCAGCGCAAAGATTTCTTCCACTCGGGGATTCTTTTTCAGGCTTTTGATGATGGCGTGTTCGCGGCCACCGCCGCCGATAACCATAAGTTTCATAGAGTACCTCCGGATTGTAAGATCATGGGGGTGTTGATAAGGATTTGCCATTCTGAGCGCAGCAGCCGCAGGCTGCGAAGTCGAAGAATCCGTCCTCTTTCTTGGAAACGGATCCTTCGATTCCGGGCATCCGCCCTCCACTCAGGGTGATATAGGTAAAAATATCAATGATGGAACAAACGCATACCGGTGAAGGCCATAACAATGCCCTTCTTGTCGCACTCTTCGATGACCAGATCGTCACGGATAGAGCCGCCGGGCTCAGCGATATACTTCACGCCGGAAGCATAGGCACGCTTGATGTTGTCAGAGAAGGGGAAGAAGGCATCGGAGCCCAGAGCCACATTCTGCCGGGTTGCCAGGAATTCCTTCTTCTCGGCCTCAGTCAGAGGCTCGGGGCGGGAAGTGAAGTAATTCTGCCAAATGCCCTCAGCGCAGACATCCTCTTCATTTCCGTTGATATAGCCGTCAATGACATTATCCCGGTTGGGGCGGCCCAGATCACTGCGGAAAGGCAGATTCAGGGCCTTGGGATGCTGACGCAGGAACCAGGTGTCAGCCTTGGTGCCTGCCAGACGGGTGCAGTGAATACGGGACTGCTGACCGGCACCGACGCCAATAGCCTGGCCGTCCACAGCGAAGCAAACGGAGTTAGACTGGGTGTACTTCAGGGTGATCAGCGCCACGATCAGATCGATAACAGCACTTTCGGGCAGCTCCTTGTTGGCGGTGACGATGTTCTCCAGCAGGTGGCGGCCGATCTTGAAGTTGTTGCGGCCTTGCTCAAAGGTGATGCCGAATACATCCTTGGTTTCCTGAACCTCGGGAATATAGTTGGGATCGATGGCAACCACATTGTAGCTGCCCTTGCGCTTGGCTTTCAGAATGGCCAGAGCCTCGTCGGTGTAGCCGGGGGCGATGACACCGTCGGAAACCTCACGGGCGATCAAAGATGCGGTCATGGCGTCACAAACATCGGACAGGGCAACCCAGTCGCCGAAGGAGCACATACGGTCAGTGCCCCGGGCACGGGCATAGGCGCAGGCCAGGGGATTCTCGTCCAGGCCTTCGATATCATCCACAAAGCAAGCCTTCTTCAGATCCTCAGAAAGGGGCTTGCCCACAGCAGCGGAAGTGGGGGAAACGTGCTTGAAGGAGGTAACGGCGCATATGCCGGTGGCCTCTTTCAGCTCCTTGACCAGCTGCCAGGAGTTCAGTGCGTCCAGGAAATTGATGTAGCCGGGACGGCCGTTGAGAATGGTGATGGGCAGCTCGCTGCCGTTTTTCATGTAGATGGAAGCCGGCTTCTGGTTGGGGTTGCAGCCGTATTTCAGCTCAAAGTTTTTCATAATACTCCTCCATGATTTATGTCATTCCGAGGAGGGCAAAGCCCGACGGGGGAATCCCCAGCGATAGGAGATTGCCACGGTCGCTGGCGCTCCCTCGCAATGACAGAAATAATTAGCAATGCTTATTAATAATTCTCTGCTCCTTCTCGCCGGTAGCCAGGTCGGTGTACCGGACGAACAGAGAGATCTTGTTGTTCTCGTCTAAGTTGTTCCACAGCTCCTCGGTGAAAGCGTCGATGTCAGCAGGGATGCTCACCCGTTCCGGCTCACCCTGGAAGGTGGGAATCACGGGATTTCCGTCGCAGACATAGGTGTGCAGGAAGTGGCCCAGACCGGGGGTTGCGGGGTACTCCCAGAAGAAACGGGCGCAGGCAGAACCCTCAGCGTCGGCGGCCTTCAGAATGGACATCTTGTAGCTGCCGTCACCGGCGGTCAGACCGGAGATACGGGGAGTCCAGTTGGGGCCGTCGTCTTCAAACATACGAGTCCGCAGGGCGGCCTCCCAGCTTTCGCCCTTGGCCAAATACTCCCAAATGGTGTCGGTCTGGTCGCCGTTGGTCACGATCAGGCCGCAGCCGACTTCCCGGACAGGATGGTAAATGATCAGGTGGGGGTCTTTCATCAAAGCAGGATCATGGGCTTCGGTGCGGATGCCGTCCGCTTCCAGGCAGAACACCCGATTCCGGGAATTGACGGAGCGACCCATGATGAAGTAAGCGGCAACAGCCTTTTTGCCGTCGGGGGTCACACCCAGCACGATGCCACGACCGGGATAGGTGTTGCCATCTAAGCGCTGCGCCATAGTCTTGGTTTCATAAACATTCATATTACTTTCCTCCTAAGCTTGCGCAGACGGTTTCCGCTGCCTGGGGCAGCAGGATCCATTCTGCCTGTTCCATAACTCTGCGCTGCAGCACTTCCGGGGTATCACCCTCCAGAACGGGCACAGCCTTCTGCGCGATGATCTGTCCGCCGTCGCAGACTTCATTTACAAAATGCACCGTTGCACCGGTGACTTTCACGCCGTAATCCAACGCGGCCTGATGCACCCGCAGTCCGTAAAAGCCCTCGCCGCAAAAGCTGGGAATCAGGCTGGGGTGGACATTGATGATCCGGTTGGGGTACTTTCCGGTAAAATGCTCCGTCAAAATGGTCATAAAGCCGGCCAGCACGATTACATCAATGCCGTAATCATTCAGAAGCTGCATCAGCCGGTCTTCAAAAGCTACCTGAGAGCCGCATTCTTTTTTAATTACCACTTCCGTGGCAATACCGGCATTCTTCGCCCGTTCCAGGGCATAAGCACCGGCGACGTTGGAGATCACCAAAGCGATCTTTCCGCTGCGGATAACGCTGCTCTGGGCATCGATCAGTGCCTGCAGGTTGGTGCCGCCGCCGGAAACAAAAACGGCGATCTTTTTCATTTCAGGATCACCTTTTCGCTGCCTTCCTCAATGTGACCGATGACATAGGCATCCTCACCGTGAGCCTTCAGGATCTCCAAAGCAGTATCCACTTCCTCAGCAGGCACAACGATGCTCATGCCAACGCCCATGTTGTAGGTGTTGTACATATCCCGCTCGGGGATATTGCCCCAGGATGCGATCACATCAAAGATGGGCAGCACACGGACGGCGCTCTTGTCGATGCAGGCGCACAAACCCGTGGGGATGGAACGGGGAATGTTCTCGTAGAAGCCGCCGCCGGTAATGTGGGAAATACCCCGGACATTGACCTTCTCCAGCAGAGCCAAAACGGGCTTTACATAGATCCGGGTGGGCACCAGCAGGCTTTCGGCAATGGTCTTGCCGCCCAGCTCGGCGCGGGGGATATACAGCTCGGGATTGTTGTTGTCAATGTCAAAAACCTTCCGGCACAGGGAAAAACCATTGCTGTGGATACCGGTGGAGGGCAGAGCAATGACCACATCGCCGGGAGCCATCTTGGAGTTGTCCAAAATCTTCTTCTTGTCCACAATACCCACGGCAAAGCCTGCCAGATCGTAATCTTCCACGGGCATCATACCGGGGTGCTCTGCGGTCTCACCGCCGATGAGAGCAGCACCGGACTGCACACAGCCCTCTGCCACACCGGAAACGATGGTGGCGATCTTCTCGGGAATGTTCTTGCCGCAGGCGATGTAGTCCAGGAAGAACAGGGGCTTTGCGCCTACGCAAATAATATCGTTGACACACATGGCAACCGCGTCGATGCCGATGGTGTCGTGCTTGTCCATCAGAATAGCCAGCTTGACCTTAGTGCCGCAGCCGTCAGTACCGGAAACCAGCACGGGCTCTTCCATACCGGCAATGGGCAAGCCAAAGCAGCCGCCAAAGCCACCAACATCGTCCAGGCAGCCTTCGTTGCGGGTCCGGGCGATGTGCTGTTTCATCAGCTCCACAGCCCGATAGCCGGCGGTGATATCCACACCTGCGGCGGCATAACTGGCAGAAAAAGAATTCTTATGTTCCATGGTAAGCTCCTTTATGTATTGTATAATTTCAGGGGCAAAATTACTTATTCTTCGCCGGTCCAGCAATAGGTACAGATCTTGTCCCGATCCAAACCGATGGCTTCCAGCAGACCGTCCAAGGATTGATAACCCAGAGAATCAAAGCCCATCTCCTCGCAAATGGATTTGAGCAGACATTTGCCCCGATGGGTAGAAGCGTCAGCGTACTCTGCCACATGCTTCTGGCCTTCGTTGCCTTCCAGCTCCTGGATCTTTTTCCGGGTCAGCAGCTCCATGTCGGAGTTACTCCGGGAGAAATTCAAATATTTGCAGCCGTACATGATGGGTGGGCAGGCAGAGCGCATATGTACTTCCTTCGCACCGCTGCGGTACAGGAAATCCACAGTCTCCCGCAGCTGGGTGCCCCGGACGATGGAATCATCCACCAGCAGAAGCTTCTTGTCCTGAATCAGCTCAGGCACAGGGATCTGCTTCATTTCTGCCACCAGGTTGCGCATCTCTTGATTAGAGGGGGTAAAGGACCGGGCCCAGGTGGGGGTGTACTTGATAAAGGGACGGGCAAAGGGCGCATGGGAGGCATTGGCATAGCCAATGGCATGGGGCAGGCCGGAGTCGGGCACACCGGCGATGTAATCCACATCGGGCATGATGCCGGCTTCCTTTTCATTCCGGGCCATGATCTCACCGTTGCGGCAGCGCATGACTTCTACATTGATACCCTCGTAATTGGAGTTGGGATAACCGTAGTAAGACCACAGGAATGCACAGATCTTCATCTTCTCGCCGGGAGCAGCCAACTGCGTGAAACCGTCAGCGGTGATCTGCACGATCTCACCGGGTCCCAGGTTATAGCAGGGCTGGTAGCCCAACTTCTGGCAGGCAAAGGACTCCATGCAGGCGCAGTAGCCGTCATCGTTTTTGCCGATGACGATGGGCAGACGTCCCATCTTATCCCGGGCGGCGATGATGGAATCCTTGGTCAGCAGCAGCAATGTGCTGGAACCTTGGATGGTGTCCTGAGCATAGCGGATGCCGTCTGCAAATGTGCCTTCGTGGTTGATCAGCGCCGCAGTCAGCTCTGTGGGGTTGACCTGTCCGGAGGACATGGCCATAAACTGATGCCCCGGACCGGAGAAAGAGGCCTCCACCAATTCCTCGGCATTGTTGATAATGCCGACGGTGGACAGGGCAAACATACCCAGATGAGAGCGCACCAGCAGGGGTTGAGGGTCGGTGTCAGAAATGCAGCCGATACCCACCGTGCCGCCCAGCTTGGTCAGATCGCCCTCGAACTTCGTCCGGAACGGGGTGTTTTCAATGTTGTGGATCTGGCGCTGGAAGCCCCGATCTGCATCATAAAACGCAAGACCGGCGCGCTTTGCGCCCAGATGAGAGTGGTAGTCGGTTCCGAAGAAAACGTCATACTTGCAATCCTTGCGGGAAACCGCACCAAAAAAACCACCCATAAGTTTCCTCCTTTAAAAACGCGGTAGCCGCAGCCCCGGTTGGGGCTGCGGTTGATTGTGAATTAAGCGAAGAACAGCTCGTTCAGAGTCAGGGGATCAACGTACTGGCCGTCCTTGTAAACACGCATGTTGCCGGAGGCAACTTCGTCGATGAGCATAACATTACCCTGGGGATCATAGCCGAACTCGAACTTGATATCGTACAGCTCCATGCCCTTTGCGGCCAGATCGTCAGCAACGATCTTGGTAATGGCCTGGGTCATGGCCTTTAAGTCCTCATACTGCTCGTCGGTCATAACACCGATGGCGACCAGAGCGTCCTTTGTGATCAGGGGATCACCCTTGGCGTCGTCCTTCAGAGTGGTTTCCACATAGGAGGGCAGCTTGGTGCCGCTTTCGATCAGAGCGCCGTAGCGGCGGATGAAAGAACCCACAGCCCGCTCGCGGCAGATCACTTCTAGACCCTTACCGAAAACCTTGGCAGGCAGAACTTCCATGGTGGTGTTTTCCAGATTGGCGGAAACATAGTGGGTGCGGATGCCGGCAGCGTTGATCTTCTCGAAGAAGTAGATGGACATGCGCAGGTTCACATCGCCCACGCCCTCGATGGTCAGGCCCACAGCGTTCTCACCGGGATCGAAAACGCCGTCCTTGCCGGTGCAGTCGTCCTTGAACTTCAGCAGGCAGTTGCCGTTGGGCAGAGCGTAAACGTTCTTGGTCTTGCCGGAATAAAGCAGCTTCAGATTTTCCATAATGTATATACCTCTTTCGTTATTTGTAGCATGCTGCCTGGAGAGCAGCGTCTTTTTCCAATACCTTCTGTGCATCTGCTTTGCGCTTGGCATCCAGCTTGGCGGCCAGATCGTCGTCGCCTACAGCCAAGATCTGTGCAGACAATAAAGCGGCATTCACGCCTCCGTTGATTGCCACAGTAGCAACCGGGATGCCGCTGGGCATCTGTACTGTGGACAGAAGGGCGTCAATGCCGTCTAAACATGTAGATTTGCAGGGAATGCCGATGACAGGCAGGGTTGTATTTGCCGCCATGGCGCCGGCCAGGTGGGCGGCCATACCGGCAGCCGCAATGATTACACCGAAGCCATTGGCCCGTGCATTGCGCGCAAAGATGCCCGCCTCCTCGGGGGTACGATGGGCGGAATAGATGTGACACTCGTAGGGGATACCAAAATCGGACAAAGTGTCCATGGTTTTTTGCAGAATCGGCAGATCACTGTCGCTGCCCATAACAATGCCAACTTTTTTCATGGTGCAACCTCCTGTAAAAAATAAGAACAGGGCACATTATCGCCTATATCGGTTCGGTGTGCTCTGTTTACGATTCTAATTGTGGATGGTCGTCGGATATATTCATAATAAGGCAAAAACCGCGTTTATGCAAGAAGTTTCCTTTTTAAAGAATGACAAAAATTTTGCCGCTAAAAAGTAAAAAGTTGTGCAAAAAGATATTTTACTTTTTGTAGTGTTTTGTATTATAATAAGAAGAAGACACGATAGCTTTGCTTTTGTGCCGGAAAAGACTTTCATTACGGAGGAAACTGTATGAATATGATCGTCCGTCCCGAGAATATGCAGCGCATCACCACTCCCGAGCTGGCCAAGGCCTTTATCGATGAGCAGGTGGCTGCTGTCCGCGCCCAGGTGGGGGATAAGAAGGTCCTGCTGGCTCTGTCCGGCGGTGTGGATTCTTCTGTTGTTGCTGCCCTGCTGATCAAGGCCATCGGCAAGCAGCTGGTCTGCGTCCATGTCAACCACGGCCTGATGCGTAAGGGTGAAAGTGAGCAGGTCATCGAGGTCTTTGGCAAGGAGCTGGATTCCAACCTGATCTATGTGGATGCCACCGACCGCTTCCTGGATCTGCTGGCCGGCGTCGCCGAGCCGGAGCGCAAGCGCAAGATCATCGGCAACGAGTTCATTAAGGTCTTTGACGAGGAAGCCTCCAAGCTTTCCGGCATTTCTTTCCTGGCGCAGGGTACCATCTATCCTGATATCCTGGAGTCCGACGGTGTCAAGGCCCACCACAATGTGGGTGGCCTGCCGGAGGAGATGCAGTTTTCTCTGGTGGAGCCTGTGGCACTGCTGTACAAGGACGAGGTCCGTGTGGTGGGCGAAGCTTTGGGTCTGCCCCACGGCATGGTCTACCGTCAGCCCTTCCCCGGCCCCGGCCTG
Source organism: Oscillospiraceae bacterium (assembly GCA_017624715.1). Lineage (GTDB taxonomy): Bacteria > Bacillota > Clostridia > Oscillospirales > Oscillospiraceae > Faecousia. The sequence goes on from JAGAMN010000052.1 coordinate 20,925, forward strand.
GGCGTAAGATGCCTGGGTGCCATCACCCGTGACCGGCTCCATGCTTTGAGAGAGGCCGATGCCATCCTCCGGGAGGAGTTCGATAATTGCGGCCTGGCTGAAAAGGTCTGGCAGTACTTCATCGCCGTTCCGGATTTCAAGAGCGTTGGCGTGAAGGACGGCAAGCGCTATGAGGGCTGGCCTGCCATCATCCGCGCAGTCAATACCACCGATGCCATGTCCGCCACCATTGAGGAGATCCCCTACAGCGTACTGCACACCATCACCAACCGGATCACCGCCGAGGTTCCCGGCATCAACCGCGTCCTCTACGACCTCACACCCAAGCCCATCGGCACCATCGAGTGGGAATGACCCTGTGTGGCTATGTGGTTCTCTGAATAGTTAGTAAAACACCGTATTTTGCGAGTAAAACCGCAAAATACGGTGTTTTTTGTTCTTGCTTTACACAATTTAAAAACTGTCATTTTGAATTTGACCAACTTTTGACCAACAGTTTCCCACTTAGCTTTTTCTATATATACTTGCAAAGATTTATTTTAAGTGGTAAGATTGCGGTAGAGATACAATTTTTCTGTAATATCACCCGGCTCATTTCTTTAGTTATGGAGGTGTTTTATAATGAGCAATATCTATCCTTCTATCTTGGAAAAGCTTGCCGCACTCAATATAGATATCTATCATTACGAAGATATTGTCCGCTGTTACGCTCTGGCGAAGCTCAATATAGAGCACTCCGGAAACCCTGATTACACAGATGGGATTCACTCAGCTGCATTTGACGCAGAGGTTTCCCGGCATCAGCTGCTGCCCTCTGATGGGAAACCCTACTATGACAGTGCCGCTTTTTTTGCACTTTGCAGAGAGCTTGTCTCGGCAGGTATGGACAAGAATTGCCGCCTGTTTTTTGAAGCCTTCGCTCCCTACCTCGTTGTTAATTGGAATACGCTTGTGTCTAAGTTCCCAAAAGAGCATCGCGAAAAGTTAGCCTATGTGCTTTATCTGATCCTCAAATCCGCAAAGGAATCTCAGCTACCAATTGCAGAAATTGAGGATGCCACGGTTGAGAGCTTCTATGAGGAAAACAAGGAACTTTATCATTCCTTTGGACTTATTAAGGACAATTTCATCCCTTGCTGGCAAGCAGTGTATCACATCCCTATGCCTGCGCTGCAAGGGACCGTAAGTTCCAATCTGGTGGATACCATTCGGTTCTACCATCATCACAAGGTTTCCGGTCTTAGGCTCCTTGCAAACTACTGCCAATTTAATAAGTATCGCACACAGCTAGGGGATCCTATTAATCCCTGGTTGGAATTTCAGTATACAATCAAAGGAAAGCAGAATGCTACACATGGCATCAGCATTACCGAAACAGCCTTTGATCTGATTGATAATATCAAGAACGAAAGACCCAGCGATGTCATCCGCGCAGCGCTCTACCCCTTCCCGAAACTATTTGGAAAGAGATCTGATTTTAATGTCAGAAGCAAATACGATGGCAGATTCGAATGCTCCTTTTTCCTGCAACAGTTTGAAACATTGGCCCGGAACGCAGCTCAGATCCTAATTGTAAATCCGGGTCCCGACTTTCTTCTTGCGTGGTCTCAAAAAGCAAAAAAGTACGCATGTAAATGCTATGTTGCCGTGCCGAATATCTATGTGGCTGCCGCCTATCGAATGGAATTCAAAAACTTGAAGTTCTGTATTTTTTCTGACATTGCAGGCTACGCAAAAATGTTTGACCTAATTGCGATTGTATCCTCATTCACAGAGGAAGAATTTAACATTGGCACAATGCTTTCTGCCGGTAACGACCAGGCAAATTTCATTGCATTACTTCCTCAGACTTTTATATCTGCATCTGAGGATAATATTTGTGCGCTCCTACGGGAGCAGGGTTTCCTCCCCGGTAAGGTCATTGCAATTGCATCTAACGCCACAGTTACCCAGCCCAGAAAGAAAATACTTTTGTTCGCGGGACGCAGCATCGATCCCGATGCACCGATCCCTGTTTTCTTTACCCAGTGCGACAAAGACGGGAGAAAACTTATCGTTGAAAAAGAATATATCCAGGCAACCCAGCAACAGCTGAATAAGCCAACTACGCTCGTGAAACTTCGGAAAGCATTTGAGAAAGCGAAAATTGACCCGGGCTCTGTTAAGCACCGTAAGCGGCCATCTGTCTATCAGTTCTCCAATGAGATCTCGCTGTACTACACTGTGCACCAGGACAGGTATGGCGTTTTTGTTGGCGAGGTCTACTACAGGGGAAAAACGGCATCCCAAAATAAGAAGGATGGACGAGTCTGGAATTCTCCCGCAACACAGAAAGGTTTGCGTTGTCAGGATCGGGAATCCGTAATTGGTAAGATGGAGACCATAACCTATTCGGATGCCATTTACCCGTATGTCGTAGGAGATATGCTGGATTATTACGGTGAGCGCATCGGCGAGTGTTCTCTCAAGACCATCTGGTTTTGCTGTCGCAGTCGCTTGCTGGCACGACGGGACTACCGTGACGAAATTGCCAGGAATGTCTTATTCTATCCCGGGGGAAATGCACTGTCTGTGCTTTGCCCATCAGATGCAATCGCCGAAGATTACCGCAACGCAATGCAATCCGTCATCCCGGGAGACAGTCTCGCGGTTGTTAAGTTCTGGCAGCAGTTAAACATTATTATGCGGGTTGCGGAGGAAAGTAAATATATCCAAGCGAATCCCATCCCTGCGCTTCTGCCGGAAATCAGCAATCGGGCATCCAAAGAGCTGCGGAATTTGCGAAATATGCTGACGAAAAAGACCTTCACCTTTGAGGAGGAGGCACGTATCCTTGCCTACGTTCGTGATGAAGGCAAAACGGATTTTGGCATAAGAAAAGCTTTGCTGTTTGAGGAAGACAGCACTCTGCTTCTTGGTCCGATCCAACTGTTTACCGGTATGAGTACCCGGGAAGTCTGCGCCCTGACTTGGGGTGATTTTGAGACCATTTCCGGCTTGAAGGCATACCGCCTTTTGGTGTACAAGTTCCTATCGGACGAGGGCACGGTGATCTACCACGCAGACGGCACTGCCTGCAGAAAGGTCCCGGTAGCACCGCTTTTAGCAGATATGCTGAATCGCCGAAAAACGTACCTGCAGCTCACGTGCGGCTTTACAGAAGAAGAACTGCAGCAGTTGCCAATCATTATGCCCAATAACAAAAAGACCCTTGCGGCACTTTCCAAGCCGTCCTTCTGCAAGTACGATGCTGCTATCCGGGTTTGCCGGTCTCTGATTGAGAAAGCGAACATCCCCACCCAGGAGCTAGTCCTGCCTGGTGACGGCGACAAAGAAATCGTTGTAGATATGAACAAGTATCAGGGTGATATTTTCTACAGCAATTTTAAGCACCGAGCTAACCATACCTGCTCCTTTAACCGTGGAGAATTGTCCTATGTTGTGGGCAACAAGGCTCCGGATACCTTTTCTCAGCATTACTGTGATTACACAAACGATCTGGTTCAGTACGGGATGGTTCAAAAGCTGAACCGATGGAGCCATGCCCACGAAACCGGCGGGCAGAATGCCGTCCAAAGCACATCCGAAACTTCAACATTCACCCGCAAAACCGCTGTTCATTCGGACCACAAAAAGAATCATTATAACGCCCTTTCGATCACCCTGTCCTCGAGCCAGGAGGTGCCCGGAAGCTATATTGATGTTTTGATCGAATGCGACCACGGTGCAACCGGCAGCATTGCCGTATATAACACAGGAAAGGAGGATGGCCGTTTATGACAGAGTGGAAATGTTTCGTTGGCGAAGAGCACACCTTTTACGGAATCTATCATGATTACTATGAAGACTTTGAGGAACACTGGAAAGCAGACTCTACGCAGAGAAGTAACCACCTGCGGTACTGCAATCAGATCATTCCGCTGCTTCGTAAGCACGATGAAACCCCAATAAGCGCCTATACCCAGGAAGATTACGATGCCGTCATTCAGGCATTGATCAAGCGGGGGCAGGATACAAAGGGCAAGCAATACATGCCTTACAAGGAAAGTACGCTTCAGGATTTTCGCCGTTTGATTTACTATGTAGTGGAAACAGCCGCACGCCACGGTGAATGCGATAATGTGCTTTGGGAAAGCAACCTAAATCCCGAAGCCACAACGGAAAGCGAGGAAGTCAAAGCCAATCAGGCGCTGCTTTGCAAGTCGCTGACCATCCCCCAAGAGCAAGCAGTTGCCAATGTTCTCCTTTTTGATCCACTGCAATCCGGTCAAAATATGGGCTTGCTGCTGATGTATTCCCTGGGCCTTCGCAATGCGGAAGCCTGCGCAGTGGATTACGGCGATATTAAACCGATGCAAACCCATCCTGACTGCCCAGTAATATGGATCTACAAAACCACCGGCTATGACAACAGTGCGGGTAAGCTGGGCGGAAAAACCAGGAATGCAGACCGCATTATTCCGGTGCCGGATAAGGTTGCCGCGCTGATCGATGAGCGGCGTCAATATATTGAGTCGCAACTTAACAAGTCTATTGACGATTACCCCATTGTGTGCAACAACGACCGATGGGATGTTCGATGCTCCGCCCGGGAATTAACGAACGCAGCCCGCATTCTGTTCCAAAGCATCAAAATTAAAGCTGCTCAGATGGCATCCATCAGCGAGGATCTTCAGGACGAACCGGTATCCCAGAAGGACAGCCTGCCCTTTGAGGATCGGAAGGATCCCACAGCCTATCTGTTTCGCCGTAATTTTGGTACACACTTACACATTCTCGGTTTGAGTGAACCGGAAATTGAGTATGTGATCGGTCACGATATTGATGACCCATACGAAACCCGGAACGAATTTGTAAATGAAGAAAAGCTGTTTGCCATTAAGCAGAAAATGGATCGCAGACCTTTGGTCAACAGTGACTTCGCTCAGATCGAGCGCATTGATGTGGGAGAGCGGCTGCAGCTGCAGCGTACCGGCTGTGTGCAAATCCCGGTTGATTCCGCAGAAACCGAAATGCACATTACCGCAAATGAGCCTACAGACAATATTCGAGTCTCTCTTTCTGTCCGCCCCCAAAGTATGCGTATCCAATTAAATTGCCGTCGTTACCAAGTGAAGGAAACCGAGTACGATCGCTTTGTGGATACCCAGCAGCAGTATCGTAAGGTCTATACCAAAGCATAAGAAATGGCAGCCGAGTGCGAATCACTCGGCTGCCTTCGTTTTAAGACCGCTGCTCTTTCGTTTGTTTGATTTTATATTTCTGAAGTGCATAAATCTGATTCTTGGAAGAAAAATTGGAAATCTGCGCACCGTAACAATAATCGCCGGTTTCAACCTTATATGCCATATATTTCTCTTCATCCAGCTCCGTCCAGTCGCCAGCCACCAGCACCATACTATACTTGGGGGCAGTGCTGCTGATGCCGTTGCTTTCCGTATTGCGGACAAACAGCTTTTTACAGGCCTGATTATATTCTCTCCGATCATCGAACACAAGTACAAAATTCTTCTTTTTACGCACGTTAGTCTTTCGATCCGTAGAAAAGGCAGCAAACAAAATAGCATTGGATCTATTGACGGGCCACCGCGGGCGCAACGCAAGCACACGTTTCCCTAAGTCATCCCGTCGGACGAAGAACCTGTTAAAATCCTTATACCACAGGAAAATGTCCGATCTTAAGTGAGATCCGACACGATCATTTGCATTAAACTCATGGATTTCAGCTTTCCAAAGCTGGCTTAAGGTTCTGCAGGGCAGAATTACCGGCTCGGCAGCAGGTTTGCTCCCCTCTTCTTCATCTTCATCTGTATCGACATCGGCACCATACTCGGATTCGTTCCCATACCGGGTTTCGTCCTCCAATTCAGGATCAATGAGGCCCTCGTCCTCATCAGACTCCCAGGAGAGTTCTTCCTTTTCCCGCACCGGGTGAAACAGGTTGTCAAACAGCTGCGAAGCATCCGTTAATTGGGGATCATATACTCTGTTTGATCTGTCCAGTTGCTTACAAATGCAATTCTTATGCTCTCCGCCTTCATAGCAGCGGTAGAACGGCGTTTCCACACCCAGCACAGGGTGTACATCCACACCGCAGTACGGACATTGAAGGCGTTGTCCGGAATACGCATCTTCAGCCCGAATGGTCCTGCCTGTCCGCTTATCAATCGCTTCAACGATCATGTTATCACATCCTTTCAAAGTAAAAAATAAATATCATAGCTGCTCTTGGCAAAAAAAACACCAAATCTGCCAAAAACCGCATGCAACCCTCTACCTAAGTAATATGAATTTTTGCTTAAAAAGTCAAGGGGTACACCCGACTTTTTTCGTTCCGAAATGAAAACTTTTTATGACGAAAATACGCGCCAGATGTTATCATCTGACGCGCTGCTGTATATCGTGTTGCAAAGAAATTTGTTTGGAACGGACTATTCCGTTTTGAATCAGCAGTATAATGTATCTCCTATCAGAAAACCCGGAGCAAAAGCCCCGGGCTGAGTGCATTAGTTTGAGAATTTGGGAGGCGTCACATTGTTGTTTGCAAAAGTATTAGGGCCAGGATCGGACAGGGAGAAGTACATCTTCGCCGCCTTAGTGGTACCAAAATCCTGATTGGAGCCGGAATTCTGTACTTCGTTAAATGCATCCCGGAACATCTGATTGTGGGCTTCTTCCCGGTTCAGCAGGAAGTCAATCGTTTCACGCACCTTCTTATCGTTGATCTGCCGGTACAGGTATTCATAGACCACCTTTGCCCGCTGCTCCGAGGCAATATTACTCAGAAGATCCGCGCACAGATCCCCGGTCACCGTCACATAGTCTGCCGTCCAGGAATAGCCGGATGCGTTGATAAGTCCTGGATTCAACCCCAGGATCACATGGCTTTGGATCTCGCCGGATGGCACCTGCGCCGCATCCACATCATGCCCATTCAGCAGGTTAATGGTCTGGGCAATCATCTCCATGTGTCCCAGTTCCTCTGCCGCAATATCCAAAAACAGATCCTTGATCTTTGGATCCTTGATGCGGAAGCTCTGGGACATATACTGCATGGCAGCTTTTAGCTCACCATTGCCGCCGCCAAGCTGCTCCTGCAGCAGTGCCGCATACTGGGGATTAGGACGCTCGATCCCCACCGGATGAAATAACTGTTTTTCGTGCTTGAACAAGCACACCACTCCCTTCATTGTAATATGCTTATTCTTCCAATTCTTTCCTCGAAATATACACGGCGGAGCCATCAGCTTCAGTAATAAAATGCCGCCAGGTAGTATCAAGTAATACCTCCTGGCGGCAGCTATGTTTGTCATTCAACAGGCTCTATCAAATCTTCTGCTTTGCAGTGCAATGCATTGGCCAGCATCATCAGGTACTCGGCCTGTGCCTTGTTGATACTCTTTTGACGCTGCTCGTATTGCTGGATCGTCCGCACCGGAACGCCGGACTGCTCCGCCAGTTCACTCTGGCTCATTCCCGCCCGCTGACGAAACTGTTTCAGTTTTGTCTCCGGATTGGCGGCACGGTACAGCTCGTTCATGCGGTCACAAAACTGTCGGATATCCATTTCGTGATAGGGTGAGTACATACGAATGATATCATCGAGGGAAACACATTCCAGGATATCCAGGAACGACATGGCGGTTTCCCACTGGTAATACGCCAGTGCCCAACCTGCCCAGTATTCCGGGCTTCTGTCAGCCGAGTACCTGGGTTGCCGCTCCTCTACCTGATGCTTGGTCAACTCCAAAACTCGGTATGCCAGCTCTACGCCGGACATTCCAACGGTTACGTTAAACTCGCCCTTTTCAAACCGCTTGGCCAAGCCGGAATTCATAAACAGATCAAAAAAGGTGCAAGGATCATAGCCAAGGTCGTAGGTGGCAAAGTCCAGCATACGACCCAAATTGTTACGGGCCTTTTCCAAATAAACCTTATGATAAGCGCGGATCATTTGGCTTCATCTCCTCGTCCATAATCTGCATAATGTACAGATCCCCACGCTGGCGCTTAAAACGTTCCACATCAAAGTACTGTCGCCGAGCCTTTTGATCTCGGGACTGCTGTCTTGCGTACCATTCCTCCCGTTCAGCGACTTCCACACCTACAAAACGGATCCTATCAAATGCCTTTTTGCTCTTCAGCACGAACTGCTGACCCAGCTTACCCAAATGCATAGCGTTGTTCAACTGTCGGTAGGAAATGGTACCGTTGATAAAGTCCTGTGCAAAGGAAAAGTAGCTGTCGTCTGCCCGGTATCCAATAATGGCATCATGGTCCTTATAGTCAACAGCGAAGTTCTTCAGGATGTACTCCTTTGCTTCCAGAGCCAGAGCGGAGGGCACATCAAACTCCCGGTTTTCAAGCAGTACTGCCAGCCAGTGCAGAATGCAGTATTGCGGATCATTCAAATCTAAAATGCGCAGGCCGTCACAATCCAATTCATAGCAGTTGGCATAGCCGTCCTTATCGTGGGACACGCCCCATTCCTTCGCCATCTCCAAACTGTCGGTGCAGTAAAATCCTATGCCGTAGTCGTTATATCGCTTTCCCTGCCCAAAGACAGGCTTTTCAATAATGCTGCAGGAACCGTGATAGAGTTTTCTTACCATAGGTATCATCTCCTTTCTGTTGCATATTATACTCCCAAAGGAGTATAATAGTCAAGAGTAATTCAATATATTTTTGTTATGAAAAAGTCCTCATCAGGTGCAAAAGCACCACCTAGCTTGCAAAAGCCATAAAGATCTTTGCCCTCGGCTGTGCCTGTGATATCATGTGTTACATCCATGTTCCACCAAAATCCGTCATAGTACACGCGGTTCCAGGTGTGCTGAACAGTGCTGTCCTTATAGGATATTCCGTCAACTGCGTAACAAGGAATGTTCTGACTGCGACAGAACGCGGCAAACAGATGGGAAAAGTCAAAGCAAACACCTTGCTTGGTACGCAGTGTCTTGCGAACATCGAAATACTGGAAGACCACATGGTAGTCATAATCGTATTCCAAATTAGCTACCATCCAACTGTAGATCGCCTGCACCTTTTCGGCATCGGTATCACAGCCTGCGCAAATTTCGTCAGCAAGTTCTTCCGTTTGTGTATTCCACAGAGTTGTACCCCCGTTAAGAAGATAAGGGCACTCCGGTTTGCTGACGAAATTATACGAGATGAACAGTGTCACTACGATCAGTACGAATACTGTCAAAACATATATTTTCGTCAGCGGTTTATCTTTCCCAGAGCTATCATCAAAAATAGCCAGATACATCATCTCAGCGGCAGCAACGATCATTGTTATGATCGACAAAAGCCTGCGGCATAAAACAAAGCTAAGGGTACTCAATAAAAGAACGAAAAACAAAACGATGTACACGATTGCGCGCATGGTTGCGGACCGTATTTTAATGACGAAAAATAAGGTCGGCAATGCGGAGAGCAAATAGAATGCGAGAAGCATAGGCGAAAGCATAAGAAAGTCTTTCAGGTATATACCCAGAAGCAGATTATATATTGCTAAGATGGCGAAGAAAATCAGCCCGGATCTCGACTGCAATGTGCGTGTAAATGCTTTGGTCATCATTTCAGACCCTCATAGATTTTTGCCAGATATTCCAGTACATGCAATGCCTCTGCATTGACTTCATTTGCATTGCACAGCCTTTCAAATTCCTGACAGAGCCGCTCCATCTGGTTCTTGAGTGCCTTGTGTACCCGCGGATTGCCGGTCACTACTACATCCCGCTGCAGCATACGGTTGATGCAATATTCCTGTTTGGTCATACCCGATAAGGCCACCAATGCATCGAGCTCAGCATTTTCTTCGGGAGATATGCGGACACCGATCGTCTTGCAACGCCACCGCCCCTGTCCATCACGAGCCTTAGCTGACATCTGTAGCACCCCCTTCCTGCAATGCATTCAGATCCGTAGCCATTTGCCGTTGGACAGTGGGAAACAGATGGGCATACCGATAAGTGATATCGATAGACTCATGCCCCATTCGCTCTGCAATCGCCACTGCGCTGTATCCCATATGAATGAGCAGGGACACGTGGGAGTGGCGCAAATCATGCACGCGGATACGCTGAATTCCCATCTCCTTACTGCCTTGCTCCATCTTGCGGTAGAGATAACTCTTGGATAGTGGGAACAAACGGTCATCCGGTCGTGGGTCATACAGTTTTTCAATATAGTACTGCATTTCCTCCGCCAGGAATGCTGGTATTTCCACGATTCGGTTGCTTTTTGGTGTCTTCGGCTCGGTGATCACATCCCTGCCTTTCAGATGCTGAAAGGTCTTTGTTATGGAAACGGTCTTCTTTGCAAAATCAAAATCGCTGATGGTCAAAGCCAGTGCCTCGCCCTCACGAAGACCGCACCAATAGAGCATTTGAAAATAGTAGTAGCCCACAGGATCGTCCATCATATATTCGGAGAATTTCAGATATTCCTCACGGGTCCAGCATTTCATTTCAATGCCTTTTTCACTGCCCATATTTCCGACCGTTCTGGCAGGGTTTTCCGAAAGCTTGTGGTAACGGACTGCGTGATTGAAAATTGCGCTCAACTGATTATGGATTGTTTTCAGGTACGATTTGGAGTAGGGTTTTCCATCTTTGGGATCGCGGTAAGTCAGCAGCTCGTTCTGCCAAAGCATAATGTCCTTGGTGGTGATCTCGCGCATACATTTTTTACCGAAGTAAGGTATCAGTTTGGTGTCAATAATATTGTCCTTCATTGACAGGGTGCTCTCTTTGATCCGGGCTCCCCGTTCTTCCCGATAGACCTGGAC
>JAGAMN010000053.1 GCA_017624715.1 Oscillospiraceae bacterium
TTGATTGCCCGGACGGTGACACTGCGGACAGGATACTCCCACCGGTAGTTCCGCTCGAACAGCCCGTAGGCTTCTCTGGCGATGATGGCTGCACTGTGCGTCCGCATTGGGAGCTGACACTGCCACTGTTTTCCGGCGATCTGCTTGTCCTGAACATATCGGATATAGATGGCAACACCGCCTGCGTTTTTATTATATAGTCGCAGCTTCTTTCCGATATCCTGAGTCAGAGCCAGCATGATGCGCCAGACCTCCGCGTTGTTCTCCAAGTCCTGCATGGTAGTGATACCATGACCTACGGATTTCATTGGAGGTTCATAGTCCTGCTTGGCTACGCGGGAACGGTCCAGACCGTTAGCGAAAGCCAGCAGCACCATACCGTTCTTGCCCAGCTTCCGCTGGATTAGATCAGGGTAGGCATTGGCCAGATCTCCGATGGTACGGATAGCATAGCTTCCCAGGAGCTTCTCGGTTGCCCGACCTACACCCAGAAGATCCGAGGCAGGCAGATGCCAGATCAGATCCCGAAAAGAATCCTGTGGGATCACAGTGACGGCATCCGGCTTTTTCATATCACTGCCCAACTTGGCGAACACCTTGCAAAAGGAAACACCAACAGAGATTGTCAACCCCAGTTCGAACTTCATCCGTTCCCGCAGCTCATTGGCTACCTTCTCACCATTGCTGAATGGCTTGGATGCACTGCTGATGTCCATCCAGACTTCATCCATACCATAAGGTTCGATGAGATCGGTATACTCTTCGTAGATGGAATGTGCAAGCCGGGAGTATTTCAGATACTCCTCATAGTGAGGAGGGACGATGATCAGATTTCGGCATTTCTGTTTTGCCTGCCAAAGTGCCTCGCCTGTTTGAATACCAAACTTCTTGGCTTCGTAATTCTTTGCCAGGATGATACCATGGCGATTTTCTACATCACCACCAACAGCAACAGGATGCCCCCGGAGCTTTGGATCCAGCATACACTCGACACTGGCATAAAAGTTGTTCATGTCGCAATGCAGGATCGTGCGCTCCACGATGGTCAGTCCTTTCTGTTTGATGATAAATAGAACGAATGTTCGTAAAACGATTATAAAACCAAACACCGGCGATGTCAAGACAGAAATGATTTCCACCGGTGTGTGACCATAAAATATCATAGGATCAGTCCAATAAACCGGACAAGTATCAACTTATGAATTTGCCTCCCTTCTTTTCCGGAAGGGAGGCTTTTTCTATTTTCAGCACATCGCAAAGGAGGTGATGATATTGAAGAACCCTCGCGCATTTAAGGATAGGCGCCGCTCCATTTCTGTAGTGAAAATGGCCGGAACAAACCCTAATGGCCGATACGGTATCCTGACCACAGGAACTGTACCGGCCGTTTCCATTATGAATGGAGCGTGAAATAGCCTATCAGATCCCCAATCACCCGCATCGGTAACAAGTCTGCCTTGCTGCCGATTATTTACTCCGTATTCCCAAAGGAATACAAGCGATTCATTGAAGTCTTTGGCGGAAGCGGTGCAGTTCTTCTGGGGCATGATCCTGTGGACTTTGAGGTGTACAACGATGTGGATGGGGAGCTGGTAAACTGCTTCCGTGTCATCCGCAACCGTCCCGCAGAGTTTCTACTGGATCTTGGTATGCTGCCCCTGAATTCCCGTGAGGAATTCAATGAGTGGCTACGTTTCCAGACTCTTGGATGCCCACTGGACATTCACGTCAAGTCTCAGGAGAAAATCATCGATCACCTGCTACAGAAGGAATGGGCGCAGGCGCTGAAGGAAGCCATGCGTAAACGGACGGACTACCCGGAAGTGCGTCGTGCGGCAAACTACCTGAAGCGAGTCCGCAACAGCTACTCCAGCTCCGGCCGGAGCTTTGCCTGCCAGCCCTTTGACATCCGCACTCTGTTCGATCAGATCTGGGAGATGTCCTTCCGTTTGGGGAATGTGATCATTGAGCAGCAGAGCTTCGAGGTGCTGATTCCCCACTATGACCGGCCGGAATCCTTCTTCTACGCAGATCCACCTTACTATAACAGCGAGTATGTGTACGAAGCGGAGTTCGACTGGGAGCATCATGTAATGCTCCGGGATACCCTCGCCCAGTGCAAGGGAAAGTGGCTGGTCTCCCAGGTTGATTGCCCGGAGATCCGCACCCTCTTCAAAGACTTCGAAATTCTGGACTTCAAGCGCATCCATCCCATGGTTCAGAAGCATACCCCAGGAAAGCAATTCAATGAACTGCTGATTGGCAACTATGACCTTCTGGAGCGGGAGCGGGATGTGCCCCTTCAGATGTCCCTGAATGAACTGTTGGGAGAACCCATCAATGTAAATCAAATTCTGAAGGAGCGAGTAACATGCAAAAAGCGAAAGTAAGCGAAGGCTTTACCCTAATCGCTGTACCCACCGAGCTGGTGGAAGAATTGGAACTGTGTGCCGGAGATAAGCTCCAGTACAGCATTTCCCGTGGCCGTCTTATTATCGAACCCATTGATGATGAGATCCACAGAATCTGTCCGGGATGCTGTATGCGTTGCCGTGGCCGGTATACCTGCGAGAATTCCTGTGTATGACCTACAAGTATTGTAATACCATCGGCAAGGGAGGCTGTGTAACCATCCCCATTGAAATGAGACTAAGCGCAGGTCTGGTACCTCACGCATTAGTATCATTTGAACAGGTGGCCCCTAACGCTGTACTGGTTCGCCGGGAGGAACTCAAGGATCAGGAGGATGCTCCTGCTGAGATGCCCTCTTTGCGGGAACTGTTGGAGAGCCTGTCCCCGGAGCAGCAGGAAGCCGCACGATGCTATCTTGCAGTGTACTGCCTTGGAGGGAATTCATGAAACTACAGGCACGGATTGACCGCATGGTCCAGAAAGGGAATGTGAAAGCCATTGCTTCTGTTTCTCTGGATGGTATGTTTGTGGTTAAGGGCCTGAAAGTCATGGACGGCAAAAAGGGGTTGTTTGTTTCTATGCCTCAGGAGTCGTTTCCCGGCAAGGATGGGCAGAAGCAGTACAGTAATACCTTCTTCGCCCTGACTAACTCAGCTAAAACGCAGCTTCAGGAAGCGGTGTTGGATGCCTACAAGCTCAGTCTTGATCCAAACTATGTCCCGAAGCAGAGCCAGGGTCAGCATGACTATCCCCAGCATATTCAGCATCAGCGGGATTACTACGGAGGACAGTATCAGAACCAGTACCCGGAACCTGGGTATCCGGATCACCAGTTTGGAGAATCGGAATACCCGGATTTCCTTGTTGATTCTGATGATATGCTTCCGATGGGTCTTTATTAGGTATGCCGAATTTCATTTGTGGCGCTAGACTTCCTATCTTTTGTGAGTATATTGTGGCTTACAAAAAGATAGAAAGGAATGACCACAATGAAAAAATACCGAAGGACACTCGCAACCCTTGCACTGCTGATGCTCCTGAATGGATGTGCAGCAAATGCCCAGACCATTGAAACCGAACCGCCAACTATGGCAGCCACCGAATCTGCGGTACGGCCACCTGCGGAAGAAAGCGGACCGCCGCCTACGGAAGAAACCAACCCGGTTAGGGAATCTGTGGAGGAAACAGAAGAAGCTTCCGTGACGGAGCCTGCCGAACCAAAGGCAACCGAACCCAAGAAACCGGAACACCAGCCTGAAACAACCGAACCTCCCGCATCTCAGCCGCCCAAAAAGGATCCCCCTGCAACGGATCCTCCTGCGACGGATCCTCCAGCAACAGATCCCCCGGCAACAGAACCGGAAGGAACGGTACCCCCTACGACAGCACCCGCTGAAACGGCTCCTGCGGAAACCGAGCCGGAGCAGACAGAACCACCTGCAACGGAAGAAACGGAACCTACTGAACCGGAGGTTATGGAAGTGACCTACGAGTTCAAACGGCAGGTAGCTGCCCATGCAGCCCAGTATCTGAACCAGTATCGTGGAAGCCCCTGCACAGTACTGTCCGGAATGTCACAAGTGGCACAGTACCGGGCAAGTCAGCTGACATGGAACTTCGCCCACTCCACCGCGGATAAGCGTGCGGCACTTGCCTACTATGAGTACGGCAGGTACATCGATGCTACCGAATTCGGGGACGATGCAAGCAACAGCTACTGGGAAGCGGACTCTGCCGAAGCAATTTGCGGTGGCTTCTATGGAACAGATCCGGAAGCCATGGGAAAGCATATTGCAGACCTGATCCGAAACTCCAGCGGCCATTGGAGCTACATCGGCAGCTCCGAGTACAGCTATATGGGTATCGGCGTGGAGTACCGGGAAGGAAGTACCTATGGCTGGTATGCCTGCGTCATGGTCGGAACGGTGAACTATGGATAATACCTACAACTGAATATTGCCACAAAGCCTCCGCTCAAAAAGCGGGGGCTTATTTTGTTCCCAGGAAGGATGAAACTGCATTTGAAACCAATCAGCAAACGGTTGTTTTCGCTCCTGCTGGCCGTCGTTTTGGTCTTGGGACTTCCCTCGCAGGCAATGGCGGCAACAAACGTTGGCAGCAGCGAAACCACAGCAACTCAACCCACGGATGCGACGGAACCTGTTTCCACCGAAGCATCTGATCCAACAGAACTGGCAGATACGTTGGAAACAACGGAACCTGCGGCAACTGAGGAAACAGAGTCGGAACCGACCGACACACCTACGACTCCGGATGTGACGGAACCCGAAGCAACAGAAACTCCTACGGAGCCTACAGAACCCACGGAGCCTCTTACTCCAGAGGAACAGGATATGATCCGCTGGGCAGAGCTGGAAGCACAGCTTCCGGATCCTATAGAAGAATACTTCCCCTTTGCCCCGGAAATCAAATATCCCTATGGTGAGCCCCAGGATAACTTCTATCCAAGTTCCTTGTTCGAGGCAGATCCCTATGCACTCATGCCCTTGGCAGATATGTCTGCGATCCCGGACAATATGTATGACAACTCTATTCTCCGGGCATTGGCCTATACCGGCTATGATGTGCAGTGGCTGAAGGACAATGGTTTTCTGTACGTTGCGGAATATGTGTCCAGCAACATCAACAACTATCGCCCCGCGGTGCTGTCTGACATCGGCTACGACGATTATGCCCCGTTCCTGAACGGCGACGAAACCGTAGCGGATGCCAGTACCGTAACAGGTCGGGCACCGGATATCGCGTCCTTTGAATCCAGCGGTTTGGTGTGTGCGTCCTTTGTTTCGTACTACATTAACAACTACCTGCCGAATATCGAAGGGTACGATACGTCTCACATCCATGAGGCGATCAAGGCAACCACTGCAACAAGCACAGGCTACTCTACTGCCTCTGTATGGAGCTGGGAAACCGGTCTGACGAACCTCGCCAACACCCCCGGCAGCGGCGTCACGAAGTACACCAACGAAACCGAGGGCTATGCAAATCTGGTTCCCGGTGACATCATCGTATTCTCTCGTGACGGTGAGCTTGTCCACGTGGCCATCTATGCCGGTACCTATTCCATGTGGAATATCCGTGGCACCAACCGCGGTGAAAAGCATTTCATTATCCATGTGGGCAACTCCCGTGGCCCTGAAATCAGCACTACCGAGTATCTGGCGAAGTCCGGTACTGCCAAATCCTCTGTCGCAACAGCTTGGTATCATCTGGAGCTGGGAAGCGTTGTGGATCAGGTAGGCTTTATTGAAGTCTACAAGAAAGACCCCAACGGAAACAACCTGTCCGGTGCCAGATTTAAAGCTGTAGATCAGGATACTGGCGATACCTTCTATATCGGACCCACGGATGCAAACGGTTATGCCAAGTCTGGGGAGATGCCCCTGGGTACCTATGTGGTGACGGAAACCGTATTCCCGGATGGCTATCAGGCAAGTGGACAAACCAGTTGGACAGTGACCCTGACAGAGGACACTCCCAGTATGACGGTAACCATCAATGCCGTGAACGAGCCTGTAACCGGCAGCGCCAAGATTGTCAAGGCTACCACCAATGGCGGCAGCAAGGCAGGCTGGCACTTCGAGGTGAAGAACTCCAGCGGTACGGTTATCGGAAACTACGTGACCGATGCCACAGGCGTGATTGCTCTGGACCTGAAACCCGGAACCTATACGGTAACCGAAACAGACGGTGCCTATAAATACTGGGTCAACGATCCGAATCCAACCCGGACGGTTACAGTGAAAGCCAATGAAACTGCTACGGTGACCTTTACCAACCAGTGGCGAGGTCAGGCGCAGATCGTCAAGACCACAACCAATGGTGGTACTGTTGCCGGGTGGCATTTCACTGTGAAGAATTCCAGCGGTACAGTCATCGGCAACTATGTGACCGACTCAACGGGAATTATCACCCTGGATCTGGAACCCGGTACCTACACCGTGACCGAAACGGATGGCGCGAAGCAGTATTGGGAAAATGATCCCAATCCTACGAGAACCGTAACTGTCAAGGCTGGTGAAACCGCCAAGGTTACCTTCAAAAACCAGTACAAGGGTGCTGCTCAGATCATCAAGACCACAACCAATGGCGGTACTGTAGCTGGATGGCACTTCGAGGTGAAGAACTCCAGCGGTACGGTCATCGATAACTATGAGACCGATTCCACCGGTATTATCACCCTGAATCTGGAACCCGGCACATACACCGTGACGGAAACAGACGGTGCGAAGCAGTACTGGGAGAATGATCCCAATCCCACCCGGACCGTAACCGTCAAGGCTGGCGAAACCGCCAAGGTTACCTTCAAAAACCAGTACAAAGGTGCAGCCCAGATCATCAAGGCTACCACCAATGGTGGTACTGTAGCTGGCTGGCACTTTGAGGTAAAGAACTCCAGCGGTACGGTCATCGGAAACTATGTGACTGATTCCACCGGTATTATTACCCTGAATCTGGAACCCGGTACCTATACCGTGACGGAAACAGACGGTGAGAGCCAGTATTGGCAGAACGATCCGAATCCCACGAAAACAGTAACTGTCAAGGCGGGGCAAACTGCCAAGGTGACCTTCACGAACAAGTATCAGGGCGAAGCCCAGATTGTCAAGACCACCACCAACGGCGGTACTGTGGCAGGCTGGCACTTCGAAGTGAAGAACTCCAGCGGCACGGTCATCGGTAACTACGTGACCGACTCCACCGGCATTATCGCTCTGGCACTGGAACCCGGTACCTACACCGTAACGGAAACGGATGGTGAAAAGGAATACTGGGAGAACGATGCCAACCCCACTAAGACCGTAACGGTCAAGGCTGGTCAGACAGCGAAGGTGACCTTCACCAATAAGTGGGTAGGCAAAGCCAAGGTGATCAAGACTGCCACCAACGGCGGTAGTGTGGAAGGCTGGACATTCACCATCAAGAATGCCAGCGGCACCTTTGTGGGCAAGTACACCACCGATAAAAATGGTCTGATTGCAGTCAATCTGGAACCCGGTACCTATACCGTCCAGGAAACTCCTGTGGATGATCCCTACTGGGTCTGCGATACTGAGGTCAAGACTATCACCGTCAAGGCTGGTGAAACCGCCTCTGTTTCTTTCAGAAATGAGTATGTAGGCCGTGCCAAGATCATCAAGACTCTGGAAGATCCCGATAGCGGAACCGTAGAGGGCTGGACTTTTGAAGTGAAGGCCTCCGATGGTACGCTGGTCGGAACTTACAAGACCGGTGCCGATGGAACCATTGTCTGCGATCTGATCCCCGGAACTTATACCGTGACCGAAATTCTGGATGAGAACTTCTATTGGGAATGTGTGACTGACATCTCCCAAACGGTAACTGTTAAGGGCGGACAGACTGCGGAGGTTACATTCAAGAATGTACTCCGCCCCGCTGATATTCTGGTGTACAAGGTAGACGTCCTGGGTGCGCCTCTGGCAGAAGCGGAATTCCTGCTGGAGTGGTCCGAGGATGGTACCAATTGGCAGCCAGTTACCTATACGGATTCCGAGAATGTTACCAAGGGCACCTGCACTTCTGTAGGCTTGGTCGATGGCAAGCTGGTGAGCGGCAGAGATGGTGTTGTCCATTTCACAGGACTGCATCCGGAGCTGCAATACCGACTTACGGAAACCAAGGCCCCGGAGGGCTACCATCTTCTGGGCGAACCTGCCTATGAAGGCGGCATTACCCCGGATGAAACTCTGACTGTGGAACTGACCGTCGTGAATGCTCCAGTCTTTGAGCTTCCTATGACCGGCTCCACTGGCAGTACAGTTGCGACAGTCCTGCAGATTGCGGGAGCGCTTGTACTGCTCACCGCGCTTCTTTACATCGTGAAGAAGCGGCGCTAATTGATGAATCCACCTTACAATGCCAGGGATAGGCCCCTGGCTGTTTTCATGCCATGGCAATGAAAGCAGCAAATCCTAAATTGAATTTACGAAAGGTTTTGATCCGAAATGAAAAACTTTACTAAGGCAATCGCCCTGTGTATGGCACTTCTGCTGTGCCTGACTTTCCCTGTTGGTGTTTCCGCCGCAGAGGTTGCCGATGCCACCATCGACTTTACCCAGAAAGGCTCCCTGACTATTTACAAAATTGACCTGACCAATGCTGAGAAGGATGGAGCCTGGGACTCCAGCTATGTGTCCACCGGTGTGTACGATCAGAATGTCTACGATGCTCTGATCGGCGCAACCCGTGATGGTGACACAGATAACACCAGCGATCTGGGCAACGGCGAAAAGAGCTACGGCTATGCGATTGCCGGTGTTGAGTTCAGCTACCTGAAAGTTGCAGATATTGTCCAGTTCAGTGAGTCTACCGCAGACGGCCGTACCGATAACCATGTCGAAGTCCTGTATGGCATCGACAAGGTGAAGGGTGCAGATTTCCTGAAGGCTCTGGGTCTGGAGAACGGCGCTGAACGGTATGCCAATGCTGACCAGCTGGATTCCACCAAGTATTTCTACCAGAGTGATGTGCTGATCGATGCACTGGCTGCAGGCCTGGAAGCAAACTCCACCACTGTCAAGAACGCACTGGAAAAGTACATGGCTGCTAACGGCGGCATCAAGATGGCTCCTACCAATGCTTACGGCAAAACCGAAGCCATCGATCTGGAGCTGGGTCTGTACCTGTGCGTGGAAACTGCAGTTCCCGAAATGGTCGTATCTACCACCAATCCTTTCCTGGTATCTCTGCCCATGACTTCCGTCAACGGCACCAATGCAACGGATGGCGGCACCCGCTGGATCTACGATGTGACCACCTTCCCGAAGAACCTCACTGGCATTCCCGAGTTGGAGAAGACTCTGCGTGAGAACATTAACGACACCGGCAAGAATAATGGTTCCAGCACTGACATCACCGATGGCTATGCTCATACCGGCACCGCTTCTGCAGGCGATGTGATCGATTACCAGATTATCTCCACTCTGCCCAGCATCACTTCCGAATCCACCTACCTGACCTGCTACACCTTCATCGATACTCTGAGCAAGGGCCTGACTTACAATAAGAATGACGTTGTTCTGGAATTCTTCACCGATGAAGCCTGTACCGATCTGGTTACCACCTGGAAAGAAGCTGATGGTTACTTCACCGTGACTTACGGTACTACCACCGCTGGTGAGTCTGTTATGACCATCGAAATGACCTCCAGAGGTCTGGCTGAGATCAACGGCTCCAAGGCTGTTTATCCCGGTGCCAACATGGTTAACTCCGGTTTCTCTGACTGCACCCTGCGTATTACTTATCAGGCTACCATGGACTCTGACAACTCTGTGGTCTTTGGCGACGAGGGCAACCCCAACGATGTGGTTCTGACCTGGAAGCGATCCAACACCAGCTACTACGATACCCTGGTTGATGATGCACACGTTTTCACCTACGGTATTGAGCTGACCAAGCTCTTCTCTGACGGTCAGGGTAATTTCGCCAACGTTGAGTTTATCGTCCACAACGATACCGACAATTACTTTGTTATTGCTGAACTGAACGAGGACGAGGGCATCTACTATGTCACCGGCCATACTCCCGAGGAGTCTGAAGCTACCCACTTCATCCCCGTGGAAACCGAGGACAGCAAGGGCATCGTGTTCATCAAGGGCCTGGAAGATGACACCTACACCGCAACCGAAGTTCGTACCGATGATGGCTACACCCTGCTGCGGGACGATATCGAGATCGTGATCTCTCAGGTGGAAACCGTTGAGATCTGCGATATCTGCAAGTCTGACGTGGTCGGTTTGGTGCAGAACGATCCCCGCTATACCAAGGAAATCATCGATGAGGCAATTGCAAAGGGCTACATCAAGACCGATGGCGGTCTGGCTGATATCCTGAACAATATGCCCCAGAAGCAGCTGGAGCATCATCTGCTGACCGCCTCCGCTACCGTGGATGGCAATGATGTCAATATGCTGGAGGACAACGGCTCCGAGAATGCACACGCACCTCTGACCGTGGTCAATACCCGCGGCTTTGACCTGCCCAGCACCGGTGACCGGGGCGTCTGGATGTATGGTCTGCTGGGTGTTCTGCTGATGACCGGCTCCATCGTGAGCATCATCGTCACCACCCGCAAGAAAAAGTCCATCCAGAAGTAATTCCAAGTAATCTGTAATTCAGTCCCGGAGGGCAACCTCCGGGACTTTCTACCATAAAGGAGGTCGATATTATGAAACGAAGGTATTTTAGAATTGTCATTGCGGGGATCATTTTCATTCTGGCATTACTGCTGACCCTGTATCCTGTCATCAGCAACATCTATAACCAGCGCCACCAGTCCCTCATCCACACTGCCTACGAAGAAGTGCTCCAGCAGGCGGATACACAGGACTTGGAACGGATTCGGGAATTGGCAATTGCCTACAATGAAGCGATTGTACCCGGCACGGCAGAGGAAGCCTACTCACAGGCTGCACTGCTGGAAGCATCTGTAGACTACCAAAGTCAGCTCGACCCCAGTGGCAATGGCATCATGGGGTACATAGAGATTCCCAAGATCAGCGTCAATCTGCCCATCTACCACGGTACAAACACGGACACACTGGAACGCGGTACCGGGCATCTGCTGGGCAGTTCTTTGCCGGTAGGAGGAACCAGTACCCATACCATTATCACAGGGCATTCCGGCCTCGCAACCCAGAAAATGTTCACGGATCTTGAGCAGCTCCGGGAGGGAGATGTGTTTTACATCCATGTGCTGGGAGAGGTACTGGCCTATCAGGTATTCCATACGGAAGCTGTTCTGCCTCATGATACCAGCCTGCTTGGGATCAGCCATGGGGAGGATAACTGTACTCTGATCACCTGCTATCCCACAGGCGTCAATACCCACCGTCTCCTGGTTCAGGGAAAGCGAATCCCCTATGAGGAAGCAGAGGTTATTGAAGAAGTGGTGCAGATGGAGGTAGAACCGGAATCCCGCTGGGAAGACCAGTACATGATGGGAATCTGGCTGGGCATCCTTGGCATGCTGATTGCTGCCCTTGGATATGTTCTGTACAGAATCTACCGTAACTACAAGAAACGCCGGAAAGGAGGACGTTATGTCAGGAAGAAAGAACCGCGGTGCCGGTAAAACGATCCTGCTGATGCTGTATGTCCTGCTTTTTCTCTCGGGTCTTTCCTTGCTGTTGTATCCCAAATTGAACGCTATCTGGATCGATTATATGCTTCACCGGGATGCGGCAGAATTCTTGAGCTTTGTCTACACGGATACCTATATCCCAAGGGAGGATACATCCCATGTGATCATTCGGAATCCGGAGCCAACAGAGCCGGAGGAAACACTCCCGGATGAGTACCCGGAGCTGTGGCAGCAGATGCGCGCCTACAATGAAGATATCTTCCGCAATGGCCAGGAGGGACTGTCAGGCGAAACTGCTTATGAAAAACCCAGTTTTGTTCTGGCAGACTATGGGCTGGAGAGCGAAGTGTTCGCTGTGCTGTCGATCCCCAAGCTGGACTTGGAGATGCCATTGTACCTCGGTGCGACAAAACGGCACATGGCAGATGGTGCCGCGCATATGTCGGAAACCAGCCTGCCCATCGGCGGCATCAATACCAACTGCGTCATCGCAGGACACCGGGGATGGAATGGTGCTGCGTATTTTCTGTACATCCCCAATCTGGAAAAGGGAGATATCGTGACCATCACCAACCTCTGGGAAACACTTACCTATGAGGTGGTGGACTGGAAGATTATCACTCCCTACGATGTGGAGTCCATCCACATACAACCAAATCGTGATTTAATTACCCTGCTCACTTGCCACCCACCCGCAACCGGAGGACGGCAGCGGTATCTGGTATTCTGTGAGCGGACCCACACGGAATTGGAGGTTCCATGAAGAAGAAAAGACTTGCAAGAATGATTACCCTTGGCTGCTTGATGATGGTGCTGGTCTGCACCATGGCAATGCCTGCCTTTGCAACCAGCGGCAATGTGTCCGGTGCGATCACCGATACATGGAATGCAGCTCAGAGTCAGATCAAGGACATCGTCAACAACGTGGTTTTCCCTGTGATCGATATGATCTTGGCGATCCTGCTGTTCGTCAAGATTGCAACCGCATACATGGACTACCGCAAGCACGGTCAGTTTGAGTTCACTGCACCGGCAATTCTGTTTGCCTGCCTGCTGTTCTCCCTGACTGCACCCAGCTACATCTGGAACATTCTCTAAGCAATGAATGTATTCGAGAAAACCTTACGGGAGCTGTTTGGAAATAGCGGCATCCTGAAGGACACCAAATATACAGGCATGACCTGTATCGCCCGTCTGGACAGGGATCTGTTGGTAAAGCTGTCCTTTACTGACCCCGGTACCGCCTGCAATTTTACCGCCATCTCCGCAAGCATTATCAACCGGACGGAGGGACTGGTGGATAAACAGCTCTTCCGTTTCTCCGATATGGTGCCTGCCCGAACCGGGCAGACCACCTTCGGGCGGGATTACCCCTATATCTGGATTTGTGACGGCAAGGAGCAATGGTGTGGGAATCCGCTGACTGCTACAGAAAAGAAGCTGGTCAGAAATGCCATCCTGGACTACGTGGAAATGTACATGGATATGGAAATGTCCATGGGACAGCAGTTCATGTAAGGAGGCACGGATGACCGAACTGGAGAAGCTGAAAACCGCATCGGAGCTGATTCGGGATATGACCGATGGACGGCTCCAGATTGCCACCTCTATCGGTAACCATATCTTCGTTCGTTCCAGCGACGATGCCTACATTGGTCTGAATATGATGATCCATAGCAATTTCCATCTGAAGTGCTACGAGATCACCTTTGATGCCAATGTCCGGAGAATGGGAATCCCCATGACTGCCACCGATCTGGGAAAGCTGGCATCGGAAGTCCAGCAGGCACAGGCTTTGCTGACTGCGTTGGAAATGTACCGTTTCCAGCCTACACAAAAGGATATGGAGCGATTCCATGATCACCTGTTGGAGCAGATCCATGGCCCCACTCAGCCGGAGCAGGCACACGCTGAACAGAATATGGATGCGCAATCCATGTGAGGAGGGATCTGGGCATGAAAGAGTTTGTACCTGTCTATCAGTATTCTGAACAGGAGTCCCTGCGATGGAATGAGCAAGCGAAATGGCGGGAGAGCTTCAAGGAAAACTGCAGCTGTGCCCGCTTTATCGAGGAACAGATTCGAAGCAGCTTCGATGGCATGACCTTGGATAGCACCGCAGCGCAGAGAGCGGTGGAGGAATTTGGCTTTGACCGGGTGTTCCATGTCCTTGCGAACACCATGCAGGAGAAGTCCACGGATGGCCGTTTCTCCCAGAGCAATCGTGCATGGGGGCGTACCGTATGTGTCCCCAGGGAAGGAGGAAACTGGGCATTCTCCATCGAGAGCCATCCGGCAGTTCTGGATGGCTTTATCAACCAGACTCGAAAGCTCTGGCAGGATCAGGGCTTCTTTGAAGCACGGCACTGCCTCCCTGATCGGAGTCCTGGCTATGACTACGAAAACCAAGTGGTCGTGGTGAGTCCAACTTTCTTCTCCCAGAAATATCGAAAGCCGGAATATCAGCTGATGCTGGCAGAACACGGCTTCGGATGTTCTCCCACTGCTTCGGGCCGGAAGGTCTATGGTAAGATCCTGCAGGACGGCGAGAAAATCGTTCTGAACCGGCAGGATATTATTGGCGTAATCCGGCAGGAATGCATGCCGGACTGGGCAAAGCATCGGTTGGAGGAACTGACTGCTCCCAAACAGGAGCAGACTATGGATACCCAGTCCATGTAAATGCTCCTGTCAATGGGAAAGTGATCTTTTCGTTATGGGCACAGTTCGCTGTGCCCATTCTTTATGATACGAGGTGATTTGAATTTTTGACTGGTTAGGGGATCTCCTTGGAGGTCTGGGAGATGCTCTTGGCGGCGCCTTTGAAAATATCGGAACAGATATCGTCAACTCGGTATGGAACGCCATGATCCAATGGATCTATGAAACCATCTACACAGCAGTGGGCGAAATGTTTTCGGATATCAACAACCTGGGCGTCGAAATCTTTGATTTAAGCTGGGTGCAGGCAGTGGTGAATCTCTTCACGCTGCTGGGCTGGACGCTTTTTGTGGTTGGTGTTGTAGTAGCGGTTTTTGAGGTGGCAATGGAATGCCAAACAGGAAGGGTCAGCATCAAGGGCGCAGCGTTAAATGTGCTGAAAGGCTTCTTTGCCGCATCCCTGGTGGGAGTCCTGCCTGTGCAGCTGTACAAATTGTGCTGTTCGCTGCAGGGTATCTTTACCGGAGATCTGGCAGGCATATTCGCGGCAGAACAGTCCTCGTCCATAGGTGAGTTCGCAGCCAATGTGCTGTCCCTGGCTTTTATGCCGACCCAGGGTACGATGGTGGGACTGAAATCCATCTGCATCCTGATTGCCTTTTCCTACTGCGTCATCAAGATCTTTTTCGCCAATATCAAGCGGGGCGGCATCCTGCTGGTTCAGATCTCGGTGGGGAGCCTGTATATGTTCTCTGTACCCAGAGGGTACACGGACGGCTTCTATCAGTGGTGCAAGCAGACCATAGCCATCTGCCTAACAGCTTTTATGCAGACAACCCTGCTGTTCCTTGGGATGATGACCTTCCAGAACAACATGCTTCTGGGACTGGGCATCATGCTGGCGGCAAACGAAGTGCCGAGAATTGCTCAACAGTTCGGTCTGGATTCCTCTGTCCGGGTGAATATGAGCAGCATGATCTACTCCACTTCCTCTGCTGTGAACCTTGCGAGAACCGTATTCAAGCCGAAACCGGCATAAGGAGAATTGAATGATCGAATTTAACAAGGACAATCTGAAGATCGATATGGAAATCGGTCTGATTCCCTTTGATCAGGGAAGTATAGCCGCGATCCTGTACCCGGAGTGCGATGTGGCAGAGAAGTTCGGTGTGGAGGGCCTGCAGGCTAGTGACATCGTGTTCAGTGTCATCGTTTACAAGGATCGAAGCTTCCTGTCTGCCCAGTATTCCACCGAACAGGATGGGGATGAGGAACACTTCGGCTATGAACCCACGGAAGCGGAAAAAGAGTTGATTTGGGATCTACTTGAAACCTGCAGCCAGCAGAAGTATGGCTGTACACTGGAGGAATTTCCTTCTGTGTTTCAGCGGATGAGTCAGGCGAAAAATGAGGTGGCGCTGACTTGAGAACTTATCTATACCCACAGAACCTGAAAGCCAGTGCCAACCTCTGGTTTTGGAGTCTGCGGGATTTTTTGATTTTATGTATTGCTGTGCTTATTTCCGCCGTGATCCTGCTGAACTCTGGAATTGTGCTGCCGGCCGCCCTGTCGCTGGCATTCGGATTTCTGACCATCCGTAAGGACGAAACTACCGTGATCGATTCCATCGGCTACGCTGTGCGGTTCTTCGTTTCGGGACAGCAATACTTCGAATGGAGGGCGAAATGAAGAAGAAACGCAAAGAGAAGAAAGGAAAGCGGAATTCGGTACAGGAGCTTCTGGGTATCCGGCATTTTACCAACTACGGTCTTATGACCGATAATGGGGAGCTGGTATTCTTTCGGGTAGCGCCTACCAACATTTCCGTCCTTTCCTCTGTGAATATCCAGCAGAAGATCCTGGGCCTGACGAATCTTCTGAAATCTGACCCGGACCTGGGGATTGTCTGCACTGATTCCTGTGAGTGCTTTGACAGCAACCGGGAATATCTGCGGCGGCGGGCTTTGGAAGAATCCAGTCCCAAGGTGAAAGCACTTCTGGAAAAAGACCGGGATATGCTGACACGGATGCAGGCAGAGATGGCCAATGCCCGTGAATTCTATCTCGTGAAGCGGTATACAGGGCTGAAGCCTGAAATGGTATTTACCCAGTCCAATACCACCATGAAGAATATCTCTGATTATGGGTTTGAAACCGAGCGGCTGGGCAAGGATCAGATCAAGCGGCTTCTGGGCATCTACTTCGGTACCACCATGGATGGCGACAAGCTCCCGGATGTGGACGGAGATCAATACAAACAGGAGGTCAAAGATGGGACTGTTTAAGAAGAAACCGCCTACCCCAGAACAGATCGCAGCCGAGGAAGCCAAGTCCTTCTTTGACTGCATCTGCCCCTCCACGGTAAAGTTTTTCCCCCACCACTATATCGTGGGAGATTCCTACCGCTGTGTGTGGGCGATAAAGGAGTATCCTCCCAGCACCGAGGAGCAGGCGATCCTTTCTCATCTGGCAGACCACAGCGGTGTGACCCTGCGGATTTACAACCGGGTGGTGGATCACCGGGAGCGTGACCAGATTATGAACCATGCCAACCGGAAGAACCGTCTGAAGCTGGGTGATTCCAATATCACGGAAGCAGTGCAGGCCGAGCAGAACCTGCTGGATGTGACGGCCTTGCTGAATGAACTGAATCGGGAGAATGAACCGCTGATCCACTGTGCGGTATTTCTGGAACTGAAGGCAAAGAGTCTGGAAGCACTGCATTCCCTGAAAAACGATCTGACGATGGAAACCAGTCAGGCAAAGCTGTCCATTGATATGCTGACCCTGCGGCAGAAAGAGGGCTTCCTCGCGGTGATGCCCTTCGGCCGAAACCAGTTCGGAACCCAGTTTGAGCGGGTGCTGCCTGCCAGCTCCGTGTCCAATATGTACCCTTTTAATTTTTCGGGTAAAACAGATCCCCATGGCTTCTACATTGGCCGTGACCGTTTCGGTACCAATATCATCGTTGACCTGGACCGCAGAGCCGATGACAAGACCACCGGCTCCGCCCTGATTCTGGGCAACTCCGGCATGGGTAAGAGCTACCTGCTGAAGCTGCTGGTTACCAATCTCCGGGAGTCCGGAAAGAGCATTATCGGACTGGATGCGGAGGGCGAAATGCAGACCCTTGCCCAGAATAACGGTGGCTGTTATCTGGACTTTCTGGACGGCAAATACATGATCAATCTGCTTGAACCCAAAGCCTGGGCCAGCGAACCGGTGGAAGATCCGGATGCCCCAGAAGCATTCCGACGAAGCGGACGGATCAGCCAGCATATCGCATTCCTGAAAGACTGGTTCCGCAGCTATAAGGACTTCTCCGACATGGAGGTGGACACCATCGAGATCATGCTGTCCCGGCTCTATGAAAACTTCCACCTGACGGAATCCACGGATTTCTCCAAGCTGAAGCCTACGGACTATCCCATCATGGAAGATCTGTTCGAATTGTGTATGGAGGAATACCGGAACTACGATCCCACAGGCAAGCCTCTCTATACCGAGGATATCCTCCAGAGAATCTGCCTGGGACTAAATTCTGTGTGCGTAGGTGCGGAAAGCCGCTTCTTTAACGGTCATACCAACATCGAGGACAATAAGTTCCTGATCTTCGGTGTCAAGGGCATCATGGACCTGAACAAGAAACTTCGCTGTGCCATTGAGTTCAATATTCTTTCCTACATGACCCACCAGCTTCTGAGTGTGGGCAATGCGGTGGCGACCCTGGACGAGCTGTACCTGTTCCTGGACAGCCCCACCACCATTGAGTACATCCGCAATGCCATGAAGCGTGTCCGTAAAATGGATTCTGCTCTGGTGCTGGCATCCCAGAACATTGAGGACTTCCTGATTCCCTCTATCCGGGAATTCACCAAGCCCCTGTTCTCCATTCCCACCCACCAGTTCCTGTTCAATCCGGGAATGGTCAATGACAAGGAATACATCGATGCCTTGCAGGTGGGGCAGGCAGAGTATGATCTGATCCGCAGCTCCATGCGTGGTATCTGCCTGTACCGGTGCGGCAACGAGCGGTACCTGCTGCAGGTGCTGGCCCCGGAACACAAGCGGGTTCTCTTCGGCACAGAGGGAGGACGGTAAAGCATGAGTGCTGCTGTTGGCGCAGCGCTGAAGAAAGTTCTGGTAGCGATCCTCACAGAACCGAAGGTGCTGAAAAACATCCTTTTCGCCATCCTTGTGGTTGTGGTAGCTATGATCCTGCCCACGGTATTCGTGGTGAGCATTTTCCGTGGCGACTTCGAAGTGGATACCGCAAGCCTGCAGCAGTATGTGGAGGATAACCTGTCCGCTGCGGATATTGTGCTTCTGACTAACGTGGAGAATACCATGGAAGCCATTGAAGAAGCCATGATCGAAGCGGAACTGGGGAGTGAAGCCAGGACTGCGCAGGTGCTGTATGTTCTGGCACTCAGCGACTATGCCAGCCAGCCGGGATTTGTGTCCCGACTGGTTTCCTGTTTCCGGCCGGAGCAGACAGACTCCCAGCTTGTCAATGCGGTAAATGCGGAGTTCGGTACGAATATCCAATTGCAGGATTTTTCCAATGTCATGCGGAATATCCGATCCCGGCAGATCAACACCTCCACCTATACGGATCCTGGTACCAAGAATAATCTGGATCTGGTGGAATGGGCCATTGCTGCCTATAACGCAGACTGGGGCTATGTCATGGGTACCTACGGATTGGTGCTGACCGAGGATCTGCTGGAAGCAAAGCTCGTTCAGCTTCCCGATGATGTGGGTCCTTATGAGGAGTTCATCCGTGCCAATTACCTTGGTCTCAGAACCGCCGACTGTGTGGGACTGATCAAGGGGTACAGCTGGTACGACGTGGACACCGGCGAAATCGGCTATGCCACCAACGGACACCCCGATGTGGGTGCTGACCAGCTGTACAACAACGCTACGGAAAAAGGCCCCATATCCACACTGCCGGAGATTCCCGGTCTGATCCTCCATGCCGAGGGTCACGTGGGCATCTACATAGGCGGTGGCTACGCTATCGAGGCCATGGGTACCCGTTATGGTGTGGTCAAGACGAGAGTGGCAAACCGGAACTGGACCGGCTGGTGCAAGAGTCCCTACATTGCCTATGTGGAGGAAGCACCCGAAGAACAGGAGCCAGCGTAAATGTCTATTGTGCCAAGCCAGGAACATGGCTTTTTATTGCTTTTGGTGAATAGCTTTTTCTATGGTTTCCGTCCATGATTGTGATACCCAATTGGGAATACACTAAGGAGCTGAGAACATGAAAAGCATTGAACAGAGAGTGAAGCAACCCTGTCCTCTGGAAGATATCTGTCTGGAAAGTCAGATCACAGGAGAATTGCTCCCTTCTGATGAAGCAATTGCCCAATTCTACAAGGATCATGATACCACGGAGGATTGGCATAGTGAGTGGAGGGAAACTGACATCTCTGCAGCATATGTGCGGGAAATGATCCGCTCTGTTGAAGAACAGAACTTAAAAATGTAATCGAAAGGCTGGCAGTCAAACCGACTGCCAGCCTTCTGCGTGGATGGAGGGACAATATGAAACCGAAGGTAAGCGCGTTGATCCAGACCAGGGCGAACACTCTGGTTCTGGATTTCCCCAAAAGTATAGCAGAACTCCGTGTGGCATTGCTGCAGAGCGGCATCCCGGAGCCTCCCAGAGATATCTTCCTGATGGACAACGAAGGCGATCCCATTCGCGTAAAGGTCTATGGTGAAGATGAGCTGGGCAAACATCTGGCCCGGATCTTTTCGGAAACAGATGACTTGGCCAAGGTGAATACCGTTGTGTTTCTGGCAACAGATCCACGGACAGAACTGCGGGAGGAAATGCGCCAGAGTATCCTCTCAGATAAGTATGGCAGTGTGGGAGATTTTCTAACTGATGTACAGCAGATGCTTCAAAAGCTATCCGGATATACGGAATCCTTCTATTTCCCCCTGTCACCATACATTCAGGAAACCTTTGCGGACGAACCATACCGTGTCAGCAGCGAGTACCTTGCCGGGTATGAAGATGAGCTGTTGCAGGCACTGGAGGATATTCGCAGCCGGGATACGGTGAATATGGCACAGTATTATAACGAACACTGCAGCCCAAAGCAGGAGGCAATCTCTATGGATTGGAGCTTTGAAGAAATCCGTGGACAGGTCTACGGCCGGGTGGATGTGCAGCTCAAGGAACCTCTGGCACCGGGAGAAAAGCTGTCCATGAAAGACTGGATCAGAGGGCAGAACTCAGACGGTGCCTTTGAAAGCTTTGAGGATCATGGAATCGCAGCGGAGGACGGCTGGCTGACAGTGTCCTTTAGCGGCGAGGGACAGCAGGACTTCCTGTATGATCGGCATGAGATGGATTGCTACCTAGCCCAGCAGCTGGAGCAGGGTGGAATGTAGGTGAGCATATGGGAACACGCAGTCTGATCGCTAAACAGGTCGGCCCGGATGAGTACCGGACGATATTCTGCCAAATGGAAGGTCATCTGGAATGTCAGGGCGCGATACTACTGGAACACTTTGCCACGCCAGATCAGGTGGACAAATTGCTTGATTTGGGTGACCTTTATCTGCTTCATCCGAAACTGGAGCCAGAGCCCGACCAGCATCACAGCTATGAGAAACCGCAGGCAGGTGTCACCGTTGCATACCATCGGGATTGGCAATGCACCAATGTTGAAGCGGAAATCAATACACTTGAGGAACTGGATGGATCAGGCGGTATGATCGAGTTCGTCTATATCTTCGACCAGGAGAATCAATGGAAATACTTTCAGGGTGGTTACCTGGATGAAGGATTGCGGGATGTGAAAGCCGATCTGGAAGCGCTGGAGCAAGGTGTTGATGTTCTGAAAGGACCACCCTTTGACTTTCTGGATGATCTGTCAGGGGATGAAATACAAGAACAAGCATTGTGAGGAAATAGGAAATGGAAACTACTGGACGAATTACTGCATTCAACAATGCGAATGAACCGTTCTATATAGTTGAACACAGCGACGGCAAGTTCAGCCTGTGTCTGCCGCTGGATATGCTCCCGGACGAATATTACCCCTACTGTCAGGAAGCTTTTGACGCCTATGCCGAAGAAATCGGGGCATCCAAGCTCCAGCTTTCCGGCAGTCATCGGTTCGGTGATGGATATGACTGGCAGGCTGCTTTTACTCAGGCATTCGCAGGGGATCCCAATATGGAGAAGATCAGCTTCGACTGCGAGACCAGCGGCTTCTTCTGCATCAGCCACGATCTGGCGATCCTGGAACAGTACGGTGCTGCTTTCCGGGGAATCTGTACGGATACTGCAAGGTTTATTCCTATCGTATCCCAGGGAATCCAGCGAATGGAGCAGCTGATGAAGGAACAGGAACGGCTGATGAAAACCGTCCGGGGGCAGCTTATGGAGAATCCCAATGCGATCTTCCATATCATGACCCCATACGGAAATGTCTCGCTTCACCCGATGGATACAAAGGCGCTGCTGGATGGAACCCGGTCAACCATTGATATCGAGGGGACTCATTATGCCGCCTTTGAACTTCTGGCTCAGGAGGTCACAGCCTCCCAGACAGATCTGTTTAATTCCAACTGCATTCGGATGAAAACAGAGGAAGCGAGTTTGGACATGATCGAACAGACAATGTGAGGTAAGGATATGGAGAATATATCAAATCCACCTGATGCCAAAACTGGTTTCCTGAATGCTGTCAATACGATAGTGGACCAGTACATAAGGGAAGCCTTGGAACAGTGTGAGAAGCCTGTGATTGCAATTTCCAGAGAGGATATTCAGGAGCGGCTTGCTATGATGCAGTATACAGCAGAAGAACTGATAATCGGTTTGCTGGCAGAGCGCAAGGAAACCGCATTTGTGAATGACTGCTCGGATCCTATCACCATAGCACTGACACAGGAAGCAATCGATCAGTATCGGGCGCAGGAACGAAAGGAACTGGCATGGGAAGAAGTTGCAGTCATACACGCAAACCATACCCTCTGGCTGTATGGCAAGGGCGGTGAGCAGGCAGACTTCACCCTGTGTCAACTCCACGATATGGCATTGCCACACATGGTGTTTGATCATGGCATCTTTCGGAATGCGTTGCTGATGCATCTGGATCTGACCAATAGCAGCTTCTGCGATTGTGACTTTACGGGTACCCGGTTTATTGGGTGTGACATGCCCTCTACCACAATGAGCCGGTGCTGCTTCCACGGAGCGGTCTTCGATGGCTGTAGAATGCGGGGAACGCAACTGAATCACGGAAATTTCGCGGGAGCATTCCTGCGGGACTGTGATGTTTGGTCTGCTAATATGAAGGACATTTGCGTAGATAAGGTAGCACTCCAGAATACCAATCTGGATCAGGCGGACATTCGTGGCCTTATCGATGAGGAGGCTGCGTGGAAACGAATGATGGAACCTCTGGAGGAAATTCAAGGCATGTGACGCAGAAAGAGGGTGAATGATTATGAAGAAAACAATGACAATTGAAATGGCGGCTGGGGGCTACATCGGAGAAGAGAAATACTTTGCAACGCTGGAGCTTCCAGCAAAGCCTCACGAAATACAGGATGCTTGCCATAAGCTGCGGATCACCCAAAACCGTGACACCAATCTACGGATGGAAGTTTGCAACTGTGAGATCCTGCCTGAACTGACCGATATACTGCTGGACAGTCCCAGTATGGAAGAAATGAATTTTCTTGCCCAGCGGCTGGCCCAGCTTTCTGACAGCGAAGCCATTGCCCTCCGGGGTGTATGGCAGCGGTTAGATAAAGCGGGATACCTGAAAGAACCCGTTCGGGCAATGGATCTGATCAATATGACCTATGGTCTGGAAAATGTAATGGTGGCATCCTGCGTCAGCAATGACCGGGATTTGGGTGAATTTGTTCTGGAGAACGATCTGGATGAGGATATTGCCAATCTGCCGGATGAGATGGTAGAGATGTTGGATCAGGAAGCGGTTGGACAGCGGCACCGGGAAAGCGAGGGTGGCGTATTTATCGGGTACCACTATGTGGTAGCAGGAGAATATCAGCTCCACCAGATCTACGCTGGGGTCCGTCTGCCTACCCAGGAGCAGGAAAAGCCTTTTGTGTTCCGGCTTCAGGTGGCGGAGTCCCCAGTGAATGACAGCACTGAAACCATGGGAACAGCAGAATGGATCAGCTTACCTATCGACCGGGATCAGGCTGACCGGATCGCGCAGAAGCATAATGAGAGCTGCATTGAGGATTGCACCTTCTATGGCTTTGAATCCATCATCCCGCAAATCACAGCAGATCACTATGGTGATATGCTCTCCTTTGTGCGGCTGAACCGGTTGGCACAGGAGATCGCCCAGATGAAACCCTCCGAGCAGGTAAAGCTGAAAGCGGTACTGGAACACGAAAAGCCTGGTACCATGGAAGGCATCCAGAGTGTGGTTGATCATCTGAGAGAGTACCAGCTCGACAACCGGATCGGGGATGCGGACAGCTACTTCAAGGAATACCTGCTGCGGCATCTGGACGCCCGGTTCGATGCACGGTGGCTGGATGGTCTTGCTGTCTGCACCGAAGGAACCAATCTGATGCAGCGGCTAGGAGCGGCAGAAACCGACTACGGCATCGTCTCCGCCAGAGGGGGTCAGCTATACGCACTGGTCCCTTTTGAGCAGGAACAGGTACAGGAGAAAGCAATGGAAATGACGATGGGAGGTTACTAATGGCAAAAGCTGTTGATTTGTTCAGGTGCTCTTGGAAGAAACTCTGTTTGGCACCCAGGACAAAGTGGATACTGCCATCCAGCGGCTTCGTGCCTTTGAACCCCCGGAGGGGTACTTTGTAGCATTCTCAGGCGGCAAGGACAGCCAGTGCATCTACCACCTGTGCAAGGAAGCAGGTGTCAAATTTGATGCCCATTACAGCCATACCACGGTAGATCCGCCGGAAGCAGTCTACTTCATCCGGGAGCATTATCCTGACGTGATTGTGGACAAGCCGGGGATCACCATGTGGCAGCTCATCGTAAAGAAAGGTATGCCGCCTACCCGCAAGGTGCGCTATTGCTGCGATGTGCTGAAAGAAGGCGGTGGACGTGGGCGGATTGCGGTAACTGGGGTTCGCTGGGAGGAAAGCACCAAACGGAAGAATAACCGTGGACTGCTGGAACTGAACAACTACACCCGGCATTACATCAAGCTGATGAACGACAACGATGAAGCACGGCGGATGTTTGAAACCTGCACCATGAAGTCCATGCACACCTTGAATCCGATCATTGACTGGACCAGTGAGGATGTTTGGGAATACCTCAATTCCCGAAACATCCCCCACTGCTGCCTCTACGATGAGGGCTTTGACCGGATCGGATGTATCGGATGCCCGCTGGCTGGACCTGCCCAGATGCGCAAGGAATTTGCCCGGTACCCCAAATATGAGCAGGCATACCTTCGGGCGTTTGAGAAAATGCTCAAGGCCAGGGCGGGTAATGGTAAGCCCTACCAAAAGTGGCAAACAGCTGACGACGTTATGCGTTGGTGGCTCAGTGAGGAAAAACAGCAAAAGGTGGATGAAGATCAGCTGTCATTTTTCCTGTTGGATGCGTAAAAGCATTTGTTGCATCTGCTTCCATTTGGCTTGCTTCTTTGTTGCTTAGTGTGAATAGCTATTACATCAAAAATAGAGTATGCTTGGCTTGCAAATCAAGAAAGGAGCGGCATGATTATGGCAGAAACCAGAAACCTCTGCGCCCAGATTCCTGTAGACCTCCACGCAAAGGTCATCGAGGAAAAGAACGCTCTGGGGCAGGCACTCAGCGAATACATCACCAACATTCTTAAGGAACATTTTGAAGGAGGAAACAAAACTATGGCAAATACTGCAACCAAGACCCTGGCATTCCAGATCTCCGAGGAACTGGATCAGCGGATCAAGAACTATCTGGCAGCGGAAAAGGAACGCACTGGCAAGAAGGTCAGCCAGCGGGAGTTCGTGGTGGGCCTCATCATCCAGGCACTGGATGAGTACGACGCAGCCAAGCAGTCCGCAGAGTAATTCACTGTCAATCACCGCCAGGGGGAAACCTCTGGCGGATTATTATTGCAAGGAGGAAAACAACATGAACGTCGAGATCAAGTTGGACAGAGAAAAGTACCATGCATTAAAAATGAGTATGGAACAGAAAGGTACCACTGTCGAAGCAGAACTGGCACAGGCGGTGGAGGTGCTGTATCAGAAGCAAGTCCCCAGCAGTGTCAAAGCATTCATTGAAAGCAAATCCAAAGGCAAGGGATACCGGTCCAAGCGGAAGCCGCAGGACACCTCTGCCTCTGCTGTGGGGATTGAGAGTAAGTGAGTCAGGATGAGAAATATGGCAGAAAGAAAGCAATCCGACTGAAGTGCCTGGACTGCTGCTGCGGCAGTGCCATGGAGGTTCGACTCTGTGAATCCAGAAAATGCCCTCTTTGGCGGTTTCGCATGGGGCGGGAGTCTCAGGCAGAATCAGCCCCGGATTCGAAGGATTCGGAGAACAATCACGTGCGGGAAGCTCCACCCCAGTCAGCGGAGGATGACCGCTGATGGCTCGTGTTTTGCGGAGATTTCTGCCTCAGAAAGCAAGGAGGAACAATAATGGATGGAGTGGGACTGCTGTGTGGAAGCAGAAACGGCTGAAGAAACAGCTTGGTTCCAAGTATTTCTTTGAACAGAGGATTTCCGCAGCGGTAGTGAAGAATATGCTGGCAATGGTGAATGGAAGCAACCATTTTCTTACGGTAGCCAGCCTGACCGTTGGAATCGTGAAACTGGAGGCCATTCTCTACTGGTACAACGGAAAATACTCTCTGGGATATGATGTCATGGTACGAGACTCTCCGGAATGCCCGGAATGGTCTTGCTATGAAAGCCTACAGGAAGAAGTGCGGTATAATGCGTGGAATCTGGAGCGGGAAATGTTTCTGGTGCTGGACAGGGCGGTAACCCGTCTCGGTCTGAGCTATACGGAATATGTATTTCCGAAGCTGTATGGCGCCAGCTCCTGAAGAAAGTAATGAAGTAAGGAATATTGATTTATGAATTCAACAGATATTACGGTGTTTTACAGTACCCTGCGGACGGGGGCCTTGGAACGGATCCTGAAGGAACAGGGAAAATCCCTTGACTCTGCTGTGGAGGAAATGCTGGATGACCTGTATCAAAGAATCGTCCCGGAGCAGGAACGGACGGAAATCGAGGCAAGGATCCGCCAGGAAGAAGCACAGACAGCAGCAGAAACGGAGGCTGCACGGCGATTCGCTGTGTACCGCATCCGGGAACTTGGCGAGGACAGCTACTTTACAAGCGAAGCTCATAATGACCTTTATCTGGCAGCTTGTGAGTGCCGTGAGTATTTGCAGGATCCCAAACCGTTTCTGCTGCCTGACTATTTCTCGCACAGACAGATTTGCAATCAGTTCCGTTATTCCCAACTGGTAAATGATCTGGGGTACAATCCGCAGATTACCATGGTGGTGGAGCTTGATGCGGATAAGGGAATGTGCATGGTACAGAAAGCCGGTGAGGATGACTCCTGGCATCAGTACCGGATGAAAGACCTGTCCACCGGTATCTTCCGTGCAAAGCGGAAAGACGGACGTTCCTATGCTGAACGTAATAGCATTTTTGAGGAATTTATTGCGGAACGCGAGATTGCAATGCATCTGCCTGCCTATGACTACCAACTGCAGGAAGGAAAGCCTGTTGAACAGCGCATTGAGGAATTTAATGCCGCGAATGCTCCTTTCTACATCATGGACTACGGGGATGACCGCTATGGTCTCAGCCTGCCCATCTCCTTCCTGTCACCTCCCTTTAGCAACTACGGTCAAAAGGCTTTCAATGCCTACGCTGCACAGCAGGGCGAAGAAGCAAAGCAGAATGGACTGTTTACCACCGGCAATGGTTATGACTGGGAGTGCGTGTTTAAGAAAGCCTTTGAAAACGATCCGCTCATGGAGAACATGAAGTTTGACCCCGAGGCTGGCGGCTTTTACAGCTATAGCTATGATCTGTCCACACTGGAACAGCTGGGAAGCCGATTCAAGGAAATCTGTGAAAGCGGACAGGCATTCCGGGATCTGGTCTGCACAGCCCTGACGGAAGTGGAAATGAAGCAGAAGATGGATTTGGGAGGCATGTAGCTGTGGCGATTAAAGGGATTATGATCCACTACAACCTACACCGGCTGGAAGCTCTGGAACAGGCACTGTCCAAGCAGGGGCTGGAACTGGATACGGTTCTGGTTCCTGCCATGGAACGGCTCTATGAGCAGTATGTCCCGGCACCTGTCCGGGGCGGCATTGAAATGAAGGTGCGTGAGGATGAACTGCGGGATTCCGGAGAAAAGAGAAGTTCCATCACTCTCCTCTGCTGTACGGAGCGTGGCCGGGAGTCATACCTGATGGAAACCAGCTCTGTGCTGGATGGCTTCTACAAAGTGGCAGGCTGTTTCAAAAACTACTTTGAACAGGGCCAGAATATGGGCTTCGCCCGGTTCTCCGGAATGCAGGTATTGGAAGCAGATGTGTTTGAGGAGCTGTGTGAAACGGCGATGCAGCACAAGCTCATCAACCATGTCATCGATTGGAATCTGGATATGGGGATCGTGAGCTATATGAATGCCCAGACCGGCTTTCAGAGCTTCTACCTGGAAAGTGATGTATTGAAAGCAGAAATGGCTACAAAGGCAAGTGCGCATGAAAGCTTTGAACAGATCACGGAGCAGTTCCATCAGAAGTTGGTGGGAAAAGAATGCGATGTCTATGGCACTTACCTTCCCCGGACAAGACCGGATACTCCGCAGATGGGAGGTATGTAAATGATTCAGTTGAAACTTTCCAAGCAAGGGATGCGGGAGGGGGTGGCATTGAACCTTCCTGCAACTCCGGCAGAAGTAAGCGAAGCCTGTGCATGGTTTGACCGTTTGGGTATTCCCCAGAATGAAGTAAAGATCGTAGGTGCCAGCAGCCCGGTTCGCACGCTGGACAAGTATATCGTTTCCCATGGGGATCTCCACCGGACGGGTGATCTGGATAAGCTGAACATCTTGGCAGAGCAGCTTGAGCAGATGGACAAGCGGCAGCAGGACATTCTGGGTGGAGCTGTTGATTCGGAATGCATCAGTTCTCTGGATGATGTGCTGGAAATTTTATCTCACCTGGACCGCTATGTGATCCTCCCTAATATTGTAACCAACGAGGAATTGGGACGGTTTCTGGTGGATACCGGGTATAAGGACTTCCCAGAAGAAACGCACCCCTATCTGAATTATGCTGCCATCGGGATGGAATACTATACCAACAATGGCGGCGCCTATGGACCCGGAGGCTATGTCCGCCGCAAGGCTGACCCGGAGCTGGAGGTGCAGGTCCAAAAGCCTTTGATTACCATCCACCTGTATTCTGCAAAACTATCCCAAGCCAGAGCGGAACCCTACCGACTGGCTCTTCCTGCATTGGATGAGGAAATGGATCAGGCGGCTCAGGCGCTTGGAGTGGATAAACTCTCTGATGCATCCATCGTGAAGATGGAAATTGGGGATGAAACTCTGAAAGATCTGATCCCCATGGAGTGTGTCAGTGTCACGGAGGCTAATCATCTGGCAATGACCATAGAGGAACTTCGGCAGTGGGATGAGCTGTACCAAAAGTATCTGGCGGTGCTGTCCGTGGAGCAGCCGGAAACTATGACGAAAGCCCTATATTTGTCTGTTGAGCTGGATGACTACGAATTTATGCCGGAGGATGACTATGAATACGGTCAGGCGGTGCTGCGGCGCCATGGTGCCACAGATGAGTTATTGGACCGGCTGCTTGGCTATCTAAACATGGAAGGTCTGGGCAGAGATGCAAGAGCGGATGACGGAGTCCGAAAAACGGAGTATGGAGATCTCCGCCGATGCAGCGAACCCTTTCCCGATATTACACAACAAATTGAACTTGGAGGAATGTAACATGAAGAAGAAAGTAATGATCACCCTGGCAGCTCTGGCGGCTGCCGGAGCCGCAGTAACCGGCTGCATCTGCCTTGCCAATACCAAGGTCTATGGACATGGCAGATTCCGCTAATCTGAATGTACGGCCCGCTTCCCAGGAGGAAGCGGGTCTCTTTTTTGCTATGAAGCCGGAGGAAGATGCCTCTCTTGGTTGCATCGGGCATGTCCGTATGGACTTTGGCAGAAGTGGCCGGAAGTTCTGGCACACTTGGCATTCCCGTGGCCCGGAGGAATGGAACTGTCAGTTGTTCAAGGATGAACTGACTGAGGTGGTGGATATGCTCCGGGAAAGTGTGCTGAAGGATCTGAATGGGATGCGGGAATTCTGCCAGAGTCACGGCGGTGCCATCCCTGGTGGTTGGTCTCAGAACTATGGCTTCGTTGTGGAAACGCAAAACTACCGATACTGCCTGCGGTGTAATCCCGCACCCGGAGATTATCAAGCCTATCTGACCTGCTTCGATAAGCATGTTCAGGAACTGAACCAGTCGGGGCAGGAACAGACCGTCCAGATGGGAGGTATGTGACCATGGCGATCCTTTTCTCTGCTGTGGGGATCCGAGCCGGAGATGCAGAACTAAAGTTTCTGGTTGGTGGTATCCCCAAAGAACTGGAGGATCTGGAAAAAAATGTCCGGGTAGAGAATCTGCTCATCGATCAATCTGATGATGTGAAAGTGAGCGTCCAGGCATCCGCATACCGCTGGGGCGTGGGGGCGGACACCAATGCCACCTGGGATGATCTGCTGCGGATTATGATCCAGATGGAAGAAAATCCTAACTTTCTGAGTGAGAAGTGCGACCATGTGGAGGATGTGAACTTTTCCTTTGACTGGTCACAGCAGGAACTGTTTGGACTAAAAATGGAGGAAGTGCTATGAATGTTGCAGGCATGATAAACGATAGACTCAATGCCCCCTTTACCGGCCCTCTGCTGTCGGACATGACAGCTACAGCAGATGGAGCGGGAGAAGGCCGGAGCCATCTGACGGCAAAAGAAATTCAGGATATGGAATCCATTCTGCGGGACGGAATGGTTGGCTATGCCTATCTGTATCCCCATGGGGAGGAGTTTCCCCAGGTGTATGTGTTCAGCATGACACCTGAGAATATCGCCAACTTCATTGGCCAGCATCGTGCAGACTGCTCCGAGATGACTCTGACAGACCGGATGGATATGACGGTGCTGACTACCTACGGGGAATTCATCGACAAGTGTCCTGACCGTCAGCTTTTGCAGGAGGTGCTGCAGCACCTTGTCCCGATCCAATGTGGTGAGGCAGAACCTAAGGAAGTAGTATCCGTATCGAGAGATACTTATGATCTGTACGATGATCTGCTGGAAGAAGCACGGAAAGGTCTGACACCAGAGGATCTGAAGCAGGCTGAGCTGTCTGCCAAAAGCACCGTGTGGCATTACTATAAGCCGGGAGTGGATGTGAGTGCCTGTCCCTATCTGGAAGCAAAGTGGATAGGAGAAAAGAATCTACGAAGCTGTAAGCTGGAAAACACCCCGGAGAATCTGGCAGCATTCATCCAGCAAAAGAATGATGTGGAAGAAATCTCTTTTCGGGATCCCAACGGTGCCGAGGTAATCATTGCGAGACAGGGATATGTTCACATGTGTCTGGATGAAGCCTATCTTAAGAACCGGCTTCAGCCTGCTCTGACAGAGCAGCGCCGGAGTGGAGATGCGCCGGTGATCCAAGAAGCGGATACACCGGTCCAGTCGGATATGACAATGGAGATGTAATATGGCGGAACTGACCAAAGAGGAATTTGTCCAGCAGCTCAAAGAAATCGCTCCTGTCTCGGATACGGCTGCACAGGCATGGTGTCAGTGGTCTTCAGAATTGGAGAAAATGGATCGTGCAGATGAGATTCTCCCGGAGTGGCCGTATAAGTCTGAAGCAGCCTTTCGTGGCGAGCTCATTAAGCAGTTCACGAAACTCAAAACCCGGCTCGGTGAAGCTGTGGTCGGGCAGGTACTCTCCCTTGGTGATTTGCAACACTGCCTGTATCCCTGGGAGATTGTTCCCGCGGGGGAGCATCTGCATAAGGGCGGTGATCTGAAGGAGCTTCCGGATATGTCCATTAAGGGATCTCTGGATGGAGTAGAAGAGTAT
Source organism: Oscillospiraceae bacterium (assembly GCA_017624715.1). Classification (GTDB taxonomy): domain Bacteria; phylum Bacillota; class Clostridia; order Oscillospirales; family Oscillospiraceae; genus Faecousia. The sequence continues at coordinate 31,352 of JAGAMN010000053.1, forward strand.
CTGGAAATGAGAATGTAGGTGTGTAGATGAAAGAACAGAACCAATCTAACACTCCGCTGCAGATCAGCAGTCTTGCGGAACTGAAACGGTACCTCCAGCCCGGAATGGAGCTGGAGGTGTCCTATCACAGCAAGCATCCCGGTCTGGTTGGGTTGCGGCGTGTCATAACGAAGGTACAAAGCAATGCCTACTTTACCGTGGTTAAGGATCAGCCAGACCATTGGTACTCTGTCTGCAATGATGGCCGGGGATTTCGATCCGGGATTGAAAGAGCATCCCAGTACATCTTTGCGGGCTCGAAGATAACGGTTCTTGACCCTATGAAAAGGGACGGCAGTGTGCTGTACGAAATGGAAGTGTATCAGGGTGAGCAGCAGATGGCTGACACGTCCTGCCTGGGGCAGACGGAGGAAATGCTGCTCCATATGTAAGTTGAAACGACGTGCTGTAGAGATAGAGAAGCTGGTATCTAAGTGAGGGATATATTTTTATGAGGAATGATGATTATAAAATGCTGTCTGGGCTGGATCTGGTGATGATGGAGTTCCCGGAGGAACAGTTCATTATCCAGGATATCGTACCCAAGGGGCTTGTGATTCTCAGCAGTGAAATGGCAGCACCGGCCAGATCGCTGGCAATGGATATGTGTCTGCGGGTGGTCACAGGTGAAAAACTGTGGAAGATGGACACTAGACAGGGTGCAGTACTGTACATGATCCATCAGCACGCTCTGGCTACTGTCCGAAACCTGATTACGGACATGACAGTACGGATACCGGATGGCTTGTATGTTGGTGTCATGGAAGAAAGCTCTCTGGAACTGGCACTGATCGGTATAAAGACCTTTGTACAGGATCACAGCAATGCTGCTATGGTGGTGATTGAACTGAATGCACCTGTGGAGCAGTACGAGGATGCGGTCTATGTGTCTGGTGAGTTGGAACGATACTTTCGGGCACTCAAAGATGAGGCACTGAAATACGGAATGGCTATTGCGGTGATCCTCTGCTCTGAGTACTACCCGGTATCACACAGCAAAACCCAGGATGAGGATAAGGTGTGCATCACGGAAAAAGCAGATGGACATATCGACATGTGTATTGTAGATAGCGCGGACCGGAAAGCTCTCCTGCGGGTAAGCAATCCTCCCATGGCTCCGCAACTGTGGAGCATTGAACGCACCGATCAGCTTCAACGGTGGGTGGAAGAAAGCGCAGACGAACACTCGTGAAGCCGCTGTTGCCCCTGTGTCCGATTTGCTTTGGAAAAACGGAACTCTGCCCTCGGAAGCGGGTTCCAGCCTTTGTGACCCGCAGTGGGCGAGGTGTGGAAGCACCGCTTCTGCCGCCCTGGGAGGGAAAAACGGTGGGTCGAAAGTAAAGCGGGAGAAAGGAACGGTGCTGTGGCACCGTTCCAGTTCACAGCGTCGGGCAGTGCCCGCCGCTCTTTTCGGAGCTTTTCAGGATAAAGAAAGCTGTTTCCGAACTATTCAGGAAAAAATGGATAGGTGCCGCTTTTGGGGGCTTGGTGCCTGGTGACGGTGCCTATGAAAGCAACTATCCTAGAGCGGCAACGGTTTTTCGCGTGATGCAGGTGGCGCCTATCAGTTAAGTGGAGGAAATATGAGTGAAAAAACACAGCAAGCACCAGAGAAAGAACTGAAGCGGAGATTCCAGCTCTGGCTTAGACCGTCTGTGCTGGATATGGCAGAAGAACTGTACAAAGGCGATAACTGTATCAGCAAAAGTGAGTTCATCGAAAAGGCCATCCAGTTTTATGCAGGGTATCTCTATTCCAAGCAATCACAGGATTACCTACCCAAGATCGTCACATCCACCATCAAAGGAATTACGGCAGAGAACACCAATCAGATATGCCGAATCCTGTTTAAGCTGGCTGTAGAACTGTCCATCACCATGAATGTGGTGGCTGCCACCTGCAATATCAGCCGGGAACAGTTGGATCAGCTTCGCGGAATGTGTGTATCCCAGGTAAAGAAGACCAATGGATCTTACTCGTTCACGGATGCCTACGATCTACAAAAGCGGTAAATAATGCCGAGATTAGTAACGAAATTCAAATACATGAAGCCCGGTTCCGGAGGCAAGCCTATGGGAGGGTATGCCAAGTATATTGCCACCCGTGAGGGGGTGGAGAAGATCGATGACTCCCAACGCCATGCACCAGCAACGATAAAACAGCAGGAGCTGATTATGCGAATTCTCCGGGATTTCCCGGATGCCAAA
>JAGAMN010000054.1 GCA_017624715.1 Oscillospiraceae bacterium
AAATGCCGTAGTCCAGGTCCCGCAGAGCACCCAGCTGCGCTTCAAAGAGGATGCTCTTGTCCTCTGCCTGCGCCTTTCTCAAAAAAGCACCTGTATCACAGATAAACGGTTTGATTTTCCCGCCAAATTCGGCAATCCATGCCTTTAGCTGTTCCAAGGTATAGGCTTGTGCGCCGTATACCCCCGTCAGAGTCAGGTTCTTCCACTCCATCAAATCTTTCAGATGGTTTTCCAGATATTCCGGATAGAGCAGTTCGCCTGCCATAATGGTCTTCTTCTGATATTTATCGGAGTAGAACGGAGCGATTCCCTGTTTGGTGGAGCCATACTTTTTATCCTTGAGTCTTGCTTCCTCCAGCGCGTCCAGATCCCGGTGCCATGGAAGAAGAATAGACGCCCGGTCACTGATTTTTAAGTTCTCCGGCGTGATGGGAACACCCTTGCTCACAATGTCCTCGATCTCCAGCCAAAGGTTTTCCGGATCCAATGCGACGCCGTTGCCCAGAACATTTACAACACCCGGTCTGAAAATACCGGAGGGAAGCAGATGCAGGGCAAATTTGCCGTATTCGTTGATAACCGTATGGCCGGCATTGCCGCCGCCCTGATACCGGACAACGATGTCGTAGTCCTCCGTCAGCAGATCCACCATACGGCCCTTTCCCTCATCTCCCCAGTTGATCCCTACGATTGCACAGTATGACATAAACACGCTCCTTTACTTTTTTCGACTAATTTTCTGTTCAAATCTGTCCTTTTGTCCTGCGGCTGGAATTCTGGTAGGATACGCTCCGCCAAAACACGCTGTACAGAACCGGTCTCCCTCCAGTTCTGTCAGATGCACCACATCTTCTATCCGCAGATACCCCAGCGAATCCACGCCGATGATCTCTGCGATCTCCTCCACACTGTGGTGGTTTGCAATCAGATTTTCTGCACTGTCGATATCTGTTCCGTAATAGCAGGGCGCGATAAACGGCGGGGCGCTGACCCGCATATGAATCTCTTTAGCCCCGGCTTTCCGCAGCAGGTCAATGGTGCGGCGACAGGTGGTTCCCCGCACAATGGAGTCATCGATCAGTACCACACGCTTTCCCTCTACCATGGAGCGGATAGGGTTCAGCTTGATATTGACGCCGTTCTCCCGTTGAGACTGGGTGGGAGAAATAAAGGTGCGTCCAATATATTTATTCTTCGTAAACCCGATTCCATACGGAATACCGGACTCTCTTGCATAACCCAGCGCTGCATCCAGACCGGAATCAGGGACGCCGATCACGATATCCGCGTCCACCGGGTGAGTTTTTGCGAGAAAGGCCCCAGCTTTTTGACGGGCAAGCGAAACATTGCACCCCTCTACGATGGAGTCCGGCCGCGCAAAATAGATGTATTCAAAGACGCAGAATTTCTGTCCGCACTGTCCGCAATGGGAGCGGTCAGAGTGGATCCCATCCTGATTGACGGTTACGATCTCGCCCGGCAGCAGTTCCCGCGCCAGCGCGGCACCAACTGCGTCCAGCGCGCAGGATTCGGAAGCGAATACCGTGGAGCCGTCCGGCAGCTGTCCCATGCAAAGAGGACGGAAGCCATAGGGGTCTCGGGCTGCAATCAGCTTTGTGGGAGAGGAGATCACCAGCGAGTATGCGCCTTCGATCCGATCCATAGCGGCGGAGACTGCTGCTTCAATGGACGGGCAGCGAAGCCGCTCCTGTACGATGATATAGGCGAGAACCTCCGAATCGGTTGTGGTATGGAAAATAGAACCTGCCTGCTCCAACGCATCCCGCAATTCCATGGAATTGGCAAGATTTCCATTATGTGCCAGTGCCATGCGCCCCTTGTGGTGGTTGATGACGATGGGCTGCACATTGCGCTTGTTATCGGAACCTGTGGTGGCATAGCGGACATGGCCGACTACAATGCTGCCCCGGCCCAGCGCCTGCAGCCGGTCCGGTGTAAACACATCGTTTACCAAACCCACATCCCGGTAGGCGGTAAAAACGCCGTCGTCGTTGACAACGATGCCGGCACTTTCCTGCCCACGGTGCTGCAGCGCAAACAAACCATAATAGGCCAAATTTCCCACGTCTGTGGTACTGGTCGAAAAAACGCCGAAGACACCACACTCTTCGTGAATGTGGTGTTCTTCATGGCCGGGATATTCAGGTCGCATCATGTTCTACCAGCCTTTTCATGATTTCCGCATAGGCATCTTCCACGCCGCCGAGATCCCGTCTGAACCGGTCCTTATCCAGTTTCTCGTGGGTCTTCGTATCCCACAGGCGGCAGGTGTCGGGACTGATTTCATCTGCCAGAACGATGGTGCCGTCAGGCAGGCGGCCAAACTCCAGCTTAAAATCCACCAGCGTCACACCGCACTCTGCCCAAAATGCTTTCAGAATCTCATTGATGCGGAACGCATAGCCTTTGATCTGCTCGATCTCCGCATCCGTGGCGAGGCCGAGAGCCTTGGCGTGCAGCGTATTCAGGAGAGGATCGCCCAGTGCGTCATTTTTATAGGAAAACTCGATGGTGGGCTGCTCAAATACAACGCCTTCTTCCATTCCATACCTCTTGGAGAAAGAGCCTGCGGCAATGTTGCGGACGATGACTTCCAGCGGAACGATGGCGACTTTCTTGACAAGTGTTTCCCGTTCGCTCAGTTCCCGGACAAAATGGGTGGGAATTCCCGCTTTCTCCAGCTTTTGCATCAGCCGGTTGCTCATCTGATTGTTGATGACGCCCTTTCCGGAAATCGTGCCCTTTTTCAGGCCGTTAAACGCGGTCGCATCGTCCTTATAATCCACGATCAGCAATTCGGGGTCATTCGTAGCAAAGACCCTTTTTGCTTTTCCCTCGTAGAGTTGTTCCAGCTTTTCCATATTTGTTCCTCCCATTATTATCATTTTCCGCTGTCGCCATAGTTTGCCAGCACACGGGCGGAGGGATCGTTGACATCACAGCCCTCCCAGGCCTTGTTGGGCATCCAGAAATCAACCACCATTTCCGCTTGGCCGGGGTAGTATTTCTCAAAGATTTCTCGATAGAGCAGAGATTCCTTTGTAAACGGTCGTGCGTAAGCATAGGCCATCCGCTTTTCTTCATAGGCCTCGTCCGTATAACAGCTGTCAGCATATTCCTTCAGGTAGTCCACCATGGAATGACCCACGGCATCCGAGAAGGCTGCCTTTTCCCGGTACAGGATGCTCTGGGGCAGATAGTCTCCCTCAAAGGCATGGCGGAGCAGGTATTTGCCCTTGCCGTACTTGTTCAGCTTCATCTCCGGATCGATGGACATCACATACTCCACAAATTCCAGATCGCCAAAGGGAACGCGAGCCTCCAGCGAGTTGACGGAGATGCAGCGGTCGGCACGAAGAACATCGTACATATGCAGTTCTCGGATGCGCTTGACGGCTTCTTTCTGAAACTCCTCCGCGGAGGGAGCAAAATCGGTGTACTTGTATCCGAACAACTCATCACTGATTTCGCCGGTCAGCAGGACGCGGATATCCGTCTGTTCATGGATGGTCTTGCAGACCAGATACATACCCATACTGGCGCGGATCGTGGTGATATCGTAGGTGCCCAGCAAGGCAATCACCGTCTCCAGCGAGGACAACACATCCTCTTTGGAGATGATGACCTCGGTATGGTCACTGCCGATGTAGTCTGCCACTTCTTTCGCATATTTCAGGTCAATGGCATCCTCGCTCATGCCGATAGCGAATGTACGGATCGGTTTGTCAGAATACTTCTGCGCCACGGCGCACACCAGAGAGGAATCCAGACCGCCGCTGAGCAGGAAACCCACCTTGGCATCTGCCACCAGCCGCTTCTGAATGCCGGCAACCAGCTTTTCCCGAATGTTCTTACAAACCGTTTCCAAATCATCGCTGCAGACACGATCCACTGCCGTGATATCCCGATAACAGACAAACTCACCGTCTTTGTAATAATGGCCAGGCGGGAACGGCATGATCTTTGCACAGATTCCCACCAAGTTTTTCGCTTCGCTGGCAAAAACGATGGCACCGGACTCATCATAGCCATAATAAAGTGGCCGGATGCCGATAGGATCGCGGGCAGCAACAAACTCCTGCTCCTCCGCGTCATACAGGATCAGCGCAAATTCCGCGTCCAGCATCCGGAACATGGCAGCGCCGTACTCCTTGTAGAGAGGAAGCAGAATTTCACAGTCCGACTCACTGCAGAATGTGTAGCCTTTCTTTTGCAGGATTTGCTTGATCCGCTCGAAGCCATATATTTCGCCGTTGCAGACGACAGCGCTTCCGTCCAGCGTAAAGGGCTGCATGCCTTCCGGATGCAGTCCCATGATGGCCAGCCGGTGGAACCCCAGAAGGCCTTTGCCCACAAAAATGACACGGGTGTCATCAGGACCGCGGGATTTAGTCCGCTCAAAAGCGTCCCTGAACTCGTCATAGGTAACATCGCAGGAGCAGTAACCCATAATAGAACACATAAGAAAACCTCCAAAGTTGATTCAGCATTCTACAGGGCAGGTGCTGTTCCCGCGGTGCCACCTGTATTGTTTCTTTTGAACCTCTGACAAGGTCTTGCCGGATAACGCTGGCATTGCGGCGCACCTACTCAGTTCTGCTTTTCAGATTGCAGCTCAAAATGTGTTATTCGTGCGGACTCTGCCGCGCGGTTCTCATCGTTTCCGCGCTCTCTGTGGGTGAACTCCCGCAGTACTTCTCATTTCTCAATCGCCTTTGCACAGATATTTGCTATTCTTTGATGAAGTCGCGGATTGCATAATAAATATCTTCATCGCATTCACACGAAATCGTATTCCAGTCAACGTCGTGGGCTGTATGCTTCCGTTGTTTTTGTGCCTTTTTAGATATGCACAGTGAAGCAAGCAACGACTTTGCTGACAAATACCACGGATGCCCGTGTTCATCCTCTCCAACAAGCCAAACATCTGCATCGATGCGTTGAATGGCGTTAGAAAAGCGCTTAACATCTTTTAAAGAAGACAATTCAATCGGATATTTCATTTCTTTTCACCTTATTAGTAAAGATCGAAAGCACTACCGAAATCTAAATATGCCTATTTATCTCACACCAAACAGCAGATCACCGTATGTGGGGAACGGCCAGTAGTTTGCGGCAGTCAGAGTCTCCGCCTCATCACAGACCTCCCGCAGTTCGCTCATCTTCGGCAGGATCATGTCGCGGATGGCAAAGGCCTCCTCCGTAATGCCG
>JAGAMN010000055.1 GCA_017624715.1 Oscillospiraceae bacterium
CAATCGTCAAGGCAAATATCGATGCTATTCTCAAACAGGATCACCAGAAAACCACAGCCCAGGAGCGATGACCCATCGTTATTCTTTACGTTTTCTCAGCGATTTCCAATCGCGTGGCCACAGGATTTATCCTGTGTTTTTCAGAACACTTTCGTGTTCGCCGGGGATTGGGGTGGAGCCTCAACAAGCTAAAACACCTCCGGTTCCGCTTATGGCGGGAATCGGAGGTTTTGGGTGTTTGTGGACACAAACGCATTGCTTGCTACTAGTATCCAGAATTCCGGATACTACTGGTTATCCCGACTTTTGTGTTATACCGACTTTTCAAAAAAGGCCCGTAAAGCCAACAGTTTTGGGCAGAAAAGTCGGTATAACCAGGAGGATTTTTCTGTTCCAGTTTTTCTTATATAATATTGGGGACAGGGCAACCTGAACCAATAAAAGGATGTGAAAAACTCGAAGGAACGTATATTGTTATCTGATCTGATAGACCAGATATCCACGTGTATGCTGAACGAGCTGAAGCTATCTTCACGAACTGTTTATGGACAAAGTTATGGGTACATGAAAGCAGTTCATGATTATTGCCTGAGCCAAGGTGAGAAATACTACAACCCAGTGTTGTTTGGAAGGTTCCGCGACGAATTGGAAGTTCGATATGAAAAGGGAGAGGTAAAACAGACTCACTATTTGGGAAAACGCAAGTGTCTGGAAAGGCTCACAGAGTATTACAATACCGGCACTCTTTCCTGGACAATGCACAAACTGAAACAGAAATACCGCCTGTTTGATGAGGACAAAGCTCTGCCGGAAGAATTCCTGCAAACGCTGATCCGAGATCCGAATACGAGCTACGGCTATTCCTGGGTAATCCGCCGTTATCTAAGCCAGACAAAAATAAATACTTGACTTTCTTGATGCCCAGTAATCAGTCGGTGCATAGAATCGCGGCACCCCAGCTCTGGAGCATCAGAGTTTCGCCAGCTGTGCAGCGCTTCTGGGACAGCAGCTCTGTGCTCGCTCTTTCCATGAGGAAAGACTTGCATTCGGAGCTGTAATTCAGCAGATACACAATGGTGTTCCCGGCATCATTTTTTCCCTGTTTCACGATCAGCGGCCAGCGATACGGTGTAAGCCCAATCTCCATATGGGGCAGCAGCTGCTCCAGCAATGCGTCCAACGCCACGCTGTCCAGCATGGTGCCGATATAGGCGGCTTTTCCCTTTCCAAAAGTGTGGAAGGTTGCGGCGGCATATGGGGCATAAGCTGTATGGTCATATCCCGCAAGCACCTTCGTGCCACGGTCCGGCCGCAGCAGTTCCATCCACTCCCTCGCTCCAGGAACCTCTGCCGGAATGGTAAAATTGTCATAGGTCATGCCGAACACATCTGTCAGTCCTCCGGGCTGACGGGCGGTTCGGATTTTTGTGTTTTCATCGCAGAAGAAGCTACGGAAGGAAGACAGCAGATGTCCACCGCCGCGCACATAGTCCCGCAGGGCTTCCACCAGAGAATCCTCTGCGCAGTACAGCCCCGGCGTTACCACCAGCTTGTATGCAGAAAAATCCCGGGTGCTGTCGTCGAGGATATCCACAGAGACATTCAGCCGAAAAAAGCTGTCATAAAGCCAGCGCAGGATATCGCCGTAATTCGGCCCGGCAAAAGCATAGCTGTGCTTCAAGCCGGTGAGGCTGCGGTTGGAAACAAGGAAGGCCACGTCGCTGCTTCGTTTTAGATTTACAACATGGCTGCCGATTCGGGCAAAGTCCGCGCCGATGGTCTTTGCCTCCTGATAGACTGCGCCGGGGGTGAAGTCATGGCTGAGAACCCCCTTCCAGTGGCATTCTATGGCATTATGGATGGAGTGCCAGTGCCAGTATTCCACCATATTCGCGCCGTTTGCCAGATGGGCAAATGCTTGCAGGCGCAGCTGTCCCGGCCAAGGCAGTCTGCCCACTGGCCCCTGAGCCTGGGTTTCCAGCACGAAAAAATTCTCGCCGTTTTTCAATCCCCGGGCAAGGTCGCCGCCGAAGCTAATCTCCGCACCCGTCAGGAAAGATGCCGTGGGGTGGTAAATGTCACAGCCTGCCACTGTGACCGCTTTCGCCGCCTTGAACTGATCCGCGTCTGGCTGCAAGGCGTGGGAATAGTCCCGCCATTCGTAGTCAAAATTGTGGGTCACAAACTGCTCTGGGCGGCGATATTCGTCCACGATGGATCGCTGCCAGAGAAGAAATTCCGTTACCAGATTACGCTGAAAGGCTTCAAATTCTGCCGCCAGAGAATTGTTGATGGTGCCCCGGACATCCGGCAGGTCATCCCAGCTTCCCAGGGAATTGCTCCAATAGGCCAGGCCGAATGCCTGATTCATGTTCTCTACCGTTTCAAATTTGTCCATCAGCCACTGCTTGAACAAAGCCTGCGCACGCTCCCCGCAGGTGTCATAGGGCTTTGTCTCATTGTCCAGCTGAAAGCCAATGACATGCTCATATTGCTGCACTTCCTCCATCAATCGGCGGATAATTCGCTCGCAGTGGAAGCGGTAGCCGGGATGGGTGATATCCATATTCTGCCGGTGTCCGTAGCGGCTACGGCCGGCGTGGGTATCTGCCAGAATATCCGGGTATTTTTTTGCCAGCCAGGGCGGAATGGCGTAGGTGGGTGTCCCCACGATCACATCGATACCGTATTTCTTTGCCCCCTGCAGCATCCGATGAAGGCACCGAAAGTCAAATTCTCCCTCTCTGGGTTCCCATGTGCTCCAGGTGGATTCCGCGATGCGGATTACATTCATCCCTGCCTCTTTCATCAGGCGCATATCCTCGTCTACACGGGATACCGGCATATATTCATCATAGTAAGCTGCGCCGAAATAGAGCTTCTTCGTTTTCATAATGACCTCCGAAAGATAAATTGCGCGGCAGACCCGCTCGCCGGACGGATCTGCCGCTAAATAGGAAGAAAACAAGCAATGTTGATTGTTTAGCGACTGGGGTTCAAGAGAAAATCATCCATGGTACCCCATGCTCCACCTGCTGCTTTTACGCATACGCCAACGGTCATGCTTCCGCCCGTGCATGGGATGCTTTCAATAGAGGGACTCTTCCAGTTGAGCCAGCCATCCACGGTAAAGGGTTGTTCGTAACGTTGTCCGTCAGCGACAGCATAGAGAAACAGCTGCGCATCTTCCCTCATATCGCCGCCCTGGACATGGATGGAAAATGTATAATTTCCTTCAAGCAAACCGGTAATCTCCTGCTCCACAGAAAAATTGACCGCATCCGCGTTCCAAAAATGCAGAGACATACTGCCGGTATAGGCATCGTTGGGCTTGTCCTGAAAATCCGTGGTTGGAGCAGCCTCGGAAATGCGCCACATAGAGGTATCTGCCTCCTCGAAGCTGTAGTTGCGCACATAATTCTCCTCAACCACACGGATACAACATGTCACTTCCGTCCCTTCTGCTGTTCCGGTTACGCAATAGTTGCCAACCTCCGATGCGGAAATGGCGGCAAGGTCTACGTCTTCATCCCAGACCACAGATACAGCTTCCACTTTGCCATTATTGTAAATGGCCGGCACAGTTTCAGGAAGGACAATTGGATTATTTCTTTTTACTGTCACCGATACCGGCTCTACGCTGTCTATCTTGGGCGCTACGTTGGTGCCCCTTCGGACATAGGAAAAAGTCTTCAAGGATTCCAGCGGATGGCCGTTGGAATCAAACAATGCCTGGTTATCGCAGGCGCTGCCTCCGTAATAGATACCCGCGTCATCAGGATCATAGTCGGCAGAATAGGAGCTTGCCCAGCCGGAGCCGTTGGCCTCCCAGAGGGCACTCTTTTCCTCCCATGTTTCACCGGGAACGCTGATCCATGCAGGCTCCCAATAGAACACACCGACAGCATTGTCACCCAAATTTGCCATTGTCTGAATCACATCACGCAGCTGCCTTGCCTGCCCCTGAACGGTAAATGGATAAGGCTTTGCATATGTCGGTTGTTCCCCAACGCTGTTTCCACTGCCGTCTGTATCCTGTAGGGTATAGGCATAAGAGGTTTCCGCAATCATTACCTTCTTGCCGCTGCGGTCAATGACCGACTGAAGCTGCTCTGCCAGATTCTCCAGTGTCCCATGCCAGAAAGGATAGTAGGAAGTGGCGAACACATCATAGTCAACGCCGTAGACATCCAAGGTTGCGGCGATTGTCTTATAATTTTCACTCTCAGGATTGGTATAATGGACAGCAATCAAGATATCCTGGTTGGTGTCCCGGACTGCCTTTGCCGCAGAAGCCATCAGCGTGTACCGGCTGGGAACAGTCGTCTCTCCGCAAAAGCCTTTCGTCGTTTCATTACCAACCTGCACCATACCAATGCTTACACCGGCCTCTTGAATCTTCCGAATGCTCTGCGCCGTGAAGTCATAAATAGCCTGCTGCTTTTCTTTCAATTCCATATTCTGCCAGGCCTTGGGAGCTTGCTGCTTGGCAGGGTCTGCCCAGAAGTCGGAGTAGTGGAAATCAACCAGCAGTCCCATTTTATATTTGGCTGCGCGTTTTCCGATTTCGATAGCTGTCTCCACCGTACAGTTTCCGCCGCCATAGCCACGACCTTCTGCATCAAAAGGATCGTTCCAGACACGGACACGGATGTAATTGACACCGGCTTCGCTGAGGGTTTTGAGCAAGTCCTGGTTTTTCCCCTCAAAATTATAATAGACAACGCCGCTGGCTTCCTGACTTAGCAGAGTGGACACATCTGCACCCATAATAAAGTCCTCAGAGAGTCCCTCCACCTTTGGAACCAGTATTGTCGGTTTTTCCTTTGCGCCGCAGGAACTCAGCAGCACAAGGCTCAGAATCAGAATCACGAAAATCGCTTTTTTCATTCTTCACACCATCTTTTATGGGAGTACATATGTGATCACGCCAAGAATCAGCAGATGCAGCGGATACAGCAAATAGAACAGATACTTATTGGGCTGACTGCCCCGCTGATGGTTGTACCGTTTCAGCACAAAGTTGGAAACCGGCCCGGTGACATACATAAGACTAATAGCGCCGCTGATCCACAGCTTTGCCTTGTGATCATTCAGCAGGTAATAAACCGCAATGAGTAAAACCATGCACAGTCCGAATTGCGTCTTCATCAGCACGCTCCACAGCACCCCCGCTGCAACGATCAGCAGCTTTACGCCCTTCCCGGCAGCAAAGAGCCGCAGTCCATAGAGCATTACAAGACCGATGGCAAGGGTAAAAAGCATATTCTGGCTGGTCCAATCGAACAGCTTGCCGGACATGGCAAAGTCGAAGGGAATTTCACTGAGAATGGCAAAGCCCACCATCCGAATCAGGTATGCCTGGTAATTACTCGTGTGCAGGAAGCCTTCCACCAACAAAAACGCGAATACCGGAATCGCCAGACCGCCCAGCAGCTGGAACACCGCCGCCCAGGAGGACAGCACCATCAGGTCAGGGTCTGCTACCCACATTTCCCGCAGCTGTGTATTGGAGAACTGATTCACATGGAGCAGGCCATTCTGAACCACGGTCATGCTTAGGGAATAAAAGAACATGGTGGCGCAGCCGTACCATTTCAGCGTAGCGGCGGTAACCTCCACATGGGGTAGTTTTCTTCTGTCGCGCAGGTCACGCATAGCGTTTCCCCCTAAAAATCCCGGATGGTTTTCAGTGCGGGCAGGGCGTTGCCGTCGTAATCGAACAGCGCCTGGTTCGCCCACTCGTTGCCTCCGGGGCCTTTCTCACCGATATAGGCCAGCGCCTCGTCATTGGCCCAGCCGCAGCCGGGTACGGGAATCCATGCCGGTTCCCAGTAG
>JAGAMN010000008.1 GCA_017624715.1 Oscillospiraceae bacterium
CTGTTGGCACACAGTTGTTTTTCCAACTCCCATAGTGCCACCAATCATATATAAAGTTTTCATCATTCACACCTACAATTTCTTATTTATCTAACCGTTCGACATATTGGAATTTATCAATCTAAATCAATGTTAATCTCGTATTGGTCATCAATGAGAACAAAGTTTGCATTATGCTTTTTCGCAAGGGCGAGGACTTCCGCATTATCTGTCAAAACGCTCTCAACGGTACACCATCCATCATCCAAACGATTTTCAATGACATTTGCATATTTCTTTATGTCAGCAAAGTGATTTCTAATATATTCCTCACTCATTATAAGACAGTAATATTTGATGTTTTCAAGATATTTGGAGTCAAAGTCTTTTTGCCAATCGAATGGAATATAGCAGCCTTCGATAATTAAGTTCTGCTTGTTTTCGATAGCAGTTTTAACCATTTCACGAATGATGGGCCATAAGTATGCGGTCAAATCCTTATCATCACTCATAGGAGTAAGTTCTGTATTGCCGCTGCGAATCAGACCCATTTTCAGATGATCTATTGAAAGATAGGGGTATTTATGTTTTTCAAGCAGTCTTTGAGCAAGTGCAGTTTTGCCTGTATGCGATGCTCCTGTAATTAAAATAATCATCTCAATCATCCCCACAAATACAAATTTATCTGCGTGCTTTGTCTTAAATGCATTATATCGCATTTTTGTAGGGTTGGCAACAAAAAGCGGATGCCGAGATACACGCCTGTTAAGGTTAAAAAACTCGGCAGTATAAGGAAAGTCAGCACCTGCCCCGACTACAAGGAAGCTGCCATAATGGATGCGTTCCACCATTGCGGCATCTGCAAATCATAATAGCACAGCCGCCTCCGTGATGGAGACGGCCGGTTTCATATCTATGCCTGAGCTATTTCCTTAAAATCATCAGAACTAGCAAACTTTTGTGCCTCGTATGCTCTAACTGCAAGAAGCGGGTGTGTATCGTTTTTAGTCAGCAGAAATTCTAGACCCTTATTAACAATGTCTTTTTCCATGCTCTGCTGATAATCTGCTGCCTGAGCAATAAACAAGTCTTTATCTATCTCGGAATCAATGTGCGTTGTTCCACCTGCAAGTCGCATCATTGTTTCGATAACGGGGTCAGCACTTCCGCAACAAATTATTGCAACTCTATCGGCAGAAAGCTCACTACACCTAAACCAGTGGAAGAAAGCCAACTCCAAGGCACTATCAACCGCAGAAACAACATTTCCTGCAATAGCACCAACAACGCCTTTGGTATTAAGATAATTTGATAATTCGTGTAAACCAATTGCTCCACCACTTAAAACCATACCGCCTATTGTGTGGTAGAGTCCGTGTTTGCAAGCAATATGACCACACTCGTGGGCAAGCACAGCATAAAGCTCATCGTCCTGCAAGCATTCTATCAATCCAGAATGAATTATTATTGTAAATTTCTCTGTTCCGTATGTATATGCATTTGGCTCTCTGTTTAACTCAAGGTAGAGTTCTGGCATATCAATTCCAATTTTGCAACAGATACTTTGCACCATTCTATAGATTTTGGGCAGTTGTTTTTCTGTTATGTGAATCTTTGTTGACATGTTGATTATTGTATTTTGCTTATCATTCATTATAGACAGGAGCTTTGCACAAATGGTATCAAGCAAGGGGATTTTTTTCAAAGCTACTAATGCAGCTTTATCAAGGCTGTGTATATACTGCTCACAATCAATTGGATTTGTGCTTTTTAGGTTCTGCTTGACAATGTTTTGTGTCCACCTTTTGGCTTTATAATCACTAAACCACACTCTGCTCATCCTCTTTCTATCTATAAAAAAGTGCGTGACCGAAGCCACGCACCGAAAAACGCATAGCTCCGATTGCTGCGACACAACTCCAGACACACCGAAAGTATGCTGAAACGAGCATACTTTTTTACCAAAGTAAAAATGCACACATTCGGGTTGTGTCATTCGTAGGGAATTGTGTCACACGATTATTTTATCAGAGCTTTTCCAAGGTTGCAATACCAAAAACATCTTTTAGCCGCAGCTACCCAACCCTAAAGGTTTGCCGTTAGTGATATTGGGTTATTGCCATTGCCTGTTATAGGCGGGAAAGATAGGTATCAATGACCTGCTTGGCAAAGGCGCCTGTGCCCTCGCCGCCGACTTTGTCGATGTTTTCCGTCATGCTGCCACCACCGGCGTAACTTTCTGCCAGACCCTTGAGAATTTGGGGCGTGCAAGTGTAAAAATGCTCCGTAAAGAACGCCTGCAGCTCCTTTGCCCATTTTTGGGCTTCTTTGCTATCCGGTGCACAGGGGCGCATTTTGCCGAGCCGAGCAAAGAAGTCCATCACCTGTGCGTTTAAGTCCTTTTCCTGTTCGGCGGTGCGATTCTTGGACTTCTGCTCAAATTCTTTGTAGGCATCCGTCTTGCCGTAAAGCACCTTAGCCTGCTGGCTGTACTCGTCAATTTTCTTGGGGTCAAATCCTTCAAAATCCATATATTTCACTCCTAACATTAACATTCCTCTTGCAAAACTGATTCGGTTTTGCAGTTTTTCTACGCGCTCCTGCATCAGCTTGATCTGGTGCTCCAAAACCCGATTTCGGTCATAGTCCGGCGCATCCAGAATGCAGCCGATCTCATTCAGAGAGAGCCCCAGCTCCCGATACACCAGGATCATATAAAGCTTGTCCAAAGCCGCATCGTCGTATAGCCGATAGCCGGCCTCGGTTACCTCGGTGGGCTTCAGCAGGCCGATCTGATCGTAATGGTGCAGCGTCCGCACACTGACACCGGTGCGCTTGCTCACTTGCGCTACCGTCATCATACGCATCCCTCCTTGGCACTATCATATACTATGACGTTACGTCAGAGTCAAGAGGTTTTTTGTTTGTACTCAAAATAAAAATTGGACCAATTGTTCATTTGTCATTGATGTGAGACTAGTATCATCGCACCTCATGTCACCTTAACCCGATGTAATTGCCAGCGACCATACCACTAAGGTATACCCTAATGACAAACTGAAATGGTACGCATTTTCGTGTCACAAGAGTTTGTAAACATATTTTGAAATATTGCACTCAAAGTGAATACCCTATTGCAACAAAAAGCCTCCTTTGGTACAATGAGTACATACAAAGGAGGCTGATATTTTGAGAGTTGGTTATGTGCGCTGCTCCACCCTCGAGCAAAACGAGGCACGGCAGCTGAAGATGATGGAAGAACAAAAAGCTGAGCGGGTCTTCGTTGACAAAGCCAGCGGCAAAAACACGGACCGCAAGGAATTCAAGGAAATGATGGCCTTCGTCCGTGTCGGCGACACCTTGATTGTCGAGAGCATCTCCCGGATCGCAAGAAACACCAGAGATCTGCTGACAATCGTCTCTAACCTGACCGAGAAGGGTGTAGAGTTTGTCAGTCTAAAGGAGAACATCGACACCACAACACCTCACGGCCGATTCATGCTCACCGTCTTCGGTGCCCTGGCAGAACTGGAACGCGAGAGCATCCTCGAACGCCAACGTGAGGGCATCGAGATTGCCAAGGCCGAGGGTAAGTATAAAGGCCGCAAGCCGATTGCCATCGACGAAGCCAAATTCCGCGCCGTGTGCACCCGCTGGCGTGCTGGCAATATCACCGCAACAGCAGCAATGCAGGAAGTTGGATTAAAGCCAAATACATTTTATCGGCGAGTGAAAGAACTAGGTCTATAGTTCTATGTACCAATACCACATCTGTTTTTAAGTACATATTATGTGATTGCGCTGATAAGATACTTGACTCGTTGGTGCGCATCCTGCTTAGTAAGCTCACGTTCTTCCTCGTTTCTGATATCCAGGAACGCTACAATATCCATAGGACCAGCATGCTCTGGTGATGTAAACTTTTCACTCAGTTTCTGCCGCATCTGCAAAACAAGCTCTTTGTTCTTATACGGGATAAACTCACCTGCTAATGCTTTCACTCCACCAGGATAATGCTTTAATGTAGTATAGATGTCATATGCATCTTTCGGTTTCCCACGACCAAGCGCGGCTGCCTTCATCACCAAATAAGGGACAACGGAAATAACATTCACATGTCCCACATCCAGTGCTCCATCTGAACGTCTATACTCAATCTGAATATCCTCGGGAGGAAAATCAAACGCAAAATTACCGCCAGTAGCAGGTAACGCCTTGACGCCATCTATGTGTTTGCTTACCTGACCACCTTCACCTCCGTATTTACCGGAAAGGAAGTCCACATCCACATCATAACTCACCCCATGGACATCCACAGTTTTAACAAAAGTAAAGTACTGTTCAGGGTGCCGCACATAGCCATTTTTCTCCAGTATCCGCTTGATAGTCAAATACCCGTCAGTCTTTTCAATCCTCAACTGATTCAGCAGAACATCCACATCAATTGAACCAATGTGACCACTATGTGGATATAGTAGGGACGGAACCCATCCTCCAATAATCCGGAAGTTATCGGTAAACTCATTTAGCAGATTGACGATTTCTCCCAAGACCATATATGCAGCATCCTTTTGGCCTTCAGAGTAATCAATTGCCTGTTTCAATTCTATATCTTTAAACATCTATTTCTCCTATCTAAATTCTTTCTGAATGATCGCTTCTGCGGCTTCCTCTCCTCGTCCACAATTCCCCAACAGATCAATTATAGTCTGAACAGGAGATGTCACAAGATCACCATTTATCGTCCGGACAAACATGCACGGTGTTTCATCATGAGGGATTGTAACAACAACATTACCACCGGACGAAACCTGCTGCAAATCGAGCTGCCGCACAAACGCATCCAGGTTTTTCTGCTCCACATAAACATGCACCCTATTATACCGTACTGTGGGTGCGTATCGCGCTGCAGCAGAAAAACCTCCCAACACGGCATTCGTATCTCGTATAGTATTGCAAAATTGGACCTCCGATTCAATTTTAGGAATGGGATCAAGGGAATAATATTCCACTGTACGTGGTGCCCGAAGATGATAGTTTTTTGCCCATATATAGAGTATTTCCCGTTCATTCCTCAATTCAAAACCATGAGGGTACTCCACAATCCAATCTTGTTCTTGCAAGAACTTCTTCACATTAAAAACCGTTCCAAGAGCTTTTCCTGTTAATTCAGAAAGGAGTTTAATAGACCACACCGCATGCGGCTTATCTAACATAGTACGCATCACCACGGACGCTGCCGTAGCATTTTTGGAAAAATAGTCTCGCTTCTCTCGGTGGTCTTTGTATTGGTTGGGTTGACCTGCAAAATGTATGACAAAATACTTGGATAGAATATAGCAGTTCCCAGATAAGTCCATATAGCTAAAGTTATTTTGGCATATTGTCTCGGCAGAACTTTCAGAAATATACGGTGCCATAAAAACGTAAGAAACATCATCATTATGTTGAGATGCCATTTTTATAAATTGATTTGCAAAGCGTTTCTCACCATTTGATTTTACCTCTACAGCAAATATAGCAGGTTCCCTGTTGTCTTTAAATAATACAACTGCACGAAAATTTCCAAAGCCACACTGTAAACCAACGAGAGAGATTTCAACACGCAAAACATAAGGGATGTCTTCAATAACTTTGCGGAACTTTTCAATTGCTAACTGCTCATATTCCATTTCTGATAGCTTTATTTTCATTTAATCACTCCGTTTCACCATCTCGGTGAAACCATTATATTCGATGAAACAGCTTGTGTCAATAGTTTTATTTCGATTTAAATGCACGTACTTATCTGAGAGCTGTATATTGACCACGGAAGTCACTGCGTCCCAAATTCACAGAAAAACATGTTGTTTGTGAATAAACATCACGAACCCAATCAACAAGGGAATGAGATTTACCGAGCTAAAGAAAATAAGTACTGCAACCCATCGCAATCGATTTATGATGAACATCTTCGATGCTTTGGCTGTACAATGCATCAATACGAAGGTATCGAAATTTCCAAAGTCGAAAATAAACACAAATGTCATAAGTCTGTCGCCATAGATGACATCAAATTCTGCGCCATCTGTGCCCACTTGCGGGCCGTAAAAATCACAGCAACTTATAGAAGAAAAACTGAACCGATATATTTTTATAATAAAAGGGGATATTGAGATATGCGTAAAAAACTTAGCGCGGAAGAATTACACAATGTTGCCATAGATTTTCGTACGGCAATAATGTCAGCTAAGCGAGCGGGACGATTTAGTTGGCAAGATAGAATGCATAACTTTCCAGGTGGCTGTTGCGACGATGCATGTGATCTCTTAGCACACTATTTGAATGTAAACTATGGAATTGAGTCCGTGCAAAGGAACGGAGTATACCGGGACGATAATGAATACAATACAACTAATCATGTATGGCTCCTCGTATATGGAGAGATAATTATTGATCTCACAGTAAGCCAGCTACCTTTCGGGGTTGATATACCGAATGGACTTTATTTTGGAACAGAAAATCTACATTATCGAAATATCGAAGATACAAGAACACAAACAAATTACAATATCACCAATGATGCGCGATTACTAAATGATTACAGTATCATTATGGAGTATATGCCTTAGACCTTACGCAACAGGACCCGAGCAATTGTTACAAACTGCTCGGGTCCGAAATGCTATATGCCCAAAAGAATACGGCTTGTATAATCCAAGATATTCTTAACGGCTCCGTCTTTCATCTTGCTTAATCCATCTTGTGTCCTTGTTAAGCTTCCTTGTAGAAGTTCTGCTTTATTAATGCCGGCAACAAACGGTGCGTCAGATTCAAGCACAATACGTTCAATCGGAATTCGTTCTATTATCTTCGTACCATTTATAGACTTTAGCATTTGCTCGTTTATTGAAAAATAACACCCCATCTCGATAGCCCGCTCTAACTGTGCCAACGAACCCGAATACCAGTGCAGAATACAGTTGTTGTGCTCTGTCGTTTTATATTTATCGAGAATGTCAAGAACCTGCTTATCTGCAAAGGCAGAATGAATCGAAATGGTTTTTGCTCGAGCACAAGATTGAATAATATGCTCAAAGACAATTATCTGATCTTCCTTAGAGGAATAGAATCGTTTAGAAAAATCCAATCCAACTTCACCGATAAATCTGCTCGATGCAGCATACCTGTCGAATATAGCCAACTCTTGCTTTCGCTCAGAGACTAACTGTGGATGCAGACCCAACGCAACATTAACCGATGAGTAGTTGGCTAACATACGTGTTTCTGCATAGTACGCCTTAGGTGTCGTAGTCATTGCTAGTATAGAAATATTCAGCATTGCTGCGGTTGCGCAAAACCGATTCATTGGATCAATCAGATCCACATGGCAGTGCATATCGAACACTTTATCACCTCTAACACACTAATTAATGCTTTTCATTTTCCAGCGAAAGTCGAACAAACGAATCTACCTCCAACAGCCCACGTAAGTATGCATTCCCCAATCTCTCTAGGTGCTCAAAATCGCCTTCAATAGGACCACTCTTATGTATGAGCATTTTGGCTAGTGCAGGTGTTGCGCTAACCCTATCGATAGCAATTTCAAAAGAACGCAGCTGTACACCCTCTGTAGATGCATGGTTAGCGCGGATTGTCGAAATTCTGTCATAATAATACTCCGTTGGATCATTGCCAACTCCATAAGCTCGCGCCATTGCTGCTCTACGAATAATACATGGCACGCAATATCCGCAATGTTGCGGATGTATACCTTTGTACCGAAGCTTCTGTGGTGATGAACAAGAAATCGAATCTGAGATAATGCTATGAAGCAGCACCTTATTACAACACTCATCTGCCATCTCCCCCTTGGTTTTATCCCAATATGGATTAATGACTGACTTGCCCATTTCCATTTCTGACAAAAGAGAATTCCAACATCCAAGATAGAAAGGATGCGTTGTTCGGGTGCTATGTGATCCTATGCGGAGACTGTCAAGCGGTACATTCAACGCAATTAATGCATTTTCCGGAACATACAGGGTGTTAACACTAGGAATTCCACTTAATACGCATACCCCATATGCTATGAACAGGAAGGATCTACTGCGTGTCGAGTTTTCTCCACCACCCGATTCGATTAGTTCGTCCTCAAAAGCTGTCCAAAGATCGAAGTACGCAGGCTTATTCTGAGGATATTTGTTATTAAAGTGTGTCAGCAGTTTCCTCTGGGAATTCTTTGTATAAGAATCCGCCGCATGACTAATGAAAGCAATTCTTGAACCAACTTCTAACAAATTAATGGCTGCAATTAGGCTGTCCATTCCTCCAGAAAACAGGGTAACTGCATCAAGTTCAATCGGCGGCGATAGAGGATTCGGAAGCTCTGCCAATTCCGTTGATCTATGAGAAAACTCCATCTCCCACAAATCGCCGGTTAAAAAATTTAACATCCGCTTGATTGTAGGAATTGATGAATTCCACTTGTCAACATTATATACTGGCAAAGAAATGGTTATCTCTCTTGTCCAACTATCTTGAGAATGGATCTCTCTAGAGATTCGGGTATCCGCCAGGTAGACTAATGTTGCTAAGCACAAAAAATCAATGCCATCTTCGGAAGGCACGATTCCATTGGCATGCAATTTACTCATCACATTGCCTAATCCGTATTTCAACATGCTCTCTCTAGTTATCATTGGTACAACAGTCGTATACAGGTGCTCGTTTTCTGTATATGATGGTTCTACCGTTGAATAACTGCCAACTAGTTTATATCTCTTCATAATATTATTCCTCTATGCCCGTTAATAAGTCATATGATTTCTTATATATCGAATCTACAATTTCACTTGCTTGGGAAGAATTAATCCGGGATATGTCAACATTCAGTTTAGCAACTGCGTCTGACACTGCTCCACTTATGAATCCAGCTAATTGACGTTGAATCTCATCAATTTGCGCAACTGAATCTGGTAAGGAAAAACACTTATTGCCGATATCATTAATTAAGCGGTCTTCGATTACTCTCGACATATAGTGTTCTGTAAAAGCAAGAAACTCCGGAGGACTCAGATCTTCAATGCTTTTATCCTGCAGTTCTGGCATAGCAATAATCGCTTCGATATATGAATCTCTTGCTATTCCTTCATCGGTTGAGCCTCCATCAGGACAAATAAACTTACCGATCATAAGTAAGGCGTCTGCCGCTTTCTTGCCTATAATGTCGCCCAAACGGAATAATCTTTGAGATTCTGCAACGCCGTGTATAATAATGCTATTAAAGACGGAAAACATTTGCGCAGTGCTTCTCCTAGCTGCACCCAGTCTGACTGTTGCATTGCTAGAACCGCCCAAGGTATTGCGCACATAATGAGATGTTGCCCTACTCAAATGACCCGACCGTCCACCATTACCTGACCTGTTGTCATTAATAAACCGCGTAAAATCCCCCCGAGGAACAGAAAACCGATCCGGTGACTGTGGTTGTGGGTCAAAACTATTATCATTCAACCATGATGGAATTAGGGGTGTGCCCCCTTTTTGACCTGGATTACTTGTTGATGTGCCCACCTGTCACAACTCCTTACTCATTTATTCTACTCTTTGCTGCAATTTTGGTCACAGCTGTGCCCTTTTCTGCCAAGAGTCGATAATATCCTTCTAATTGCTTCTTTTCATTTTCTTTCCGAATACACTTATCCCAGCCGGTGCAAACCCATGCGCCAACCTTACCCACATCCAGAACAAGAATCAGCTTCACCAGATCTTGTTCCAATGTGTCGTGATGCTCAACCAGTGTGATAACGCCGTCAATTCCTCTAGGCTTATCAGCTAAAGCGCCAGCCTGCTGAATTTTGCGAGCAAGAATATCAAATACATATTTTGCATCTCTGGTATTCAACTCTTTAATTTCTGGAACAGCACTTGCTACAGCCATTGTATTACCCATTAGCTTGCTGATTAGCTGTCGAATAGCTTCATTTTGAGTTTGGGCAAAGAAATAATCCTCCGCACCTTTGCACGCAAAGAAATACGGCCGTAGATCTTCATTTCCTAATTGGGGTTCACTGAGTGCCCATGAACAGAAATCCAGCTTGCTTCCCCAATCTGTTATGTGTGCATCTTTTTTGTTCTCGGATGGTGTGACACCCACTCCCCTCTCGACTGCCATTGCAACTACGGTATCCTGCGTTTCTCTTTCCGTATTCTTTTCTGATGAAGCTATACTCTTCTCGAATTCCGCTAGTTGTATGCATTTACCTTCTTCATCCAGCAAAGTAGCTATGGTTTTGTACTCTCCGGCATGGAACTGCTCAGCAAGCATCATTTTAGCCATAATAGGTAACTGGATAGATGCTCCAAAACCTCTGGCTTCAGCAATTTCTCGTCTTAACAGCAACATGTTAATGAACCGTTTGATCTTTCGTGGATTGCCTTGAGTGTTCTTTGACAGAATATCAGCGATCTGATTTGCCACAGAAAATGCTTCTGCCGCTTGAGCATATTTATCACCAAGCGCTGTTTGAATATCACCAAGCGTAAATCCATTATTCTCCCATGGCTTTTTCATTCTATCTATTGCAATATTAAGTACGTTCTTAAAGTTAGCATCAGATTCATCTAACACCGATCCAATCATCAGCATTGCCGTATACATTTCGGATTCAACCTTACCAAGAACAGGGATTCTAAACGGAACTTGAATCAGTTTTTCCAAATAACGTTTAGAGTACTCATAACCTGTATGCTGATCATTTTCTGTTGGATAATCTGGGAAATAGCTTCCTACAGCATACTCAATCATCGCTTCATCTGCAGCAATAACAAAAGCCGTAGAATTTGAGAACAAGAATAATCGAACAGCCTCTAATGTCTCTATCGTAACTTCGGGCAAACATCTGTCTAGATCATCGATTAAGACGATCAATTTTTTTATTTTTGTCTCTTTCAACAAGGCATCGAACGATTTTTGAAATTCTGCGAATTCTTTTGATAAGGAGACATCCTCAAACACTTTTGCTTCGTTCAGGTAATTACCTACACATTCTATGGCCCCCGAAATCTTTTCTCCATCTGTTACGTCGCTTCTTAATTTGTCAACAAGACCTGTCAGCATATTAATCGGTGGAACACCCGTTGCAGCAGACACAGCAACACTACCTACTGTTTTCGCTACACTGATCCAGTTAATGTTCTTCCAAAGTTTTTTAGCAACATCCTTTGCCTTTTCACTCATTTTACGTCGCCGTGTTATTTCAGATAAAATTGCACTCATTAATGCGATCTTCGAGTCCTCAAACCCTTGATGTTTCCATCCATTAAAGCGAATACATACAATTGAGTCATTTTTCCTTGATGGGAACTGTTCCTCAATCATAGCAAGTATACTGGATTTGCCTGCACCCCAGTCTCCATGTACACCAATAGATATAGGTTGATTTGCACTTTCATTGATCAGCTTTACAATGGTATTTGCGATTGCACGATTATTAAGCATGTCAACTCGAGTTTCATTATCGGTTAAAATCATTAGGCGACCCTCCTGTCGAAATAATGCCAAAAAAATACTACATATTTTTAAGATAGTTTAGGACTTGCTCCATTCAGCACTCAATTGCTTAATAACATGAATAAATTGAACTCGAGAGTAGCTATCGGAACAGAAGCTCGGAGCAGAAATTCTGCACACATCGACCAACGCACGATATGTGGCAGTATGATTTCCTACCCAGTCCCAGCTGAGCAAAATTAGACTTGTAAAATCGAACATGGACACTTGCTGAGGATCTTCACGTAGCTGGTTGATGTACCAACGCCAACAATCTCTATCACTATGTGTTTGGATATCATCAGGGAGGATGTTGTAAATGGTGTTGACTTGTGAACAAAGATGGTTCAGTTCATGTTCCTCGCCAGTTACCCTAGGGAAGGTCATTGCTAAATTCCGGGAAAATTCCTCTACCAAAGGACGCCCATTAGACCAACGAGCTTGCCAGTTAAGACCAGCCGCATAGCCGGAAAAAACATTTGCGTAAGCATCAGATAAGGAACCGCCATCATAGAGAGACTTAATCCAATGCCGAGCATTTGCATCAGTTGGCATAAGCGCTTGTTCTAAAGCCTGTTCGATAACTGCGGATTCGCTGCGGCCTGACAGGGTAGAAAGATCCTTTACAATTCCCTCGATGGTTTTTCTTTTTTGGGGCGATGAAAACAAGATCATTTTCTTAAGCGAATTATCAATAGGCATATAATTACCTCCTGTTTATAACGGATTGCTATAAGGTTAAGAATAGTATAACCCCATTAGGTGGTAATGTCAACAATAAAAACCGGTTAAGCACAAATGATTATTTGACTTTTCCTTTCTTTGCATCATGTTGCATAAGTGCATCTAAAGTGTCGAAAGAATACCCACACAGATATGGCTCAGGCGAAAGGACCTCGAGCTTTTAGTCAAGAGGCGAAGACTCGCTTTCCTCTGTCCGCAGTAAACACAGAATCCTAGATCGTAATAGAGAGCACATCGATGTAGGAGACCGTCGCGTAGAAACCATCTGGAAGTTCGAGTCTTCCTGATTCCGCCACATACGGAGCAGCCGCTCAGCCAGTGGAGCATCAGGTTAAAAATCTGAGCAGCTCTGGTTTAATTCCAACCGGTTTCACCATATGGGTCGGTCACCTATCAGCAATGACACTGTAAATGCGACGGTTAATCCTACATTGGTTTGATTCCAACATGACTCACCAAATAGCTATGAATATCTGAAAAGCGCAGGTCTAGATCGCTCCAAACCTGCGCAATTTATTAAACCATATATCAGGCGATTATTGTACTACTATTTTCTGTTGGATAATATCCCATTTGTTAGACAATTCATCATTATGTTTATTAAAGACCGTGCTGTCTAATCTAACCTTATAGTGGGCCTTAACAGCCTCGTATTCAACAGCATACGACAGTAACCATGCTTTCTGTTTTTCGTCTTTGACACCAATGGTAACAAACGCAGAATATGCCTCATCATACAGTTTATCCATCTTCAACTTGTATATAGCCAACATTACAGCGTCCTCAATCACATATGCAGAAAACACAGCTTGTGCAATAATAAGCAAGACATCACCATTAGATACGAGCCACCCCGTAACAATCAATGCGACAACTGATACTAAGGCCTTTAAAGCGCCTTTCACAAGCATCTTTCCTGCTATGAATGTGCTGTAAAAATTGGATTCAAATGCATTGAGCGCATACTTGGCTATAGACGGAGACAACCCATTATTGTAATAACCCTCTGTCTCAAGTTCAGCAAGAGATACATTGAATGCAACCTGGATGCCGTTTTTGCGTCTCGCCATTTCAGCATTGTACCAAAATAAACCATCATCCACACTCTTAAAGACAACATACAAAACTGCACCTATTATTTGCACATAGGTTAAGACAACTTTAATTTGGCCGCTACAAATTGCTGCGGCCAAGGAGATAACACTATTTCCCCAAAAGAGATATTTGCACACCGCCGTCATAGTCTTAGAACGGTTATACAGCAAATCAACATCATCACGCTTGCTCACCATTACACCTCCGGAAATGCCTTCTGAATTTCGCTCAATGCAGTATAAGGCATATTGATATTCTCATACTCCAATGCCTTATCGATATGAGCAATCGCGGTATCAATACGACTGTAGTTTGTGCTAAACTTAAGCACCTGCAGCGCTTTTTTGACATACTCAGTATAGGATGTACAGGTAATATAGGAATACATCATGTCCTCGGCTATTTTCTTCTCAAGGTAATACGAGGCCAAATCCCGATAATTCTTCTGGATATTCCAATGCTTAATCAAACGCACTACAGGCTTGATCTTGTATGCATTATTCACATTGCACTTAGTCAATGTGTCATAAAAACCATCGGGATCCGTGAACACCCATTCGGATGGTCCCTTGGGAATATAATAACAACCATTTGACACATAAGCAGGTGTCAGTTCAAATTTAATATGGTTGAGTTCGAGAACAATCGTTGGGCTTGATTGGTAGATCTCCGATCTAGAATAATAGTGCTCAGCAAAATTCTTCAACCTGTTTAAGAAACTCTGCGGCTTGTATCCGTAAGGATTTGAAAATACTACCATCAAATCCACATCTGATTCCGAGTCTGCCTTTCTCGGCAAAATGGTGCCTCTGACGTATGATCCAAATACTTTTTTCTCTGTGACATCAGAAAAGTAAGAGTCCAAACGTGATTTGATGGTATTGATAGAAGTGGTAATGCTGGCCTTTTCCGAATCGCTTAGCACCAATTCGCTCGCCAGATTTTGCAAATATGAATTAATAGACATTTTTAGACCTCCATGGCAAAATTTCAACCCGTTTGTTTCATGTAATGACATTATAGCACATCAATGCATTTATTAACACCCCTTTTCTATGCTGAAATTGCAATTGTCACGAAATTACGACAATTTAACCACCATATTGGGCTATGTTTTCTGCCGTAAATGCAATGACTCTATCAACGCGTCGACTTACGTGCTTAACAACTACATCCTCATAAATTTAGGGCAGCCGGTTGGCTGCCCTGTTGCTATGTTATGGGAGTTTTACTTCTTGTGCCAGGCGGAGGCCCAGGGCGATTCCGTCGACAAAGCCGCGTTTTTCGTGGTCTCTGCATAGGCGGCAGACGGCATCGATGACCCGGTCTTTCTCCCGGAGAGTCTTGCCGTGCATAGCCTCGTAAAGGTCCTCAAAGTCCTGTTGGATCTCGTTGTTATCTACGCCGTTGTACTCGTTATAAACGTTGTAAAGCATCTCCAGGACGCTCTGCGCGTCGTCGCCGTAATTGGGTTGCTGCGCTGCAACGTGTGCCCTCAGAGCCTCGTAAAGCTTGTCCATGGTCATTTCTTTTTCCTCCTCCGTCTTTCTTTCGCCTGATTGCGCCGCAGGATCAGGAACATCTCATCCTGCTTTCTGAAACGCGCCTGGGACTGCTGCGCCACGATCCTGAGGGTCTCCCTGTCCGTGTCCCATTCAGCAATGCCCCGGTTATACTCGCTTCTGCGCTTGTCGTCGATGATGAAGGGATCTATACCACGCCGAAGGCATTCCTTCATCATGATCACACGGCCTACCCGTCCATTGTAATCCTCGAAGGGGCGGATGCATTCCAAACGGACATGGAACTCCAGAATCCCATCCAGGGTAGGCTCGGCCTTTTCATAGGCCCGCATTGCGCTGTCCAATGCGCTCGGGATTTGCGCTGGCTGGATACCCATCTTCGCCGATGTTTTGCGATACTCACCGGGTTCGGTTTTTGTGTCCCGTGCTGCGTAGGTGCCGTAGCTCAGGAGGTAGTGCAGCTTTCTGATCATTGTCTGTGACAGCGGCTTCGACACATTATCCAGCATATAGCTGACACACCGGAAATGGTTCACGATTTCGATCAGATCATCGATCTTCATCGGCTCAAAAGCGACGGAGATTTTGTCTGTCCGATAGACTTCTTCCACCTGCTGTCTCGTCAGGCGGTTACTGGCCATCCGGCAAGAGCTGTAGGCCAGGTTGACCTGGATATGCTCATAGACATCAAAGTGGTTATTGCGCTCTTTCTGATAGAGCACGCGTTTGAGCAGCGATGTAGGCTCAGGCTCCGGTTCTTTGGGAGGAGCACCCGGTCGCTCAGCATCCTCCGGGATCACCCAACCGGTGTCCCTCTGGATTGCTCCAGGAATCCTTCCCTCCTTGCAAAGCCGCCGGACCCGCTGCCCGGAGACCTCCCATCGCTCCGCGGTCTCTTTTACAGAGCAGTAGTTCATTGTATTCAATCCTTCCTGATTAAAAGATGCGGTTCCTAGTTTCCACACCGGCTGCAGCCTCAGTTTAGGGGGGCAACACTGCTGTTGCACCCCTGCAACAATTTTGACCGGAATGTTGACCGGAACGCCAACGAAACACAATGTATCAGATTGAATATAATGGACGATTTGTGCATAAAAATCGTCTAATACGTGTTATTTAGTGCATATGTGTCTATGGAGTATACAACCTCTCAAGAATGGCATTCAAGAGGTCAGCGGTTTGGCTTTTCTTGTTTTATGGGGATTGAACTGGTTGTTGAATGTAAAAGCAAAACCTCTGGATTACCAGAGGTTTTGCTTTCATTTATAATATTTTGTATTTATTCACTCTTATAAGGCGGATCAGCCGGGTGCAGGCCCTGGAGCTTTTCCATAGTTCTGGGCAGGGCATCCCGGGAGTTTTTCCAATCGGCTTTCGTATTGCGGTAGTCGTACTTGGCAATGAGCCAATCCAGGTCTTCTTTCACCCGGACCAAATTATCCTCCGTCAGCTTCATCACCACAGGATAGAACCATTCCCTCTGGGCATTGGGAAGCTGCTCCTGGGCAAGGTCCATCAGCTGCGCAAAGTGTCGCAGACAAAAGCCCTTGGAATGCTCCACCTTTTCCCGAAACTGAGGGTCTGCCAACATCACAAAAAAGGTATGGTAGTACCGCGCCATATGATACTCCGTCCGCTCGCAAATAAAGCACCGCTCCTGCCTATGGCGCAGCCGCTGCCACCAGGTTTCCTCAGTATTGACAGGTTTTTTGGCAAAGATACTCCGCTTGGCGGGGATCTCGAATTTCTCCATACCATTACGGAAGTCCTGCAGCAGACCCGTCATGTGGGTCTGCAGCATCAGTGCACTGCCAAGCGTATTACCGTAATCATACAGCTTTTTCAAATGAGTGCCACAGAAGCCCGCATCATCCGTTGCAGCCCGGACATCCGGCTCCATATAGCTGGCCCCGGGGCCTGCCACATAGCGGATGGTGCTGTGTTCCGCTTTCCGTTCCAACCAGCAAAAGGGGCACTCGTCCCCGGAATCAAAGGCGTCGTTCAGGGGTATGGTATCGATCTGTTCTTTCATGGTCTTCCCTGCCCTTTCTCTTTTTCGACCATCTTATCACACCGCCACCACCAATGCAACGAAAAAATTGCCGGAGCATAGGCTCCGGCAATTTCATTATAATTTGCGCCGTTTCCGAGTGACGATCAGCAACACCATCGTACCTGCCATCACAACGATCAGCACCGCAGGAACGATCCAACCGTTATCGGGTCCGGATGCATCCACGGTCTTGGTGGCATTCTGGTAAAGGCCTTCCACAAAACGGGAAGTCTCCTCGGACAGATACCGATAGGCTGTGCCCTTTGCAAGCACTTCCTTACTGGGATAGATAATATCGCTTTCCGCCAGATAATCTTCCATATACTGCTTTGCCTCAGAAATGGGAGAGGCATAGCAAATATAGTCCATATTGGCGCCGGAAATTTCCGGATCGCACAGGAAGTTGATAAACAGCTCAGCAGCTTCCTTTTCCTTACAGCAGGTGGGGATACACATGGCATCGGTAAATCGGTTGAAGCCCTGGTGCTCCGGCAAATAGAACCGCAGGTCAGGATTGTTTTCCATCATCAGCATGCAGTCGCCTGCATAGTAGGCCGCGATCCAGGCTTCTTCATTTTCCATAGTGGAATAGATCTGGTCCATCACGTACTGCTGCACCAGCGGACGCTGCTGCGCCAGCTTATCGGCGCAAGCCTGCAGCTGTGCCTTGTCCATGGTATTCACATCGTAACCCAACAGGTACTGGGCAATGCCCATGGCATCCCGAGAGTTATCGATCATCAGGATCTTGCCGGCATAGTTTTCATTCCACATCAACTCCCAGCCAGTAACATCCGCCTCGTCCACATACTTGGAGTTGTACAGGATTCCCACCGTACCCCAGGTATAGGGAACGGAGTATTCGTTGGTGGGATCGTAGCTGTTCTGATTTTTGAAAGGCTCTTCATCAACATACCGGAAGTTAGGAATGTTGTCGAAGTTCAGTTTCTCCAGCATTCCCTCCTTGATCATCCGGTCGATCATATAGTCTGACGGAATGATCACATCCACGGTAATGCCGCCGTTTTTCAACTGAGAGTACAGCGCTTCGTTGGATTCGTAATAGGACATATTGACCTTGATATTGGGGTATTTCTCCTCAAAGGCGGCAATGATGTCCAAAGTGCCGTCGGTACCGTCAGCCATGTTCATGCCCCAGTTTTTCACATTGAGGATGATCTTCTCCTGGCGATTGCCGAAGAACAGGAAGCCACCGCCCACAATCAGCGCCACGACCAAAGCACCAGCGACACACCGCTTGGCGATACGCCAGCCACGGGATTCGGGACGCTTGCTGTCCTTCTTCCGATCGGCACGGATCTGCAGCAGATTCATACCCACCATCAGCACCGCGATCAGCAGGAACAGCAGGGTGAACATGGCGTACACCTTGGGCTGAATGGGCTTTTTGGTGTAGGTGTAGATTTCAACCGGCAATGTGACAAAGTCCGAACCGGTGACGAAGTAGCTGATGACAAAATCGTCAAGACTCATGGTAAAGGCCATGATACCGCCGGATACGATACCGGGCATAATCTCGTGAATGATGACCTTGAAGAAGGCCTGCACCGGGGTACAGCCCAAGTCCATGGCCGCATCCGTCAGCGCCGGATTCATCTGCTGCAATTTTGGCATCACATTCAGAATCACATAAGGAAGACCGAAGGTGACATGGGCAATCAGCAGTGTACCGAAATTCAGAGATTCCCGGTTACCCAACAGGCCCGTACCCACAAACACGAACAGCAGGCTTAAGGAAACACCGGTGACGATATCCGGGTTGGTCATGGGAATATTGGTCAGGCTCATGACCAGTTTGCGCATTTTGGGCTTCAGCCGATGAATACCCACCGCAGCCAGCGTGCCGAAGGTCACGGAGATGGCCGTGGACAGCAACGCAATCAGAATGGAGTTACCCAGCAGGCCCAGCAGGTCCTCATCCCGGAAAAGCTCCGTATACTGTTTTAAGGTGAAGCCTTCAAACTGGGTGATGTCCTTTCCCGTATTGAAGGATGCGACGATGAGCACCACCATAGGGATATACAGGAAAACAAACATCAAGATGGTAAGAATACGGTTTGCCTTTTTCAAATGACAACACCGCCTTCCTCATCGCCGCCAAAGCGGTTCATGATGCCGGTGCACACAAACACCAGCAGCATCAGCACCAAGCTCAGCGCTGCGCCCAGGTTTGGATTGTCGCCCTGCTTAAAGAGGCGCTCAATCAGGTCGCCGATGAGCACTGTGTCGGTGCCGCCCAGCTTTTGAGAAATATAGAAGGTGGAAACTGCCGGCACGAACACCATGGTAATTCCGGACAGAATGCCGGGCACACTTAGCGGCAGGATCACACGGCCAAAGGTCTGCAAAGGCGTGCAGCCCAGGTCTTCCGCGGCTTCAATGAGCCGGTCATCCATCTTTACCAAAGTGGAATACAGGGGCAGGATCATATAGGGCAGGTAGTTATACACCATTCCCAGCACCACCGCGCCGGGGGTACGGATCAACTGCAGCCGCCCAATACCGATGGCGTCAAGGATATTATTGATGATACCCGTATCCTGCAGCAGGCCCACCCAGGCCAAGGTGCGGAGCAAAAAGCTCATGCACATAGGAAGCATTACCAGCATATACAGGATCTTCTGTGCCACAGGGCCACGGTGGGCGATGTAGTACGCCACGGGATAGCCCAGCAGCAGGCAGATCAGAGAAGAGATCAGGCTGTACAGCACAGACTGTCCCAAAACCGGCAGGTACATGGAAAGGTCCTGCAGGTTTCCCAGGGAAAACGCCCCGGTATCCGGATCTGTCAGCGCATAGTAGCCCACTACACACAGCGGAATCAGCGTAAAAGCCAGCATCCACAGCATGTAGGGCACGCTGAGCAAAACAGACTTATTCTTCTTCATCGCCGGCATCCTCCGTCAGCTCGTCATACTCAGCAGAGTAGGAGCTGTAATCGCCAAACATGCCGGAATACTCACTCTTTTTCATGATGTGAATATCTTCCGGGTTCAAACGAATGCCGATGGTAGAGCCCTCAGCGCAGTGATCCGTGGTCTGGATCAGCCACTTGAAGCCCTTGAATTCGACGATGATATCATAGTTCAGGCCCTTGAAGGTAACGGAAGTGACCGTACCCACCAGGTGCCCCTCATCCGGTGCGACGATGTCGATATCCTCAGGGCGGATAACAACATCCACACTTTCATTCGGTGCAAAGCCCTTATCCACGCACTGGAAGGTGCGGCCGAAGAACCGGACCTTGTAATCTTCCAGCATCACACCGTCGAGAATGTTACTCTCGCCGATAAAGTCCGCAACAAAGGCGTTTTTGGGTTCATTATATATATCTTCCGGCTTGCCGATCTGCTGGATGCGACCCTTGTCCATAACAACCACCGTATCAGACATGGAAAGTGCTTCTTCCTGATCGTGGGTAACATAGACGAAGGTGATGCCCATTGCCTGCTGGATCCGCTTCAGTTCGATCTGCATATCCTTACGCAGGCGCAGATCCAAAGCGCCCAGAGGTTCGTCCAGAAGCAGCACCTTAGGACGGTTCACCAGAGCACGGGCAATTGCCACACGCTGCTGCTGACCGCCGGAAAGGGACTGGATCCGCCGGTGACCGTAGCCCTTCAGGCTGACGATCTCCAGCATTTCCTGGACCCGCTGGTTGATCTCTTCTTTGGGCAGCTTCGCTACCCGCAGGCCGAATGCAATATTGTCAAAAACATTCAAATGGGGAAATAGGGCATAGCGCTGGAAAACGGTGTTGATCTGGCGCTCATAAGGCGGCACATCATTAATGCACTTGCCGTCAAAAGTCACCGTTCCGGATGTAGGCGTAAGGAAACCGCCAATGATCCGCAGCGTTGTGGTCTTTCCGCAGCCGGAGGGGCCGAGCAAAGTTAAAAATTCGTGGTCGTTGATATAGAGATTGATGCCGTCGAGTATACGTTCCCCGTCGAACTCCATGGTAAGATCCCGGAGCCGGATGAGCTCTTTGGACATTATCATCCCCCGTTTCTTTATATAACTTCCGTCAAAATATGACAACTATTACTATATCGCATTATTTCCCTGCCGTCAATTAGTTTTGCTCCCCTGGAAAAGAATTATTTTGAATTTTTATCCCCTCGACTCCCTCTCTGAGGGAGCCAAGTAACAATCATTGACACAAACGGTTATTCCGTGGTAAACTAACAAAAAAAGCAAGCAAGGAGAATCCTTATGACAGATCAGTATTCCCGGACCCGACTGCTGCTGGGTGAGGACGGTATTCGAAGGCTGCGAAATGCCCGGGTTGCTTTGTTCGGATTGGGCGGTGTAGGTGGCTATGCGGCAGAGGCTTTGGCCCGCAGCGGTATCGGTGCCCTGGATCTCATTGATAATGACACCATCAGCATAACCAATATCAATCGGCAGCTACTGGCTACCCACTCCACCGTGGGTCAGTATAAGGTAGATGTGGCCGCGGCCCGAATCAAGGACATTGACCCTACCATCCAGGTCAAAACCTATAAGACCTTCTATCTTCCCGAAACCGCCGGGGAATTTGATTTTACGCAATATGATTATATTATCGATGCCATTGATACTGTTACCGGAAAGCTGGCGATGATGGAACAGGCCCAGGCCGTCAGCGTTCCCATCATCAGTTGCATGGGCACCGGCAACAAGCTGGACGCTTCGGCCTTTGAAGTGGCGGATATCTCTAAAACCTCCGGCTGTGCCCTGGCCCGGATCATTCGTAAGGAATGTGCCAAGCGGGGCATTAAAAAGGTCAAGGTAGTCTATTCCAAGGAACTGCCCATGACCCCCAACATTGACCCGGATGAGCCGGTGCCTGCCGGATCCTCCCGGCGAAGCCTGCCCGGATCCACCGCTTTTGTCCCCGGTGCAGCCGGTCTGATACTGGCAGGTGAAGTGATTTGTGCGCTGGCACAAGGACATTAATCCGCACCTCAAAATACACGTCCTTCCATTTTTCTGGGAGGACGTTTTCATTTATTCATAGTTTGTATTCAATTATTCATTTGTAATAATTCCGACATTTTATGCATTTATGCAAAACATATACATTATTTTAGTTAATTTGCACATTTTGCGTGCCCTTCTTTCTATTTATCTTGGATTTAATCACAGTTGACGATGAATAATATTCGCGTTATAATGCAAACATCAATTCACCCCGGCCGTGGGGTCAGGAAAAGGAGAAATGAAAAATGAAAAAATTGATCGCTGTTTTGCTGAGTGCACTGATGCTGATGAGCATGTTCGCCGGCTGTGTCGCTGACGAGCCCGCCGGTCCCGGCAAGAACCCCTACAACCTGAAGACCGTCAAGGAAGGCTACCTGACCGTTATCACCTCCCCTGACTACGCGCCCTATGAGTTCTATGCTCTGGACAAGGACGGCAACCCCTCCCTGGCCGGTTTCGATATGGCTCTGGCACAGTACATCGCCGATTACCTGGGCCTGACCCTGGAAGTCGTTCCTATGGACTTCAACGGCATCATGGGTGAAATGGCCGCTGGCACCGCTGACTTGGCCATTGCCGGTCTGTCCCCCGATCCCGAACGTGAGGATTCCATGGACTTCTCCGATATGTACTACGAAGGCAAGCAGGCTTTCATCACCACCAAGGCCAACGCCTCCAAGTTCACCGACCTGGCTTCCACCAACAAGGCTGAGTATGAGATCGCAGCCCAGACCGGTACCATTCAGAATGAGCTGGCTGCCCAGTACAGCCCCAATGCTCAGCTGGTCAACCTGGTCAAGGCTACCGACATCATCGCTGAGCTGATGAGCGGCAAGATCGACGGTGCTTACGTCGAGTGGGACGTGGCCGCTGCTTACAGCGTTAACTACCCCGATCTGCACATCGTTTGCGAAGTTCCCTACGATGCCGAAGGCAATGTCATAGGTGTCAAGAAGGGCAACACCGACCTGCTGAAGTACGTCAACGAGGCTCTGAACAAGTGTGTCGACGAAGGCACCTTCGCTCAGTATGTAGCTAAGGCTTTGGAGCAGGCCGCTGGTGACAACTACCAGGGTATGCTGGGTCCCGACGGCAAGCCCACCGAAGCTCCCGACGAGAAATAATCGATTCGTACCATTATTCCTCCCCGCTTGCCGGGGAGGAATTTGGTGTGTATTGGAAAGGAAATCATCATGAACAACTTTATTACCGCGGAAGGCTTCGAAAAAACCTTCCGATATATCAAGCTGATCGAGCAGGGTATCTTTACCACCATTATGTTGGCGCTATTCACGGTGGTCATCGGCTTTATTCTGGGTATATTGCTCGCTATCATGCGCATGACCGACTTCCGGCCGCTCCGCTTCCTGGCCTACGGCAAAAAAGGCCGTATCCGCAACAACCGGGCCCTGGTCGCCATCAGCAAATTTAATCCCATTGCCTTTTTGGCAACCGCCTATGTTGAGATCCTTCGCTCCACCCCTGTACTGGTGCAGATCATGATCATCTACCATGGCGTGTTCGGCAAGCTGATCGAGATTCCCTCCTTCACCATGTTTGGATTCTTGAAGTCCAACCGATTCATCCCCGGTGTTGTGGCTCTGGGTATGAACTCCGGTGCTTATCTGTGTGAGATCATCCGTAGCGGCATCCAGTCCATCGACGGCGGTCAGACCGAGGCTGCCCGAAGTCTGGGCATGACCAAGGTGCAAACTTTGGTACATATCATCCTACCCCAGGCTATCAAAAACATTCTGCCGGCCATTGCCAACGAATTCGTTGTCATCATCAAGGAGTCCTCCATCACCTACACCATCGGTGTCCAGGATCTGATGTTCGCAGTGACCGCTGTTCAGGGTGCTAACTACATTGTTATGGAACCCCTGTTGGTGGCAACGGCAGTATACTTCTGCCTGTGCTTCCCCACTTCCAAGCTGATCGCATATTTCGAAAGGAGGATGAGCCGCGGTGACAAACGA
The DNA here is from genome assembly GCA_017624715.1 of Oscillospiraceae bacterium. Classification (GTDB taxonomy): domain Bacteria; phylum Bacillota; class Clostridia; order Oscillospirales; family Oscillospiraceae; genus Faecousia. The sequence goes on from JAGAMN010000008.1 coordinate 23,893, forward strand.
TAAGCTGCTTCAGATCAAGAATCTGAAAAAATACTACAACAAGGGCGCAATCAAGGCCCTGGACGATGTAAGCATCGACATTCACAGAGGCGATGTGATGGTCGTTATCGGCCCTTCCGGTTCCGGTAAATCCACCTTCCTGCGTAGTTTGAACCTGATGGAAGAGCCCACTGACGGTCAGATCATTTTCCACAACATCGACATCACAAAAAAGAGCTTCATCAACAAAGCCGGCAAGAAGGAAAAGGTCAATATCAACCTGCACCGGCAAAAAATGGGCATGGTGTTCCAGCACTTTAACCTGTTTCCCCACAAGACCATCCTGCAAAACATGATCCTGGCACCGGTAAAGGTACTGAAGATGCCTCAGGAACAGGCCACCGAAAAGGCCCTGGCGCTTCTGGCCCGTGTTGGCCTGGAGGATCGCGCCAACGCCTACCCTATCCAGCTGTCCGGCGGTCAGAAGCAGCGTGTTGCCATTGTCCGTGCACTGATGATGGAACCGGAGGTTATGTTGTTTGATGAGCCCACCTCTGCCTTAGACCCCGAAATGGTTGGTGAAGTGCTCTCCGTTATGAAGGAGCTGGCAAACAGCGGCATGACCATGGTGGTTGTGACTCACGAAATGGGCTTTGCCCGCGAGGTTGGCAACAGTATGCTCTTTATGGACGAGGGCAAGATCCTGGAACAGGGTGACCCTAAAGAGCTCTTCGATAATCCCCAGCACCCCCGTCTGCAGGATTTCCTTTCCAAAGTTCTGTAATACAAAAAGAGGACGCAAATGCGTCCTCTTTTATTTTACTTTTGCCACCAGTCTGACATTTTCGGGGTCAAATTCCTCCGGATATATCGGTCGGTTTTCCCTTGGCATCAGAACCGGTATCGTTACGCATTGGGTAATACCACCGAAAAGCATACCGTATTCTTCTGTGTACTGCTTAAATCGCAGGCAGATGCCCTCCTGCTGCTTGACAGACAAATTGGTGATCTGCAGTCCATTATCCGGGCAAACAGACACTTCCACCGATGCTGATGAAAAATCATCCCACCGAATCCCCAATACCCGGCAGTCGGTAACCGGCTGGGGATCATAGGCAGCCCGTTCCATAGCCAAAACCAGCACTCGTTCCCCCGGTGGCAGCCAGGTCACGGTGAAATAGGTGGTCTTACTCCCCTGCTCCAAAGCCAGCACCGCAAAGGAAATCCCCCGGTCACCGGCATTGTGCAGTACCAGCCCGGCTACACCCGACACCGGCGCATTGGTTCCGTCCTCGATGTACGGCCCATCGTAGCAAATCAGCTTTTCTGCCACCAAATTCCAGTTTTCCGGTGCATAGGGCAAGGAAAAGGCTGTGCTTTCGGTAGGTGCTTCCGTCTGTGCTAGCGCAGGCTGGGGTACAAAGAAATCCCGGGGAACTTCCTCCTGCTCTTTGGGCAAAAACCAGAAGCCCAACAGTCCCAGCAATGCAATTAACAAAAACAGCCATAAAAATCGTTCCATTGTCCCTTTCACCCTCTTTTGTTCATGTGAGGGAATTATATCGGAAGTTTTGTGACTGATTCAAGGGAAAGCCGCTTATGACAAAAAAGCATGCAATCTCTGTCAGTTAAATAATTTTCCCGGGTTTTTCTTGAAAACCACCAGGATGTATAGTATAATGACTTTAATCTGCCCCATTGAAAGGAGCTGCTATTATGAAAAAATCATTCGGTATCCGTAAGGACGGTCAAGAAGCCCATCTGTACACCATTTCCTGCGGCAACATCACCGCTGAGGTGTCCGACCACGGTGCAACCCTGGTCAAGCTATTTGTGCCCGATGCCAAGGGTAATGTGGACGATGTAATTCTGGGATTTGATCACCCTGATGACTACACCGCCAGCACCACCTACTTCGGCGCTACCGTCGGCAGAAACGCCAACCGCATTGGCGGTGCCAAGTTCACCTTGAACGGCGTGACTTACAAAATCGACGCCAATGACAACGAAGTAAATAACCTGCATAGCGGCTTTGACCCCTACAAGAACCGGTTGTGGGATGTGGTCAGCCACAAGCCTGACAGTATCACTCTCTCCCTTTCCAGCCCCAATGGCGATCAGGGCTTCCCCGGCAATGCCGAGATCAAGGTAACCTACAGGCTGGAGGCTCCCGGCATACTTGCCATCATTTATGACGGCGTCTGCGACCAGGATACGGTCTTCAATATGACCAACCATACTTATTTCAACCTGGCAGGACATACCCATCCCGAAAAGGCCATGAGTCAGGTGCTGCAGATGCCTGCCCGGCATTTCACCGTCTGTGACGCTGCCTCCATCCCCACCGGCGAGAACCGCAGTGTAGAGGGCAGTCCCATGGATTTCCGGATTCCCAAGCCCATTGGCCAGGATATTAACCAGGATTACAATGCTCTGAAGAATCAGGGCGGCTATGACCACAATTTTGAGGTTTACTGCAACCCCTGTGCCACGCTGTCCGATCCTGAGTCCGGCAGAACCATGACCGTAGAAACGGATTGCTGCGGCATTCAGTTCTACTCCGGCAACTTCCTGGAGGGTGAAACCGGCAAAGAGAAAGTATCCTACTGCTACCGGGGCGGTATTTGCCTGGAAACCCAGTTCTATCCGGACTGCATCAACCATCCCGATTGGGTTCAGCCCATCACCAAGGCCGGTCAGCCCTACCATAGCGAAACCCGTTACATTTTCAAATAATCCAACTGGGCGCGGTACAAACCGCGCCCATTCTTTATTCGTAGGACCGTTTCCTGAATCGCCCCAAAGCCTTCTCCCGGTAGAATGTACCCCAGTGCGCACACTGGGGGCGGATGAGGGTCTGTCATCCTGAGCGACCCGAAGGGGAGTCGAAGGATCCGTCCCCCCCCCGTAAAAAGAGTACGGATTCTTCGACTACGCAGCCTGCGGCCGCTACGCTCAGAATGACAATCGCTGTATTTTTCGACACCGGTTCTGCACTTAAACCCTCGGCCTGCATAAACTGTCCTGTAAGCATTTGCTTATCCCTACATCTTAACGGGAGGTATCCATTATGTCTGACCAGATCAGGGACACCCTGCAGGGCGGTTGCGGCGACCAGCAGGCTATGTCCATCCACACAAGAAAGATCACGGACAGCTGCCGTGACAAGGATTGCATTGAGGATCTCCGGGTCTACCTGACGAAAGGCTCCCAGAGTCTGCTGGACACCTGTGCCAGCGCCAGAGTTCGCTGTGCGGAGCTGCTGTACACTTACATCGATGTTGAGCCTGTGGCCTTTGATCGGAATCACTACTGCATTGATGTAACCTTCTACTACCGGATCTTGGCAGATGCCACCATCGGTGCTGCCCGTCCGGCAGCACTCTACGGTTTGGCGGTGTTCACCAAGCGCGCCGTGCTCTGCGGTGAGGACAGCCGGGCCCACATCTACCGCAGCGACACCCGGCTCTGCGCCCCCGATGGCTTCACCCGCCATTACGCCAACCGCCCCACCGCCGTGGTGGAAGTGCTGGAGCCCATGGTGCTCAGTTCCAAGATCCGGGATGTCTGCAACGACAAGTGCCGGGACGATTGCACCCTGCAGATCCCCGCGGAGATCAAGTGCCTGTTCGATGACGACCTGGTGCTCTCCGGCGAGCGCCGTCGGCTGTATGTGACCCTGGGGCAGTTCTCCATCATTCGCCTGGAGCGGGATGCCCAGTTGGTCGTACCTGTTCTTGACTACGCCATTCCCACCAAGGAGTGCTGCGACGCGCCCGGCTGTGCGGAAGACCCCTGCGAGATGTTCTCCCGGATCCCCTTCCCTGCCAGTCAGTTTGCCCCCAACGACTGCGACAACAATTGCAGCGCGCCGGATTACGACTATCGCGGAAGCTGCTGCCAGGACTAAAGCAAATCCGCCGGAGCACTCGCTCCGGCGGTCATTATTTATCCACGCATCATGCGCTTTCTTGCAATGTTGATAGGACCTTCCTGCATGTGGTTGATCCATGCCAGGCTCTTGCCGCAGCCGTAGGCCACACAGGAATCCGGATCGTCCGCCAAAGTGCAGAGTACACCGGTTTTCTCTGTCAGCAGCCGATCCATACCCCAAATTTGGCTGCATCCGCCAGTCAGGGTGATGCCGTTTTCAGAAATGTCGCTGACCAGTTCGGGGGAAGTTTGCTCCAGTACAGACAGCACTTCATCTGCGATCTGTTTGGCAGGTCTGCTCAGCACCTGATAGATCTCCGAGGATAGCAGCGTCAGTTCCCGAGGCATGCCAGTCTTGGCATCTCTGCCTTTGATATTCATACTCACCGTTTCAGGACGGGGGAACACACTGCCGATTTGGATCTTTACATCCTCCGCAGTGACCTGACCGATCACCACGCCGTGCTTCCGGCGGACATACCGACCAATGGCTTCATCAAAAGCATCACCGGCCACCTTGATGGAAGAGGACACCGCCACGCCGTTGAGGCTCAGCACCGCCACATCGGTAGTACCGCAGCCGATGTCCACGATCATCTGACCGTTTGGGCCCTTGATATCCAAACCTGCACCCAAGGCAGCTGCCAGAGGCTCTTCAATGAGGTAAGCCCGGCGGGCACCGGCATCGATAGCCGCATTGATTACCGTCCGCTCTTCCACTTCCGTAACACCGCTGGGCACGCAAATAACCACACGGGGCTTGGGGGTAAACAACGATGATTTCGCAGCCTCCCGGAAGAAAGCCTGGAGCATTTTGACGGTCATTTCATGGTCAGAGATTACGCCGTCCTTCAGAGGATGCATAGCCACCACATTGCCGGGGGTTCTTCCCAGCATATTTCTGGCCGCCGCGCCGACCTCCAAAATATTGCCCGTATTTTTATCCACCGCAACCACGGCAGGTTCCCGGATCACAACGCCCTTGCCGTCCACATAGATCAGCACATTGGCGGTGCCCAGGTCAATGCCCAGGTCATGAGAAAACAGTTGCATACGTTTCACCTACTTCGTTTTTTGCGCCGGGCGATGGCCACAGCGCCGCAATGAACTTCCTTTGCGCCGGCTGTCAGCAGCATTCGGGCGCATTCACTCACCGTTGCACCGGTGGTGATAATATCGTCCAAGAGGAGAATTTTCTTATCTTTCAGTAATTCCGGGTCCGTCACCCGGTATGCGCCCAGTACATTTGCCCGGCGCTGGGCATCTCCGGTAATACCGGATTGGGGTCTGTTGTGCCGCACCTTAGTAAGAAGCGGTATGGCTTCCATTTCCAGCTCTGCGCCAACAGCGGATGCAAGCAATTCCACTTGGTCATACCCTCTGGTAAATTTGCGCAAGGCGCTGATGGGCACCCAGGTCAGCAGATCAAAGCCATCCGGGTGGTTTTGCTGCAGCTTCATCGCAAGCATCTGCCCATAGGGTTTTGCATAGCTTTGGACACCGTGAAATTTATAGCGCAACAGACTGCGTCTTACTGAATCTTCATAATACCAAACCCCGAGCCAACTGTCAAGGAAAGGCAGCTTTTTCCGGTGATCTACCGGACAAACCGGGGCATCAATACGGCAGCAGCTGCAAAAATCCGTTTCTTCCTCTGCCAGCACTTTGCCGCACAGAACGCATTTGGGTGGATACAGCCACCGTAGAATTCTTTCAAAAATCATTGTGTTTTTCCTTGCAAGCGCAGTTTCAGGCCTGTATAGCGTCGGTTGCGTTTGGCATTTTCCGTCATCGCCGCCACGGTCTCCTGCCGACCTACGATAATGAGCAGTTCCCTTGCCCGGGTAATAGCGGTATAGAGCACGCTGCGGCTGAGCAAGTAGGGCGACCCATTCCAGGCAGACAGGATCACCGCCCGGTATTCGCTGCCCTGGCTTTTATGTACCGTCATGGCATAAGCCGGCTCCAATTCGCCCAGCTGGGTAAAATCATAATCTGCTTCCCGGTCATCAAAGACCACAGTCATCGTCTCCATGTGGGGATCGATACAGCGGATCGTGCCCACGTCGCCATTGAAAATGCCCGTTCCCACGGCGCTGCCATCACACTTTTTCCACATAATGTCATAATTGTTGCGGATCTGCATCACCCGGTCGCCCTCACGGAAGCAGAAATCGCCGAACTGGCGCTCCTTTTTGGTGGGATACTGGGGATTCAGCGCCATTTGTAAGGTCTGGTTCAGCACCGCCGTGCCTACACCGCCCTTGCGAGTCGGGGACAGTACCTGGATCTGCTCCGGGGCAATGCCCATATTCTTCGGCAGCCGGGTGGTGCACAGGCCGGTGATGGTCTGGCGTACTTCCTCTTCGGAGCGACAGCCCAAAAAGAAAAAGTCGCTTTTTACATTCCGCAGCTCCGGCATTTGGCCGTTATTGACCCGGTGGGCATTCATAACGATGAGGCTTTCCTGGGCCTGTCGGAATATCTCCGTCAAGCGCACTGCCGGCAGCATTTCGCTGCGGAGCATATCACTGAAGGGAAATCCCGGGCCTACCGGGGGCAGCTGATCCGGATCGCCCACAAAGATCAGCCGTTTGCCGGGAGCAATGGCTTTAAGCAGGCTGTGCAGCAGCAAAACATCCACCATGGACATCTCGTCCACGATGATGACATCCGCCTTCAAGGGATCGGATTCATCCTTGGCAAAGCACATCTTTCCGGTGGTGGGGTCGATGCCGGCTTCCAAAAGTCTGTGGATGGTGCTGGCATCCTCGCCGGTAACCTCAGACAGCCGCTTGGCGGCTCTGCCTGTGGGGGCGGCCAGAACGCATTTCAGTTGCATCTGTCCCAGCAGACACAAAATGCCTTTTAAAATAGTGGTTTTGCCGGTGCCCGGGCCGCCGGTGATCAGCAAAAGGCCGCTGGACGCCGCCTGGCGGATAGCCTGTTCCTGATGCTCGGAATAAGTAACGCCGCTTTCTTTGGCAACACTGCGCATCAGGGCGTTTAAGTTTCTGGGTTCAGGGTATTGGAGCATGGATGCTGACAAGAGTCTCCCGGTAATGTAGTTTTCTGCTTCAAACAGCTCCGGCAGGTAAATCACCGTAATACCGGCCAGGGTGCAGCGGATCAGTTGCTGATCCTTAAGCATCTGCTCAATGGTATTTTCCGCAATTTCCGTTTCCACGGACAGCAGCTGGGCCACCGCCGCCACCAGCTTGTCCTGGGGCAGGAAGCTGTGTCCGGCGGACAGATTGTAGTAAAGCTCAAACAGCACACCGGCACGAACCCGTCGGGGATCGTCACCGGAAACGCCGATCTCGATGGCAAACCGATCCACCGCGGCGAAGGGAGCTTCCAGCCCCTCTTCCATCAGAAGATAGGGGTCTTCATACAGCAGCTCCACCGTCCCCTCGCCATAGAGCTTATAAGCCCGTACAGCCAGTTCCGCAGGAAGCTGATGCAATGTAAAGAACTCCATCAGCTGGCGCATACCCACTCGGCGACGAAATTCCTCACCGATTTCTTTGGCCTTGGCCTTGGTGATGCCGGAGATTTCTGCCAGCCGTTCCGGCTCCCGCTCCATGACCACCAAAGTCTGATCTCCAAAACGGCTGACGATCCGGGCGGCAGTTTTGGGGCCGATGCCCTTGATGATCCGGCTAGACAGGTAGTTCAAAATTTCGCTGTTGGTCTGGGGCATGAGCCGCTCCAAGAATTCCGCCTCAAACTGGCGGCCGTAGCTTTGATGATTGCTCCATTTGCCGGTGACCATGAGCCGTTCGCCGTTAGCAGGCAGAGGAATTGTACCCACCACCGTAACGGTCTGTCCGCCGCCTACATCCAGCCGCAGGACGGCGTAGCCGTTGTCGTAATTCTGATAAACCACCGCACTGATGGTGCCCTGAATGATCTGCAATTCCTGCTCGGTCACAGCCGCCGCCCCCTTTCTTACATAACAGATCTATTTTACTATATTTTCCCCTCCGTGAAAAGCCCTTTTTGGAATTTCTTTTTTTGCGGCTGCAGGGAAATGTTTACAAATTCTTCTTGCATGTCGGTGCGAATTGGGGTATAATATACCGGTAGGATTATGGGATTTGTGCATATTGCAGGAGAAAATCCATGAAAGATTTGAAACTATTGGTGTGGATCTCCCAGCTGGGACTTTCCGTTATTGTGCCGCCTGCCATGTTTATTCTGCTGGCACTGTGGCTGCGGGATTCCCAGGGCTGGGGTGGCTGGGTGCTTTGGGTCGGAATTGGCCTGGGTATTTACGGCGGAATCTGCGGCTTTGTATCGTCCCTGCGGACGCTGCGGACCCTTACTGCCAAACAGGAAAAAGATCCGCCGCCGGTGTCCTATAACGACCACCACTAACGGAGGAACCTATGGATTCCAGAAAGCTTGTATTGAAAGAAACAGCCGTGATTGCCATTGGCGAAGTGCTGTGCAGTGCGGCAATGATAGGCGTTTTTGCCCTGCTGGGGCAATTCAGCCTGGCGGTGCTGCTGGGTGCATTGGCCGGCTGTTTGATTATGACCGTAAATTACTTTTTCATGGCAGTTACCGTCAGCCTGGCGGCTGACCGGGCAGCCCGGGGAGATGTGGAGCAAGGCAAAAAGATGATCCAGCTGTCCTCTACTGTGCGTCTTCTGGTCATGGGCGGTGCGTTGGCGTTGGGCATTTTCCTGGGAGCCAATGTGATCGCACTGGTGCTGCCTCTTGCCTTTGCCCGCCCGATCTTAATGCTGGCGGAGTTTTTCAGAAAGAAGGGTGATTGATGGACGGAATTGAAGTCAGCGGTGCACAAACTCTGTTTTTCATTGGCCCCATTGCCATCCCCCAAACTATCCTTTCCCTGATCGTTGTTACCGCCACGCTCTGCTTTGCCGGTATTCTGCTTGGCAGGAACCTGCAAAAGCACCCGGGCAAGCTGCAGGTGCTGACGGAAAAAGGCGTTACCATGCTGATGAATCTGGTACGGGACACCATGGGTGAGCACAATATGGGCTGGGTGCCCTACATCGGCACCATCTTCCTGTCTTCCATACTGGGAAGCCTCATCGGCATGACCGGCTTCCTGCGGTCGACGACCGCAGACCTGGCCGTGGTACTGACCTGGGCGGTCATGACCAGCGTAATCATCTGGTATCAGTCCATCAAGCGTAACGGCGTTCTCGGCTGGTTAAAGGGCTTTACAGAGCCCATTTGGGTCATGACTCCCATGAACCTGGTATCCGAGATCGCCCAGCCCATTGCCATGGCCTTCCGTCATTTCGGCAATGTGGCCGGTGGCAGCATCATTACCATGATCATCTATACCGCTTTATCCCTGTTGTCCACAACTTTGATCCGGCTTATTGCCAGTTCGATCCTGCTGCCGCTGATCCTGGTGGCGTTGGGTGCATTCCTGCTGTTTCTGGGCATCCGCAAGAAAAAGCTGCTGCCCAAGATCCTGGCAATTGTCTTCGGCGTACTGGGCATTTTAGGCCTTGCGACCTGTCTGGAGCTGCTGGGCGATGTCCAGATCCCCATTTTGCAGGTGGGCGTACCTGCGGTGCTGAGTATTTACTTTGATCTGTTTTCCGGATTTGTTCAGGCCTTCGTGTTCAGCCTGCTGAGCATGGTCTACATCGCAGGTGCCTGTCCGCCGCCGGAGATTCAGGAATAAAACAAAAAACACAAGAAACCAAACTATATATATTGGAGGAACATTACTATGAGTGAAGCTTTTATCATTGCTGCCAAGGCCATCGGTGCCGGTCTGTGTATGGGTATCGGTGCTATCGGTCCCGCTATCGGCGAAGGTAATGCCGTAGGCAAGGCTCTGGAGGGCATGGCCCGTCAGCCCGAATCTGCCGGCACCCTGCGTACCAACATGATCCTGGGCTGTGCCGTTACCGAAACCACCGGCATTTACTCCCTGGTTATCGCACTGCTGATCCTGTTCGCACTGTGATCTGCCTCTTTCCCAATCTCAACGGAAAGGAGCATGAACTGTGGGACCGGGAGAATTTCTGAATATTAACTTTTTCACCGCACTGTTTACACTGGCCAATACCATTGTGCTGTTTATTGTGCTGAAAAAGTTTCTGTTTGTGCCGGTAATGAAGATGATCACCGACCGGCAAAAGGAAATCAACGATATGTACACCGAGGCCGGTAATGCCAAGGCGGAAGCCGAAGCTCTGGAAGCTGAGTATCAGCAAAAGCTCGCCAACGCCACTCAAACCGGTGAACGCATCGTCAAAGAAGCCGTTGCCCGGGGACAGGCTCGGGAGGAAGAGATCCTCCGGCAGGCCAACGCGGAAGCCTCTGCCATCATGGACAAGGCCGCCGCGGACATTGCCCTGGAAAAGAAAAAGGCCATCAACGATGCCAAGGACGAGATCTCTGAGCTGGCTATGGCCATCGCTGAAAAAGTGGTGGGCAGAGAGTTTAACGAAGCGGATCAGACCGATCTGGTGGACAGCTTTATCAACGAATTGGGTGGCACGCTATGACGCAGGTGGGTAGTGTTTACGGCGAAGCGCTATACGATCTTGCCAAGAGTGAGCGTCTGTCCCAGAAAATTTTGCAAGAGTTGACGGTTCTGGAGGAAAGTTTCCGCCAGAGCCCGGAATTCCTGCGGCTTCTAGCCGCCCAAAGTCTGTCAAAACAGGAGCGCTGCGCCATTTTAGACGACAGCTTTCGCGGCAAATTGCACCCCTATGTGCTGAATTTTTTGAAAATTCTCACCGAAAAGGGTTATCCCAAGCATTTTTTCGATTGTGTTACCGCCTATCGGGAGCACTACAATCGTGACAATGGTATTCTGCCGGTAACCGCCATTACCGCTGCTCCGCTATCTGAGGAGCAGTTAACCCGGCTTCGCCAAAAACTGGCGGTCATTACCGGCAAGACCATTCAGCTTACCAACAAGCTGGAGCCTAGCGTCCTGGGCGGTATCCGCCTGGACTACGACGGCAAGAGCCTTGACGGCACCATAGCTCAGCGGCTGGATGCCATCCGTAAAACGCTTAAAAATACCGCACTTTGATTCAGAAAGCAGGTACAATATGGACTTACGACCTGAAGAAATTACAAAAATTATCCGCGCGCAAATCAAAAACTACGAAAATAAGCTGGAGACCAGCGAAACCGGCATCGTCATCCTGGTTGGTGACGGCATTGCTAAGGTCTCCGGCCTGGATAACTGCATGGCCGGCGAACTGGTAGAGATGTCCAATGGCTCTTACGGCATGGCACAGAATCTGGAAGAAGATACCGTATCCGTCGTTATTTTGGGCACAGACAGCGGCATTAAGGAAGGCGACACCGTTAAGCGTACCGGCAAGGTGGTATCTGTCCCTGTGGGCAGCGGCCTTATTGGCCGTGTTGTCAACGCCCTGGGCGAGCCCATCGACGGCAAAGGCCCCTTTTATGCCGAGGGCTACTGCCCCATTGAGACTCCTGCCCCCGGCATCATCGACCGTCAGCATGTCAGCCGTCCTCTGCAGACCGGCATCAAGGCCATCGACTCCATGATTCCCATCGGTCGCGGTCAGCGTGAGCTGATCATCGGTGACCGCCAGACCGGCAAGACCACCATCGCCACTGACACCATTCTGAACCAGAAGGGTAAAAATGTGATCTGCATTTATGTGGCCATCGGTCAGAAGCGCAGTACCGTTGCCCAGATCGTGGAGAGCTTGACTATCAGCGGCGCTATGGACTACACCATCGTAGTCTCCGCCACCGCTTCGGAGCTGGCGCCCATGCAGTATATTGCCCCCTACGCTGGCTGCGCCATCGGTGAGCATTTTATGCACCAGGGCAAAGATGTGCTGATCATTTATGATGATCTTTCCAAGCACGCTGTGGCTTACCGTGCCATTTCCCTGCTGATCCGCCGTCCTCCCGGACGTGAGGCTTATCCCGGTGATGTTTTCTATCTGCACAGCCGTCTTTTGGAGCGCGCTGCCCAGATGTCACCGGAAAAAGGCGGCGGTTCTTTAACCGCCCTGCCCATCATCGAAACCCAGGCCGGTGACGTATCCGCCTACATTCCCACCAATGTCATTTCCATCACCGACGGCCAGATCTTCCTGGAAACCGAGCTGTTCAACGCCGGTGTTATGCCCGCTGTCAACCCCGGTATTTCCGTTTCCCGTGTTGGCGGTGATGCCCAGATCAAGGCCATGAAAAAGGTTGCCGGTTCTTTGAAGCTGCTGTACTCCCAGTACCGGGAGCTGCAGAGCTTTGCCCAGTTCGGCTCTGACCTGGACGCAGATACCAAGTCCCGTCTTGCCCTGGGCGAGCGCATCGTTGCCGTGCTGAAGCAGCGCAACAATGCCCCCGTGGAGGTGGCCCACCAGGTCTGCATCCTGTATGCCGTCACCAAGGGCTATCTGAAGGACATTGCTGTGGAGAGGATCCCTGAATTCGAACAACGGCTGTACGAATTCATGGACAGCCGTAACGACGATGTGCTCTCTTCCATCCGCTCCACCGGGAAGCTGGAGCCTGACACCGAAAAGGCCCTTCAGGCAGCCCTGAACGACCTGCTCAAAGAATTTAACGCACCCGCATAAGGAAGGAGGAGCCCCATGGCTGGCGTTTCCACCAAGGAAATCAAAAATCGAATCCGCAGTATGGAATCTACCAAGCAGATCACAAAGGCCATGGAAATGGTGGCCGCTTCCAAGCTGCGTCATGCCCAGGCACGGGTGACAAATTCCCGTCCCTACTTTGAAATTCTGTACTCCACGATCACCGATATTGTGGATTCCAATTTGGATTTTTCCTCCCCTTACCTGATGGAGCGGGATGTCAAAAAGTCCATGTATATCGTCATTGCCGGTGACCGGGGTCTTGCCGGCGGCTACAACAGTAACATTTTGAAGAAGGTTTGGTCGGAGTTGGAAGGCAAAAATGCCGTAGTCCTGCCCATCGGCAAAAAGGCGGTGGATTTCTTCCGCAGCCGGAAGATGGAGTTGCTGACCGAAAACTATGCAGAAGCAGCTGCCATATCCATCGGTGACTGCTTTACCATTGCCAAGCAGCTTTCCAAGGCCTACTGCAAGGGCGAATTTGACGAGATCATCATCGGCTACACCAACTTTGTTTCTGTTCTTTCCCAGACCCCTGCTACTTTGCGGCTGCTGCCCCTGCTGCAAAGTGCCGGTGAGAAAAAACCTTCCGACATTGTGTACGAACCGAATTGCGCGGAAGTCTTCGAGACGATCGTCCCGGAATACCTGGGCGGTATTCTCTACGGTGCTCTGTGCGAAAGCCGTGCTGCCGAGCAGGCTGCCCGACGTACTGCCATGGACTCTGCCACCCAAAACGCAGAGGAGATGATTGCAGACCTGAGCCTGAAATTCAATCAGGCCCGGCAGGCTGCCATCACCCAGGAGATCACAGAGATCGTCGCCGGCTCTTAACCCAACAACACTGTCATTCCGAGCCAGTGACCGCTGTCACTGGCGTGAGAATCCCCCAGTACAACGGAATGACCGCAAATTTTAGGAGATTGCCACGCCGGTATGCACCGGCTCGCAATGACCCCCGAAAGATAAGGAGTTGAATCCTATGGCTAACAACAAAGGAACTGTGATCCAGGTTATGGGCCCGGTTCTGGATATCCGCTTTGCAGACGGCAATCTTCCCCAGCTGCTGTCCGCTATTGAAGTTCCCCAGGGGGATCACACCATCGTGGCTGAGGTTGCCCAACACATTGGTGACAATGTGGTTCGCTGCATCGCCATGTCCTCCACCGACGGTCTGTGCCGTGGCACCGAGGCCATTGACACCGGCTCCCCCATCCAGGTGCCCGTTGGCGAGGAATGCCTGGGCCGCGTGTTTAACCTGCTGGGTCAGCCCATTGACAATAAGCCCCCTGTCCGGGGTGCGGAAAGCTGGCCTATCCATCGCAGCGCACCTGCTTATGAGGAGCAGCAGCCCGCTACCGAGATCCTGGAAACCGGTATCAAGGTCATTGACCTGATCTGCCCCTATGCCAAGGGCGGTAAGATCGGTCTGTTCGGAGGTGCAGGCGTTGGCAAGACCGTTCTGATCCAGGAGCTGATCTACAACATCGCCACCGCGCACAACGGCTACTCCGTCTTTACCGGTGTCGGCGAGCGTACCCGTGAGGGTAATGACCTGTACAACGAAATGACCGAGTCCGGCGTTATCAACAAGACCGCCATGGTCTTCGGTCAGATGAACGAGCCCCCCGGAGCCCGTATGCGTGTGGGTCTTTCCGGCCTGACTATGGCGGAGTACTTCCGTGATGTGAAGCACCAGGATGTGCTGCTGTTCATCGATAACATCTTTCGTTTCACCCAGGCCGGTTCTGAGGTTTCCGCTCTGCTGGGCCGTATGCCCTCCGCCGTTGGCTACCAGCCCACTCTGGCAACGGAAATGGGCGCTCTGCAGGAGCGCATCACCTCCACCAAGAACGGTTCTATCACCTCCGTTCAGGCAGTTTACGTGCCTGCGGATGACCTGACTGACCCTGCGCCCGCCACCACCTTCGCCCATCTGGATGCCACCACCGTTCTGGATCGTGGTATTGCTTCTCTGGGTATTTACCCCGCTGTTGATCCTCTGGACTCCACTTCCCGAATTCTGTCCGCAGAAATTCTGGGTCGTGAGCATTACGAAACCGCCCGTGCGGTGCAGAACATTCTGCAGCGGTACAAGGAACTGCAGGACATCATCGCCATTATGGGTATGGACGAATTGTCCGAGGAAGACAAGATCACCGTGGGTCGGGCCCGTAAGGTTCAGCGGTTCCTGAGCCAGCCCTTCCATGTGGCTGAGCAGTTCACTGGCTATATTGGCAAGTATGTTCCTCTGAAGGATACCATCCGTTCCTTCAAGGAGATCATCGAGGGCAAGCACGATGATATCCCCGAATCTTACTTCCTCTACGCCGGCTCCATCGACGAGGTTGTGGAAAAATTCAAGGGCGGTGAAGGTAAATGACCGACTTCTCCCTGAAGATCGTCACCCCCGACGGCATCTGCTATGACGGTACGGCGCAGCAGCTGACTGTTCGCAGCACCACCGGTGACATCGGCATTCTGGCCGGACACATTAACTGCGTAGCCCCTTTGGGCATGGGCAGAGCCACCATCATCATCGACGGCCAGAAGTGCTATGCCGCATGTATCGGCGGTATGCTCAGCGTGGTGGACGGTAAGGTGACTTTAGTTCCCACTACCTTCGAGTGGGCAGATCAGATCGATGTTCCCCGGGCTGAACGCTCTTACCAAAGAGCCCAGGATATCCTGAAAAATAAGGATTCCACCAACACCGACATCAAGTTGGCCGAGGCCCGGCTGCGCCGTGCTTTGGTTCGCAAAAGCGTTGCATCCAGTAAATGAGAAAACCAGCCACCGGAATGAACGGTGGCTGTGTTTTTTACGAAAAAGTTTTTTGTTTCATAAAGGCCCCCTTGTGTAAAGGGGGCTGTCAAAAATCACCGATTTTTGACTGGGGGATTGGTGTGAGCGGCACCATCCACGAACTAAGTACGTGACTATAAAATTTCAAACAATCCCTCCGAGCGAAATCAAAGATTTCGCCCACCTCCCTTTGCACAAGGGAGGCTTTATCTCCTCTGCAACCGTTGGTTGCGGAATTTCCAAGCCGGGTTGGTAGACATTTTTTCGTTAAAATGATAGAATCAAGCCATCCTAACAAAGGAGGACTATTTATGAATCTCGCCGAAAACATCTACCGCCTGCGCATGCAACGAAATATGTCCCAAGTGGAGCTGGCTGACGACTGGGTGTATCCCGGCAATCGGTTTCCAAATGGGAAACCGGCACCGCTGTGCCCGAATTGGACAAGCTGGTCAAAATGAGTACCTTGTTCGATGTATCTCTGGACGAACTGGTTGGCGAAACTATCCCCACCCAATCACCGCCGCAGCTGCAGGATGCCCCCTCTGATCCCCCTCCTCCTACCCATGGTTATTGGGCAGGTTTTATTCTGCTCGCCTGCGCCTTGCTGTCCTTCCTTCTTCGTGGTTTTACCGGTTTTGTGGCACTGGGAATTCCCCTGATCGTCTGCGGTATTTTGTGCTTGGTGCTCAAGCGGCACAGATGGCTCTGGTGCGGCTGGGTATTGCTGTTTTGGATTGTAAATTGGTTGCCGAATCCATCACTGGCCTTAACCCCCTGTTGGACACTGGTGGGCAATATGGTATTTCCAAACTTCACAGCCACAGCCCTTTACAATTTCATAATTTCCTTGGTTTGCAATGCATTTATTGTGCTGTTGTCTGTTCTTACCCTGCGCTCCTACCTGACTGCCGCCATCCGATATGTAACCAACCACAAAACGAACCTGCTGCTTGGCTGGCTGTTCATCCTGATTCCGAGTTTTGCAGCCACTATACTTTCTACGATAATCGCCTATCGGTTTGTGCGTGAGCAGTTCTCCTTAGATTGGTATTACCGCGCACTCTTCTATCTTAACTGGCTCCATTTTGGCGTAGTATTGACAATGATTATCTTCACCGTTGCCCGGCTTCGTGCCCCAAGGAAAGAATAATTGGACGGATTTTTCAGTTTTTTCCACAAAAATACATCTTCCCTCTTGTAAAATCTGCTGTTTTGGCTTATACTAATCTATAATTCTCCCAAGAAAAGAGGAAAGTGTTATGGAATTGATCACCGTCCGCGAACTGTTCAAGAACACCGCCGCCTATGCAGGCAAGGAAATTGAGATCGGCGGCTGGGTGCGCAATCGCCGCCCCTCCAAGCAGTTTGGCTTCATCGTACTGAACGACGGTACCTATTTTACCCCCGTCCAGGTGGTTTATAACGACACCATCGAAAACTTCCAGGAAATCTCCAAGATCAACATCGGCGCAGCCCTGATCGTCAAGGGCACTGTGGTGCTGACTCCGGATAGCAAGCAGCCCTTTGAGATCCAAGCTTCCACCGTCACCGTAGAGGGTCCCTCCACCGGTGATTACCCCCTGCAGCCCAAGCGCCACACCATGGAGTTCCTGCGGTCCATCACCCACCTGCGTCCCCGGACCAACACCTTCCAGGCCGTGTTCCGTGTCCGCAGCCTGGCTGCTATGGCCATCCACCAGTTCTTCCAGGATCGGGACTTTGTGTATGTCCACACTCCCCTGATTACCGGTTCTGACTGCGAGGGTGCAGGCGAAATGTTCCAGGTCACCACTCTGGACTTAAACAACATCCCCAAGACCGAAGACGGCAAGGTGGATTTCAGCCAGGACTTCTACGGCAAGCCCACCAATCTGACCGTTTCCGGTCAGCTCAACGGCGAAACCTTCGCCATGGCTTTCCGCAACATCTACACCTTTGGCCCCACCTTCCGTGCCGAAAATTCCAACACCACTCGTCACGCCGCCGTGTTCTGGATGATCGAGCCGGAGATTGCTTTTGCCGATCTGAATGAC
>JAGAMN010000056.1 GCA_017624715.1 Oscillospiraceae bacterium
GCAACATGGAAGCTGATTCAGTCTGTAAGAGTTCTCTTCGGTGTAACAAACTAAGTTAAGAGGAAAGCTAAAATTCGGCGCAACACCTAGTTAATCAAGGCACCCCGGTGATCACCGAACTGAACCGGTAAAATCGGACAACAGGCAAAACACTCCTATATATAGGAAAAATTGGACATCACAGAAATGTGGTGTCCAATTTTTGTGACTGCTTCAGAATAACAATTGAAAAACGAGAAAAATGTGCGGCCTTTTTGTTAAGTGCAATTAGCAAAGTTTGCTTTATTCCTTAGTTTGGAATCAAATAGTGTACAGTTCTTGATACAGGCCTACGAAACGGGTGATGTTGTGAAATTTGGTGTGCGAAAGTATTTTCACCAGGTCGCTCGTGGTGCGGTGGATTGTGAAGATGGCTGCATCTTCCTGAATGTCCATTGCGTAGTGGCATGTTAGGTTCTTATCCTCGTAGGGAAGCGCTGGAGCGGGTGCACAATTCTGGAAACTGGTACCGGATTTGGTGACGGTGACGGTTTGGCCGTGCGTGCTGAGCTCTAACCATATTTCCCGGCCCTCCCAGGGGGCAATATGCGGCTTCAGAAACTCGGATGGGAGCAAGGGTGGAATGAATACCGGACAATCTAATTCTTTGGCGTAGGGCGCAGACACGGCCACGGGGCAGGGCAGGGTTGTCAGAGCCTTTGCAATTTCAAAGGTTTCGGGATTCCCTGGACGTTCGAAGTCCAGCAATAGACCGCTGCAGGATAGGCGTGGAATTGCTTCGGACAATGTTTGAAGGATCTGCTCCGGATCGTGACCGCAGGGTGGGGTGCGGTCGCTTAGGATCAGCAGAGAATCCGATGGAAGCTGTTTCGGTATGTTGGATAAACCTCTTCCATAGGGGGAGAACAGGCAGCTAAGCCATGCCGGATGGGGCGGTAAAGAGTGGCAAGTACGAAATTCTGCTGCGGTCATTGCAAGATATACTGGAATTTCCATGGACAAATGCCCCCAGTCGTGGTATAATCTTTTATATTTTATGAAAGTGTAGGGGTCTCTATGTCATTTTCCCTGCTTCCTAAGCTGATTTTCCCGGCCCTGACGGATATTTCGCCCCAATTGTTGCGATGGCGTGGTATCCGGCTGCTGATGCTGGACTTTGACAATACGATCGTGCCGTACACCACGGATATTCCTACTGAGGCTATGACTGCGTGGTTGGAGAATATGAAACAGACGGAGATTACTGTTTGTGTCGTGTCCAACAGCAAACGTGACCGGGTAAGGGTGTTCTGCAAAAAATATGGAATTCCCTGCATTACCCATGCAAAAAAACCTTTTTCCAAGGGAATTTGTGAATGCCTGGAGTTGTTTCAGATTCCGGCGGAAGAGGCTGCCCTGGTGGGCGACCAGATCTACACCGATGTACTTGGCGGCAACTGCGCCGGGGTTATGTCGGTGCTGGTGAAGGCCATCGATAATCATAATATCTGGCTGAAGCTGCGTCATGTAGCGGAAATGCCATTTATATTTGCTGCAAGAAACAGGAGGATTGACTTATGAAGAATTTGGATAAATTTCTGTCCCTGCTGGATGGGGAAGTGGATGGTCTGCTGCTGACCAGCCGCTTTAGCCGTCACTACGGCGCAGAATTTGATATTGCTGAGGGCGCAGCCATTGTGACCAAGGCCGGTTGCCGTTATTTTACGGACAGCCGTTACATTGAGTCTGCAGAGAACGGAATTAAGGGCTTTGATGTTCTGGAGATCAACCGGGAGAATAACTATATCAAGCGGATCAATGATGCTATCGCTGATTTCGGTGTATCCAAGCTGGGCTTTGAGGAACACTATCTGACAGTGGCTGAATATAACTACTATTCAGAGAAGCTTCACGCGGAGCTGGTGCCTTTTAATGCTAAGATCAACGGCTTCCGCGGCGTGAAGGAAGCGTGGGAACTGGAACTGATGCGCAAGGCCCAGACTATTACCGATCAGGCATTTGCCGAAGTGCTGCCCCGGATCAAGGCCGGCATGACAGAACTGGAGCTCCAGGCGGAACTGATCTACTGCTTGTACAAGAATGGCGGTCAGGGTCTGAGCTTTGATCCCATCGTTGTGTCCGGCCCCAACACCAGCTTGCCTCATGGCGTGGCAGGTGAGAGAGTCATTCAGGAAGGCGATTTCATTACCATGGACTTTGGCGTGCTGTACCAGGGCTATTGCTCCGACATGACCCGTACCGTTGCATTGGGTTACGCTACCGATGAGATGAAAAAAGTCTATGAGACTGTGCTGGAAGCGCAGCTGGCCGGTATCGCTGCATCCAAGGCCGGCGTTCCCGGCAAGGATATTGATGGCGCTGCCCGGAAGGTGATTGAAGATGCCGGTTACGGCCCCTATTTTGGTCATGGCTACGGTCACAGCTTGGGCCTTGAGGTTCACGAAAGCCCCAGCCCCAACGGTGCAAACACCGAAGGCATGCCCCTCAACAGCGTTGCATCTGCCGAGCCGGGCATCTATCTGCCGGGTAAATTCGGAGTTCGCATTGAGGATGTGGTAATTTTCAAAGAGAATGGCTGCGAAGATATTACCCACAGCCCTAAAAACTTGATAATTCTTTGAAAAAATTGTTATTTCCCCTTGCAAAATTCCAGCTTTTAGGTTAGAATATATGCGCTAAACAATATATAAACAAAATCCCTGTGAAAAGGGACATCTAGGAGGATAAAGAAATGATTTCTGCAGGCGATATTCGCAACGGTATTACTTTTGAGATGGACGGCAAGGTTATGCAGGTCATCGAGTTCCAGCACGTTAAGCCCGGTAAGGGTGCTGCTTTCGTTCGCGTGAAGATGCGCAACGTTATCACCGGCGGCGTGACCGAAACTTCCCTGAACCCCTCTGCCAAGTTCCCCACCGCTTTCATTGAGAGAAAGAAGATGGAGTATTCCTACAACGACGGTTCTCTGTACTACTTCATGGACCAGGAGACCTACGAGCTGGAGCCCATCGACGGTGCTAACCTGGACGACTCCTTCAAGTTTGTCAAGGAGAACGATATCTGCACCATCATGAGCTACAAGGGCAAGGTCTTCGGTGTCGAAGTTCCCAACTTTGTTGACCTGGTGGTCACTGAGACCGAGCCCGGCTTCGCCGGCAACACTGCCACCAACGTGACCAAGCCCGCTACCGTTGAGACCGGTGCTGAGATCAAGGTGCCTCTGTTTATCAACGAGGGCGACAAGATCCAGATCGACACCCGTACCGGTGAGTACCTGGGCCGTTCCAAGGCTTAATTTCACAACCCTATGAGGGACGATATCCTATCGTCCCTCTTTTCAAAAATGAAAGGAGTAATCGATCATGACTATTTCCGAAAAGTCCGCATACCTGAAGGGCCTGATGGACGGCCTGAACCTGGATACCGAGGCCGCTGAGGGCAAGATGATTTCTGCCATCGTGGACCTGCTGGGTGATCTGACCAAGAAGGTTACCGATATTGAGGACACCACCATTGCCATCTCCGATGAGCTGGACGAGATCGAAGAGGATCTGGACGCCATCGAGGACTTCATCATGGACGAAGAGGACGACTACGACGACTTCGACGATGATGACGATGACTACTACGATGACGATGAGGACGAGTACGACGAGGAAGGCTTCGACTTCGGCGACGAGGACTCCACCATCTATGAAGTGGTCTGCGCCTGCGGCAATGTGATCAACTTCGACGAGGATACCCTGGAGGAAGGCTCCATCATCTGCGATGAGTGCGGTGAGACTCTGGAGTTCAGCTTCGAGGACGAGGACGAAGACGAATAATAATCGACAATTAAAATGCCACCGGCTGAGCCGGTGGCATTTTTGTATGCTAGGGATAGAACTGCTCTTTTTCGGGCATTGGATCGGGGGGAATGTATTCGAAGGCGAAGCCGAAGATAGCGTCCTGCTGTGCTAGCAGACGCCCAGCGTCTTTTCTGGATACCTGGACGGCGGTATATGTATAGGTATCTATAAATTGAACTTTACCGTCAGCTGAGTAAGTGGTCTTGGATATGATATTTCCGTTTCCGTCATAGGTGTAGCGATAGCCTACGCCGGCATCTGTTTGGTACCGTGTGACTCTGCCATAAATGTCATAGGAAAGGTTAAAGGTCTGCACCTTACCGTTGTAAAGATCATAGATGACTTTTATTACATTACCTTGCAGATCGTAGTAGTAGCTGCGGGTATGTGCTGGGGTGACGATCACACCAGGGTCCATATGTATAGTTCCTTCGTTGTCATAGACCACCTTCGCTAAGCGGCCAGCAAGATCGTAGGAGTAGGTATAATAATCATAATATATACTGTCATTATACCCGGTATTCATGCCTGAACTTGTTACAACTCTGCCGAATAAATCGTATGTGTACTCCTTGCTGCCAGTAAGTGTGCTACCGTTGCAATGCTCTTCTTTGGTCAGATTACCTTGGGCGTTATAGGTTTTGAAAATACTATAGCCGTTAGATTTATATTCCGTGGAAGCACGAAGAATACCTTTGGAATCATAGGAATAGTCAACTGTGAAGTTAGTACCGCAATGTTTGCCTTCGCAGCGAATGACCCGACCTTGGCTGTCGTAGGTGTAGGTGTAATCATAATTGTAGTTGAGATTGTAGTTGTCTGCGCTACCAGTGCATTGGGTGATCTGCCCCTGATCATTGTAGTGGTAATATCGCGTTATACCACCGGTCCGTTTTTCTAAAAGAAGATTGTGTTCGTCATATTTGTATCGAGATCCATCCGGTGAGCCAATTAGGTTGTAATTGTTATCGTATTTCCAAACATTACGGGTGGCATTGCTGCTGCTATCGTGGGTTGTGATTAAAAGGTAGACGGTTACGATTTCGTCGTCGGAGGGAGCAGCACCGAACCATGTGCAGCCGATGCTGATGGCACCGATCACAAGGACAGAGATGAAAGCGTAGACATTGAATTTAAACTTATGGGCGATGCGGAGAATCCGCTGCTTGATGGCTTCCTTACTGCCGGTCATAGTGGTTGCAATGCCCAGGATACCGGTTGATGGTTTTGCGGCACAGGTGGTTTGCACCAGGGTTTCGCCATAGGAAATTCGCTGTTCTTCGCCCAGCTTTTTGATGGTTGCCTCGTCACAGGCCAGCTCACCATCCTGCCGGGACGCAATGGCGGCGATCCACACCAGGGGGTTGTACCAATGAATGGCTAGGCATACGCAGCGCAGGAAGGACCAGATGTGATCCCAGTGCTTGCGGTGGGTAAGCTCGTGGGCAATGATATGCTCCAGGCGCTGCGCATCTTCGGCGTCCTCCGGGGCTAAGTAGATGGCCGGGCGGAACAGACCAAACAGGCAGGGGGTATCCAGGCCTTCGCAGGTGAAGATGCGGAGCTTTTCCTTGCGCAGCAGCTGGCGCTTGCGCCGCAAGGTGATGCCGAATTTAATATTAGACACTAGGAAAACAATGCCGACCGCGGCAATGCCGATATACCAAGCACCCGTCAAAACAGTTTCTATTATTAGGCTGGGGGTTGCAAGCTGCATGAGTGTACCGGCTCGGTGGTTAATTCTAGCAGCAGTTTCTCCATTGGGTTTGCTGGTTTGACCGGGATGTGGCTCATTAGGCATCAGCTCATTTTTGGCTTGTTCATAGGCTTCGTCATAGGTCAGGCCGGGTTCATGCAGGTCGGTGATGACATCCTGGATAACAGGCTGTGACTGGATGGTGCTGACCAAACTATCTACGCTGAAAGGCATGCTGAAAATACCGGTGGGCATCAACAGCCGGACAAGCACCAAGGCCCAAAGGGCGTACTGGAGTCGGGCTGAAATCTTGCCCCGGAATAAATACCGCAGGCCTATCACGGCGCCGATCAAAACACTGGAGGATAGGATCCATTTAATCATTGCGCTTCGCCTCCTCTAAAATTGCCATCAGCTCATCAATTTCGGATTGGGTCAGAGGGTGCTTCTTGGTGAAGGCGCTGAGCATCATGCTGACGCTGCCGTGATACACCCGGTTCAGGAAACTGTCGGTTTCCCGGATGGAGGCATCTTCACGGGCAAGCAGGGGGGCGTAGGTGTTCACACCGTCTTGCTCCTGACAGGAGATCAGCCCCTTTTCGCTCATGCGTCGCAACATGGTTAGGGTTGTGGACCGGGTCCAATCTGCACTACCGGCAAGGTAGTCGACGGCATCCCGGCCAGTGCAGCTGCCCAAAGTCCATAGGCATTCCATTACGTTCCATTCAGCGCTGGTTAGGGTGCGCTTATCATTATCCATGGGGCATTACCTCCTTGTTTACTTTGTAAACATATCATAGCATGGGGTGTTTACAATGTCAACAATATGGATAAAAATTATCAGCAGTTTGTGCAAACTGCTGATTCTGTGTTAGAAAAAAAGGCGGCAGGTGAGGCTGGCGACCACAAATCCTGTTAAATCTGCCAAAAGGGCGGCCGGAACGGTGTAGCGTGTTTTGCGGATACCGGCAGCACCGAAGTACACACTAATGGTATAAAAGGTGGTTTCGGTAGAACCCAGCATAATGGCCACCGTGCGGCCGATTTGAGAGTCTATCCCATATTGTTTCATTAGATCTGCGCCCACCGCAAGAGCGGCGCTGCCGCTGATGGGACGAATGAGAACCAACATGGCGGTTTCCGCCGGGATGCCGAGGAAGCGGAACGCCGGGGCGAGAAAGGCGCTGATCTGCTCCATGGCCCCGGAGGCCCGGAGCATATGTACTGCTGTTAGCAGCAGAATCAGGGCAGGGAGGATGGTGGCGAGTAGTCGCAGTCCTTCTGCCGCTCCATCAAGGAGTAAATCGTAGGTGCTTTCTTTTTTATATAAAGCCAGCAATGATGCCAGCAGAATCAGCCCCGGTACGAGATAATCAAGCATGTCTGCACACCCTTCCCAACAGAATGGCCACGACAAGCCCCAGGCCGGCACTGCAAAGGCTGGTGATCCATACAGCAGGGAGAATGTCAAAGGGAGTTGCACAGCCCAAGGATGCCCGCACAGCGGCTACGGTACTGGGAATCAGCTGTATGGAGGCGGTGTTCAAAACGATCAGCCGACACATTTCATCCGTTGCAAGGGATGGATTTGCAGGATTACGCATTTGCTTGATGGCCTGGATGCCCATGGGGGTTGCTGCGTTACCAAGGCCAAGAACGTTGGCACAGATATTGGCGCTGAGACTGCCGGCCAAAACCTTGTCCTTTTTTGAGCCTGGAAAAACCCGGTGCAACAGAGGACGAAGGCATCGTGCTAAGAATTGGGTGATGCCACAATGCTCCATAAGCTTGCCAACGCCTGTCCACAGGCATATAGCGCCACCCATGGATATTGCCAGTGTAATTCCGGCCTGGCTGCCGGACATGATTGCACCGGCTAATTCGTTCCCACGGCCTTCTGATATTGCAAATATAAGCGATATGCACAAAATTCCCGTCCAAATCCAACTCATGACCATAACAAAAACCTCCATGTTGCACAATATGTGAAAGTTTTTGCGTTATGTCTGTACATATTCGACAAAAATCCTTTTGTATCGATAAAAAAGGATTGACAACTATAAAAAGAGTGATATACTGAAAATGTTAAAAAAATTCTTAAGCGAACCGGCTGAATAAGAAAGGAATATCAAGCCAATGAAAGCTACAGGTATCATTCGCAAAGTTGATGAGCTTGGCAGAATTGTGTTGCCCATCGAAATCAGACGCACACTGGATATTGCTGAACGGGATGAATTGGAGATCTTCATGGATGGAGATCAGGTCATTCTGCAGAAGTTCCAGCCCTCATGCGTTTTCTGCGCTTCCACCCGGAATCTGATGACCTATGAAGGGAAGAACCTTTGCGCTGAATGTGTGCGCAAAATCAGCCAATTTTAGGAAATAACAAGACCCTGTTTCTGATGCAGATTATCAGAAACAGGGTCTTTTTTTACTCAGTGTCAAGGGTCAGGGCTGCCTCGTATACCACATTTTTGGGGAGCTGCAGGTCTTGAACCGTTTGCCGGATGGCATCCTTGCGGCTCATACCGCCGGCCATCAGGGCGGCAACATGAGCGCCGGCATCTTCGGCAGTTGCTACTTCCGGAATTTCGGGTGCGGCACCGGCGATGACCAGGACAAATTCACCCTTCGGGGGTTGGGCAGTGTATTTTACCACAGCCTGGCCTAATGTGGTGCGGACAACCTCTTCATGAAGCTTGGTCAGTTCCCGGCAGAGGCTGATGGGACGGTCGTCACCGAAAATGGCAGCCATATCTTCCAGGGTAGAAAGGAGCTTGTGGGGGGCTTCGTAGAAGATCATGGTGCGCTCTTCCTTAGCAAGCATCTGCAGATGCTCCCGGCGGCTTTTCTTAGCGGTGGACAGAAATCCCTCGAAGCAGAAACGGCCGGTGCTTTGACCGGAGATGCTCAAAGCCGTGATCACAGCGCAGGGGCCGGGGATGGCACAGACAGTGATACCGGCTTCAGCGCATTGCTTGACCAGATCCTCACCGGGGTCGGAAATGGCTGGGCTGCCGGCATCAGACACCAGTGCGCAGGTTTCACCGGCCAGAATGCGATCCAAAATCACATTGCCCTTAGAGGCCTTGTTGTGCTCGTAGTAGCTGACAAGGCTTTTTTTGATGCCCAGGTAGTTCAGTAGTTTCAAGGTCACCCGGGTATCCTCGGCAGCGATAAAGTCCGCATTTTCCAGAGTTTCGCGGCAGCGAACGGAAATGTCGCCCAGATTGCCGATGGGGGTGGGGACCAAATATAACATTCCGGCCATGGTGTGCCTCCTATAATCGGTAAAGTTTTTTGTAATATTCGGTGGGTGTGCCGTCTGCATGGAACAGGCACAGTTCCGTTAATTTCAGGCTTGGTTTGCCGCCTTTGCGGCATTTTAAAAGGATGAGATTGTGTTCTGCATTGGGACGGTGGCGAACAAGACAAAGTTCCTTGGGCTCAAGCCCTGCTTTGGATGCACAGGCACAAATTTGCGCTAGGTACTCGGGTTTATGAACCAGATAGAAATCGCCGCCATAGCGCAGGGAGTAGGCTGCTGCGGCGCAAAGATCTTCGGTAGTGCAGGAATCCTGCCGCCGGGCGGTGCTGTGCTGTGCACTTGCAGGGCCGCCGGTGAAATAGGGCGGATTGGAAAGACAAATATCATAGCTACCGGATTTTAGTTCCCGGCGCAGAGAACGGATGTCTGCGCATATACTTATCATGCGCGATTGCAAACCGTTTGTGGTGATGTTAGCAAGAGCGGCGGTATGGGCGGCCTCTGACAACTCTACACCGGTGATATGACAGCTTTCATCCCGGGAGCAGAGAAGCACTCCCAAGGTGCCGCAGCCTGCTCCAAGGTCCAGTGTGCGGGCATTTTTGGGCAGCCGGACAAAATCCGCCAAGAGCATGGAATCTGTACTTAAGGGGAATGCGCTTTCCGGGATATCCAATGTAAATCCGTTTGCAAGCTTTTCCATGGTTGCCTCCATAAAAAAGTCAGCCTGCGCAGGCCGCGTGGGCAGCTTCGCAGGCTGACTGCAGATTCGGAAGAATTAGCCTTCCTCGATGGCCTCGGTGGGGCAGTTGTCGGCACATGCACCGCAGCTGACACAAACATCAGCGTCGATGACGTACTTGTCTTCACCCTCGGAGATAGCTTCGACGGGGCAGTTGTCAGCGCAAGCGCCGCACTTGACACAAGCGTCGGTAATGTTGTAAGCCATAGTTTCATCCTCCATATATGTTTTTCAAGCGTCCAGTGAAATCCACGGGACTTATGACCATTCTATCACCTATTTTAAAAAATGCAATTCCTTTTTTGAAACATTCGTATATTTTTTTCAGCCCCTGGCGAAAATCTGGTGATAAAGGAGGGGTGGCTGTGCGATATACAGAAGAAGCGACCAGGTTGATCCTGTCGGCGGCGGAGCATGCAAGGCAGTTGGGACACAGTTATGTGGGCAGTCAGCATCTGCTTTTGGCCATGGCAAATACCCCCGGATGGCCGGGCCAGCTGCTGCAGGTGTCGGGGCTGAATGGGGCGTATGCATATGCGGTGTTGTGTCAGCTATATGGGGTAGGTGCAGGTGCATTGCCGCTGCCCCAGGGTCTTAGTCGGACTGCAAGAGCAGTGCTCCGGGGAGCTGGCATGGAAGCCAAGCGAATCGGCCAAAAGGATGTCCGCGGAGTGCATATTTTGCTTTCCATACTGCGTAGGGAAAAGACAGGAGCGTTGGCACTGCTACGGAGTGCGGATATTGATCCCAATGAGGTTTTTACAAGAACCATTGATTATTTGCAATGGGAGGGGCGAACACCTCCCAAACCCAAAAAGGAGGCGGTTGCCACGAAATTACTGGAACAATTCAGCGAGGATCTGATCTTGAAAGCTTCGTCCATGGAGCCGGTGATCGGACGGGATCGGGAGATCGATATGGTCATCGGAATTCTGAGCAGAAAGAACAAAAATAATCCCGCCCTGGTGGGAGAACCCGGTGTGGGCAAGACGGCTATTGCCGAGGGCCTTGCCCAACGAATGGCCTTGGGCAATGTACCGCCCCAGCTGAAGGATAAACGGCTGATGAGTCTGAATATGGCCAATTTGGTGGCAGGTACGAAATATCGCGGTGAGTTCGAGGAACGGCTTCGGGATGTGTTGGCGGAGATCCGCAGAAGCGGTGATGTGATCCTGTTTGTGGACGAGATGCACACCATCGTAGGGGCGGGCGCTGCGGAGGGGGCCATCGATGCGGCTAATATTTTCAAGCCTGCGTTAGGTCGTGGGGAGCTGCAGATTTTGGGCGCGACGACTTTAACGGAATACCGAAAGTTTATAGAAAAAGATCCAGCACTGGATCGGCGATTCCGTCCGGTGATGGTGGATCAGCCCACAGAAACGGCATCCATGGCAATTTTGAAAGGACTGAAGCCGGGGTTGGAGCGGCATCATCGAATCCGCATCACCGATGAGGCGTTACAGGAGGCTCTGCGGCTTTCTGTGCGGTATTTACCGGATCTGTATCTGCCGGATAAGGCCATCGATCTTCTGGACGAGGGCGCGGCCCACGCCCGGATGGAGGAGTTGCGGCAAAGCCGGGGCGGCAATGCCCGGATGGACCTGGAACAGGAACTCCATGAGGCAGTGCGGGAAAGCAAATTTGAAAAAGCAGCGGAGCTGCGGGATAAGATGCAAAAGCTGTCGGCAAAGCCGTCAGAGTTACGCAAGACCAAGGCGGTGACAGGCAGCGATATTGCTTGGGCGGTATCTGCCCGGACGGGAATTCCTGTGGGCAGGTTGACAGAAAATGAACGGCAGCGGATACTCCGCCTGGAGGAGATTCTGGGCGGTCACATCATGGGGCAGGCAGATGCGGTAAAGGCAGTGGCAGAAGCGGTGCGCAGAGGGTATTCCGGCATCCGGGATCCCCGGAGGCCGGTGGCCTGCATGATGTTTACCGGCCCTACCGGCGTAGGTAAAACGGAGCTGTGCCGGGTGCTGGCAGAGGAAGTCTACGGCTGCAGGGAGGCTATGATCCGGCTGGATATGACGGAGTATATGGAAAAGCACTCCGTGTCCCGGCTTATCGGTGCACCTCCCGGTTATGTGGGCCATGAAGAGGGCGGTAAACTGACGGAGGCGGTGCGGCGCAGGCCATACTGTTTGGTGCTGTTGGATGAGCTGGAAAAGGCCCATCCGGATGTGGCAGGTATCCTGCTTCAGATCATGGAAGAAGGGGAACTAACGGACTCTACGGGCCGCCGGGTCAGCTTCAAGAACGCCATTGTTGTCATGACATCCAATGTGGGCAGCAACATTCAAGGAGAGGGCTTGGGCTTCCGTCCGGGAGGGCATGTAAAGGAGCAGGAAAGTGCGCTGCGACAGAGCTTTACCCCGGAGTTTATCGGGCGGTTGGATCGGATCGTGACCTTTGCGCCGTTGGGGATGGATGCGATGACGGCCATTGGACAGAAGTATTTACAGGAGCTTAAGGACCGGCTGGGAGCAATGGGGGTGAAGCTGCAGCTGCCGGAGGACTTGGCTGGGAAGCTTGCAGCAAAATGCAAAAGCAAGGACGGGGCACGGTATTTACGGCGACTCGTTCAGGACGAAGTGGAGGGACCGCTGGCTGAATACCTGCTGCGCTGCGGTAAAAATCCTCTGGCAGTGGAGACGGAGTGGGGAGATGGCGGGCTAAAAATTCGTTAATCTTGCATATTTAATAGAACAAGTGTTCGAAAAGTTCTAAAAAGTCGGCTTTTTTGCGAAAAAAGTGAAATATTTTGCAAAAAAAGATTGATTTTTTCTAAATGTGGTTGTATACTGTCATCAAGTGGAGTAAAAGTGTAGTAAAGTGGAGCAAAATGGAGGAGGTGACACCCGATGATCGGTAAGTATTCCGCGAAACTCGATGACAAGAATCGCTTATTCGTTCCTGCTAAGCTGCGTGAGGATCTCAGCGGTGAATTCTATGTGACTCTGGGTGTCAACTGCGGCCATCGCTGCCTCACCGTTTACAAGTCCGTTGATTGGCAGACCTTAAGCGACAACTACAACGCATTGCCCATTTCCCAAAAGGGCGCTGCTACCAGCCTGATCTTCATGAATGCCGCCCAGTGTGAGCCGGATAAGCAGTTCCGCTTCACCCTGACCCAGTTCCTGCTGGAGTATGCAGGCATCAAGAAGGACGTTATGATCGTCGGTCGGGCAGGACAGGCTGAGATTTGGGACAGCGAAGAATTTGCAGCCTTTGAGGCTGAGAACCTGACTCCCGAAAAGCTGCTGGCTTCTCTGGAGGCGATTGGCCTATGAGTGAATTTCACCACATTTCCGTTCTGCTGGAGGAATGTCTGGAGGGGCTGAATATTCGGCCCGACGGCATTTATGTGGACGGCACCCTGGGCGGTGCAGGTCATTCCAGCCAGATCGCCAAGCGGCTGACCACCGGTCGGCTCATCGGTATCGACCGGGATCCTGTGGCACTGAAGGCCGCAGGGGAGCGGCTAGCACCTTATGGCGACAGGGTGACATTGGTACACTCCAATTTCTGCCGGATCAGTGAGGTTTTGGATGAACTGAACATCGAAGCTGTGGACGGAATTTTGCTGGATCTTGGCGTTTCTTCTCCGCAGCTGGATGACGGTAGCCGGGGCTTTTCCTACATGGTAGACGCACCCCTGGATATGCGAATGAATAACGGCGATGCGCTGACAGCAGAGATCATTGTCAACACTTGGTCTTACGAGCAGCTCCGCCGAATCCTGTTTGATTACGGCGAAGAGCGATACGCACCCCAGATCGCTGCGGCCATCTGCCGGCGCAGGGAAGAAAAACCCATCCACACAACGCTGGAACTGGTGGACATTATCCGCAGCGCGATGCCTGCGGCAGCCCTGAGAGAAAAGCAGCATCCGGCAAAACGCAGCTTCCAGGCCATCCGCATCGCGGTCAATGATGAACTCGGCGCAGTTCGGGAAGTGATGGATGCGGCCATTCCCAGACTAAAACGCGGAGGACGACTGGCGATCATCACATTCCATTCTCTTGAGGATCGGATCGTGAAGAACGGCATGGCAGAAGCGGCAAAAGGCTGCACCTGTCCGCCCAGCTTTCCCGTTTGTGTCTGCGGCAAGAAGCCTTTGGTCAAACTCATAAGCCGCAAGCCTATTGTGGCAAGCGAAGAAGAACTGGAGCAAAACCCCAGATCCCGCAGCGCAAAGCTCCGGGTCTGCGAGAAATTGTAATTTTTACGAAGGAGAGATCGACATGGCAAACTACACTGAAGTGCGCTACATCAACGCGTATGTGTCCGGTAGTGCAGCCCGTATGGTGCAAACCAAGGCCCAGCAGAAGAAGTCTGCAGTCATGGCTAAGTTCCGCCCCAAGAGAAAAGTAGTCATTGCCGTCGATCCTGTGGCAGTTTTCGGCATCGTAGTGGCATCTGTGATGGCTGTGATGCTGATGGTTGGCTTTATGACCTTGAATCGTGTCAACGAGGAAGCTATGGCTATGGAGCAGTATGTGGCTGACCTGCAGGAAGAGAATGTTTCCCTGCAGACCACTTACGAAAACGGCTATGATCTGGAACAGGTCAGGCAGATCGCCCAGGCTATGGGCATGGTTAGCATCGACCAGGTTCCTCACATTTCCCTTGACGTTTCTGTGCCCGTTCAGGAAGCAGAGCCCACACCCTGGGAAACATTCGTTACATTCCTGACCGGATTGTTTGCATAAACAAAGCCACGGCCAATAAGATTAGGATAGCAGCTGCAATGGGCAGTAAGGGATTCCCTTGCTGCCCATTCATGCAATGCAGCCTAAGTGAAAGGCCGGTGGCATATGGCAAAGAAGCAGGTAAAAACCGAGTATTTCCGGGTTCGGGGAGATACCGGGCAGCATATTCGCATCCTGGCGGTGATGGCGGTTTTGGGGATTGCGGCGTTTCTTCCGGTGGCGCTGCAGCTATACAACCTGATGATCGGACAATACGATTACTATTCCCAAATGGCCTTGCGGAATCAAACTCGAACGACCCAGACATCGGCCGAGCGAGGTGTGATCTACGACCGGAACATGAATATTCTGGCCATCTCCCAAAGTGTGGAAAATGTGTATCTTGATCCCCATGAGCTGAAGCAGTCCAAGGCGGATGTTGAGGCGATTTCCCTGGCTTTGGGAGATATTTTGAATTTGGACCCCCAGTGGATCAAAGCCCAGGCGGCAGACATTACCATGCGGTATAAGCAGATCGCCGCAAGGATCAGTGAAGAAACTGCAGCAAAAATTCGCACATATATCAACAAAAACGGCATTAGCGGCATCCATCTGGAGCCCAATTCCCAGCGGTATTACCCTTACCGGAATTTGGCCGCTCAGGTCATTGGGTTTACCAATGCTTCCAATACAGGCTCGGAAGGGATCGAGGCGGCGTACAACCGCTATTTGGAGGGGGTCGCCGGTAAGGTGATCACCACCAAGGGCAACAACGAGATGGATATGCCTTTTTCCTATGAGAATTTCGTAGCATCCCAACCGGGAAACAGTCTGGTGCTGACCCTGGATGCTACCGTGCAGGCTTGCCTGGAAAAACAAATGGAGGCGGCCATTGCCCGGTATGATGTGCAAAATGGCGCTTTCGGCCTGGTAATGAACGCCAAGACCGGGGAAATTCTGGCCATGGCTACATTGGGCAGTTACGATCCGAATAGTTACCTGGAGATTGCAGATGCCGGAATTTCGGAGCGGCTGCAGGAACTGAAAGACCGGTATCTTTCTTTTCCTGTGGATAGTCAAGAATACGCAGATGGCAAGACCACATATCAACAGGCGCTAAACGAAGCAAGGTTAAAGCAATGGAGAAACCGGGTGATCTCCGACGGTTACGAGCCCGGCTCTACATTTAAGGTGATGACCATGGCAGCTGCGCTGGATTGCGGCGCAATTGACCTAAATACATCGTTTCATTGCTCCGGTTCGGAGCAGATCCCCGGAAGAGCGCAAAGGCTGCATTGCTGGCGGTCTACCGGACATGGGGCTGAGAAAACCCCACAAGCATTGCAAAATTCCTGCAATATCGCCTTTGCCCACATTGCGCTGAAGTTGGGCGGTGAGCGGTTTTACGAATATGTGGAGAAATTCGGCGTTTTGGAAAAGACCGGAATCGACCTGTCGGGAGAGAGCAAGGGCGTTTTCTTCAGCAAGGAGCTGGTGACTAACACGGATAAGTGGGGCACGGCATCTTTGACCTCCGGTTCGTTCGGACAGACCTTTAAGCTGACCCCGTTGCAGCTTGTTCGGGCGATTGCTTCAGTGGTCAATGGCGGTAATCTGATGGAGCCGTACATTGTGTCGGAAGTATTGGATGCTCAGGGAAACACGGTGATGAAGCAAGAGCCTACAGTGATTCGCAGAACCATCAGCGAGGAAACCTCCAGAATTATGAATGAGCTGCTGCTGTCCGTTGTGACGGAGGGTACGGCCAAAAATGCTTCTGTTGCAGGATTCTCCATCGGCGGTAAGACCGGAACCAGCGAAAAGATCGATGTGTTCGATGAAAACGGCCAGCGGGTGCAGGACAAGATCGTGTCCTTTGTGGGAATTGCCCCAATGGACGATCCGGAGTACATCGTGTTGGTGGCTCTGGATACGCCATCTCGCAGTACCGGAATTTATATTTCCGGCGGTGTGATGGCTGCGCCCACCGTTGGCGCGGTGATGGCGGACATTTTGCCCTATCTTGGAGTAGAACAAAACTTCCCGGAAAGCGATCCGGCAGGAAAAACTGTGGTAATGGAAGATTTGTCCGGCTTGACGGATAAGGAATCTGGGAATATACTAAAGGGACAGGGTTTGACTGCCCTTAAACAGGGAAGCGGTGATACAGTCACCGGGCAGATCCCTGCACCGGGGCAGAGCGTTCCCGGTGGTAGTCAGGTGATTCTCTATTTCGGCGAACAAGCACCGGATAATACGGTAACCGTACCGGATTTTAAAGGTATGAACCGACAGCAGGCTACCGATGCGGCTGGAGCGCTGGGACTATACATTCAGCCTGTGGGGAACTTAACGATCTCTCCCCAGGTTACGGTTACGGTCCAGGATATTCCGACCGGAACCCAGGTGGCCCAAGGTACAACCATCAAACTAACATTTACCGATACACAAGCAGCGGATTGACCGCAAAAGGAGCGCTTATGAAACTGAAAGACTTACTGGGCGGCATTGAGATTCTGAAGACCAATGTGGATATGGAAACAGAAATCGCTTCTGTTGTTTACGATTCCCGGAAGGTCACACCTGGCAGCCTGTTTGTGGCTGTTTCCGGCTTTGCGGCCGATGGTAACCGGTTTATTCCCATGGCGTTGGAAAAGGGTGCTGTGGCTGTGGTGACTGCGAAAGAGCCGGAAGGGGATGTGCCCTATATTCTGGTAGAATCCGACCGTCTGGCACTGGCGCTGATCGGCGGAAATTATTATCATCATCCCGTTAAGGACATGACTTTGATCGGCGTTACCGGCACCAACGGCAAGACCAGCGTTACTTTGCTCTTAAAGCAGCTACTGGAGAAGGTTTTGGGCGCAAAGGTGGGCCTAATCGGTACCATGTCCAATCTGATCGGAGATCTGGAGCTGCCTACAGACCGTACCACACCGGAAAGCTTTGAACTGCAAGGACTTTTCGCCCGGATGCGAGATGCCGGATGTAAATATGTGGTCATGGAGGTTTCTTCCCATGCCATCGCTTTGGAACGGGTTGGCGGTGTTAACTTTGATGTGGCTGCGTTTACCAACTTGACTGAGGACCATTTGGATTTCCACAAAACCATGGAAAACTATTGCGACACCAAGGCGGAGCTGTTTGCCCGGTGCGGTAAGGCCGTTGGCAATCTGGATGACAGCTGGTTTGACCGGATCACAGCTAAGGCTGCTTGCTCTGTACTTACCACCTCTGCAAAGGGCGAAGGAGATCTGAAAGCTGAGAACCTGGAATTGAAGGCCGACGGTATCTGCTTTGACGCGGTGCATCAAGGAAAGCGTGTGCAGGTCAGCCTGCCGATTCCCGGTAGATTTACAGTCTACAATGCTCTGACAGTGCTGGGTATCGCTCTACAGTTAGGTATTTCTTTGGAAGACGGTGCTGCTGCCCTGCGTAATGCCAAGGGCGTTAAGGGCAGGGTAGAGGTAGTGCCGACGCCCGGTCAGCCTTACACGGTACTGGTCGACTATGCTCATACGCCTGACGGCTTGGAAAATGTGCTTTCCTCTGTCCGGGGCTTCTGCAAGGGTAGACTCATTGCGGTCTTCGGCTGCGGTGGCGACCGGGATCCCATCAAACGGCCGATTATGGGCAGAATCGGCGTAGAATTGGCGGATTTTGCGGTGATCACGTCGGATAATCCCCGTACGGAGGAGCCAATGGCCATCATTTCGGATATTCTCAAGGGCGTGGATGAAAGCTGTGGCGAATACACCGTGGTGGAAGATCGGAGAAAAGCCATCCGATATGCTATGGACATTGCCGGAAAAGATGATATTATAGTATTGGCCGGTAAGGGCCATGAAACCTATCAGGAGATTCACGGTGTGAAACACCACCTGGACGAACGGGAAGAAGTAGCCGCCCATCTGGCGGAATTGAGGAATTGATATGGCAAAGATCACTTTGGACCAGGCGGCTGCTTGGTGCGGCGGCTGGGTAGATCCGAAATATGCAGACGTTACGTTCCTGGGTGCCAGCAACGATTCCCGGAACATTCAGCCGGGTCAGCTGTTTTTGGCGCTGCAGGGTGTCCGCGACGGACATGATTTTATCCCCATGGCTATGGAGAAGGGCGCGGCAGCGGTGCTGTGCAGCTGTCCCCAGGAAAATATTCCTGCCATTGTGGTTGAGGATGTCCGCATTGCTTTGGGTCAGATCGCAGCCGGAGAGCGGCAGCGGATCGGTATGAAGGTCGTGGGTGTGACTGGCAGTGTGGGCAAAAGTACCACCAAGGAAATGATCGCCTGTGTGCTGAGTTCCGTGTATCGGGTAGCCAAGACCCCGGCAAACCACAACAACGACATCGGTATGCCTATGGCAGTTCTGGCTATGCCGGAGGATGCGCAGGTGGCTGTTTTGGAAATGGGGATGAACCATTTTGGCGAAATTTCTTATTTGACCAATATTGCAAAACCGGATGTGGCTGTGATCATCAACATCGGCACCATGCATATTGAGCATCTGGGCTCTCAAGCCGGAATTTTGAAAGCGAAGCTGGAGATACTGGAGGGACTGCAGCCCGGCGGACAACTGATGCTTTATGGCGATGATACACATTTGTGGAGTGTTCGGGATAGTTTGACGGTAAAACCTGTGTATTTTGGTTCTAAAAATCCGGATTGTGCTGTAAAGGCTAGCAATGTTCACTTCGGCGAGAATGTGGCATTTACCGCATCCTGGGCGAATGGCTTTATGAACATCACTATTCCTGTAGAAGGCGAACACTATGTGTCCGATGCCCTGGCGGCGGTGAGTGTGGGCCTTGCCATGGGTGTTGCACCTGAGAAGATTGTTGATGCGCTGGCTAACTTCCGGAATATGGAAGGCAGACAGGAGATTTTTGAAGCCAAGGGCTATACAATCATCAAGGATTGCTACAATGCAGGCCCGGAGTCCATGGCTGCTGCGATGGCAGTTCTGGGCAACCGCCCCGGACGTAAGATCGCAGTGCTGGGCGATATGCTGGAGTTGGGCGTTTGTGCCCCGGCGGAGCATTACAAAGTCGGTCGCATTGCCGCGGAAAAGGCAGATGCGCTCCTTGCCTATGGCCCCAACAGCACCCGGATGATATCCGGTGCACTGACCGGTGGTATGGCTGAAGGCCTGACCGGAGCATACACCGACCGGGATGCCTTGGTTGCCGCGCTGAAGCGGCTGGTAAAGCCCGGCGATGTGCTGCTGTTTAAGGGCAGTCACGGTATGCACATGGAGATCGCACTGGAGAAGTTTTTGAAGGACGAAACATAAGCGGAGGATAGATTATGGATAGAATCATCATTACAGCAGGCATTTCCCTGGCACTGACGGCGTTGATCGGCTTTTTGATCCTGCCGGTATTACGGGCGCTGAAAGCCGGACAATCCATTCGTGAAGCGGGCCCTACCTGGCATAACTATAAGGCAGGCACTCCCATGATGGGCGGCTTGATGTTTATTTTCAGCCTGATTATTTGCCTGCTCATTGCGCTGTTTGTAATCGAAGATTATTCCGTATTTTATGTTCTGGCGCTGAGCCTGTGCTTTGGACTGGTAGGTTTCCTGGATGATTTTACCAAGATCAAATTCAAGCGAAACCTGGGCTTGACCTCTATTCAGAAGGCATTGCTGCAGATGGCGGTTTCCGCTATTTTCCTGTATTTGCTGTACCTGCAGGGAACAGTGGCAACCAATGAAAACGGCAATGTACCCGTTATGATTCCTTTTGTTGGCACCAGCTTTGATCTGCATCCGCTGCTCTACATTTTCTTTGCCATGTTTGTTATGGTTGGCTGTGTCAATGCGGTGAATTTGACCGACGGCGTGGACGGCCTGTGTGGCAGCGTGACGATCCCCGTCATGGTATTCTTTACCGCGGTGGCATTTTTCAAGAATCAGCTGGATCTGGCGCTGATGCCTGCGGCATTGGTGGGCGGTCTGATCGCATATCTGTTCTACAACTGGCATCCTGCAAAGGTGTTTATGGGCGATACCGGCTCTCTGTTTCTGGGCGGCGCGGTCTGTGGCTTAGCCTTTGCGCTGAATATGCCCTTGATCCTGATCCTGGTTGGCTTTGTGTACATTATGGAGACGCTGTCCGTGATTTTGCAGGTGGGTTATTTCAAGCTGACCCACGGCAAGCGGCTGTTTAAAATGTCTCCGATCCATCATCATTTTGAAATGTGCGGCTGGAAGGAAGTCAAGATCGTCCTTGTCTTTGCCGCTGTATCCGCAATTATGTGCCTGATCGCCTGGTTCGGTGTGACCGGCTAATCTGAAAGGAGACCCTTTATGGCAGCAGGGAATGCTCTGTATGCCAAAGAGGACCGCCGCCGAAGACTGGCGGAGGAAAGTGTGGATATCCCGTTTCTGTTACTGGTGCTGCTTCTCTTGGCGGTGGGGCTCAGTATGCTCTATTCTGCCAGTGCTGCCCAAAGCCAGTACGATACCGGGTATGCCATTTCTACGAAATATCTGCAAAAGCAGGCAGTTTGCGCCGGTGTCGGGCTGATCTGTATGTATTTTTTCAGCAGGATACCGGCACAGGTTTGGTTTAAATTTTCCTGGGTGACCTATGGTGTCAGCATTGGGCTGTTACTGTTGGTTTTGGTTGCCGGACAGTCGGTTAACGGCGCAAGGCGCTGGATCAACATCGCCGGCATCCAGTTTCAGCCCTCGGAGATCGCCAAATTTACCATGATCGTACTGTTTGCACGATTGACCCGGAGCTTCGGCGCAAAGGCCAAGACCTTCCGTTATGGCGTGTTGGGTTTTGGCTGTGCGTTGCTGGGGATTCTGATTCCACTGGCATTGGAGAAGCATCTTTCCGCCATTATGCTCATGGGCATGGTGGCTGTGGTGATGATGTTTGTGGCAGGAACAAGCCCCAAGTGGCTTTTGGCCGGGGCTGGGGCAGCTGCAGCATTTGTGCTGATTTACATTACCTTTATGGGCTACGCCGGTGACCGGGTTACCGCCTGGCTGCACCCGGAGCAAGACCCGGGGGATACCGGGTATCAGATCTTGCAATCGCTGTATGCCATTGGTTCCGGTGGGCTTTTTGGCCTTGGATTTGGAAAGAGCCGGCAGAAGTATTTATATCTGCCGTTTCAATACAACGACTATATTTTTGCCATTATCTGCGAGGAGCTTGGACTTTTGGGCGCGGTGCTGATCATCGTGCTGTTTGGTCTTTTGATTCTTCGGGGATACTGGATCGCCCTGCGGGCCCGTGATCGGTTTTCAACGGTCTTGGCTGCCGGGCTGGTGACATTGATCGCCGTACAAACAATACTCAATTTGTGCGTGGTGACCAATCTTTTGCCCTCCACCGGTATCGCGCTGCCGTTCTTTTCCTACGGCGGTACGGCTTTGGCGGTGAATTTGGGGGAGATGGGCATCGTGCTGAGCATATCCCGACATAGAAATCAGACAAAAACACAGGAGGTTCCTATATGAATGTGATCTTTACCTGCGGCGGCACCGGCGGACATATCAATCCTGCCATTGCTGTAGCCAATGCCTGGCGTGAAAAGCACCCGGACAGCAAGATCCTCTTTATCGGTGCCAAGGGTCACATGGAGGAACAGTTGGTTCCTAAGGCAGGCTTTGAACTGAAGTGCCTGGAGGTTTCCGGCATGGTTCGCGGAAAGTCTTTTAAGGCAATTACGAAAAATATTAAGACGGTTTATCAGACTGCAAAGGCTGTTAGTCAATGCAAGAAGATCATCAAGGAATTTAAGGCCGATTTGATTATGGGCACTGGCGGTTATGCCTGTTTTCCTGCATTGATGGCCGGTTCGCAGATGGGCATTCCTACCTGCGTCCACGAAAGCAATGCCATGCCCGGTTTGACCACCCGTATGCTGTCCGACAAGGTCGATACGGTGATGGTAGCCTTTGAAGAGAGCATCAAGCGCTATAAAAATCCTAAGAAAATCGTGACGGTGGGCATGCCTGTGCGTCGGGAGTTTATATTCAGCGACAAGGCTGCTGCCCGAAAGGAATTGGGCTTGGGAGACGGTCCGGTGGTGGTTTCCGCCTTCGGCAGCCTGGGCGCAAAGGCCATGAATGAAGCTATGGTTCAGGTATTCCGTATGGAAAAGGAGGAGGGGTATCCCTTCCACCACATCCATGCTACCGGCAAATTTGGCTGGGAGTGGATGCCTGAAAAGGTGGCTGCAGCCGGGGTGGATCTGTCGAAGACCGACAGCATCGATATGCGCGAGTACATCTACAATATGCCTACCGTTATGGCGGCTGCGGATGTGTTTATCAGCCGTGCTGGTGCTTCCAGCTGTAATGAGATCGCTGCCTGCGGTACGCCCTGTATTCTGATTCCGTCTCCCAATGTTACGGATAATCACCAGGAGAAAAATGCCCGGGTGTTGGAAAGCCAGGGCGGGGCAGTGGTGGTTTTGGAGAAGGAATGCACCGCCAACGGCCTTTATGACAGAATCAAGGCATTGCTTGCAAACCCTGAGCGTCGGGATGCCATGGGAACTGCTCTGCGCAGCAATTGCATTTTGGATTCTACCGACCGCATCTGCAAGATTATGGAGCAACTCGCTGGCAAAAAGAACTGATACGAAAGAGGAAAACCTATGGATACAAAGCATAGAGAAAGGCAGCCCCAGACCCGGCGCAAGACTGCACCTGCCAACCGCAGACGGACTCGTCAGGCTGCCCAGGAGCCGGCTTCTCCTGAGGTTGTTTACCTGCCGGCACAGCATTTCAGCAGGAATCGGTTAATCCTGCGGCTCGTGACGGTGGCTGCAGTGGTGGTTGCGCTGCTGCTTGGCGTTTCTGTGTTCTTTAAGGTGGAAAACCACTCGGTAAGCGGCTGTGACAAGTATTCTGCCGAACAGATCTGGGAAGCATCCGGTATTCGCAACGGCGAGAATTTGCTGACCATCGGCGTTCCCCAAGCGGCCGCAAAGATCATGGAAGAGCTGCCTTATATCGAGTCTGTCCGGATCGGAATCAGGTTGCCAAATACGGTCTATATTGAGGTCGTGGAGAGCAGGGTGGTGTATGCTGTTCAAGCCAGCGACAATGCCTGGTGGCTTGTCAATTCTGCCGGTAAGGTAGTAGATCGGGCACCGGATGGAGAGCAGACCAACCATACGAAGCTCCTTGGTGTGCAGATTCAAAACCCAGAGGCCGGACAAGCGGCAGCTGCCTACGAAACCGGCAGCACCGGGACTGATGAAAACGGCAATCCGCTGCCGGTGACCGTTACCCAGGCGCAGCGGTTACAGACCGCCCTGGATATTGTCCAGTATCTGGAAGAAAACGGCATTATCGGTTTGGCAGCCAGCGTAGATGTGACGGATATGGGCAACCTTGAAATGTGGTACGGCCATCAATACCGGGTCAAGTTGGGCAACGACAGCCAACTGCTGTATAAGATCAGTTGCTTTAAGGCCTTTCTTGCTGACACCAAGACCGATCCCTACGAGGAAGGCGAACTGGATATCAGTTTTACGACTTGGCCCGACAGCGTAGGATTTACACCTTTCGGTCAGTAAACCGGAATATTTGAAAAAATCTTTGCCGAAAAATGAGAAAATCTTAAAAAATGTTATTGACCAATTCATTTTTTTGGGATAGAATACAAGAGTAAAATTGTAAACTGAAGCGGTATGGTCATATTTTGCCGCGAAACGATACATAGGAGGAAGAAGTTATGTCTGAGATGTTCCAGGAGCGCGTTGTTAAGATCAAGGTAATTGGTGTTGGCGGCGCTGGCAACAATGTTATTAACCGGATGATCGAGTCCGGCATCGACGGTGTGGATTTCATCGTCATCAATACCGATAAGCAGGACCTGAATAAGTCCATCTGCAAGAATAAGGTGCAGATCGGTGAGAAGCTCACCGGCGGCATGGGCGCTGGCTCCAAGCCCGAAGTCGGCAAGAAGTCCGCTGAGGAGAGCCGTGCACAGATCGCCAAGATCCTGGAAGGCACAGACATGGTTTTCATTACTGCCGGTATGGGCGGTGGCACCGGCACCGGCGCTGCTCCCATCGTGGCTGACCTGGCTCATGAGGCCGGTATTCTGACCGTTGGCGTTGTGACCAAGCCCTTCAAGTTTGAGGGTGCAAACCGTATGCGTCAGGCTGAGGCCGGTATCGCTGAACTGGGTGAAAAGGTCGACTCCCTGATTATCATCCCCAACGACCGTCTGAAGTACGTTACCGATCAGAAGATCACCTTCGCCAACGCTTTCGGCATCGCTGACGATGTTCTGAAGCAGGCTGTTGTGTCCATCTCTGAACTGGTTGGTTTCTCCGATCGCGTTGTCATCAACCTGGACTTTGCTGACGTTTCCGCTGTCATGAAGGATGCTGGCCGTGCGCACATGGGTGTTGCTACTGCTTCCGGCCGTGAGAAGGCTGAGCAGGCTGCTCTGGCCGCTATCAACAGCCCCCTGCTGGAGACCTCCATCAACGGCGCTACCGGCGTTCTGGTCAATGTGACCGGTTCTTCCGAGCTGACCCTGGATGATGTGGAGACCGCTGCAGGTATCGTTCAGGAGAATGCTAACCCCGATGCAAACATCATCTTCGGCGCTACCTCCTGTGATGATTTTGAGGATGAGATTCGCGTTACTGTTATTGCTACCGGTTTCGAGCAGAAGCGCGATGCCGCTCCTGCCAAGAGCGAAGGTGTTGCTCCCGCCGATGGCGTTAAGGGCAACGATGTGGGCGACATTGACGAGATCTTCAATATCTTCAAGCGCTAAACTATCATGCTGCGCATCCCGGGCTTAACCGCCCGGGATGTTTTTTAGGAGGCTTCATGGAGGCTTATCGTGATTTGGCGGTCAGTTATGACCGTCTGACAAATGATGTTGATTACGCTGCGGTGGTAGCGTTTTATAAAAAGATCCTGCAGCAGGAGGGTGTTAAGCCCCGGACTGCGGTGGATCTTGCCTGTGGAACAGGCTCGGTGGCGCTGCTGCTGGCGCAAAAGGGCTTGCAAGTGACGGCAGTGGATATGTCTGAGGATATGCTGAGTGTTGCCTGGAGCAAGGCGCAGGAGCTTGCCAATCCGCCCATGTTTGTATGCCAAAAGCTGCAGGAACTGCGGCTTCCCAAGGGCGTAGATCTGGCGGTTTGCGCGCTGGACAGCATGGACTACATCACCGACCCTGTAGATTGTGCTGAAGCAATTCGACGGGTGTACAAGACTTTGAATCC
Source organism: Oscillospiraceae bacterium (assembly GCA_017624715.1). Taxonomy (GTDB): domain Bacteria; phylum Bacillota; class Clostridia; order Oscillospirales; family Oscillospiraceae; genus Faecousia. Next base: position 25,473 of record JAGAMN010000056.1, read on the forward strand.
CGGCGGTATCTTCATTTTCGATGTAAACACCCCGGAAAAGCTTAAGGCTATGGACGGCCAGGTGTTTCTGGACGAGGATGAGGATGTGTACTGCGTCTGGCGGGGCGAATTTGACGAAGAAAACAATATTTGCTCCTATGGTATGGATCTGTTCCAGCGCCAGGGAGATGTGTGGACAAGGAGCTTTGAAGAGCACCGGGAATATGCATACAGCCAGGAAATGTTGGTAGATTATTTAAAGAAGGCTGGCTTCACGGATATTCGTGTCTACGGTGATCGGCGGTTGGAAGCGCCGAACAGCAGCGATCTGCGAATTTACATCAAGGCCAGAAAGGGCAGAGTAAAATGAAGGATTATCTTGTCAGAGGTATGAGCATGGACGGCTTCGTAAAGGTCGTAGCCATCCGCTCTACGGAAATGGTACGCAGAGGTACCCAGATCCATGGCACTACGCCCAACGCCACAGCAGCCTTTGGACGGGCCTTGACGGCGGCATCTATGATGGGCAATATGCAAAAGGTGGAAAATGGTTCTATGACCCTGCAGATCAAGGGCGGCGGCCCAATCGGCAGTATCACTTGTGTGTCGGATCCTGAGGGAAATGTTCGCGGTTTTGTTACCGAGCCCAGAGTGCCGTTGGTGGAAAAGTATCCCGGCAAACTGGATGTGGGTGCTACGGTTGGTGTGGATGGCACATTAACTGTCATTCGTGATCTGCAGATGAAAGAGCCTTATGTTGGCACGATTGAGCTGATCTCCGGTGAGATCGGTGATGATATTACTGCCTATTTTGCTCAGAGTGAGCAGACGCCCACGGCTTGTGCGTTGGGTGTGCTGGTGGATCGGGATCAGAGCGTTAAGGTGGCCGGCGGCTATCTGCTGCAGCTGCTGCCCGGTGCGCCGGATGATGTGATCGATCGGCTGGAGGCCGGCATTCAGCGGGCCGGTGCTGTGACGGCTATGCTGGATCAGGGCATGACTCCGGAAGATATTCTAGGTCAGGTCTGTGGCGATCTTGGCGTGGTGTTTATGGATACCACCGAGGTCGGCTATAAGTGCTACTGCTCCCGGGAACGGGTGACCAAGGCGTTGATCAGCCTGGGCAAGAAGGAGCTGGCGGAAATAGCCGAGGAGGGCAAGGAATTCCCGGTGGAGTGCCAGTTCTGTGACGAGGTGTATCGCTTTACACCGGAGGACATCCGTCAGATCCTGGAAAAGGTTTGATTTAGCATGAAATTGGTGGGATAGGGCCCTGATTTTACCGTGAAAAATTCGGTGAAAAAATTAGGAAAAAGTGCTTGACAAATGGGTATGTGCTGTGTATAATAATACCCGTCGCTGAGGTCAAGACCTCAAGCAACAAGCTTCGGGAGCATAGCTCAGCTGGGAGAGCATCTGCCTTACAAGCAGGAGGTCACAGGTTCGAGCCCTGTTGTTCCCACCATAATCTGGCCCTGTGGTGCAGTCGGTTAGCACGCCAGCCTGTCACGCTGGAGGTCGACGGTTCGAGTCCGTTCGGGGTCGCCATATAATGCATCTGTGGAGAGCACTGCTCTCCACAATATGCCTCTGTAGCTCAGTAGGTAGAGCAGCGGACTGAAAATCCGCGTGTCGTTGGTTCGATTCCGACCGGAGGCACCAAAAAATAAGCGGGTTTAGCTCATCTGGTAGAGCGCCACCTTGCCA
>JAGAMN010000057.1 GCA_017624715.1 Oscillospiraceae bacterium
ACCGAACATTTCAGCCAGGGGAACGAAAGCTCTGATAACTTGTGCGCCATTGCGAGCTTCCATACCTTCGATGCGACCACGGCGAGAGTTGATCGTAGGTGTCCACAATGATTTTGCGGCCGGTCAGACCGGTGTCGCCGTTGGGGCCGCCGATGACGAAATTGCCGGTGGGGTTGATGTGGATGTTGGGAACATTGTTGATGTCAAAGCCGTAGCTTTCCAAAACGGGAGCGATGACACCCTGGCGGATGTACTTACGCAGCTGCTCAATCTCGAAATCAGCGCTATGCATGATGGAAACAACAACGGTATCGATGCCGATCACATTGCCTTCTTCATCATACTCAACAGAAACCTGGGTCTTGCCGTCGGGACGGAGCAGATCGTTAGAATGCACGCATTCGGTCAGCCGGTTGGACAGGGCACGGCTCAGCGCCACAGGCAGAGGCATCAGCTCGGGGGTCTGGGTGCAAGCGCCACCAAACATCATACCCTGGTCGCCGGCGCCACCGACTTCATCGTTGGTGCCCAGCGCAATATCAGCGGACTGGGTATGGATCCGACACTGGATCTCGACAGAGTCAGCATCGAAGCCGTCACCGGGATACACATAACCGATCTTGCGAATGGCCTCCCGGGCCACAGCAGGGTAGTCGACCACAGCCTTGGTGGTGATCTCACCGCAGATCAGGCAGAAATTGGTGGTGACCATAGTCTCACAGGCCACACGGGAACCGGGATCCTGGGCAAGACAAGCGTCCAGAATGGCATCAGAAATAGAGTCTGCCACTTTGTCGGGGTGACCGTTGGTCACACATTCGGAAGTAAACAATCTTTTTTCCATAGTTTTTCGTCCTTTCACATAAAAAATCCGCACACCGAGAACTCGATGTGCGTCTATCGAATCCTCATCTTTCGTTTGCCGCCGGATTTAGCACCTTGAATAAACAGGTTGCTGGGTTTCATCGGGCCGTTCCCTCCACCACTCTTGATAAGGCTAGTATGCAGTTCCGATTTATTTTAGCAAAAATTAGTCAAAAGTCAACCCCTAAATTCGATTATTTTCGAATTTTTTGTTAACAATTCTGTGATAGACTTTTTCTGGAAATACTGTTACAATAGTACTACATTTTCACAGGAGATGATTTTGTTGAGTAACCTTCGGCAGCGCTATGAGCGCTTCTGCTTTCGCAACCGGGATAAGGGCATTCCCAACCTGATGCTCTACATCGCCCTGGGCAACGCCCTGGTCATGATCATGAGCATGATGAACGGCGGTGCGACCCTTTATGCGGCATTGTGTTTTGATAAGGAAAAGATCCTCCAGGGACAGGTCTGGCGGCTGGTGACTTATGTATTTACCCAATCCTACGGCGGATTCCTGGAACTGATCTTCCTTTACTTCTTCTACATGCTGGGCAGACAGGTGGAAATCAGCATGGGCACGTTTAAGTTTAATCTGTTTTACTTCTCCGGTGTGATCCTGATGGATATCTTTGCCATGATCTTCTGCCCGGTCGTCCCCGAGGGCATGATCACCAGGGAAGAGTATGCCATGCTGAATACCGTCCTGCCATACTATTGGCAGATGGCCTATTACCTGCACTTGTGTATGGTTCTTGCGTTTGCTACTACCCATCCGGACAGCCAGTTTTTGATTTTCTTCATTATTCCGGTCAGAGCATGGCTCTTGGCTTTGATATACCTGGTGATGACCGCCATCGACATCTATAACCTGAGTTACCCGGTGCTGTATTTCCCCCACAACCTGTTCCCTCTGGTGGCACTGGCCAATTATCTGCTGTTCGCCGGCAAGGACATTTTGAATTTGTTACCCTGGTCTCTTCGCACCAGATTCAACCGTCCTTCCAATAAAAAGAGCAAGCAACCCAAGGTCGTCCAGTTCCCCGGCGCAAAGCAATCTGCTGCGCCCAAGGTAGACTATAACCACCGCTGTGAGGTCTGTGGCCGCACCGATGTGAGCAATCCGGAGCTGGAGTTCCGTTATTGCTCCCGCTGCACCGGCTATCGCTGCTATTGCGAAGACCACATCAACGACCATACCCACGAATAACAAACGCTGTCATTGCGAACCAGTGCGCATACTGGTGTGGCAATCTCCTTCAAATAGGGGATTCCCACGCCGACTAACGCCGGCTCGGAATGACAGCTTTTTACTATACTTTTTTCTCCTGCAAAGCCTCCAAGCTCAGCTCTCCGGCCAGCTTAAATAGCGCATCTGTCAGCACCTGCTCCAACGAAACCCCAGCTGCCAGGGCTACCCGTGTATAAAAAAGAGCCACCGCCGGCTCCAAAGAAAGGGTGATTTTTGTCAATTTTCATCCCTCCCGGGTGAAAAAACTTTACATCATCCTATGCAAGCCCTTGACATTGGTGCTATAATATATGGAGCGAAATATGGAAAAACCGAGAGGATGATTTACATTATGGCTAAGGATAAAAAAGTAGAGCAGATCACCGATATGGAGGTGGACTTTGCCCAGTGGTTTACCGATGTCTGCAAAAAGGCGCAGCTCATCGATTATTCCTCCATCAAGGGCGTGTTCGTCTACCGCCCCTACGGCTATGCGATCTGGGAAAATATCCAGAGCATTATGGATAAGGAATTCAAAAAGCAGGGCGTTGAGAATGTCTATATGCCCATGCTGATCCCTGAGTCTCTGCTGCAGAAGGAAAAGGATCATGTGGAAGGCTTTGCACCCGAGTGCGCCTGGGTCACCCATGGCGGCAGCGAAAAGCTGGAAGAGCGCTATGCAATCCGCCCTACTTCCGAAACTTTGTTCTGCGAGCATTTTGCCAATGTGCTTCAGTCTCACCGTGACCTGCCCATGAAGTATAACCAGTGGTGCAGCGTCATTCGTTGGGAGAAGACCAGCCGTCCTTTCCTGCGGCACAGAGAATTTTTGTGGCAGGAGGGTCACACCATTCATGCCACTGCCGAGGAAGCCAAGAGCTTTACTGAAACCATGCTGAATGTCTATGCCGACTTCTGCGAAAACGTTCTGGCAATGCCTGTGACCCGTGGTCAGAAGACCGACAAGGAGAAGTTCAACGGCGCTGAGGCTACCTACACCATCGAATGCATGATGCACGACCGCAAGGCTCTGCAGGCCGGCACTTCCCACTACTTTGGCGATGGCTTCGCCAAGGCCTTCGGCATCGAGTTTACCGGCAAGGATAACCAGCGCACCAATCCCCATGAAACTTCCTGGGGCGTTTCCACCCGTCTGATCGGTGGTATTATCATGACCCACGGCGATAACAACGGCCTGGTACTGCCGCCTAAGGTTGCTCCCATTCAGGTCGTGGTGCTGCCCATTGCACAGCATAAGCCCGGCGTTCTGGACGCAGCCAACGAGCTGAAGGACCGCCTGATTACTGCCGGCTTCCGCGTGAAGCTGGACGACAGCGACAACTCCATGGGCTGGAAGTGCGCCGAGTACGAAATGAAGGGCGTGCCCCTGCGGGTCGAGTGTGGCCCTCGTGACTTGGAGAACGGCCAGTGCGTCTTGGTTCGCCGTAACGATGGTGAAAAGATCGTGGTCAATCTCAGCGACCTGGAAACTGCAGTTGCTGAGCAGCTGGAACTGGTTCATAAGGGTATGTTCGAACGTGCCAAGAAGAACCTGACCGACCACATCTACGAGGCTCACTCTGTGGAAGAGGCCAAGCAGCTGCAAGAGGCCAACGGCGGCTTCGTCAAGACCATGTGGTGCGGCGAGCTGGATTGCGAGCTGAAGATGAAGGAAGTAGCGGGTATGTCTTCCCGTTGCATCCCCTTCGCCCAGGAGCATTTGGGTGATACCTGTGCTTGCTGCGGCAAGAAGGCCGACAAGATGATCTACTGGGGCGTAGCATACTAATCTGATTCTAAAAAAGATGCGCTGCAAAAGCAGCGCATCTTTTTTGCATTCTCTCTTGGGGAAAGTGGCAGCCCATAAGGCTGACGGATGAGGTTTCACATATAAAAATACTTTCTCAGACTTTCCTTAAAAGGCTTTACGATTGCCACGGTGATCAGCATCATTCCCAGCAGTACGAAGGCCACCAGCGGGAACAGCGACCAGAATACAAAGGAAATGGTCTCAAAAGTGTAGTAAATAAAAAACTCCAAATACACCGAGAAGAAACCCAAAGCGATGAGTCCACCGCCGATGATGTACAACCGACCTCTGCGCAAATACCGCAGCAGCGCACAGATGGTGGTAACAATCAGCATGAGAAAACCCGTCACCGGCAGGGCAAAGGACATAAACCAGCTACCGCCGGATGCCAGATTGATATACAGCAGGTAAAGACCCACTGCTGCAAATCCGCTGGGCACAAAGATCACCGGATTGGGATTTTTAAACCAGGCAGGCAGGAAAAACAGTAAATATGCCAAACCCATGCCGCCGGAAACAAAACCGGACCAACCGATATCCCGGAACAGCATCCATTCCAATCCCACGGGCAGGAATGTCAGCAGTGTCCAGATTACAGTCAGCACAAACATCAAACCCCGCCGGTTATATTCCTCCGACTGGAAAGGCCGGGCGGGGTAGGTGGCCAGAGCCTGATCTGCCGGGAAATCCGGATGGCAGACCTTTGTCTTGCAGATCGGGCAGATAGCCTGCCCAGGGGATAGTTCAATGCCGCAATTAATACAGTACATAGGGTTCTCCTTTTGGCCGGGTGTTGCTTTCCGCACAGACGCGGATGCCCAGCTCCTTCAAAACCTCGTACAGCTTCCGCTCCAGCAGAGGCTGTTCGATGTTTCGGATCAAATTGATGTACAGCTTGCCGCCATAAGTAATGGCGCCTATATTGTACGGGCTTTGTGCCTGAGGGCCGATTACAAAATCCATCCGCTCCATAAAGTTGCTGAATTCTGCCGGAACGGTGACCGCACCTAAATTGGAAAAGCTAAAGCAGGCCTTCCGTTCGCCCACGGCATTAAATACCGACCGCATCACGATGTTCTTCAAAAACAGCGGTGTTGCCCGCAGGAACAGCGGCTTCTCATCACCGACATTTTTTGCGATCAGCGCTGCCATGTTCTTGGGCGTGATCATGATTTTCATCTGGTGATGCAGTAACTGGCAAATTTCCTCAAAGGTGTATTCACCCAGCCGGGGATCAATACCGGGATTGGCATAGAGCATAAAATTGCGCAGACTTTGGGACGGAAACATCTTCCGCAAATTTACAGGAATGGTAATGTACACCGGCTGAATCCGCTTCGGATTCTTCACGGTAGACTGTTGCTGCCGCATGGCAGCCATCAGCAGGATCGCCGCAAAGTATGCTGTCACCGTCACACCCTGCTCCTTGGCCCGACTATGGATATCCTCCGCATCAAATATAAAGGTGGTATTTGTTTTGTAGCCGTCGGGCTCTCGCTTGGCAAAGATTCGGAAAGAGTCCGGACCTGCCCGGGAAGCCTTCACAGGGCCTGCATACTTTTGAAAGCTGTCTTCTTTTTCTTCCGGCTTGGGCGGCTCGTTGGGATCTAAAACACCATGGATACAGGGAATCGAAGCGCCGTATTTTTTGCGCAAATACTCCGCAACCAAGGTCTTTACAAAGACCAAACCGCCGTTTCCGTCGGTCACCGCATGGAAAAATTCCACCGCGATCCGCCGGTTGTAAACCAGTACCCGGAATGCACACTTGCGGATATCGTCAAAGGGCATCCGGGATAGGGGATAGGGCTTTTCCTCCATGACCTTGGGCGCGTGGGGCAGCTGTTCAATGTAGTACCAGAAAAAACCGGGCTTAATGCAAACCGCCGTGGACGGAAACCGCTTGACCACCGTATCCAGCGCTTCCTGGAGGCATACTGCGTCCACGGGATCGCGCAAAGTCGCGCTGATCCGAAACACATTGCTCCAATTCCGGCTCAAGGATGCCGGGAATATCTTTGCTGCATTATCCAGGGTCATCCATTGTAGTTTTTTCATAATTTCCTCGTTATCTCTGTTTCCAGGCAAGGATCTTTTCGATGCCTGCAATCAAACCTTCTATATCTTCTTCGGTAGTATCTCTGCTCAAAGAGATTCGGAAAGAAGCGTCCATAGTTTCCGGGGAAAGCTGCATGGCGGTCAAAGTGTGGCTGCGATGTCCCTTTGCACAGGCAGAACCTGCCGATACACAAATACCCGCATCCTGTAAAATGTTGATGGAATTCTGGGTGGGAACACCGGGAATGGAAAGACTTAGAATGTGAGGTGCGTCATGTGCACCGTTGATCTTCAAACCTTCCAATCCGGACAACCGCTGAATACAGCCTTCCAACAGCGCCTTTTCCCGGGAAATATCCCCGGCAAGGTCCTTACTCACCACTTGACAGGCCGCCGCAAACCCTAAAATTGCCGGGGTCGCTTCCGTGCCGCTGCGCAGATTACTCTCCTGGCCACCGCCAAGAAGCAGGGCAGGGAAGGATTTGATCCGGGGGCTGATGTACAGCGCACCGGCACCCTTCGGTCCATGCACCTTGTGAGAAGAAACGGTGATCAGATCAGCTCCCAAACTCTTTGCCGCAAAAGGCACTTTCAGAAAACCCTGTACTGCATCGGTGTGGAAAATCGCATCGGGGCAAAGCTTGTGAGTGAGCCTTGCCATCTGGGCAATGGGCATCACTGAACCCACCTCGTTGTTGACCATCATGATCGATACAAAAAAGGTATCCTTCCGCAGCGCCGCCTTCAGCGCATCCAAAGTGATGCGGCCCAATTCGTCCGGCTGCAGATAGGTCACCTGAAAACCCTGTGCTTCCAGCTCCTTCATGCAGTTTAACACAGCATGATGCTCTATGGCGGTGGTCACAATGTGCTTGTTCTTTTTGCCAAACCGCCGTGCAGCCCCAAAGATGGCCCAGTTGTCCGCCTCCGTGCCACCGGAGGTAAAAAAAACGCGATCCGGTTCTGCACCCATAGCAGCGGCAACTTTATTTCTCGCCAGGCGCAGCTGCCGGGCAGCGTCAATGCCAAAGTTATACAGAGCGCTGGGATTGGCCCAACCTTCAGTCAGCGCACTTGTCATTGCCTCCACAGCCTCTTGGCAGGGCTTGGTAGTGGCAGAATTGTCAAGATAGATCATAATATCACTTTCCTACACAAAAACGCTCAAAAATTCTGGCGGTAATATCCTCCCGGACGGTTGCGCCGGTAACTTCACCCATGGCGGACATAGCTGCTTCCACATCTGTCAGCACCGCATCCGGTGTCAGACCCAGCTTCAGCCCCTGCAGAGCGGACAGCATGGCTTCGTAGGCTCTACGAACCGCATCGAACTGCCGGGCGTTGGTCAAAATCGAACCGTCGCAGGGCATTTCTCCGGCAAAGAGGTTGTCCACTACACCGGCCAGCATATCCAAACCCTCGCCGGTGGCAGTGCAAATCTCAATGATATTCATAAACGGCAAGTCGCTGGGTAGCACCACTTGGCCTAAATCAGTCTTATTGATCAGAGCCACCGCATTTTCATGGTCGGCGCACAGCTCAATAATGGCCTGATCTTCGGCCGTCAAGGGTTGAGAGCCGTCACAAACGAAGATCACAAGATCCGCATTTTCCACAGCCTGCTTGCTTCGCACCACACCCATGGCTTCAATCCGATCTTCGGTTTCCCGAATACCGGCGGTGTCAATGAGCCGCAGCTTGGTAGTGCCCACCATAACCGTTTCTTCCACGGTATCTCTGGTCGTACCTGCCACTTCCGTGACGATGACTCGCTCGTAGCCGGCCAAGGCGTTGAGCAAACTGGACTTGCCCACATTAGGCTTACCCACAATTGCCGCAGCCACACCGCTGCGCAGAATCCGTCCCTGGCCGTAGGTGCTGAGCAGCGCGTACAGCGCTTTGGCATCCTGCTTCAGCGCCGATTCATAGCTGGCAAGGCCAAAATCTTCAATATCCTCATCGGGATAGTCCAGTACCGCATGAAAATGGCTGCAAAGATCCACAAGATCATTGTAAACCGGCATCAGCTTTTTCTGAAGCATACCGCCAACCTGGCCTGCTGCATTGGCAGCCGCATCGGCCGTTTCTGCCTCAATCAGATCAATCACAGCTTCCGCCTGGGTCAGTCCCAGCTTGCCGTTCAAAAAGGCCCGCTTGGTAAATTCACCCCGTTTGGCAGGCTGCGCCCCGGCAGCATACAGCGCCTCCAGTCCGGCAGCCAAGACCGCCGGCGAACCGTGGCAATGGAATTCTACCGTATCCTCACCGGTGTAGCTGTGTGGCGCCCGGGAGCAAACAGCCATGCACTGATCAATGGTGCGCCCCTGCTTGTCCTGCAAAGTGCCCAGCATCAGCTTCCGATCCGGTGCTTGGCTCAGCGGTATATTATTATATAATGTGAATACCTTACCGGCAATCTCGATACAGCCCTCACCGGACAGACGAATAATGCCGATGGCGCTGACGGACATGCCAGTAGAAACGGCGGCAATAGCATGGGACATAATGATCTCCTTCAATGGTCGTATTTTATATAGTATAGCATTTTTCTCAAAAAAAGCAATTCCCATCCACATATTCCCGACCCTCCGGGGAAAACTGATCAAAAACGAAGGAGAAAGCCCATGTCAAAGCCCCAGTATTCAGGTGAATTGACCGATGAAAATATCCGTCGGATCTTTACAGATGCCGGCGATTTCAATACTCGCACTTTGAAACGAAACGGCTCTACGCTCTTCGCCTATGCCATCGATGGCCTGACCTCCAGTGCGGACATCTCGGAATATGTATTCAAACCCATTATGGAGCAGTTGACAGGGGAAACCATGGCCGATCTTTACCGCCATGCTCTGTGCGGCGCGGTTGTGAATGCCGTAGCCAAGCCCTGCAAAGACCTGACCGACGCAGCCCTGCTTTTGGTCAACGGTTTTTGTGTGGTGCTGTTTCCCGGGGTTGGCGCCATAGCCTTCGAAGTCAAAACCGGCGAAAAGCGAAGCATCGCCCAGCCGGATGTTGAAAACACCACCAAGGGCGCGAAGGATGCCTTTGTGGAAACTGTCCGCACCAATACAAGCTTGATCCGCCGCCATCTGCGCACCCCGGATCTTAAGTTGTATGAGACCACCATAGGCCGCCGCAGTGTAACCAACGTATCCCTCGCCTGGATCGAGGGATTGACGAACCCAACTCTGGTGGAGCGGATGAAGCAGCGCCTTGGGGATATCGATATCGATGGCCTGCTGTTTCCCGGCGCGGTGGAAGAATACATCACCGGCTCCCGGGCCACCGCTTTTCCGTTGCTGCAATACACCGAGCGCACCGACCGTTTTTGCCACGGCCTGCTTGCCGGCAGAGTAGGCCTGCTGATCGATGGCATCCCGCTGGGCTACCTGGCACCGGTGGACATCGGCTTCTTGATGGACTCCCCGGAAGATTACAGCCGGGATTACCTGTCTGCCTCCTGTGTCCGGGTGCTTCGATACCTGGCGTTGCTGATCGGCCTGCTGCTGCCGTCTGTTTATGTGGCGTTAACTACCCATCACCTGGAGCTTATCCCTGAATTGCTTCTAAAAATCGTCATGGACAATAACGCAATCACACCCTATGGCTCCGGTTGGGAAGTACTGGGCCTGCTGGTGATCTTCGAACTGTTGCAGGAATCCGGTATCCACCTGCCTAAAAGCATCGGCCAATCCATCTCTATCATTGGCGGTATCGTTGTGGGCAGTGCTGCGGTGGAAGCCGGCCTGATCGCGCCTATGGCGCTGATTACCGTCAGCCTTACCGGTGTCTGTGGCTTTGTGCTGCCAAACCGGGATCTGGCCAATGCTATACGGGTATGGCGGTTTGGCATTGCTCTGGCAGCATCCTTGCTTGGCTTGTGGGGCATTGGCCTTGGCTTGCTGATCTTGTTCCTGCACCTTCTAACACTCAAAAGCCTGGGCATTCCCTATATCGGCCTGTTCGATGGTGGCCTGGTGCGAAAAAGATTTGAAAAAGATAAGCAGCGCAGTAAGAAAACCAACCCTTTGGACAAACGTAATCAAAAGTAAGGTGTCTTGTGGAATCTGCACAGAAAGAGGGGAGACCCTTTCTAGATTTTGGGCTTTCGCAAGCCATTTGCCCACAAGAAATTGGGCCATAAAAAAAGGTTGTAAAAAAGCAAAAATAATTGTTGACAAATGAAATATCATTTGATATTATATCGAAGCTGTCCGACAGGACGGCTTCTTCATAGCTCAGTAAAAAAAGTTGTCAAAAAACAGAAAAAAGTTCTTGACAAGTGAAAGGTGCTATGCTAGAATAAGCAAGCTAACCGCCTGGCGGTTGGGTCTGTACCTTGTAAATTGAATAATGTGAGACAAACTAGACACCTTGGACAATTATAAATGGAATTGTTTAAGCG
>JAGAMN010000009.1 GCA_017624715.1 Oscillospiraceae bacterium
CAAGTACTTGCTTTACGATTTCTAGTTTCTCTTCTTTACTGCGCAGTGTATATTTTCTCGACATAATAACACCCCCAATTCCATAATAGCATAAAAATAATGGTAGGCACTTTCGTGTCTACCATTATTTTATCACTTCAGGAATTCCGAAGCTGTTTTTCATTTTACTTCTTCTCGGTTTTGGCAGCCTTCTTGGTAGCCTTTGCCTTAGCCTTTGCTTCCTCAGCCTTCTTCTTGGCCTCAGCAGCTGCTGCAGCAGCGGTGTCGTTGGTGGACAGAGCCCACTTGCAGAACTCAATGCGAACCTGATCAGCGCCGGTCTCGATAACGAACTTGTCGCTCTTCACATCCACAACAGTGCCCACAATGCCACCGATGGTAGTGATCTTGTCGCCAACCTTCACGGAAGAACGCAGCTGTTCAGCTTCCTTCTTACGCTTGTTCTCGGGACGGATCAGCATGAAATAGAAGATGGCAACCATGATCACCAGCATGAGGATCATACCGCCCATACCGCCGTCGGCAGGCACAGCATTGGGATCCTGGACAGCTTCAGTCAGAAAATACAACATGAAAATGTCTCCTTTGTTTAATAATCTTGAATCATTATAGCACCGAAATGCCAAATTGCAAGCATAATTTAGATTCGTTGGCTTAATTTAACAGAATATTCATTTCGGAACTGCTGGAATGTTCCCTCGTCCAGAGCATTTCGTATCTTTTCCATCAGTTTGTTATAGAAATACAGATTGTGCATGACTGCCAGCCGCATTGCCAGCATCTCTTCTGCCACAAACAGATGGCGGATGTAAGCTCTGCTGTACCGCCGGCATACCGGGCAGTCGCACTTGGGATCAATAGGCTTCTCGTCCAGCTGATACTTGGCGTTCTTCAGATTGATCGCACCGTCCCAGGTAAACAGCCGTGCGTGCCGTGCATTTCTCGCCGGCATCACGCAGTCGAAGAAGTCCACACCTCTGGCCACCGCCTCAATAATATTGCTGGGCGTTCCCACACCCATTAGATACCGTGTTTTATCTACAGGCATGTGGGGCTCCACAGCCTCGATAATATCATACATTTCCTCTGCCGTCTCACCCACAGCCAAACCGCCAATGGCATAACCGGGAAGATCCAGATCCGCAATCCGCTTCATGTGATCCACACGGATATCCGCATAAGTGCCGCCCTGGTTGATGCCCCACAGCATCTGCTGGGGATTCACCGTATTCGGCAAAGCATTCAACCGTGCGTTTTCCTCCTTGCACCGCACCAGCCAGCGGTAAGTCCGATCAACACTTTTCTTCACATAATCCCGGGGCGCAGGATTCTCAATGCACTCGTCGAACGCCATGCAGATATCACTGCCCAGGTTGGACTGGATCTGCATGCTTTCTTCCGGTCCCATAAATATCTTCTTACCATCGATATGGGAGGAAAAAAACACACCCTCCTCCTTGATCCGCCGCAGGCTGGACAGGCTAAACACCTGAAATCCGCCGCTGTCAGTCAGGATCGGACCGTCCCAGGTCATAAACTTGTGCAGACCGCCCATCTCCCTAACGACCTTATCTGTAGGCCTCAAATGCAGATGATAGGTATTGGAAAGCTCCACCTGGCAACCGATGTTTTTCAAATCCTCGGCGCTCAGCGCACCCTTAATAGCACCCTGGGTGCCAACATTCATGAAAACCGGTGTCTGAACCGTGCCGTGGGCGCAGGTAAATTCGCCCCGACGGGCCTTCCCTTCCGTTTTCTTTAATTCAAACATACTTATTTTCCTTTCTCACCCAATGAACATGGCATCACCAAAGGAGAAGAAACGGTATCTTTCCTGCACTGCCTGCTCATATGCACTGAGTACATTCTCCCTACCGGCAAAAGCCGACACCAGCATTACAAGTGTGCTCTCCGGCAGATGGAAGTTGGTAATCAACCCCTGCATCGCCTTGAACTGATAGCCGGGATAGATGAAAATCTCCGTCCACTTGGACTTTTCTTCGAATGATCCGTCATCATTGACCAGAGACTCCAATGTCCGGCAGGAAGTGGTTCCCACGCAGATGATCCTGCCGCCGCTTGCTTTTGTCCTGTTCAAAATATCTGCGGTTTCAGCACTGATCATGCACAACTCACTATGCATATGATGCTCGTCTATGTTTTCTGCTTTGACAGGACGAAAAGTTCCCAGGCCTACATGGAGCGTCACGAAAGCGGTGTTTACACCCTGTTCTCGAATCTTCTCCAGTAGTTCCGTGGTAAAATGCAAGCCTGCGGTAGGTGCTGCAGCGGAACCCACTTCTCTGGAATATACGGTTTGATACCGCTCCTGATCGGCCAGTTCTGCCCGGATGTAAGGCGGCAGGGGCATTTTGCCCAGCCGTTCCAGCACCTCCAAGAAGATTCCTTCGTATTGGAATTCTACCACCCGGTTGCCATCTTCACGAACCTCGGTAACCACAGCGGTCAGCTCGCCGTTGCCAAAGATTACTTGGCTGCCAACATGCATTTTTCTGCCGGGCTTGCACAGGCATTCCCACCTCTTCTGCCCCAGGTCCTTCAGGAGCAGAACCTCTACCGCACCACCGGTGGGTCTGTGACCCAAAAGCCGGGCAGGCAGCACCCGGGAATCATTCATCACAAGGCAATCCCCCGGCTGCAGATAGTTAATAATATCATAAAAATGCTGATGCTTCACCTGCCCTGTCGCCCGATCCAACACAAGCAGCCGGGAGCTGTCTCTTTGCTCCAGGGGTGTTTGAGCGATCAGTTCTTCGGGAAGATCATACCAAAAATCACTAGTTTTCAATCCAAATTCCTCCGATGTTTCAAAAGCACATACAGTATAACTGAAAACTCCGATAAATGCAACCAAAACGAGAAAAATACCCACAGGCAAAGTTTCCTGTGGGTATTCCATATTACTTTTTCTTACGAAGGATCAGCAAGATGGCCGTTACGACCACACCAACTGCAACGACTCCGCCGACAATAATGATCGGAAGCATGTCGTTGTCGCTCTTCTGCTCCGTATCCATTGTGGCAGGGGTTGTTGTCTCTGTAGTCGGTTCATTTCCGTCCGTAGGCCGAGACGGCACAACGGTAACTTCCGTGCTGGGAGCTGTCGGCTCGGCAGAGGGTTGGGTTACAGGCTCATCTGTAGGCTCCGAAGAGGGGTCCTGGGAAGGTTCTGTTGCAACGCCGGAAGAGGGTTGCTCAGAGGGGTTCACAGTAGATTCTGTCGTTGGAGAAGGCGTGGACTCCGTATTAGGATTTGTAGGTGTTGTGGTAGGTGTTGTGGTAGGTCTTGTCGCAGGTGCATCAGTAGGAGCAGTTGTCGGTGCTACAGTGGGGGCAATGGTAGGCACGGTGGGGCTCTCTACCCTTGCGCCGCAAACATCACATTTATTATCTTTATTGTTGTCGTAATGGGATGCTCTTGTGCCTTGCTCCTCAACGCCGCAATCCTTGCAGGCTTTCCAATGCTCTTCCGTATCGTTTTCCCATTTGTTGTAGGTATGGCTCTCTGCAGGGATTTTTACGCTGTCTTTATCATTGATCGGACCGGTGCCATCAGGATTCAGAAACCAACCGTTACAGCTTGCGCAAATATAGTACTGAATGTTGCCGGGATTCGTGCAATCCGGGGTTTTCGCATTTACAGAAAGCAACGGAAAGGTGTGCACATGGGTGTCGGTGCTATGAAAATCGACCTGGTATTCGTCCCAAAGGGTGCTGATGGACCATCCAAAGCCACCTCGAATACCGAGCGCGGCGGCGACAGCCACTTGATTTGAGTTCAACCAATTCAGAAATTCCTCTGCAGTACCGCCGGAGAGGTCTTCTACATGACAGCTCCAGGTTTTGTCATCGACCTTTTTCATGCAGGCGGCAAAATCGGCTGCGGTATAGCCAGGCTTCAAGATACCAACACCGGTTCCGGCACCCTTATGTACTTCAAAATAGTCCAGATCCGTATGCCCGCAGGACGCAGGCAGATCCTCGGGGTGATCCGGGAAATGGGACTGTGAAGCTTCAGCAAGGGACAGCATATAGTATGCATGGAATGTTTCGTTCTGATCATCCCATGTCACATCGGTATAATAGCATTTACCGTTCAGATAGACCAGATTCCAAGCGTGTGCAACCTGATTCATGGTGTTAGGATTGATACTGTAGCCTGTCACATACCAGCATTGAATACCGGCTTTTGTTAACAGATACTGATAAGCTCTGGAGTAACCGGCACAGACGGCTTCTTCTTCAACCAGCGCACCGTAGATGGTTTGGTCATCGTCACCAAACTCATAGTCCATATGCTCTGCCAGATAATCGTGCAGATAATGGATCTTCGACAGATCGCTGTCAGTAGGCATATTCTTAAGCGCCTTATCGGCAGCCATTTCTACCTCACGGATATACTGATCGACATTTGCCTTAGTTACTTTATTGTCATCTACAGAATACTCAGTGACAATGAACTGAACCTTGAAGGTTGTCCAAGAATCGTGGCAAAGCGACAACTCGCCTCTTCCATCAAACCAGAAATACTCAGGGTGGTCAGCCATGACCATGCGAAGCGCCTTAAATGTGGCATCTTTGATCTCCTGAATATACTGTGACTTCAGGGACTCTTGATAATTCTTCGGTGCAATTCCGAACTCTATGGTTTTATCACAGTTGCGAATACCGTCTGATAATGCCTTATAGGCTGCCTTTTCATAGTCGGTTTTCAATAGAGAATAGCCGTACTCAAAGGGTTCGGCCGCTTGTGCGTTGGTGACAAATTTGGGTGCAAAGGTTAGCGTCAGTGCCAGAATACAGATAATCAGAGCAATTCGTTTCATAATAGTAGCCATAAGAATCCCCTTTCCTTTCTTTACCTGAATATACTCCTGAATTTCGGATTTTGCAAGCCTCTCCAAACTTTTTAGTGAAAAATGCCAAGTGTGTCACCATTAATGTCAGGATTTCATAGTCTGTTTTGGAGGGATGCACATGAGTAAACCGTTCTTTACAGGTTGTTGTACAGCCTTGGTGACGCCTTTTTTGAACCGACAAGTCAATTATCCTATGCTTGAGCAACTGCTGCAGAAGCAATTGCTGGCTGGCATGGATGTAGCACTGGTCTGCGGTACAACTGGTGAGTCTGCTACCTTGTCGGACGACGAGAAGCTGGAGATCATACGAAGAGCAAAAGCATTTGTGGGTGATCAAATGATTATTATTGCGGGCACAGGCAGTAATAATACCGCACATGCAGTTACGTTAAGCAAAGCTGCCCAGGACGCCGGTGCCGATGCCCTGCTTGTGGTCAGTCCCTACTACAATAAGGCAACACCGGAAGGTCTCGTACATCATTATCTTGCCATCGCACATGCAGTAAAGATTCCTATAATTCTATACAATGTCCCCTCCCGTACCGGAGTGGATATGGCGGTTTCTGTTTATCGCCGACTTGCCAATATTCCCAATATCATTGGGGTAAAAGAAGCATCCGGTGATATCGGAAAAATTCTTCGCATTTGTGCTGCATGTCCCGACAGTTTTACTGTATGGACCGGAAACGATGAGATGACTGTTCCGGCAATCTCGCTGGGCGCAAAAGGCGTGATTTCTGTGGCTGGTAATGTTTACCCGGAGGAAATGCAGAATATGGCGATGGCAGCATTGGATGGTGATTTTGACACCGCCGCTTCCCTGCAGCGGCAGTTGCTGCCACTGACCGATGCTCTATTTAGTGAAGTCAATCCAATCCCGGTGAAAGCAGCAATGAAGTGTATTGGTTTCGATTGCGGCGGCTGTCGATTGCCATTGACCGAAGCAAGTGCTGAAACTTTCGATGTATTGCGACAGATTCTGATATAGAAAAAACACCGCCAAGGCGGTGTTTTTTCAAATATCAGGGGCGAAAACCCTCGAAAATTGGCAGCCAATATTCCTTTTTTACAGCATCAAACTCTTCCTGGCTCTTTACTGTCCAGGTTACACCCATTGCGCCCCATATCTGACGGCAGACAAAATTGCCAAGCCGTTTGCGGTCAGAAGACTTATACGCGATAAAGTCCGGTACAGTCAGGAAGTTCATTAATTGGGTTGTCAGTAGGAATTTCAGAATCCAGGGAAGCTTGCTTTTGGGGTTGGAAAGAAAGTTTTCTGTCAGTTGTCCGCGAATCTTGTCGGGACGGTTCTTCTTCAGCCAGTTTACGACTCTGGGATCAAAAGATTCCAGACAGTAAACCCCTTCATAGCTTTCCAGTGCATCGCAGACAGCCTTAGAAAGTGCTGCGTAGTTATTTCGTTCCGATTTTAACTCAATGATCAGCGGTGCTTTTCCTGCGTACAGTGTCAAAATTTCAGAGAAGAGCGGAATTTTTTCGTCGGTTCCTTCAAGACGGTAGCGATTCAAGTCGTCTTTTGTCAGATCTTCTATGAACACATCCTCCCCTGCTGTACGCTTCAAGGAGGGGTCATGGATCACGGCCAGCTCACCGTCAGCCATCAGATGGACATCGAATTCAATGCCGTAGCCATTTTCTAACGCCAGACGAAACGCGGCCATGCTGTTTTCCGGCACGCCGTCGCCGTGTAGTCCCCGGTGGGCATAAGCCCAGCCTTTCAGGGCCTCCAGTCCCGTATGCCCGGAGCGGCAGCGCAGCGCCAGGACATAAAGAACGGCAAGTATCAACAAAGTTATACCAAATCCGACCATAAATCAGTCATCCATATCCAGTGCTTCCAGGCCCTTCTTAGCTTCGGGCTTTGCATCACCGTGCTTGACAAAGAACATCGTCACAAATGCCAGACCAACGAAAACTGCTGCGTACGGGAACAGAATGGTCATTCTGCCGGTAGCATCCATCAGCCAGCCGGACAGCACGGGAGTCACAATCTGAGCCGCCATAGAAGCAGTATAGTAGTAACCTGTGTACTTACCAATATCACCGCCGGAGCAAAGCTCTACGACCATGGGGAAGGAGTTAACGTTGATGGTCGCCCAGCCGATACCTGCCAGAGCAAACAGAACATTCATCAACAGCACAGGACTGCCTGCGCGCAGGAACGATGCAATGCCAAAAGCTGCGGCCAGCATGACAACGCCGGTCAAAATGGTCTTTCTGCGGCCAATTTTGGATGCTACGATACCAGCAGGCAGGTAAGAAACGATTGCGGCACCCTGTGCGATCAGCAAGGTGGTGTTATAGTCCATACCCAGAACACTGCTAGCATACAGAGAGTACTTGGATGTAACAGCATTGTAGCCGATATACCACAGAGCAATGGAAGCAAGGATCAGCAGCAGGCTGCCCAGCTCGGACTTGGTCAGCTTGCGGTTACCCTTCTCCTTTTTGTCGTCCTCTTCAATACCCAGCTCCTTGCTCTTGTCCTGCATTTCGGCAGCCCATTGAGGCTCACGGACAGTCAGACGGAAAATAAGCAGAGCGCCAAGCATAATGGCTGCAATCAAGCCATAATACAGCGTGTAGGACATCATCGCATTTTTTACGCTGGAAGTTGCGAAGACGATACCCAATACCAGCACCAGAATGCCACCGGCAGTGCCCATCAGGTTGATGACGGCATTGGCCTTGGAACGCAGGGGCTTAATTGTCACATCGGGCATCAAAGCAACTGCAGGACTGCGGAAAATCGCCATCGCAATCAGTACAGCCAGCAGTAATACCACGAAGATAATAAGATTGGTATGGTTGGCAGCGGTTGCATCCGCCGCGCAGGCCTGGCGAGCAGGTACAACGTAGTTTGTATAGTCAGAATTGGGCTGAACATCACCGCTGGGCAGCTTGTGCTCCGTTCTGATGCTCATAAATTCTTCCTTGGAGAATTTTTCCTGCAGAGTGAAGTACTCGCCATCAGGAGTGACCAGCTTGGTATCGAACTGCTGATCGTAAATAACGGACAGAGCAGCAGGATCATCAATGGCAGAAACATCCTCAAGTCGAGTTAGCTGCGCATTATCCACGAAGCTCAAGCAAAGCAAAGCAATGGCGGCAACGGTAGCACCAATTGTAATGAAGGGTGTACGTTTGCCTGTCTTGGCCTTGACGCACTTATCGGACAGCGCGCCAAAAATGGGCAGCATGAACACAGCCAGAATGTTATCCAGAGCCATGATAAGGCCGGACCAGGTCTGGGACATACCAAATTTATTGGTCAGGATCACGGGAATCGTTGCATCGTAGGCCTGCCAGAATGCGCTAATCAGAAAAAAGGCAAAGCCAACTAAGATCGTGCGTTTGTAGTTGAGCTTCATAGGAAAACCTCCCATCGTAGTTCGTGACGACAAAAACGTCGCATTTATTATAGCGGAATTTAGCAAAATTGTCCAGTATAATTTCAGGATATATGGGATTCATAGGAAAATATTAAGAAAAGGGGCGCAACTGCGCCCCTTTTATATTATAGGATCTTCTTGAGTTCCTCGTAAACCACACGGGAAATAATCTCGTGACCGTTACAGGTAGGATGCACGCCATCGTAGCAAACATAGGCTACATCGGTCTTATCGATAAGTTTCTGCAGCTCCTCTTTCACAATGATAAAGGGCAGATTCCATTTTTCTGCCAGGCGGCGAGACATTTCAGCCCTGAGAGCAACGCCGGTACTGAAGGTCTCCCAATTCTCCTGGGTGGCTTTGCCGCAGAATACGAAGGGCTCGATAATCACGATCTTGATATCCGGCAGCGCATTTTTTACTTCGACAATAAACAGATCCATGATCTTCTCCCCCAGTTCGGGGCTGACACCATTATTTTCATTGACCTCATGCCAAACATCGTTGACACCGATCATAATGGTCAGAATATCGGGTTGCAGGTTGATGCAATCCTTTTTAACCCGGGCAAGGAGATCACTTGTGCGGTTGCCTCCGATACCACGGTTAAAAAACTGATACTGGCCGGGGTAATCTGCGCCGATCCTACCGGAAGTCATGGTGACCCAGCCGGCACCCCGATAGCGGTCATTATCTCTGTGTCGCCATGAATCGGTTATAGAGTCGCCAATAAAGACGATGGTTTTCATCGAAAACACTCCTTATGCAAGAATTGCTTTATGAAACACTTTCTTACCCTTGCGGATCTTAACGCCTTCTTTGAGCATTTCCTCGGTAACAGCAAACTGAGGTGCAGGAACCTTTTCGTCGTTGACGAAGACACCGCCCTGCTCAACCAGCTGCCGTGCTTGCTTATTGGAAGGTGCCAGGCCGCAAGCAACCATCAGACTCAGAATACCGATCTTGCCGTCCACCAGCTGCTCGGCAGAAATCTCGGTAGTGGGCATGTTGGCATCGTCGCCAGAGCCAGCAAACAAAGCCTTGGCGGAAGCTTGAGCCTTCAGTGCCTCTTCCTCGCCATGGACAAGCTTGGTCAGCTCGAAGGCCAGGATCTCTTTAGCGGTATTGAGCTGGGCGTCCTTCCAGTCGGCCATAGCATCAATCTGCTCCATAGGCAGGAAGGTCAGCATACGGATGCACTTGAGAACGTCGGCATCCTCTACGTTGCGCCAGTACTGATAGAAATCAAAGGGAGTGGTCTTATTGGGATCCAGCCACACAGCGCCGCTAGCGGTCTTACCCATCTTTTTGCCTTCGGAGTTGAGTAGCAAGGTGATGGTCATGGCGTGGGCATCCTTGCCAAGCTTCTTACGGATCAGTTCCGTGCCGCCCAGCATATTGCTCCACTGGTCATTGCCGCCAAACTGCATATTGCAGCCGTAGTTCTGGTACAGGTGGTAGAAGTCGTAGGACTGCATGATCATGTAGTTGAACTCCAGGAAGCTCAGTCCTTTTTCCATACGCTGCTTGTAGCACTCAGCACGAAGCATATTATTGACGGAGAAGCAAGCGCCTACATCGCGAAGCACATCTACATAGTTCAGATCCAACAGCCAATCGGCATTGTTCACCATCTGTGCCTTGCCTTCACCAAACTCGATGAAACGCTCCATCTGCTTCTTGAAGCAGGCGCAGTTGTGGTCGATGGTCTCCTTGGTCATCATAGAACGCATATCGGTTCTGCCGGAGGGGTCACCAATCATAGCCGTACCGCCGCCGATGAGGGCGATGGGCTTGTTGCCGGCCATCTGCAGGCGCTTCATCAGGCAAAGAGCCATAAAGTGGCCTACATGGAGGCTGTCAGCGGTGGGGTCAAAGCCAATGTAGAAGGTAGCCTTACCGTTGTCGATCATTTCGCGGATCTCGGCTTCGTTGGTTACCTGGGCAATCAATCCACGGGCTACCAGTTCGTCGTAAAGTTTCATAGTTAATTTCCTTTCTTACTCTGTGATGGCCGTAATAATACGGTCACGCAGCATATTTACATTACTTTCATCCAGCACGGTATCTCGGCTGGTATGTATTTTGTCGCAATACAGACCAATTCCCTTCTTGCGCTTAAATGCGGCAAAGCCGGCGCCATAGGGGAAATTCCGCTGGTCGGAAGGATAAACAGAGAAGCCCTTTTCATGAAGTTTCAGGCTCTTTTCTCCTTCTGTATGGATCATTTTGCGGAGAAAATCCATCTTTGCGGAGTCTTTGGAGAGCCTTTTCGTGGGAAAAATCATTAATTCGTTTCCGTCGCCGACGCAGTCCAAGTTTAACACGATCTGGTTATTGGTTTCGGTTTTGTGGGCTTTACGGTAGGATTTTGAACCGATCAAGCCTTGTTCTTCCATGTCGAAGAGGATGAAGCAGACCTTGTGTCGGTACTCAGTAGGCAGGCTCTTCGCAATTTCCAACACAGTTACCACACCGGAGGTGTTATCATTGGCATTTGTGGGATTGGCAGGGCCGCGCATCATCAACAGGAATATGCCGATGAAGCCAAAATACCAGGCTATATAGCCAGTTTCGAATGTGGTGTACATACCGATTAGTATGGCGGGGATCACGGGAAGCACCGTTATGACCAACGTAATGAATATTTGGTAACCCAGAAATGCCCAAAAATTACAAGGCGTGATCAGATTGGGCAGGAACATACGGGCACAGGTGTCATAATGGGCAGTAACAAGATAAGCGGCTTTGCTGGGGTCGCCGATAATCAGATTTTGTCCGCCAAAGCTGCCGGGTTCTGTTTTGCAGCGGTAACCCAATGTGGCGGCATATGCAACTACGGCGCTCCGGAAACCTTGCTTTTGTTTTTCGTTCTTTCTGACTGGAAATTTATGGAGTACATCCATCGGTGTTTGGATCATTCTATCTCTCCTCTCCAAGAAAAACGCCCCCTGTCCTTACGGACAGAGGGCGTAAAATACGCGGTACCACCTCTGGTTTATCAATGCCTCACAGCATTGACCTCACAGCGTCAAATAACGCTTTTCGCTGTTTCGGGCGAGCCCGTCCTTCCCTACTGTTACTTCAGAAAGGCCACTCCGGGAGGTATTTCGGCGGTTTTCCCTGCTGCCTTGCACCAACCGGCAGTTCTCTGGAGGGAAATGGGTCGCTTACTTATTCCCATCACTGTGTTACTGGTATCCTAACAAAAAGATGTATTTTTGTCAAGCGGTTAATGAGAAAGCATCTCTTCAGCACTTTTTAGGGTAGTTTCGGTGATGTTTGCGCCGCCGATGATGCGGGCCACTTCCCGGATACGGCCATCACGATCCAACGGAGTAACGGTGGTATAGGTTCTGCCGTCGCGCTCGGATTTTGCGATCAGCATATGGGTATCGCCCATAGCAGCGATCTGGGGCAAATGTGTTACACACAAAACCTGCTTGTTCCGGGCCACACTGCGGAGCTTTTCAGCTACCTTTTGAGCGGCTCTGCCGGAAACACCGGTATCTACCTCGTCAAAGATCAATGTAGGAACCTGATCTTGCTCGGCAAGAACATTCTTCATGGCCAGCATGATCCGGGCAAGTTCGCCTCCGGATGCCACTTTGCTCATTGGCTTGAGAGCTTCGCCGGCGTTGGCGGACATATAGAATGCAACGGCATCAGCACCGTTTGCGGTCAGTTCCAGTTCAGTAAATTCGCAGGAGAATTGGACGCGCGGCATATCCAGCTGCGCAAGTTCGGAAAGAATTCGTTTGGAGAGTACCTCAGCTGCGGCAATCCGGTTGTCACGGAGCAGGTAAGCTGCATCCCAGGCGGATTTTTCTGCTTTGTTCAGCTTGGCCTTTAGACGCTCCAGATGGTCGTCTGCAAATTCAATTTCATCCAGTTCCTGCTTGGCATTCTCCAAATAGGTAAGGATATCTGCGCAGGTTGTGCCATACTTTTTACGCAGGCGGTGGATGATGTCCAAACGGGATTCGATCTGGTCAAGCTCACCTGTCGAGTAACAAAGGTCATCTCTTGCTGCACGGAGTTCTTCTGCGGCATCTTGTACTTGGTAGGCAAGGTCAGTGATACGCTCCCTGAGGGCATCGTAGGAATCGGTGATGCGGGTCAGACGGCTCAGCTCCCGCTCTGCCTGGGAAAGTAGAGATGCAGCACCGTCGGTATCGTCACCGCCGTAAAGGCATTCTACAGCTGTATGGATAGCGTCGGAAAGCTTTTCTGCGTTTTGCAGAAGCTTACGGCGCTCTTCCAGGGTTTCGTCCTCCCCTGCCTCAAGCTGTGCTTTTTCGATCTCTGCGATCTGGTATTTTAGCATTTCCATCCGGCGGAGCTTTTCGCTTTCGTCCATGGTCATGCTGTCAATCTGACGGCGAAGATCGGCAACTTCCAAATATTTTTCTTCATAGTTTCGGCGAAGATGACCGTTTTCGGCAAAATCATCCAAAAAAGCGAGATGATTGTTCTCATCAAATAAGCTGGCAGAATCGTGCTGACCGTGAATATTGATCAGCTGGATACCCAGCTTGCGGAGAATGGAAACAGTAACCAGGGTGCCGTTGACACGGCAAATATTCTTGCCATCCAGGTGAATCTCCCGCTGGATGATGGTTTCAGGGTCATATTCGACGCCGTTTTCTGAAAACCAGGGGTATTCCGGAACATCGGTGAATACTGCACGGACAGATGCTTTCTCGGTTCCGGTACGGATCATATCCCGATACGCTCGCTCGCCAAGGACGGCACTGATGGCGTCGATGACGATGGATTTACCGGCACCGGTCTCACCGGTGAGCACATTAAAGCCCCGGTCAAATGAGATGTCGGAGCGCTCGATGACGGCGATATTTTCAATATGCAAAAGGCTCAGCATAGCGCTCACTCTCTTTCGTATCAGTTCAGCAGGTGTTTGATCTCACCGCAGAAAGCGGCAGCAGCATTGGTGTCACGCATAACGATAAATACAGTATCGTCACCGGCCAGAGTGCCCACGACCACACTCATATTCATGGAGTCGATGGCAGATGCGGCTGCGGAAGCCAAACCCGGAAGGGTATGAATAACTACCATATTCTGCGCATAGTCGAAATTGGTGATGCATTCACGGAAGATGGTATTGAGGCGGCCGGAAAAAGTGCCGGTCATTTCATCGGAACTGGCGGCATAGCGGTATGTACCGAAGCTGGTCAGCTCTTTTACGATGCGAAGTTCTTTAATATCCCGGGAGATGGTTGCCTGTGTGCTGCGAAAGCCGGCATCCTTCAGTTCTTTCAGAAGCTGCTCCTGGGTCTCTACATTACGGTTTGTAATGATCTCCATGATCTTGGCTTGTCTTTGCGTTTTCATATTCTACCCCTCATAAGCTGCTCTTAAATTTCAAATTGACCACATCATAGAAGCTGCGGTCTTTCAGACGTACAAGCTGTGTCTGATAATTGGATTTTTTGATGGTGACGACATCGCCCATATTCAGCTTCAGCGCTTTGCCGCCGTCGACGGAAAGGAAAGCATTGCGACGGGCATTGTGAGTCAGTCCCACCTTGATTACCCGCTTGTCAGAAGCAACGATACAGCGGCTGCCCATATCGTGGGCACAGATCGGAGTGATGAGGATACTGCCTGCTTCGGGTTCCACGATGGGTCCGCCAGCGGAAAGGCTATATGCAGTAGAACCGGTGGGGGTTGCGACGATCAGGCCGTCGCCGCCGCACTCCATAGCCTGTACATCATCGCACTGAACAGCCAGATGGACAATCCGGGCAATGCCGCCTTTGGTGATGACGGCATCGTTCAGGCAAATATCATGGAAAATGATGTCCCTTTCGCGGTGGACAGTCACATCCAGCATCATGCGGTTGTCGATGGAATATTCGCCGGTTGCCAGGCGACGCAATTGTTCCAGTTCAGAGGATTCCAGCTCTGCCATGAAGCCCATGGTGCCAATGTTGACACCTAGAATCGGTATTCCGTTACGGGTTGCAGCCTTGGCCATGTGCAAAATCGTACCGTCACCGCCAAAGCAGATGACAGCATCGGCGCTGGGCATTTCCCGGTCAAGACGGGAAAAACGCAGATCTCTGGGTAGCTGGAAGGAACGGTCTACCTCAAAAGGCAGACAGAGCTTTACCTCGATACCGGCTTTTTCCAGGATCCGGGCGGTGGCACGAACGGTATTAAAATCGTGATCCCGGTAGGGATTCGGCGTTAAAATGACCTTTTTCATAACATCACCCCTTCAATGCATCATGGGCAGCAGCTACCACGGCAGCAGTATCCGCAATGATGCCGGGCACATCTTCCATGGTTAAATGGCCTAAGAATTCAATGTTTCCTTCCGGGCCTTTCACCGGAGAGAAGGTCAGACCCAGGATGTTCATTTCCAGTTCGGAAGCCAGCTGAACAAACATATCCAGTACTTCCTTATGGGTTTCGGGGTCACGAACGACACCTTTCTTGCCGACTTTATCGCGGCCTGCTTCGAATTGTGGCTTGATCAGACACAGCACCTGGCCTGTGGGCTTCAAGAGCGCCTTGATCGCCGGCAGGACGATTTTTAAAGAAATGAAGCTTACATCCACAACGCTGAGGTCAAGGGGCTCACCCAGCTGCTCAGGGGTCACATAGCGGATGTTGGTGCGCTCCATGACAACAACGCGTGGGTCGGAACGGATTTTCCAATCCAATTGGCCATAACCGACATCGATGGCAAAAACCTTCTTTGCGCCCTGCTGAAGCAAGCAGTCGGTAAAGCCACCGGTGGATGCGCCGGAATCGCTGCAGACAAAGCCTTCGGGCTTTACGCCGAAGTCACGGAGGGCTTTTTCGAGCTTCAGACCGCCACGGCTGACATAGGGACAAGTTTCGCCCCGAACCTCGATATCCACATTTTCTTCATAAGAAATACCGGGTTTATCGGCCTTTTGACCAGCTACATAGACCTGACCGGCCATAATGATCGCTTGTGCCTTTGCACGGGACTCTGCGTACATCCGTTCAACAAGGAGCACGTCCAAACGCTTTTTAATCTTCATAGAAATGCTCCTTTCTGACGAAATCGGCAACGGAATTTCCGTCCAGTCCGTAATGTTCATACAAGGTAGTTACGCTGCCGTGAGTCACAAAACCGTCGCCCAGGTTCAGACTGCGGATCTGCAAATTGGGATTCTTTTCATATAGTGCCTCCGCCAAGGCGTGACAGACGGCAGAGCCCGCTGCAGCTTCTTCAAGGATCAAAAGATGATCCGTAACAAGGTTGGCGATAACTTCGTCTATAGGCAGCGGCGCAAGGCTCAGCAGTCGCAGGACCTTGACCTCAATACCCTGCCGGGACAGGATATCAGCGGCATCCATTGCGTTTTGCAGCATGGTGCCGTATGTTAGGATCGTTAACCCACTTCCCATACGATGGCATTTCACTATATTATTAAGGCCGAGATCCGTCCAATCAGAGGATGTGTAATCCCGGTTGCCGCCCCGTGGGTAGCGGATGGCTACGGGAGAAGTCTGATCCTTTACAGCCCAGACCAGCATATCGGAAAGCTCCTGGCAGGAAGCCGGGCACAAAATGCGCATACCGGGGATTTGACGCAGGAAGCCCACATCAAATACGCCGTGGTGGGTTTCTCCGTCTTCACCTACCAGGCCGGCTCTGTCAACGGCAAGGACAGTATGCAGGTTCAGCAGGGCCACATCCTGTATGATCTGATCAAAGGAACGCTGCAGGAAGGTCGAATACAGTGCAACCACAGGTACCATGCCCTGTTTTGCAAGGCCGCCGGCCATGGAAACGGCATGCTCTTCGGCAATACCGACATCGAACAGTCGATCAGGGAATGCTTCTTTAAAGCCCAGCAAACCGGTGCCGCCGGGCATGGCAGCGGTGATGGCGCATACGCGGTCATCGGACTGTGCAAGGGCGGACATTGTTTGTCCGAAGGTATCAGAAAAGGTTTGTCCGGCCTTACAGGGAATCTGACCGGAATTGGGATCAAATTTACCTACGCCGTGGAATACGGAGGGACTTTCCTCAGCAGGGGTATAGCCCCTGCCCTTCTGTGTCAGTACATGGACCAGTACAGGGCGGTTCATGTCCCGGGCAACACGGAGAATACGGGTCAATTCCTTCAAGTCATGGCCATCGACGGGTCCCAGGTAGGACATGCCCATGTTTTCGAAAATTGTGGTTCGCAGCAGGCCACGCTTAATATGCTCTTTTACACGACTGGTAAAGCGGTAAAAGCCCTTACCTCCGGGAAGCTTGGAAAGGGCGTTACGGTAGCGGTTCTTCATGCCGAGGTAGCCCTCCTTCATACGAAGGCGGGACAGGTGGCTGGCCATACCACCAACGTTGCGGTCGATGGACATTTCGTTGTCGTTCAGGATGACGACCAGAGGTTCGCGGCTTTCTGCCGCATCGTTAAGGCCTTCGTAAACCATACCGCCGGTGGCCGCACCGTCACCCATGAGGGCGACCACATGATAATCGTCCTTCAGCAAGGTCCGTGCGCGAGCCATGCCAAGGGCAATGGATACCGCACTGGAAGCATGACCTGCAACAAAAGCATCCGTACAGCTTTCGCCGGGCTTGGGAAAACCGGCCATGCCGCCATACTGACGCAAACGGTCAAAATCCGCCTGGCGGCCGGTCAGCATCTTATGAACATAAGACTGATGACCTACATCAAACACC
The DNA here is from genome assembly GCA_017624715.1 of Oscillospiraceae bacterium. Lineage (GTDB taxonomy): Bacteria > Bacillota > Clostridia > Oscillospirales > Oscillospiraceae > Faecousia. Next base: position 16,992 of record JAGAMN010000009.1, read on the forward strand.
AGACGGTCTTTATTCGTATCAAATACGGTCTCAATGGCGACCGTCAGTTCAACAACGCCGAGATTGGAGGCCAGGTGGCCACCGGTTTTGGATACACGCTCAATGAGAAATTGGCGGATCTCATCACAAAGAGCGATCCGCTGCTTGTCATTGAGCGCAGCCAAATCTGCATGGCAGTTGATATTTTCAAGCAAGCTCAATGTATGACACAACCTATCATTACTTTTTCTTTCTGCGGAAAAGCTGGGGCAGATTGCTAAGCCACCAGATCACTTTGCCCACAGTGTGGACAATGGTTGTAGAGGAATTCACTGCAAAGCCTTTACCCAGTGCCTTGCCGCCGACGGTAACACCTGCAACCATGGCAGACATCATCAAAGAGGACAGGCGCTCCCAGGAAAAAGTGAATGTCTGCAAAAGCTGAACCGCAATGGTTGCAGCTGCAGAACCGGAAACGACACCACAGATATCGCCGATCACGTCGTTACAGATCGAACTGACCTTGTCAGCCTTACGCAACAGATGAATGGCTTCCTTAGCGCCGGGAACTTTACGGGCGGCCATGGCATGAAAGGGTGCTTCGTCCGCAGATGTTACTGCGACACCGACCACATCAAACAATATACCCAGTAAAATGATCGCAAACAAAATCAAAAACGCGGAAAGCATACCGCTGCCGGCCATAACCTCTTCAGAGATCAGCGAAATAACGGAGGATACGATGATTGTAACAATGAAAATGGTCAGCACCCACAGGGCAGTTTTCCGCTTCTGTTTTCGGGATAAAGCAGGGTCAGATTTAGACACAGGAATTCTCCTTTTAATAATCGGTAAAATGACGGCGACAGACAGGATAAATCTTACGGCTTAGGTCGGGTTGGATTTCCCCGGACAGAACCTGCCGTTGCCGTGCAGGCTGTTTCCATTTGATCCGTCCGCGCAGGCGTTACCCACCTGCGTACCCGATTGCCACTTAGTCCGTACTGTAATCCCCTGTCTGCCCAGCTACGACAGCCTAGGTGATTTCCACGACAGAACAAACCAAATCTTAGCCTCTTTTGCAAGCATGGTTTCCAAGCGCTATTGTTCGGAAACGATCGTGGCCACTAATCGCCATCCGCGTAAACGCTTTTCCCCACATGTTCACTCAAGGCAGGCTACTCTGCACATAGCACACGATTCTGTGCACCACTTTGCAGGTTCTTACCTGATTCGTACGCGAAGAGGCTTCCTGATCTAAAATGGAGTTCTCAACTTCGTCGCACAAGCTTCAGGTCTCCACGGAAACCGGGTCGTATGCTCCATGCCATTGGAGCGCGCCCGAGATCCTTAACCCCCAGCATCCACCCTAAACTGGGCGTAAAAAGCAGACACCAGGGACTTCATCGATGTGCCCTTCATAGGATTTTTAGGCCCTACCTGGAAGAGGCAGTTCCGACTAGGATACTGCGCCGTCAAAATGTATATTATCATAGATTTTATGAATATTCAAGGGGGATTTGCATAAAATCTGTGAATTTTATGGAAAGAAACTGCGGGACTTCGGTGTTTCCTGGAAGTATACTAGGTGGATAGGTTATTGATTGTTTTCACGATTTCTTCGTTTTCTGCTCTTAATAATATAAAAGATAATAGCAGCCAACACAAAGCTGAACGCGAGTATGCTAAGGAACTCTGCGTAGGTCATCTGTCCTGTATACAGGTTAACCGCAAGCTCAATAATCCAAATGCCTTCGAAAATGATCCAACCAACAATTACATACCATGGCTTTGCTGATTTCATTTTGTTTCCTCCTGCTCACTTTCATAACGAATGATTGATAAACCAATCCTCAACGATGTCGCTATGAGTAACCACGATCTCAACATCCTTCAATTCTTCTTTCGTAAAGAAGCGTAGTTCGCGGGATTCTGCGCTGATGGTCATTTTGGGCTCTTGCGGCAAATCCAGGCCAAAGACCACGATGACCATACGCCAAATGCTGCCGTCACGGAATGCTGCAATGCGGCCGGGTTCGCCATAGACGGCTAGGCGGGTGAATTTGTCCTGGGGGATGCGGATGCCCAGCTCTTCCCGTATTTCCCGGGCAATGGCTTGCAGTTCAGTTTCGCTTTTCTTGACACCGCCGCCGACCAAGCCCCAGGTGTCGGAGTCTCTGCGACGTTCTAAGAGGAGTTTTCCCTGGCAGGTCAGAATCACATTTGCGCCCAGATGGGCCGGCATGGTGGGTTTGGGGGCATTGGGATCGCCCCGGTAAAAGGTTACGATAGACATAGTGGCCTCCAATGATCGTTTTTTCTTCATTATACGATGCTTCCAAAGGATTTTCCAGTCTAAAATTCATCGGGGACGGGTTTTGTGATGCCGGTGCGGCGGGCTTTGTCCAGGCCACCGGCCATATGGGCATCGGGATCCTGGGCGAATTTGGCCCGGCGGATGATATCCTCACCGAATTTATCCCGGAGAGAATCCACCGTTTCGTCCAGGCGGAGCTTGCGCTCGTATTGTGCCGGGCTCATGCCGGAAAAGAAATCGTATTGCTGATAGGGTTCGTCGGTGAGCCGGGTCATCTGTACCCCAAGCTGGCGCAGGGGTGTGACCCCGTCCCAGGCTTCGTCGAAGACACGGCACGCGGCCTCAAAAATCTCGGCAGTAACATTGGTAGCACCGTGAAGAACGCTCTGGTGGGAGAAAGTGTGAAATTCGTTGGTGCGCAGGTGGACGCTGATGCAGCGGCCACATTTTTCATCCTTGCGCATTCGGCTGGCTACGGTTTCACAAAGGCTCAAAAGCACCTGGTGGGCGTGGTCGTGGGTCAGCACATCCTGGGCAGTGGTGACGGAGTTGCCGTAGCCTTTGTTTTCTGCCGGGGTCGGAGAAACGGCATCGGCATTGCGACCGTTGGCAAAGTGCCATATAGTATCCCCTGCTTTGCCGAAACGGCGGCGGATCACCTGCAGGTCGGCTTTTGCAAGGTCGCCGATGGTATAAATGCCAAAAAGCTTCAATTTCTTCTCCGTGGCAGGGCCGACCAGAAAAAGATCCCGCACCGGTAGCGGCCACATTTTTGCTTCCATTTCTTCCGGAAAGAGCGTATGGACTTTATTGGGTTTTTCAAAATCACCGGCCATTTTGGCCAGCAGCTTATTGGTGGAGATGCCCACATTGACGGTAAAGCCCAGTTCTTCCCAAATGCGGCGGCGCATAGCCTCTGCTGCCAATCGGGGCGGGCCCCAGAGCCGCTCCGTGCCGGTCATGTCCACCCAGGCTTCGTCGATGGAATACTGCTCAACGATTGGACTGAACTGCCGGAGCATTTCCACAAAATGACGACTGGCTTCTACATAGAGGGCGTAATCCGGCTGGACGACCTTCAAATCCGGGCATTTTTCCAAGGCCAGGAACAGAGGTTCCCCGGTTTGGATGCCGTACTTTTTCGCCGGGGTGCTTTTGGCCAAAATGATGCTGTGCCGGGATTCTTTATCACCGGCCACTACGGAAGGCACATCCCGAAGGTCTTCTTTTTCACCCAGAACCTTGACCCGGTAAGCTGCGGACCAGCTTAGAAATGCGGAATTGGCATCCACATGAAAAATTACACGATCAGCCATCAGTAGACCCTCCGAAACAGACACCAGCTATGGGTGCGGATGGTGTATTTCAGCTCAAAGAGCCACTCTTTGCCTTTGACGATGGCCTTGCACAAAAAGATTTGGGCTTCAATGCCCACATACTGGATAGGCTTGCAGCTGATGACTTCGTCAATGTCGATGCGCAGCAGCTGGTGCTGCTCATCTTCCATACGCAGGCGCAGAGGCCGGATCTCCCCTCCCGCGCTGCAGACCGATATCACATCTACCGGCTGATTTCGCACCATGCCGCTCACCTCCTTCGTTTGTGAACATTATAGCACATTCGTTCGTATATAGCAAGAGGAAATTTTCGGTTGCCACTTCCCTGCCGGTTTGGTATAATGGTGAAAAAGAGAGGTGAGTTTTATGCTGAAATATCCCTGCCTGGTACTGGATCACGACGATACCGTGGTACAGAGTGAGGCAACGGTTAACTATCCGTTTTTTGTAGAATTTCTAAAAGAATACCGGCCCGGTGCTACCATCACCGAGCATGAGTATATTTCCGGTTGCTTCAATCCCGGTTACGGCCAAATGTGCCGGCAGCGGTTCGGATTTACGGACGAAGAACTGCTGATCGAGTACACAGGCTGGAAAGAATATATCCGGCATCATATCCCCGCTCCCTACCCTGGCATCGGTCAGATCCTGCGCAGGCACAAGAAATCCGGCGGTAAGATCTTCGTGGTATCCATGTCTGCCCAGGAGAACATTATCCGGGATTACAGAGAGCATTTCGGTATCGTGCCGGACGAGGTCTACGGCTGGGACTTAGCGCCGGAGCATCGGAAACCCAGTCCCTGGGCGCTGCAGCAGATTATGGCAAAATACGGCTATACACTGGAGCAGATGTTAGTGGTGGACGATATGAAGGCGGCTGTGCCAATGGCCCGGGCGGTTGGCTGTCCTATTGCATTTGCCGGTTGGGGCCGGGTGGAGTTCCCAGAGATTATTGAGGAAATGACCGGGTTGTGCGATTTTGCCTTCGATTCGACAGAAAAGCTTGAAAAATTCCTGTTTGATTGACTTGACAATCATGGTATAATTCTTGTTGGTAAGGAGGTGAGCCGTTTGGAAAAGCAGAGCATCAAGGTGGTATCCACCAACCGAGAGGCCCGGCACGAATATTTTGTGGAAGAAGAATTTGAAGCCGGAATCGAGCTGTGCGGAACGGAGGTCAAATCCATCCGGACAGGTACGCTGAACCTGAAGGACGCTTGGTGCGGCATCAAGGACGGCGAGCTACTGATCAATCAAATGCACATTTCTCCCTACGATCACGGCAACATCTTTAACAGGGATCCCCGGCGAGTCCGGCGTCTGCTGATGCACAAGCGGGAGATCATGCGGCTCTACGGCAAGGTCAAGCAGGATGGCTATTCCCTCATTCCCCTTTCCGTGTATTTTAAGGGCAGCCGTGTGAAGGTTAAGGTGGGCCTGTGCAAAGGCAAAAAACTGTATGATAAAAGACAATCCGCTGCGGAGAAGGACGCCAAGCGTCAGATCGAGCGGGCAATGAAGGAGAGATATTAAATGGCAAATCCTACTTTTAAGATTACTATGGTAAACGGCGGCGTCATTGAGGGCGAGCTGTATCCCGAGAAAGCACCCCAGAGCGTTGCCAACTTTGCCGATCTGGCAAATCACAACTACTATGACGGCCTGATCTTCCACCGGGTAATCCGTGGCTTTATGATCCAGGGCGGCTGCCCCGAGGGCTCCGGCATGGGCGGCCCCGGCTACTGCATCAAGGGTGAGTTCTTCTTCAACGGTGTAAAGAACGACCTGAAGCACAAGCGCGGCGTGCTGAGCATGGCCCGCTCCTCTTCTCCCAACAGCGCAGGCAGCCAGTTCTTCATCATGCATCAGGACTCCCCTCACCTGGACGGCCAGTATGCCGCCTTCGGTAAGGTGACCTCCGGCATGGATGTGGTGGATGCTATCGCCGCTACCAAGACCGGTATGCAGGATCGCCCCGTCGAGGAGCAGAAGATTGCATCCATTACTGTGGAGCTGAACGGAGCCACTTTGGCTGAGCTGAAGAAGCTGCCCGATCCTTACGGAAGATTTTAAGTAAAATTACAGTCATTGCGAGCCAGTCCGCAGACTGGTGTGGCAATCTCCTTGATTACGGGGATTGCCACGGTCGCTCTGCTCCCTCGCAATGACATCTCTATTCTCGATATACGGGGCCGTACTGGTTTCGACGGGGGTAGTGAGGCTGGATAAGCGTGCCGCGGCGCCTGACCGCGATAAAACGGGTACTTTTAAAATTAACTGACAACAATACTGTTGCTCTGGCTGCCTAATTAGGCGCCCATCCGCCCCGGAAGGTCCACGAGCCGGGCTCGGGTGTGATCTGAGTGGAGAACGTGCGTGCGGTAAGCTTTGCCCGCACCACGCATAATGAAGCTACTGATTTCCGCAGGGTGTTTGTTCTCGGCGGATTGAGGGAATGTAAATAACAAACTGCGCACGGAGAAAGTCTTTCCAAGTTGCTTTCGGACAGGGGTTCGATTCCCCTCGGCTCCACCAAAAAGAAAACCACCCTTCGGGGTGGTTTTCTTTTTGGTAAAGTTGAAACTGGGGAATCGAACCGAACTAGATGCAGATGTCCGGTGGACATCTGCAACCACCAGTTCGCAAACTGGTGGCGACCTTAATTTGCTCCAAGGGAGCAAATGCAAATCGATTCCCCTCGGCTAGACAAAAGCGGCTTCGTTATTTGTTGTTCCAAAGCTTTTGGGCCAGGGTCACCGCACCGGTGACGGGTTCGGATTCCAAAACGGACAACCGGATACGCTCAGGTGTCTGCATAGCATCACGAAGGAGTTGCGGCACAATCGTTTGATTTGTAAGACCACCGGCGATCACCACCTTTATGCAACCATCAGGAAATCGTTTGGCAGCGGTTGCAATAAGCTGGGCTGCTGCCTTTATATTGCGATCAATGATCGCAATGGCAGCAATATCGTCCTGCTGAGCAGCATCAAAAACAATAGGTGCGAGAGAAGCGATCCATTTTTTGCCACCACGGTAGACCTGACGCAGCAATGCGGCGTTATCATCATCAAACAGCTTGCCGATGGATTGTGTCATTATGGAGGCTGTTTCCATGCCATCGGCCCAGGAATAGTAGGCTTTCAGAGCATCCTGTCCGATGTTAAAAGCGCTGCCTCCACCATCGATCAGATATCCCCTGCCGCCTGTTTGAAAGGTCTTCCCTGCGCATCTTGACCAAACGCAGATGCCGGTGCCCAGGATCACGGAAATACCGTCGCCGTCGCCCAGGGCAGCCTGCATGAAATTCGTAGTGTCGCTATCGCAGTCAAACATCCGAATGGGTAATGATTGGAAGAAAGTATGTAGCTGGTCTTTTACGGCTGAGCAGCCGGCGATTCCTGCAAAAACAACCACATTGGACAAAGAAATACCTTCGCAGATCGAGCAAATACCTTCGCGAAGTACCTGGGTGCATTTTTCGATACCGATGTCCATGGGGTTGGAAGCATCCGCATAGTGTTTGCGAAGTGGGTTGCCTTCACCGTCAGTTAAGAGCAAGGTAGTTTTTGTTCCGCCGCCGTCTATGCCAAGAAAATAGACTTGACTATCGTCGGCGAACAGAGCATCCACACTGACGCACAGGGCTTGTGACAAGGCGAATAACCCCGTAACATCCGGTATTCCGGAGGCACACTCCCATTTGCTGACAGACTTTTCCGAATAACCGATTGCCCTACCCAATTCTGCCTGGGTCATGCCGGCGGCTTTGCGCAACCTGCGCAGATTGGCAGCAAATGCTGCTTCATAATTCGTCATGGACTTCCCTGCTTTCTACGGTCTGGCGGATGTTCCAGTTGTTTTCCTCCAGAGATGCAATTGCTTCATCCTCGCTGCAATGCAGAATCTCGCAAACAATATTGATCACCCGCTGCCGCAGCTTGGCATTAGATGGTTTTAAGTTGATCATCATGTTTTCGTAAACCATGCCCAGGCGGATCATAACACAGGTAGAAAGCATGTTTGTGACCATCTTTTGGGCAGTACCGGCTTTCATTCGAGTAGAACCGGTGACCACTTCCGGGCCGGTTTCGGTGACGATAGAAATGTCGGCAATCGTATCGGTCAGGCTGCCGTGATTACATGTTAGGCCAATCGTGACGCTTCCAATTGACTTTGCAAAGCGCAGAGCCTCAGCTACGTAAGCGGCATTGCCGGCAGCGGAAATTCCGACAATCACATCATTCGCTGTGATGTTATGCTCTTTCAGATCCCGAATTCCGGCATCTGCGCCATCCTCTGCGTTCTCGGAGGCACGGAACATACATTCTTTACCGCCGGCCATGATACCCATAACGGTTTCCGGAGAAACACCATAGGTAGGCGGACATTCGGCAGCATCTAAAACACCCAGGCGACCGGAACTGCCGGCACCTATGTAAATCAGTCGGCCGCCCTTTCGCATCTGAGCTTCAATGGCATCGCAGGCCTTTGTAATTTGCGGAAGGGCCTTACCTACGGCCTGTGCGGCATATATGTTTTCGATCTGGATAAACTCTAAAATTTCGTTGGTGGAGCATTTGTCAATATGCATGGTGTTGGGATTGCGTTGTTCGGTTTGCAGCATAAACATGCCTCCTTTTCTTGTTTAAGAATATCCCGTCGAAACTCTCCTGTCAACCGCTATTTCGTTGCATATAAGCAAAAACTCTCCAAGCAGGAGAGTTTTGTTGTATTAAGATAGAATATAAAGAACTTCCGGTTTTACCGGTGGTTCATTATTATTCTCTTAGCCAATGAATCGTCTGACGAAGACCGGCTATGGTCTTTACTTCCAGCACAGCGGTGCGGTTTTCTGCCATGGCAAGGTACTTAGGAAGATCAATGTTTCCTGTGCCAAAGGGCATGTGGTCGTTCTTTCCGTCGGTTACATCGTGCAGGTGCATATGCAGCAGGCGATCGGAATGGGAAAGAATCCAGGGTTCATCAACATTACCTGCGCAGCAGTTATGACCGATGTCCAAAGTAAGGCCAAAGGCAGGACTTTGTAACAGAATTTCCAGCGCCTTTTTCTGGAATGGCAGATAACCGGAGGTATTTTCAACGCAGATACGGATGGGTGCATCACCGATAAACTGGGTGCACAAATCACGGAAGTCTGTGATTTCCTCCAAATACTGGGCTTCATATGCCTCGTAGAAATACACCTTACGGTCCGGCATTGTATATTTAGCACCGGTGCAAAGGTGCATATTCAGAACCGGTGCGCCAACATTTTGGGCAAAAGCAATAGCCTCCCGCACAGCATCACGATAGCCCTGGGATACATGGGGATTAAAATCCGCAACATAGAGCTCATCGTTTAAGTGGATGGTATAAAAGATGCCGGCTTCCTGGGCCTGTTTTTTAAGCTCTGCAGGATCGAGCAGGTGAAGCTGCTGATTCGGAAAATTGGTGTTCAGTTCCAAAAAAGACAGGCCCAATTCCTTACACAAGGCCACGGATTCCGCAACGGTATTCAGTTCGATCATAGACGGCATACCAAACATATCGATCTCCCCTTTCATTTTACCAATCATAGCACAGCAAACTGCAATGTTCAAGTTGAAATATCTCGGGATTTTGCTATAATAGAGAAAATGTCTTGGGAGGGATACTGTGAAGCGGTTTAAGAAAGTATATCTGGAAATCTCTAATGTCTGCAACCTGCGGTGCAGTTTCTGTCCCGGCACCAAGCGGAAGCCAATGGTGATGCAGGAAGCTGAATTTAAAGTGATCCTGCAGAAACTCCAGCCCTGGACGGATTATCTGTACTTCCACCTAATGGGAGAGCCGCTGTGTCATCCTCATTTGGCTGAATATTTGCAATTAGCCTATGAAGCCGGGTTTAAGGTCATTATTACCACCAACGGCAGTTTGCTTAGGAAATGTGGTGATGTGCTGATCGATAATCATGTACACAAGGTCAATGTTTCTATGCATGCATTTGAAGCCAACGACCTTTCCGTTCCTTTCTCCAAGTATTTGGAGGATTGCTTAGAATTCGGCAATAAGGCCGAAGGAAAGATGATCATTTGCTATCGGCTATGGAATGGTGGCGGTGCGGACCAGCTGAATCCTGAGATTTTGGATGCGATGCATAAGGCATTTCCCGGGGAATGGGTAACAGAACCGAGAGGTATCCGCATTGGACATAGAGTGTACTTAGAGCATGGCGATAAATTTGATTGGCCGGATCTTTCAGGCGATGATCAAGGACAGGATGTATTTTGCTATGGCTTACGGGATCAAATCGGCGTTCTGTGCGACGGTACGGTTGTCCCCTGCTGTTTGGATCACGAAGGTGATATCGCGCTGGGGAATCTACTGCAACAGGACATGGAGCAGATTCTGTCAGCTGTGCGGGCACAGGCACTCTACAACGGCTTTTCCTGTGGTAAGGCTACCGAGGAGCTATGCCGCAAATGCGGTTACGCACGGCGGTTTCAAGGCCGCTGAGGGTCAGGCGATTTTTGTCGAAAAAACAAAGCCGGAAACGATTGCGAAATTTTGAATATTATGATATTCTTCCTTATGAAATTTATCATCACGGGAGGAAGAAGATGCTAAGGATCGTCATTGCTATAGCCTCGGACGATTTCGGTCATATGCTGGAAAATCAGCTGAACTCCGAGCATTCCGTTGTACGCTGTTTCGACGGCAATACCGCCCTGGACCTACTTCTGCACCTTCGACCGGATGTGTTGCTGATGGATCTTTCCCTGCCGCAACGGGACGGATTGTCTGTTTTGGAACGATGCCAGGATCAATTGCCTGAGCTGGTCATCGGTGTCACTTCCGTAACCAGTGATGATGTTTGCCGACGGGCAGAAACGCTTGGCATTACAAAGCTTTTCCTTTTGCCGGTGGATTCTGATATATTTCTGTCACAGCTGGATGTAATGCTGAGCAAGACAACACCGGGCGCACTTACCGAAGATAAGCTGCGCCGGATGATCATTCATCAGCTGAATAAGTTAAGCTTTAAGACCAATTTGATTGGTTATCAGCAAATATTGGTAGGCATACCACTGGTAATGCAAGACATCAGCATACCCATGTGCAAAGAGCTGTATCCCCAGATTGCAAGGATACTGAATCTTGCCAGCAGCCGGCCAATTGAGCATACCATTCGCACCGCCATACAGGATGCATGGGAAAATGGTGACAAGGATCTGTGGCAACGCTACTTCCCTGCTCAGGCCAACCGTGAAAAGCCGTTTCCCAGCAATAAACAGTTCTTTACCGCCATGGCAAATATCCTTTCCTTACACTAGACTACAGATTAAAAATGCAGGTACATCATGATTGAAAAAGAGAAATTGGTTTCCATGGTAATCCGTGCCCAAAAGGGCGACAATGACGGAGCTACAGCTTTATATGATACCTTTTATCAAGACATCTATTACTATATTCTAAAAACCGTATCCGATCCGGAGCTGGCTGCCGATCTGACACAGGATACCTTTATGGAGATCCTGCAGACCATTGGTCAGCTGAACGAACCGGCCGCATTTGTGACCTGGAGTCGACAGATCGCTTATCATCGGTGTACGGCACATTTTCGCAAGCGCAAGGAATTGCTGGCGGACGAGGATGAAGATGGGTACAGCGTATTTGATACGATTGAAGAAGATCGGACGGAGTTCATTCCCGATGCGGCGCTGGATCAGGCGGATCTGAAGGCAACGATCCATCGAATGATCGATTCCTTACCGGAAGAGCAGCGCTCTGCCCTACTGATGCGGTATTTTGAAGAACTGTCGGTCAGCCAGATCGCTACCATTCAAGGCGTATCGGAAGGTACGGTCAAGAGTCGTTTGAATTACGGCAGAAAAGCCATCGGCAAGGCAGTTGAGGATTACGAGAAGAAGAACGGTGTCAAGCTGCACTGCGCAGGCGTTGTACCGCTGCTGCTTTGGCTGTTTACAAGCGGAAGCAATGGCAGTGCAGCAGGAACTGCTGCTGCAGGCGCTACCGCAGGTTCTGCGGCGGTTGGTGCAGGCATCACCACTAAGATCATTGCCGGAATCACGGCAGCCGTGGTTGCTCTTGGCGGCATCACAGCGGCCGTATTGCTGACACAGCCGGAACCGGAATCCTATGTTCAGGAAGATCCCATGCAGTGGTACGGCTATGGTGAATCCATCGGTTTTAATCATATCAAGCGGTTTGATCTGTCTATAGATCAGATGGATGACAGCACCATATCCGGCCATTTGGAAGTCTCATTGCTCTACGAAGAATATCATGACACGAATTTTGCCGGTACAGGCACGGTAAATGATGACGGGACAATACAGTACACCCTTCAGTTTGAAACACCGGTTTCCTTTGGCATGTCGTCCCATCAATACTGGGATACAGAACTGATCTACGACCCAGTGACAGAAAACCTAACATTCGCAGATATCTACAAAGTCACAATGGTTCGACACAGAGTGAATCCTCAAATACAGATTCTTTCCCAGAACGAACGGTGGTCCGGTGAAGGCTTGTGCGACTTCTGCTTCCGACAGGATGCTCAACACGAATTTGTTTTACAGATCACGAAAATGACCGACACGGCTATTTCCGGCGAACTGATTGTGCTCCGAGACGGAGAAGTGGAGCATACCTCAACATTTACCGGTCGGGGTTATCTCACAGACGCAGGCGCAAGTTATGAAGTCCAGCTGGATACTCCGAGAACGGATACCGCATGGATGTCCAAGCGTACAGTTCAGTTCTTCTGGATGCATTTTGATCAAGAAGCAGATACTCTCACCATTGATGACATAACCTACACCGCTACCTGCGCGCGGGAAAAATTTTGGAATCCGTAAAACCGAATGACAAGTTCATCCCCCTTATCAACAGAAAGGCTGATAAGGGGGTATTCTTTTGGATCACTACAATCTTTACTATCTGTTTCTGGAGGATAAGCAAAGGCATCCAATGCCGGACGATAAGTTTTTGGAAATTCGAAATAATCTTGAAAAATTTTTGAAAAATATAAAACCGCCGTAATTTTGAAAACCCCTTATCACCAGAAAGGGCGAAGCGCCCAGTAAAATCAAAGGAGAATAAATATTATGAAAAAGTACATTGCACTGATCCTGACCCTGGTTATGGCCCTAAGCCTGTGCGCATGCGGAAACACAAACGACGAGAAAACCAATGAACCCGAAAGCAATCCTACGATCGAAGAATCCATTCCCACCGAACCTTCCATTCCCAATCTGGAAATGTTTGTGGGTGCTTGGTCGGCTCTGAAGTACAACAGCGTTGTTCCTAACGATAGTTTTTCCATCAACGCTGACGGTACCATGAAGTATCACGGTAAGGAATATACCTGGACTGCTGAGAAGCTGCCCGAATCTTCTATCAATGAAATGGAAATTACCGCTGCAGACGCAGAAGGCAATAATGCCTACACCATTCGTCTGAAGAGAACGCCTGATGACACTTATGTCGCCAACTTTAGAAAATACGGCAATGTGATGGGTTCCGGCACAGATTACTACCGGGATGCTGATTACACGGTAGTGGAACTGACTGAGGACAATGTGCTGGATTATGTTGAAACTGAAGTGAAGTTCGTTTTTGATACAAACAGTGACGGATTCACGAAAACAGTCGAGCACAAGCTGTATATCCGATTCAAGGAAGGCGTCGGTTATCTATCAGTAGGCAATGTAAACTTCGTTACAAAAGCCACATATCAGGATGTTCATTTTGAAGCAAAGCCCGGCAACTACACGCTGGGTGAAGTGAAGTCGATCAGCGACAACGGTAGTTTGAACCGGGTTTGGCTGACCGGTGGCTCTGAAAGCTACTGCTACACCACCACCTGGTGGGTATCCAAGCCCGGTGAGGCATTCAAGGTTGCCTTTACTTTCAACGAACTGACCGGTGTTGAATGGTGCGACGGCAGAGTCTTCCTGCTGAACAAGTAAGAAATTAGAAATAACAAATCCCGTGATCAATCGATCACGGGATTTGTTATTTCCTAAATCGTCTTGCTCGGGCACTAGCGATGCAGTGATTTACGAAGGATCGGAGAAATTAACAATGCTACAGAACCTCCGATAAATGCAGTAATCAACTGAGGCCAGGCAAACATTGTCGGCAGTAGTTTTAACATAGGTGGGGCAAGTACCACGACTGTACCAATCTTTTGGCCCAGTAAAGCATCGGCCATACTGCCGCAAATGACCTCTACGACAAGCAGATAAAGAATGCCAAATTTGACAGCGGATGCTGCTCCCAGAGCCAAAAATCTCCGCCAGACGGAGGTATGCTGCTTGCCAATAACAAGCTTGAGTAATGTTACAAAGCAAACATTACCTATCATGATGGGCAGCACTGTGACAAAATTAGGAGCAATATTGAATAGAAAGGCAAAAACAGGGCTGACGAGTGACACAACCACACCGCTGCTTAATCCAACAACCAATACCGAAATCGCCAAAACGGCATTTACACAAGAACCGGTGACAAGCTGGCCAAGTGGTTTTGTTACGGCTTGTAATGCGATAAGCGCAGCCAACATAACACCAGTTTCCGCAATCCAACGAATTTTTTTGTTCATTTTTTCTCTTCCCTTAAAGATTAATTACATCAAATCATGCTGTGTTTGCATTATACCACTGTACCAATATGACAATCAAGAGATTTTTCCTAAATAAGGTTATTTCCTTTTACTCATCTTAGTGCAGAAAAGAAGAGATATCCGATGGATATCTCTTCTTAATCAACAAGTCACGTAGCGCAGGATTTTCAATCTTATCCCAAGACTGCAGCTCTTGCTTCGATGCAAAGCTGGGTGATCTTTTCGAAATTACCCGCAGCAATCTCGGCCTTGGGACAAACCCAGCTGCCGCCGACAGCATGAATAAAGGGTGCATCCCAGTATTCCTTGATATTAGCGGTATTCACGCCGCCGGTGGGCAGGAACTTGAGACCGACAAAGGGAGCCGCCAGGTTTTTCATGGCATTTAAACCGCCGTAGACATTGGCGGGGAAGAATTTTACCATGGTCAATCCGTGGCTCAGCGCGGCCATGATCTCGGTGGGAGTGACGCAGCCGGGAGCAACAGGGATATTGTTTTCCACGCACCAGCGAACCACTTCCTCGCTATAGCCAGGAGAGACGATAAACTTTGCACCCATCTGAACAGCCAGCTTTGCCTGCTCCACATTGATGATGGTACCTGCGCCTACCAGGACATGGGGGCAGTTATCCGCTACTGCCCGAATGGCTTCAGGAGCACAGGCGGTGCGGAAAGTGATTTCCATAGTATCCACCCCGCCGGCAGCCATGGCATTTGCGGTGGGAATGGCATCCTCTACCCGATCAAGCACCACAACAGGCACGACAACGGAGTTGCGAAGTCTTTCAAGAACAGTCATGGTTACCCTCCCTTAAACACCGGAGTATGCGGCGAAGCCGCAGTCGATGGGCAGAACAACGCCGGTGATGGCGGAAGCTGCCTTATCGTCGGTCAGGAAGAAGACACCGCCCAGGAGTTCAGCAGAGTCAACAAAGCGGCCCATGGGAGTGCCGTTCAGGATCTTGGCAGAACGGGCGGTAGGCGTGCCGTCCTCGTTAAACAGCAATGCTCTGTTCTGGTTGGACACCAGGAAGCCGGGTGCAATGGCGTTGCAGCGGATGCCGGTGCCGGCAAAGTGCGTAGCCAGCCACTGAGTAAAGTTCGAAATACCGGCCTTGGCGGCGGAATAGGCAGGAATTTTGGTCAAAGGAATATAGGCATTCATGGAAGAAATGTTCAGAATGTTACCACTCTTGCGTGCTACCATGTCCTTGGCAAAGGTCTGGGTGGGCAGCAGAGTACCCTGGAAGTTCAGCTTAAACACGAAGTCCACACCGTTGGGATCCAGATCAAAGAAGGACTTGCCGCCCTCCTTGGCCTCGTGTTGGTACTCGTTATCGCAGGTGGCCCGGGGGTTATTGCCGCCGGCACCGTTTACCAGGATATCGCAGGGACCAAGGTCAGATAAGACCTGCTGGTGAACCAACTCCAGCGCTTCGGCATCCAAAACATTGGCCTTGTAACCCTTACAGATAAAGCCTTCTGCGTTCAGTTCGTCAGCTAACTCGGTGACAGCTTCTTCATTCAGATCCAGGGCAGCGACCTTTGCGCCAGCCTGCGCATAAGCACGGGCCATATCACCGCACAGAACTCCGCCTGCACCAGTGACAACCACTACCTTACCGGTAAAATCAACGTTCAAGGGAAGATTCATCATGTTATATTACCTCCAAGTTATTTATTGTTCAGCTTGTCCAACAAATCCCACACACCCAGCATATACATGATACCCAGGGCACGGTCATACAAACCATAGCCGGGGCGGACATTGCCGGGGCCTTCGTTCCACAGGTGGCGGCCATGGTCGGGACGGATATAGCCCTCAAAGCCACAGTCGTGGTAAGCCTTCAATATGTCCAGAATACCGGTGTCACCGTCACAGTCACGATGGGATGCTTCGGAGAAGTCTCCGTTTTCGAAATGCTTGACGTTCCGGATATGGGCAAAGGCGATGCGGTGGCAATGCTTGCGGACGATATCGGCAACATTGTTATTGGGGTCGGCGTTCAGACTGCCGGAGCACAGGGTAAGACAGTTACAGGGGTGATCAACCATCTTCAGGAAACGGTCAATGTTTGCTTCGTTGATTAGCAGTCTGGGCAGGCCGAAAATGTCCCAAGGAGGATCGTCCATATGAATGGCCATCTTCATGCCGCACTCCTCACAGGTGGGCATAATGGCTTCCAGGAAGTACTTGAGGTTAGCCCAGAGCTTTTCGTGGTCAACATCAGCATAGGCCTTAAATAGTTCATCCAACTTTGCCATACGCTCAGGTTCCCATCCCGGGAAGGACATATTGTACTTCTCGGTAAAGTCCAGAATGTACTTTGCCATGGCATTATAATCATCCTGGATCATGCCCTTTTCGTAAAATAGAGCGGTAGAGCCGTCGCCAACCTCATGGAAGAGGTTGGAGCGAGTCCAGTCGAAGATAGGCATAAAGTTGTAGCAGATGACCTTGACACCGTACTTGCTGAGGTTGCGGATGCACTGCTTGTAATTTTCAATGTACTGATCCCGGGTGGGCAGGCCGATCTTGATATCGTCGTGGACATTGACGGACTCAACAACATCACCGTTGAAGCCATGGGCATGAAGCTGATCCATCACTTCAGCAATCTCATGCTCTTCCCAGATTTCACCGGGCATTTTGTGGTGCAGTGCCCAGACGATGCTGGTCACGCCGGGGATCTGCTTTATGTCGGAAAGTTTGATTTTGTCATTGCCTTCGCCGTACCAGCGAAAGCCCATTTGCATTGGCATAGTTTGTTTCCTCCCTATGATTGTATTACAGGTATATGATAACGTTTATGTTCAGTATTTGCAAGTAAAATATTAATTTCAAGCCCCTAATATCAAGAAAAATGCGAAAAAGGAGAAGAGACGCTCCACAGGGTATCGCTTCTTTTTGGTGGGCGAGGCGCAGCCTTGTTTGCGTTTTCGTCCGGGAATGGACGAAAACTAAGGTGTTGCCGCCGTCCAGCCGTCGGCAAGCAGATGTCCACCGGACATCTGCATCTAGATGATTCAAGTCCCGCATATCAAAAAGAAAGACATGCAAACGCATGTCTTTCTTTTTGGTGGGCGAGGCGGGACTTGAACCCGCACGTCCGTAATGGACACTAGAACCTGAATCTAGCGAGTCTACCAATTCCACCACTCGCCCATAAATATGTAATTAAGAAAGAAAATGGTGGGCGAGGCGGGACTTGAACCCGCACGTCCGTAATGGACACTAGAACCTGAATCTAGCGAGTCTACCAATTCCACCACTCGCCCATTTTCATTCCATGGTTGCTTCCGCAAACCGCTTTGCTATGATAGCACGCATAGCTCGCTTTGTCAACAACTTTTTACGGATTTTGCAAAAGTTTTTAATCCTTATAATACAGCATGCAATGGCAGTAACCTTTGAAGTTAGGATCTGCAATCTGCTGCCGAAATTCCTCACAAATGCACTTATTCTCTTCCGTGCGCTGAAGGCGGCAAGGGCAATATCCGCCGGTGCGCTTTAAACCCTCTTTAATGGAGGCAACCATTTCTTTGTCTTCGTTGAGTCTGACAGCCATATAAAGCACTTCCTTCCTGAAATTATTATACCGCTTATGTCAAGGGGATTGCCACGTCGCCTGCGGCTCCTCGCAATGACCAGTATAAAGATTGACACTTCCCTTTTGGTAAAACAGATGTTATAATGACAAAAAGAATGTTTGGAGGTTTCATATGGCCTTTCTACCTATCTGCAAACAAGACATGATCGATCGGGGCTGGGAAAGTTGCGATTTTGTATATGTTATTGGTGATGCCTATGTGGATCACCACTCTTTCGGTCATGCGATTATCAGCCGTGTATTGGAAAATCACGGATACAGTGTTGGTATCATCTCTCAACCCGACTGGAAGGATCCTAAGTCCATTGATATATACGGCCGCCCCAGACTGGGTTTCCTGGTGTCCGGCGGTAATATGGATTCTATGGTGAACCACTATTCTGTAACCAAGCATAAGCGCAAAACGGATGCTTTTACACCCGGTGGTGTTATGGGCAAGCGGCCGGACTATGCAACGGTTGTTTACTGCAACTTGATCCGTCAGACGTACAAGGATGTGCCGATCCTCATTGGTGGCATTGAAGCCAGCCTGCGGCGATTGGGTCATTACGATTACTGGTCTGAGACTATGAAGCGGTCCATCCTGCTGGACAGTCAGGCAGACCTTCTCATGTACGGTATGGGTGAAAAGAGCATCGTGGAGATCGCTGACGCGCTGAATGCCGGTATGGATGTGAAGGATATCACCTACATTGACGGAACGGTGTTCAAGACCACTGAGCTGGATAACAGCCTGCCCACAATTACCCTGCCCAGCTTTGATGAGGTGAAGGCCAATCGGCGGCGGTATGCGGAGTCCTTTAAGATCCAGTACGGCAACTGTGATCCCTTTACTGCAAAACGGTTAGCGGAGCCCTATGGCAATCTGTTTGTAGTGCAGAACCCTCCCCAGAAGCCTCTGACGACTGAGGAAATGGATGCGGTATACGAACTGCCATATATGCGGACATGGCACCCCAGCTATGCCAAGGCCGGTGGTGTGCCGGCCATTGAGGAAGTCAAGTTCAGCCTGGTGTCCAACCGGGGCTGCTTTGGCGCATGCTCATTCTGTGCGCTGACATTCCACCAGGGACGGATCATTCAGACCAGAAGCCATGAGTCTATTATCCGGGAAGCGGAGATCATGGCCAAGGACAAAGATTTTAAGGGCTATATTCACGATGTGGGCGGCCCGACTGCGAACTTTCGGCATCCCGCCTGTGAAAAGCAGCTGACCAAGGGGGCTTGCGGCGGTCGGCAATGCCTGTTCCCCACACCGTGCAAAAATATGAAAGCGGATCATTCCGATTATGTTGCGCTGCTGCGGAAGCTGCGGAAAATCTCCGGTGTGAAGAAAGTATTTGTCCGCAGCGGTATTCGCTTTGACTATCTGATGGCGGATAAGAAGGATACTTTCTTTAAGGAATTGGTTCAGTTCCATATTTCCGGTCAGCTGAAGGTTGCGCCGGAACATGTGTCTGATGCTGTGCTGGATCGAATGGGTAAGCCCAGAAATGCTGTTTACAATCGGTTTGTGGACAAGTACTGGGCGTTGAACAAGCAGTATGGTATGAATCAGTATTTGGTGCCTTATCTCATGTCCAGCCATCCCGGTTCGACCTTGAAAGAAGCCATTGAATTGGCGGAGTACATTCGAGAGATGGGATACAACCCGGAACAGGTACAGGACTTCTACCCCACGCCCTCTACCCTTTCCACGGTGATGTATTACACCGGGTTTGATCCCCGGACCATGGAGAAGGTATATGTACCCACCGATCCACACGAAAAGGCCATGCAGCGGGCACTGATCCAGTACCGGAATCCTAAGAATTACTATTTGGTGCGTGAAGCACTGCTGAAGGCCCACCGGGAAGATTTGATCGGTTCCGGACCCAAGTGTCTGATCCGAGCTGTGCCGCCCCGACAGGGTAAGCCCACCACTCCCCCACCGAAAATGCCGGCAAAAGGCAAAGTACCGGGCAAAAAACCATCCGTCGGTAAGAAGCCGACCAAGAGAAGATGAGACGCAGTCAACCCCGGTATTCCGGGGTTGACTTTTTTGGTATGAAGTTACTTCCTTGCCCATAGGATGTTCCATACAACTGACTTTGAGGTGGTACTATGGAACATACGAACAATCAGATCACATTACGAGGCACATTGGCAACACTGCCGGAGTTTTCGCACGAAAATCACGGGCGGCGATTTTACCGGTTCTATCTTGAGGTGCCCCGATTATCCGGTGCTGTAGACATGCTTCCGGTGGTGGCGGAAGAACATGTATTAAATGAGATGGATCTTTCCGGCGGTGAAATGCTGACAGTTACGGGGCAAGTGCGGACGCACAACAGCCGAACAGATGGCGTTCGGCGCTTGCTGATCTTTGTATATGCCATGCGCATTGAGGCAGAAGACGGCGAGCCAATTAACGATGTGCAGCTGGATGGACTAATTTGCAAGGAGCCTGTTTATCGGAGGACGCCGCTGGGTCGGGAAATCTGCGATGTGATGCTGGCCGTCCCGAGGGGCTTTCATAGGGCGGATTATCTGCCCTGTATTCTTTGGGGTCGGACCGCTCAGGAGATCGCTCAGCTGGATGTTCGGGACGGCGTGCGGATCGTTGGTCGCCTGCAAAGCCGGGTGTATACGAAAGTGACGGAGGAAGGCCCTCAGGAACGGACGGCCTATGAAATTTCTGCATTGACGGCAGAGGTCAACGAAGAACAATAACAAAAACTGCTTCTTTTCAAGTCTTCTTTTTTGTGCTATAATGGCGCAAAAGGAGGCGAAATGGGTTGAAAGAAAAAGTATCTGCCATTATTGGCGCACTGAAGGAAAAATATCCGGTAGCGCCCTGCGCCCTGCATTACAGCAAGGACTATGAACTAATGATCGCTGTGCGGCTCTCAGCTCAATGCACAGACGCCAGAGTAAACTTGGTAACACCGGCCCTGTTTAAAGCTTATCCCACCCTGGAGGCCATGGCAGCGGCTGATATCAACCACGTTGAGGAGCTGGTACACTCCTGCGGTTTTTATAAACACAAGGCTAGAGATATTGTTTTGGGCTGCCAAATGCTGATCCGCGATTACGACGGAAAAGTTCCTGGAACAATGGAAGAGCTTCTGCGGATTCCCGGTGTTGGACGAAAGACTGCTAATCTGTTACTGGGCGATCTTTACGGTGTGCCCGGAAGCGTTGTCTGTGATACGCACTGCATCCGTATCTGTGGAAAACTGGGTCTATCCAAAGGCAAAGAGCCGGAAAAGGTTGAACAGCAGCTTCGGGCCATCCTGCCGCCGGAGGAAAGTTCGGATTTTTGCCACAGAATCGTGTTGTTTGGCCGGGAGGTTTGTATCGCCAGAAACCCCAAATGCGATGAGTGCCCCTTGGCGCTGTGGTGCGATGAAGTTAACCGAACCGAATAAGTGCGTTCTATCTTCCCTTCTTGTCCGCATAGACTGTGGACAAGGAGGGATTTGTTTTGCGTAGGAAAATGCCGATATTTTACAGCGCCTTGATGCTGACCGGCGTCAATCTGCTGCTGCGGTTGGTGGGAACTTCCTTCCAGGTTTACTTAAGCGGGCGGATCGGTGCGGAGGGTATTGGTTTGCTGCAATTGACCATGTCAGTAGGTGTAATGGCAATGGTGGCAGGGATGGGCGGTATTCGGACAGCGACAATGTATCTGACTGCGGAGGAATTGGGACGGGGCCGGCACAAGAATGTGACTTGGGTGCTGTCAGGATGTTTGCTATACAGTATTCTGTTTAGTGGCTCGGTTGGGTTTCTTGTGTACATGCTTGCACCGATGATCGCCACAAATTGGATCGGAAATGCGGAGATCATTGGAGCGCTGCGACTGTATGCGGTGTTTCTGCCGGTAAGCTGCCTTTGCGGTGTGATGACCGGATACTTCACAGGAGCGAACCGGATCGGAACCCTTGCGGCAGTCGAGGTTGTGGAGCAGCTGTTTTCCATGGTCTGCACAGTTCTGCTTTTGACTCTATGGGCAGGACATGATCCGGTGAGGTCTTGCAAGGCGGTAATATTGGGAGGCTGCCTTGGGGCTTGTATGACCTTAATTGCCCTTTTGATTTTACGGGCACGGGAGCATCCGGAAACAGGAAAGCGGATTCCGGTAGCCAATAGGCTGGCGCAGACGGCGCTTCCCCTGGCGGTGGCAGATGATTTGCGAACCGGAATCAGTACGGTGGAAAATCTGATGGTGCCGAAACGGCTGGCGCTATATCCCGGTACGGCATCTGCATTGGCAGACTTCGGTGTGGTAAGCGGTATGGTATTTCCGGTACTGATGTTCCCGGCGGCGATCCTTTTCGGACTGACGGAGCTTCTCATTCCGGAACTTGCCCGGTGTCATGCGGCCGGAAGTCATATGCGAATACGGTATTTGGTGCGAAAAAGTTTACGTGTGGCGCTGCTGTATGGGGCGTTATGCGGTGGCATCATGTTTCTTTGTGCTGATGATTTGGGGATTGGACTATATCAAAACGCGGATGCAGGACGGTATCTGAAATGGTTTTCGCTGCTTGCCATTATGCTATACCTGGATGCTGTAACGGATGCTATGATCAAAGGCTTGGGAGAGCAAAAAGCTTCTGTCCGTTACAACATCATTACCAACACTATGGATGTAATTTGTCTGTTCATACTGTTACCCAAATTTGGAATCTTCGGATATTTTATCAGCTTTTTAGTGACCCACGCGGTGAATTTCTACTTAAGTTTGCGCCGTTTGCTGATGATTGGCAAGGTGAGCATCTCCCCTATCCGGGCGGTTTTAAGTTTCCTGTGCGTCGTTGGGGCGATTATGGTATGCAGTACAATAGACGGAGCTTGGTTCCGGGGCTTTGGATTCGCAGTGCTCTTTACATGTCTGCTGTTTGCAACCGGTGTGCTGACAAAGGCAGATGTGCTGTGGGCAAAAGGCTTAATATACAAAAAATGACCTGCCGATGCAGGTCATTTTTCTTTACATTTTTTTGAGTGTTTCCAGCAGGAATTGCCAGGTGCGAACAGTTGAAGCAATATTCAGCTTTTCGCGGCTGGTGTGGATATCCTGCATATCAGGCCCGATGGAAACGCAATCCAGCCCCGGGAGTTTTTCACTTAGCAAACCACATTCCAGGCCTGCGTGAATGGCCACAACCGCCGGTTCTTTATCGAACATTTCCTTAAAAGTACGAACCATTGTTTCACGTAAGGGAGAATCCTTACGGTATTCCCAGGCAGGATAATCGCCCATTTCGCTGTAGGAACCGTCATAGAACTTGGCAAGCTCCTCCAGTCTGGAAAGCAGCTCCCGCTTTTCAGCGTTAACACTGCTGCGAACGGCAAAGGTCATTGTCAAATTTTCGTCAAGATTCACTACACCCAGGTTCAAACTGGTTTGCACCAGGCCTGGAATGTCCTGGCTCCATGCCTGGACACCATTGGGCGCAGCATTTAAAAGGGCGATGACCTTTGCGGTTTCTTCGGTAGTCAAGGCGTTTCCACCCAGAGCATCCACATCATCACCGCGGACGATGGCATCGGGTTCATCGTATTGGCTGCGGATCTCTTCCTGAAGCTGAGCAGCCACATCGTTGATCCGCTCAATATACATACCCAAAGGTACCAAGGTGACCTGGCAGGATCTGGGAATGGCATTATCTTTGGCGCCGCCTTGAAGCTTGGTGATGCACAGAGGCATCAGCTTCTGGACACGGCTCAGGAATTCGCCCATGACCTTATTGGCATTTGCCCGATTCTTGTGGATCTCCACACCGGAATGGCCGCCCTGCAGACCATCGACGGTCAAGCGTACACACGGGCCATAGACCATACGGCGCTGCAGCGGTACAGTGATCGTGCCTCTGGCACCGCCGGCACAGGAAACGGTGAAAACGCCCTCATCTTCGGAATCCAGGTTGATAAGTGTGCGGCCTTTCAGCATGGACAGGTCCACACCGGCAGCGCCCTCCATGCCGATCTCTTCGTCGACTGTAATGATGACTTCCAGAGGTGGGTGCGGAATGGTCCTATCTGCCAGCAGAGCCAGTGCATAAGCCACAGCGATGCCATTATCACCGCCTAGGGTCGTACCCTTGGCAAAGATGTTTTCACCGTCGTGGGCGATATCCAGGCCGTCAGTGTCCATGTTTATGGGGCAATCTTCGTCCTTTTCGCAGACCATATCCATGTGGCCCTGGAGAATTACGGGAGGATGGTCTTCATAGCCGCAGGTGCCCTCCTGAAACATCAGAACATTATTCAGTTCATCCTGGATATAGCGGATGTTATGAGACTCGGCAAATGCAACTAAATAGTCACTGATCCGCTTTGTATTGTGAGATCCATGGGGAATGGCACAGATCTCTTCAAAATATGCAAAAACAGATGCAGGCTCCAGACCTGCCAACTTGACGGGATTCATAATATGCCCTCCTTTTTGTTTGGGTTATCGTATCATATTCCTAAGCAAAAGTCCATAAAAATAACCACAGGGACAGGCCCTGTGGTTAGATTTTATTAGGGAATCATGCTCAGAGACAGGGTCAGCAGAACCCAAGCCAATGCGAGCCACTTGGTGGCGGCAGACAGGCCCTTATCAAAGTTGCCGAACTTGCTCTTGCTCAGGTAGGAATCGTTCTTACCGCTGATGGCACCCAGGCCGGCTTCCTTACCGGACTGCAGGGAAATAACGACGATCAGAGCAAGACTGGCCAGAACCTCTAAGATAATAATGGTGAGCTTATACCAAGGCATAATTTTAACCTCCCTCCACGGGTTTATCACAAATCTTGGTGATTATAGCACAAAGATTTGGAAATTTCAAGTATTTTCGAGAATTTATTTTGTGACCCAGTTTCCGGAGGCCAGGCAGTTCAGATAAGCCTCGATAAAGGGATCCAATGCGCCATCCATAACACCGTTGACATTGGATGTTTCGCAGCCGGTACGGGTATCTTTAACCAACGTGTAAGGCATGAAGACGTAGTTACGGATCTGGCTGCCCCACTCGATCTTCTGCTGAACACCCTTGATATCGGCAATGGTGGCCAGGTGCTCGCGCTCACGAATCTCTACCAGTTTACTGCGCAGCATTCTAAGACAGGTTTCCTTGTTCTGGAACTGGCTCCGCTCGGTCTGGCAGGATACTACGATGCCGGTGGTCTTATGGATCAAGCGAACAGCAGAGGAAGTCTTGTTAATGTGCTGACCGCCTGCACCGGAAGAACGGAAAACCTGCATTTCATAATCTTCCTGCTTGATCTCAAAGTCCTCAGAATCGTCCTCAATTTCGGGGATGACTTCAATTGCGGAGAAGGAAGTCTGACGGCGGGCATTGGCATCAAAGGGAGAAACACGGACCAAACGGTGGACACCACTCTCACCCTTTAAGAAACCGTAGGCATTTTCACCTTCGATCATAATGGAAGCAGACTTCAGGCCGGCTTCGTCACCTTCCTGGTAGTCCAAAATCTTATAGGTAAAGCCGCTGCGCTCAGCCCAGCGGGTATACATGCGGTAGAGCATCTGGCACCAGTCCTGCGCCTCAGTGCCGCCAGCGCCGGCCTGGAAGCTCATCATGGCATTATTCTTGTCATACTTGCCGGTGAGCAGAGTTTCCAAACGGCAGGCTTCCATTTCAGCAGTCAATGCTGCAAAGCCGTCCTTCAGCTCAGGGAGCATGGAATCGTCGTCCTCTTCCTCGGCCATTTCACAGATGGTGATCAGATCCTCCCAGGAAGAGACCATCTTCTCGTAGCGGGTGATCTTGTTCTCAGCCTGCTTGGTTTTTACCACGACCTTTTGGCTGCGGTCGGGGTCGTCCCAAAAACCGGGAGCTTCCTGCATTGCGTGCAGACGCTCCAGCTCATTGCGCAGGCCTTCCAGATTCAAGGAATCTGCAAGACCGTCCAGAGCAGGCTTGATATCATTCAATTTCTGCTTATAAGAATCAAATTCGATATTCATAAAAGGCACTCATTTCTGTCAGTTTCGATTTTTCCGTAATATTATAGCCGAAACTGGTGCATCTGTAAAGAGGTATTCCCAAAAAATCCAAGTTTTCACCGCTGAGACGGTCCGGTTTCTTCCTCACCAAATATCAGATCATCGATATCTGTCGTTCTGTCGTTCTTTTCCTCCATATTCTCTCCCCCTCTCCATACTCTACCGGACAGTATATGTTGACAAAGGAAAATAATCTCTCTGTTTTTGTTGACAGGACGGCTTTTTTTCGTTACAATAACCGGGCAGAATACGCACCAGTAGCTCAGCCGGATAGAGCGTCCGCCTCCTAAGCGGAAGGTCGGGGATTCGAATTCCTTCTGGTGTGCCAATGGAGAGATGTCCGAGCGGTTTAAGGAGCCAGTCTTGAAAACTGGTGATGGGGCAACCCACCGTGGGTTCGAATCCCACTCTCTCCGCCATAACAAAAGCCACCCCTCGGGGTGGCTTTTGTTATGGCGGCGTGGGATCCGAAGAGAGCGGCAGCAGCCCTCATATCGATACAAATAATGTTTGATATACAGCACAATCTGTGATACTCTAATAAAAATCAGAGAAAGGACTACCGCACACATGAACATCTTATTCGACTTAGACGGCACATTGACCGACTCCGGAGAGGGAATTATCAACTGTGCCATTGCGGCACTGGAGCATTTTGGACTGCCTGTTCCGGAGAGGAATGTCCTCAGAGTGTTCGTAGGCCCTCCCCTGCGGGATTCTTTTCCCAAATTCGGTGTTCCTGTAGATCGGGTCGATGAGGCCATTGCTATTTATCGGAAGCGGTATGTAAGTGTGGGTAAATTTGAGAACTTCCCCTACCCCGGCATACGGGAAATGCTGGATGCACTTAAGGTAAAAGGACATCGGCTGTTCGTTGCTACTTCCAAGCCGGAGCATATGGCTATTGAAATTTTGGATCATTTTGAACTGGCACAATATTTCGAGATCATCTGCGGTGCAACCCCCGATGACAGCCGCAGTAAAAAGGAAGATGTGATCGCCTATTTGTTGGCACGTATCGGTCAAGGCGGCGTGATGGTTGGTGATACGATCTTTGATGTGGTAGGTGCGAAGGAAAATCAGCTGCTAACCATTGCGGTTGCCTGGGGTTACGGTGACATTGCCGAAATGGAACAGGCCGGCGCAAAGATTGTTAGTACAACGGAAGAACTTATAGAATTGATAGAAGCGTGCTGAAATCAGCACGCTTCTTTGTCAAGCGGGGAATGTATTGGTGACCAGGATAAACACGGGCAGAAGCAACGAGAACATGCTGACAAGCCATGGTGTCAGAAGGCGGCGGGAGCAGAACATCAGCAGCAGGCACACACCGGTAATTACCACAGGGCCAAGGACCGCCAACTCGCGGATAACCTGGAAATTAAAGTCTCCGTTGATCTGTAAGTCCAGACCGACAATGGCAGGCAAATTGGCCTGGTTATAGATTGCCAGATAAATAGCCCCCCAGACAACAGGAATGGCCAGGAATATCTTTCGCATCTTGATTACATAACCAGCACCGATTTTTACGATACGGGCCACTTCCGCACAGGCATTCTTGGCAGTTTCAGCAACGGGCTTAATCTTTGCCATGAGCATATTCCATTTTTCCATAACGGTTTCCAGGAAATTCATAGGCGTTCTCCACTTCTAAAAGTTTTTCTTATCATAGCACATTCTTATCCGGGATGCAACCGGGTTATATGCGAAAAAATGTGCGGGTATTTCATTATTGAGTCCGATTTATTGGACATTATATGTTGTATACTCCAGGTACAAACAAAACCGAGGAGGAAACAACCATGAACAAAACTGCCATTCGGGAAGTCACCGCCAGCGCTTATCCCAACGCCGCCAACCGCCAGTACCGCATCGACAAGGCAATCGACACCGCCCTGACCGCCGCCGCAACCATAGGACTTGCTGTGGTAGTTGTGTTTTTGATGTTGATTTAAGGACGCTTATTGTCCCGGTACAGCGCAGCCAAACCCTTGATGATCAGATCCTTGTCATAAATGACAGGGGTCTGACACATGGGCAGGACAAATTTTGCAATGCCGCCGGTGGCAACTACAGTCGTCTTGCAACCAAGCTCAGCTTCCATCCGGGCAATCAAGCCATCCAGCATGCAGGCTGTGCCCAGCATGATGCCGCTGCGCATGCAATCGATGGTATTCTTACCGATGGCCTTTTTGGGCTGGTCCAGCTGCAGACCCGGCAGAAGCGCTGTCCGCTCAGTCAGGGCATCCATGGATATCTTGACACCGGGACTAATGGAGCCACCAATGAGAGCACCGGTTTCATCCAGTACAACAACCGTGGTTGCTGTGCCCATGTCGACAACGATCATGGGGGGCTTATGCTCCCGAAGGGCTGCTACACAGCCAACTACCAGGTCCGCACCGGTCTGAGCAGGATTTTCGATCTTAATGTTAAGACCTGTTTTCAGACCAGGGCCAACAACCAAACTGGTTTTGCCGGTGAGCTTTTTAATCGCGGTCTGGAATGAATTGAGGACCTGGGGCACAACCGATGCGATAATAGAGCCTTCTATCTCCTTAGGAGATACTCCTTGGACATCCAGCAAAATCTTCAAATCTACGCAGTATTCGTCGGAAGTTTTGGTAGCGTCGGTACGGATACGGGATTCAAAAACGATATTCTCCCCTTCTACACCGCCGATAACGATATTGGAATTGCCAATGTCAACTGCTAGGATCATACTGTTACCTCCAAGTCTGCCTGCCCTAAAAGACGGCAGGCTTTAATTGTATTTCCGTCTGTTTCGATTAGACCAACACTACCTCCGGATGAGCCGCAATGGCCGGGGTTGAGAACCCATAAACCATCCTCTTCCCTGTGACAATCAGCCACATGGGTATGGCCATAGAGAGCTGCAGCAGCGCCCATTGCACGGGCGTCCGAAAGCAAACGAAGTAAGGTCAGCTTTACCTGATGGTTGTGGCCGTGGGTCATATAAAGCCGGACACCGCAAACATCGTAGCAAAGTACCTCCGGCTCATAGCGGAGCATTCTGTGGCGGTCGCAGTTACCGGGGACCATATGAAAACGGATATTGGGATTCTCTTCTGCCATAGCTTGGGCATCGTCGTAGTAATCGCCAAGGTGCACTACCGCATCGGGCTTAACAAAACGTATGGCACGGCGCATAAAGCTAAGGCCGGCATGGGAGTCCGACAAGACAAGAATTTTCATTTTATCTCCTGTTTTGTTTTTTATTAGTATAACACACCAATTCTGAAATTTCCACACCGGTAAAGCACATTTTTTCATTTTGAGCATATAGTATTGCTAGAAAGGCTATGAATCTTGAATGGGAGGCGTTGTCCAATGGAACGATTGCCCAATTTTTCTGCCGAGCAGATAAAAAAGGTGGCAGAAAGTGATGCAGGGAAACAGCTTTTTGCCCTTTTACAGCAAACACAGGCAGAGCAATTAAAGGTGGCTATGGACCGGGCGGCTGCCGGAGATTATTCGATGGCGAAGCAAACATTAACTTCGATGATGAATAACCCCCAGGCGATGGCGTTACTAAAACAGTTAAGGAGTAACCAGGATGGATGAAATGGAACAGAAGCTAAACTCCATTCTGGGGAATCCGGAAATGATGTCGCAGATCATGAACATGGCGCAGTCGCTGGGTGGAAAACAAGAGCCGGAGCCGGTCAGCGAGCCGGTTTCGGCTGCATCAGTCAATCCATTACAGGGAGCACTGGGAGGTATCGACCCGGGAACTATTCAAAAGATCGTCGGTATTGCACAGCAAGCCGGTATCGATCGGAATCAGCAGAATTTACTAAAAGCGCTGCGTCCATACTTAAGCGAGCACAGGATCATTAAGCTGGAAAAAGCCATGCGTGCTGCCAAGATCGCCGGGGTTGCTACCACGGCATTGGGCGGTGCTGGTTCCATATTTTTGCCGGGCAGGTGAAGTCATGTACAATCGATATATTCCTCAGCCGGATGGCTCCCACCGGCGCAGTCCGGTGAATTCCGGTCCACCACAACGACGGCAAAATCAGCCACAGAATCCAGCTCCACCGCCTCCAGATCCTGTGCCGCCTGCATGTCAGGAAAGTAAATATACACCGCCAGCAGCATTCAAAGCAGGAGAGTTTCTGCGTCGGCTGATCCCAAAAGATCTGGACACCGGAGATCTGTTGATTATTGTTCTGTTGCTGCTGATGTCCGCAGATTGCCAAGAAGAGAAGAATTCTGCGCTCCTGACTTTGGCACTGTACTTATTTATGTGAAAAACACAGGGCAAAATGCCCTGTGTTTTTTATCCTATGTATTCCATGGGATTGACATATGTACCGTTGTAGGAAATGCCAAAATGCAAATGATTGCCCTTGGAAAGACCCGTATTGCCGACATAGCCAATAAGTTGTCCCTGAGCCACATAATCACCGTAAGAAACCACATACTGGATCATGTGCATATAGACGGAAGAATAGCCGTCGCCATGGTTAATCTGCACATAATTGCCGGCAGAATCGGAGTATTTTGCGATGGTCACTTTACCGCCGCGGGTTGCATAAATCGGTGTCCAGGCAGGGCAGGCCATATCAATACCATTGTGCATACGCTCGTAGCCTAGAATGGGGTGTGGACGCATACCAAAGGGGCTGGACAAGCGATAATTGGTCACCGGTGTGAGCCAGCCACTGTCGCTGACAGGTGGAGTCTCCGGTGCTGTGGTCGGCGGAACATAGGTAGCAAGCCATTCTTGGTATACTGCATCGTCAAAGTCATCTTCCAGCTTTGCAATTTCGTCCAGGAGTTTCTGCTCATCCTCCTCTGCCTTATCAAGCAAAAGCTCATACTCTATTCCCTTAGCCAGCAAGTCGGCAACAACAGCGGTGGCTTGCTCTGACTTTGCTTCAAGAGTTTGCTGATCCCGGTTCAGCTGCAATCTGGCAGCCTCCAGAGCCTGCTTCTCGGTAAGCAGATCTTCCTTCGCCTGGGCAACCAAGTCCGCAGTAAACTGCAGCTGTTTTAATCGTTTATTATCCGCTCTGGCAATTTCTTCGATGATATTCAGTCTGTCCAGAAAATCGGACAGGCTACGCGACTCGAAAAGGACCTGCCAAAAGGAAAGTGAGCCCTCTTCCTCCATGGCACGAATACGGGCCTTATAAGCTACATTCAATTCTGCCAGATACTGTTCCGCCTTTTCCAGTTCCAGCTGTTTGTCGGCGATTAGAAGCGCATAAGCTGCAATCTGATCGTTGCTGACAGAAATTTGCTTGTGAAGTACATTGATCTGCTGATCCAAAGCGGATTTATTGGCTACAAGGGTCTTTATATCCTCGGAGTTTTGCTGAATCTGTCCTTCCAGCTTTGCCATCTCTTCCCGCAGGTTTTCCTGCTCCTGTTCCATGGCATCGATCTGATCCCGGATCTCCGAGGAAGAGGCTGCCTGGGCAGGCGTTAATGTGAAAGCAAACAGTATTATTAACACTGCGCAGCATATGATCGGCAGCAAAAATTTCTTATGTAGCATAGGATTCTCCAATCTGTCGGGATTTGTAATTTATTGTAACTTATTGCAGAATCCGTGTCAAGGGTTTACATAAAAAATTGCGCTGCTTTTTCAAAAAGCAGCGCAATAAACATTATTTGGCAACAAAACCGACCTTTTTATAGACCTTACGCAGGGTCTTTTCGGCAACGTAGGAAGCCTTCTGAGCGCCGTCGCGGTAGACGTTTTCCAGGTAGGATTTATCCTTCATCAACCGCGCAGATTCCTCACGGATGGGACGCAGGTGCTCCACAACTGCTTCACCGACCACGGGCTTAAACTTTCCATAGCCACAGCCAATGAACTCGTTTTCAATTTCCTCGTAAGTCTTACCGGTAACGGCAGAATAGATAGTCATGAGGTTTGCAACACCAGGTTTGTTTTCCTTGTCATAACGGACGCAGTTTTCTGTATCGGAGTCGGTGATAGCCCGCTTAAACTGCTTCATGATAACCTCGGGAGGATCCATCAGCAGGACGCGACCTGTATCCTCATTTTCGGACTTGGACATCTTAGCCAGGGGGTTGGTCAGACTCATGATTCGCGCGCCAACCTTGGGGACGAAAGGCTCGGGAATCTTGAACACATCACCGTAAATGCCGTTGAAGCGGCGGGCAATGACATGGGTCAGCTCCACGTGCTGCTTCTGGTCTTCACCAACGGGTACCAGATCCGGCTGGTACAGCAGAATGTCGCCGGCCATCAGACTGGGGTAAGTAAACAGGCCTGCGTTGATATTATCCGCATTCTTGGCAGACTTATCCTTAAACTGGGTCATGCGGCTCAGTTCGCCAAACATGGAATAGCAGTCCAGGATCCAACCCAGCTCCGCATGCTGGTGGACATGGCTCTGGATGAACAGGGTGTTCTTTTCGGGGTCCAGGCCGCAGGCGATGTACTGTGCCAGCTGCTCCAAAGTGCGGCGGCGCAGATCAGCAGGATTTTGGCGGACGGTGATGGCATGCAGGTCGGCCATAAAGTAAAAGCAATCATACTGGTCAGCCCGCTCTGCCCAATTCTTAACGGCACCCAGATAAGAGCCCAGGGTCAGATCGCCAGAGGGCTTGATGCCGGAAAGCATTCGCTTTTTCGGTGCGGCTTGGGAAGTCATTTCTTCACTCATTGCATTCACGCTTCTTTCTAAGAATTACTAAAAGCTATATTATCACAGTAATTTCCTTTCCGCAAGGGTAAATTATACCTTCGGTTTATTGATTTCTTTCAAATGCTGTGTTATAATCCAGCAAGAAAATGCTACGAAAGAGGTAGAAACTATGGACTATCAAGCTTTAGCGCAGCTGCTCTTCCCAAATGTGACCGATACACCGGAGATGCTGGAGGAAAGATTCCCCCTGCGCAACGCCCCGGAAGGTGCGGTGATCACCCGCATGGCCCCTTCCCCCACCGGCTTTGTACATCTGGGCAACCTGGTGCAGGGTCTGACTTCTGAGCGAATGGCACACCAAAGCGGTGGCGTTTTGTTCCTCAGAGTTGAGGATACCGATGCCAAGCGTGAAGTGCCCGGTGCTGTTGAAGTGCTAATCGACACCTTGAAACACTACGGCATCAACTTTGATGAGGGTGCGACCCACGACGGCGACAGCGGCAACTACGGTCCCTACCGTCAGCGGCAGAGAGCCGGTATTTATCATGTGTATGCAAAGAAGCTGGTTTCCGAGGGACAGGCTTATCCCTGCTTCTGCACAGAAGAAGAGCTGTCTGCCATGCGTGAAAAGCAGGAGGCCAATAAAGAGACTACCGGTTACTACGGTCAATATGCCATGTGGCGTGACCGCTCCATGGAGGACATCCAGGCTCAGCTGAATGCCGGTAATCCCTGGGTGCTGCGGTTTAAATCTACCGGCAGCATCGAGAACCAGTTTAAGTTTGACGACCTGGTTAAGGGCAAGCTGACCATCACTGAGAATAATGTGGATCATGTGCTGCTGAAGTCTGACGGCATTCCTACCTATCACTTCGCCCATGCGGTGGACGATCATCTGATGCGTACTACGCACGTTGTACGCGGTGACGAGTGGCTGCCCACCCTGCCCTTCCACATTCAGCTGTTCAAGGCACTAGGCTTCAAGCTGCCCAAGTATGTGCACATCGGACCGCTGATGAAGATGGACGGCACATCCAAGCGCAAGCTGAGTAAGCGTAAGGACCCTGAGCTGGCACTTACCTTCTACAAGGCCGAGGGTTTCCCTGTTAAGGCGGTCTATGAGTACATCATGACCATTCTTAACTCCAACTTTGAAGACTGGCGCAGAGCCAACCCCGATGCTAGTACTGATGATTTTAAGTTCAGTCCCAAGAAGCTGAACCCTGCCGGCAGCCTATTTGACTACGCAAAGCTAGTGGACGTTTCCAAGAATGTCATCTCCAAGATGAGCGCCGAGGAAGTCTACGAGCTGCTGACTGAGTGGGCAAAGGAATTTGATCCTGAGTTTGCGGAAAAACTGGTCGCTGACAAGGATTTTGCCGTTTCCATTCTTGGCATTGGTCGTGGTGGCAAAAAGCCGAGAAAGGATCTGGCGGTCTGGAAAGACGCCAAGCCTTACATGGGCTTCTTCTACGACGATTATCTGGAGCTGCCCGTGTTTGACGATCGGTTTGAAAACAATGTGATCAAGACGGTGCTGGAAAAGTTCCTGGCGGTTTATGACCCTGCAGATGATTCTGCCGCATGGTTTGACAAGGTCAAGGCCATTACCGAAGAGATCGGCTTCACCACCGATATGAAGGCCTACAAGGCAGATCCCTCCGCCTTCCCCGGTACTGTTGCGGATGTATCCACCTTTATCCGTCAGGCAGTCACCGGTCAGACCAATTCTCCCGATCTGTATACTGTGATGCAGATTTTGGGCAAGGAGCGGTCTGTGGAGAGAATCCAGGCTGTCATCGATACGCTGTAATATCAACGAAAACTGCCGCTCGATTGAGCGGCAGTTTTTTATACGGTTCGGTTAATCAGGCTCAAGGCCAGTTCCCGCATATAAGCGGTGTCCTGGAAGGCGGAAAGCTGATCCAGGGCGGTTTTTGTGTAAGTATCCACGAGATGGGCGCATTTTTCCAGTCCATAGAGCCGGACGAAGGTGTTCTTATTGGCATCGGTGCCAACGCCCTTGCCCATTTCTTCCTGAGTACCGATGACATCAAGCATATCGTCCCGGATCTGGAAGGCCATGCCCAAGGCTCCGGCGAAGCCTGCGGCAGCCTGGAGCTGTTCCTGGGTACCGCCGGCAGCAATAACACCCAAAACACAGGCGGCATTGATCAGGGCACCTGTTTTCCGGGACTGAATATCCAACACTTCCTGCTCGGTGAGGGTGCGCTCTTCGCTCTTAGTGTCCAGCACCTGGCCGCCAACCATGCCGAGAGAACCGGCATTCTCCGAAAGAACCTGAATGGCAAAGGCGATATCCCTACCAGCAATGTCTGCAGAAGCAGCAACAGCAAAGGCATCGGTCAGCAATGCGTCACCGGCCAAAACAGCAAGGGTTTCACCGTAGACCTTATGGTTGGTGGGTCTGCCGCGACGGAAGTCGTCGTTATCCATGCAAGGCAGGTCATCGTGGATGAGGCTATAGTTGTGGATCATTTCCACAGCTGCTGCAAAGGGGGCTGCTTTTTCCCAATCACCGCCGCACATACGGCAGAACTCAAAGGCAAAAACCGGGCGCAGGCGCTTTCCGGGGGCAAGGAGACTATACTCCATGGCCTCGAAGAGTTCTTTTTGGGGTTCGTTATGGAAGCGTGCATAGTACCGGGTCATATAGTCTTCGATATAGGTGCGGTACTGCGCTGTTCGCTCATTAAGCATCTGCTTCATCTGCAAAGTCCTCCATTACGGGGCTGCCGTCGGGGGCAGTCATAACTTTTTGGATCTGAAGCTGGGCTTCATCCAGCATCCTTGCACAGGAACGAACCAGCTCTGTGCCCTCCTGGAACAGCTTTAAACTATCATCTAAAGGTGCGTCGCCACGCTCCATGGCACGAACGATCTGTTCCAGGCGCTGCATAGCGGCTTCAAAGGTCATTATTTTCTCGCTCATGGGATCACTCCTTCCTGTCGGTGACGGCAGCATTGATGCGACCGTCGCTGAGATGAACGGTTATGGTATCACCCTTTTGGACTTGGGTGACAGATTTCAATACTTCGCCGGTTTCTGTTTGCGCCATGGCATAGCCACGGGTCAGCACCTTCAATGGACTCATGGCATCCAGCTTGGCAGCCAATTCCACATAGCGGCGTTTTTTACGGTCTGTGCCCTGAATTTGAGCAGACACAAGGCGGTTTTTTAGCATTTCAATATTCTTGCGTTTTTGATCCAGGTAGCCAGTGGGGCTGTGCAAAGCCGGGCTGGCGGACAAGACCTGCAAATGCTGCTTTGCAGCTTTTACCTGACGGGTTAGGCTGCTGGCCATAGCACCGGACATGGCATCCAAGTTCTGCCGTAGAGCATCCTGATCGGGAACTGCCAATTCAGCGCCGTTGGAGGGGGTTGCTGCTCGGAGGTCAGCAACATAGTCCGCTATGGTTACATCCGGTTCATGACCGACTGCAGAAATGATGGGTATCTGGGATTCGTAGATGGCATAGGCCACCCGTTCATCATTGAAAGCCCACAGATCTTCGATAGAACCGCCGCCGCGGCCAACGATCATCAGATCTGCAAGGCGATAATGATTGGCGTAGCGTATCGCTCCAGCGATCTCCGGAGGGGCTTCTACACCTTGCACCCGGACTGGCAGGAGCAGGACCTTGCAAAGGGGGTAACGTTTGCGCAATATACGAAGCATATCGTGGACGGCTGCACCGGCAGAACTGGTGACGATGCCGATGGTTTGGGGATATTTCGGTATCGGCTTCTTATGCGCAGGATCAAACAGTCCCTGGGCAGCTAGTTTGGCCTTTAGCTGCTCAAAGGCAACATGAAGATCACCAACACCATCGGGTGACAAGGCTGTGCAATACAGCTGATAGGCACCGTCACGGGGAAAGACCGATATCTTGCCCATGGCGATGACCTTCATACCGTTTTCCGGGCGGAATCGCAGGCGCATCGCGTTGCCCTTAAATAGGACACAGCGAAGAGCACCGCCTTCATCCTTGAGAGTAAAATAATGGTGACCGGAGGGATACAGTTTATAGTTACTGATCTCACCTCGAATGGCCAAATTGCCAAGGAGCGGATCTGCATCCATTTGGGCGCGGATATATTCGTTGATTTGTGTAACTGAAATGACCTTCTGCTCCATATCAGCCCTCCGTCAGTCGGTGGGCGAGGACAGCAACGCCCATGGCATTATCGGTGGAATACTGAGGATCGCAGAAGACCGGATTTAAGTCTGCTGTCAATTCTCTGAGCATGGAATTTGAGGCAACACCGCCGGAGAATACAACAGGCAAACCGGGGTGTTGCTGCAAGGCATTTTCCGTAGCCTTGTGGACAGCGTTGGCGACACAACGCAGGGTGTATGCGGCAGTTTCTGCGGCATCACCGGAGGACTGGTAGAACTGCTGAACTTTATTCTGCACACCGGACAGAGAGAATTCCGGACCATTACATTTGACCTTAAACATGTTCTTCCCTACTGCCTGAGTGCTCAAGACATCCAAGTGCTTTCCAGATGGAAACGGAAGATTCAGAAGCTGCCCGGTACGGTCGATGAGCTGGCCGGCAGAAATATCGGTTGTACCTCCGATCTTGGTGCAGCGGACATTTTTGCCATTGGGTTCAACCAGCAGGAGTTCTGTTGTTCCGCCGGACAAGTGCCAAGCCAGGTGGGGTGTATCCATCAAGTCCAGTCTGCCTGCGCTCCAAAGGGATGCAGCCACATGGCCTTGTTGGTGGGACACTTCCACAAGAGGAACGCACAGGCTGTCAGAAAGGAGCTTTGCGTGAGAATATCCAACCATAAAGCAAGGCATATAACTGCCTTCCACGGCTCTGGGGCGGGTCGAAACACCAACTGCGGTGATATGCGGTCGCTTTACATGGGAAAACAGCCTGCCGGATAGCTCCGGCAGGCCTTTGATATGGGCAAATACTGCGTCGGATTGACGCAGGCCAAGCTCGCCCTCTTTTACGGGCAAAAGCTTGGAACAATTTACGCCATCCTTGCCGTCGAAATATGCGACGGAGGTGGTGTAATTGCTGGTATCAAACCCGATGACACTCATTTTACTTCCTCGGTATTCAAACTCCGGGCAAAGCTGCCCAGGATGCCGTTAACGAAGGAGCCGGTATCGTCTCCATCGTACTTCTTGGCCAGTCGGACCGCTTCAGAAACAGCTACGCCGGTGGGAACATCCTCAACATACAGGATCTCATAGATAGCAAGCTGCATAATGGTACGAGCCAGGCGGGAAATTCTTGTTACATCCCAACCAATGGAGAATTTCTGGATCTGCTCATTCAGATCGTCACAACGGTTGGCAACGCCTTCCACCACAGCATCGATATACGCACGCTGAGGACGACTGGGGCGCTCTTCATAAATTTCATTGTCGGCGGACAGCTTCTGATAATACTCCTTCTCCAGCCGCAAGGCGATCAGATCCTTAGGCTCATCACCGGTGAAGGACTGGGAATAAATCAGATGTACCGCCAGTTCTCTGGCATTTGCTCTAGTCATCGTTTACCTCTTACTGGCGGACGATACCGCAGACATTGACATTGACGGCGGCTACATTAATGCCGGTGGCGGATTCCAGAGCGGAAGTAACGGCAGTCTGAACAGCCTGAGCAACCGTGACAACGCTATGGCCGTAAGCCACGACAACATTGCAATCGACACAGACAGAATTGTCCTCGGAAATGGTGATCTTCATGCCCTTGCCCCAGTTTTTCATGCCAATCTTGTCGGCAATATCCGCGCCGGGCTTGGTGGTCAGGCCAATGATGCCCTCAACATCGGCCACCGCGTTGGCAACGATGGTGGCGATCACGTCCTCAGAGATCATAACGATGCCGTTATCCTGCACCTGAGTAACATACTGCTTATTATCAGCCATGGGAGTACCTCCTAAATCATAGGTGCATACTTACACACCATACTTTTTAGTTAGTATACCAAAAAAACTGTTACAAGTCAATGCACAATGTAATCCCTGAAAGGTTTTTTCAAACAAAAACGCTGTCATGTCCGTGAAACGGCAATGACAGCGCATAGATTACGGAACTTCTACCACTCGGATCTGCTCCATGGTAAAGCCCGATTGGGTAATGACAATATCAGCGATGACTGCAACATCTGTTTGCTGCATGCCGCCCTCGGGGCTGGCAACAGCTACAGCGATTCCGGTATCGGTCATGTACGCAACGCAATCCGTATAGCCCTTAGCAATGATCAAGCTTTCGATCTGAGCTTCGCACAGGGCAGTCTGCACGATTTGCTCCAACTGCGCCTGCGGATCAGCACCGGAGCCCTCACCGTAGGACATTGCCTCCTGCAGCAGGCTTACAGCGTTGTCGCGGGCTTCCTGGCGAGACAGACGAACAGCAGCGAAATAATCGGATACCGTATCCCCCTCAAGCTCGCCGCTGACCGGCTCATTTAAGTCCAAAATAATACCGTTTTGCGACATGACCTTTTCTGCGTCCAAAGTATCGGTCAGGTCGGCAACGCTTTGGGCATTGGTATACATCCAGTTCATGTAGATCCCGGCGCATACCACCAGTAGCACAGCCGCTGCCATCAAATTCTTTTTCCAGTTTTTCATATCTGATTGCCTCCATTCATTTCATTTTCAATACGGAAATCTGGTCTGCGCCCAGGCCGGTTGCCCTGGATACCGCTTCGACGATTGCCAGTTTTACAGCCGGCTTGCCGGCTCCCTGGCAGACGATGATCGCACCCTGGTATTTAGCACCGATCACCTGCTGTATTAGCCCTAATTCGTTACCCTGGGAGTCTTTAATGATGACCGTATCATATCGGGAGGTATCCGCGCCACCCCCCGACAGATCTGTATCTTCCTGATATACCGTCTTCTCTGATGATGAAACGGTCAGCATGACCTGCACCTTCCCTGCTCCATCGATTTTGGCGAGTATATCTTCGAGCCTTTGTTCCATGCTATTTACTTCCGTCGGGTAAGCTTGGGTTTGGGACTGGGTTTCTGGCTTGCTGCCGCCGAAGGGTATACAGATAAGCAGTAATCCAATGGCTGCAACCACCAAAGCATATTTATGTTTGCGTATGCCTTCCAATGCCTTATTTTTAATCGTTATTACATCCATATTTGTGCCTCCGTGGGTATGCCGAGATCCCTTTCTATGATACTGCTTAGCTTTTCCCTGTTATATGGGGAGATGTTCCCGCGGATACGTACCCCAGCGGGTACGGGAATTTGGGAATCATCCAGCATCACCTCCACAGTCAGTTCGACACCGAGAGTTTCGGCTTTGTCCAAGATATATGCCCGGGTACTGGCGATTATGCTCTCGGCCATCGCTTCACGGGCAGCATTTTGTCCTGAGAGCGTTAGCCGATCACCTTCGGATAAAATCTGGTCTTTTAGATCTGCCAGCTCGCCCAGTCGGAGTTGTCCCCAAGGGGCAACGATGGAGAGGGTCATATAGATACCGGCAATCAATTTGACCGCAGCACCCAAGGCGCCTTTATTACCCAACAGGGATGTAGCGATGCCGCACAGCAAGGCTGCTGTAACTACACTCAACAGGTATTTACCCATGTCCAAATCAGCCAACTCCTCTCATAAAACATACGGTGCTGACCAGAAGCAGTGTACACATCGCAGCCGTCATACCAAGCAGAAGACCCATCGCGCCGGAAAACTGATCGATCAGCTGGGAGGGTTCTTTTGCGCCGAAAGTGGCACACAGCGCTCCTGTAAGCTTCAGGAGCAAGTACTGGGCGCCGATTTGCAGGAACGGCGCGATCCATACCGACAAAACTGCCAGCAGTCCATAGGTTCCAACAGCGTTTTTCATTACACCTGCGCCCACCAGCACCGCTTCTGATGCATCCGATAAAATGCCGCCCACTACAGGAATCATGCCGGACATAGTTATTTTCGTTACCTTTATAGCTGTGGCATCGGCACTGCCGCTGATGACGCCGGTAATCGTGATATAGCCAGTGAATATATATATAATGATTTTTAAGCACCAGGAAACGAAGCTTTTTACCAGGTCACGCAGTTTATTCAAGCGCTCAGAGCCGGTGGCAGTACCGGCAATCGCCAGGATTAAATATCCGTAAACCATTGGGATCAGCAATTTTGCGATAGCTGTACCTAAGATCGTATCAAATACAGCTGTGCCGGCATACAGTGCTGTTGCGCCGGTAACGCCGCCCTGGGCGGCCAAAGCTGCTGTAAGCACCGGTAAGAGCAATTTTCCGTAATCGCTCAATTCCCGGATAGTTTTTACCCCAAGGCTAAGCATACTGCTTGTCCGGCTTAACAGAATTCCGGCTATCGCCAACGAGGAGACCAATGAGATAACCTTTTTTACATCCGTGGGCATGGTCTGCAGAACGCTATGAAGCATCACAATACCGACTAGTGACAAGCAGACACCGGCTGCCTCTGCAAGTGACGGGCTGATTAGGCCGATGGCTTTGCCTAGCACCTTTGACAACCCCTGGGAAAAGGTTTCTGTTTGGGCCGGCATCAGGTCTGCACCGGAATCCGGCACCGTTGGCGCGGTATAATCCATAGCCCATGCCGGTTGTGCCAGATTGAATATCAAGAATATTAACAGGAGGACCTTTTTCATATGCCACCCATAATCCTCTCAATCAGATCCAGTAAGGATTCCATTAACGGCAAGGATATCCACAGCACTACAACCGTCGCGGCAATCTGCAGAGATTTTCCGAGAGCGCTGTTACCCGAATCGTTACAAATCAGCACTGCAAACTCCGTTACCAGTCCGATACCTACCGCTTTCAGCAGGATCTGCCCGTAGCCATCATCCAGTTGCCCCATGGTTTGCAGACGCTTTACGAATTCCATTACCGGTTGTAGATAAACAGCAGCTGCCAGCAATATCATGCAGCAAACCACCATGGTCAAAACCAAAGAGATATCCTTGCTATGCTTGCCTAGGGCGATGCCCAGCACCACGGTCAGCATCGCCCCGGCTACCCATTGCCAAAAGGAATCCATCAGAAACGAAACAGACGCTTGACCAGCTCAAACAAGTCTGCAATCTTCTGCGCCATCATCATAAGTACCACAACCAATCCTGCCAGCATGGTCATCATCGCCTGCTCGTCCCGCCCGGAGCGAGCCAACACCTGGTGCAAGATGGTAACGATGATGCCAATGGCGGCAATTTTAAATATCAGATCGATTTCCATAGGCTATAAAAACAAAATTGCCAAGGCCGCCCCGGCGCACAGACCCAAAGTCTGGTAACTGCGGATACGCTGGGTACGGTTATTTTCCAGGTCTTCCAGCTGTCTGTTGCAGGAGGCTTGTACAGCTTTAATGCCCTGCAGTTGCCCATCAAGGTCATATTCTCCCAGAGAGCGGCTCAAATCCGTAAGGGCAAATAAAACTTTACCGGGCAGTTCACGGCTGCGGTGCAGCGCAGATGCCATACAGTAGGCTGCATCCGGGGCGATTTGGTTTTCTAACTCCTTGGATACATTGGCAAACAAATTTGCAAGCTGTCCGGTGGAGGCATTGGCAGCTTTGCGAAACAGTTCCGGTAAGGGTGTCATTCGGTATTCCAGGTCACAGCAGAACATGTCCATGATGCGGATCAATTGCCGCAAAGTATTTTCCTCTCGTTTATAATTCAGCGCCATTCCGAAGCCGATGCCGCCGCAGCCGGCTATGATCAGAATCGCGCCAAGCCAATGTAAATTCATAGTTTCATCCTTTCCAATTTCCAGGACTTGTCCTTTTGAAGTACGATGGCAGACCGAAAGAGTCGTGTCTGCACCAACGGTCGGTAGACAGGCCGAGAATACAAATCCTGAACATCTGCTGCATGTGCAGTGGCAAGGAGCTGAACGCCGCACCATCCAGCCCGAATCAATGCGTTACAATCGGATTCCGAT
This sequence comes from Oscillospiraceae bacterium, assembly GCA_017624715.1. Taxonomy (GTDB): domain Bacteria; phylum Bacillota; class Clostridia; order Oscillospirales; family Oscillospiraceae; genus Faecousia. The sequence goes on from JAGAMN010000009.1 coordinate 59,465, forward strand.
GTGATTTCATCCATTGCAATGCAGGATGGACCAAGGGTACGCAGGGCCATGTCGATACCACTGGGTTTATCGCAAAGGGACAGCACATCCATTTGTCTGCCGGGCATGAAATCTGCCGCCTGTGGGTAGAGCTCTCCCCTTTCGTCGATCACCGATACGCAGGTTTTATCCGCAATTTGGCGTATAAGGTCACGTAAGAATGTAGTCTTGCCGCTGCCTGGAGGGCCGAGGATCAGCATGGTATCGGAAACTTGTCCGACGGATGCTGCAATTCCAGGAAAATCACGAGCCACACGGATGCATAGACTTGTCAAATATTTAATGCCGGTGATCTGACCGTCACGGATAACAGCCTCGCCGCCAATCCCAATACGGTGGCCACCCTGGGCGGTAAGATACCCCTGAGAAATCGTAGTCGCTGCCCAGGGAGAATAGCGGCTGGCGGCATTTACAGTATAATTCAAATCTGCGGCTGTGATAACAGTTTTTAACCAATGGGTTTGCTTATGGCAGATCAGTTGCACCGGTTGTGACTTTCGCAGGCGAATCTCCTGCAGCATTTCTCTGCCCAGGTTGTCCACATCCTGCCGGATACTTTGCGGCAGGATGGCAAGCAATTCTTTCCAGGCGCATTTCATTTGCATCATCTCCTGGAAAAGACTATGCGCCCGACGGCTGCAACATGCCATCGGGCGCAAAAATAGCCGGCGGACAAGCCGCCGGCTTTTGGATTTATTTTTTATTGACGAAGTGTGCGATGCGCTGACCTGCAGGGCTGAAAACCACATTGATCATCAGCTCCGGTACAAAGTTTGCCAGGATCAAACCAGTGAGGATATAGCCCAGCACATCTGCGCCGCCTGCCCAAGCAGAGAGAACCTCATTGAAGAACAGCAGCATGCATGCAACAAATACGCCGGTATTAACCAACGGACAAATAATGGCTGCGCAGAGCATAGCCAAATAGGAATTGACCTTACACAGCAGCTTATACACGCCTCCGGAAGCCAGACCGGCAAGGGTGCCCTTGCCCATAACTACCAGAAAGCACAGAACGGGGTTCGCCTGGAAGACCATGGCTCCACCGGGATCTGCACCGGTAACGCAGTTGATGTACACGATCGTGCCAAAAGTTGCGCCCAAAAGTGCTCCTGCACCGGGGCCAAAGACCGCAGCACCTAAGACAATGGGGATCAGCACCAACGAGATGGAGAATCCACCAATCGGAGGGATAATGCTGCTCAGTGCCTGCATGACCACAACCATGGCCATCAATAGAGCGATTCCCACCATACGTTTGATTTTCGGGTTTTTCAATTGAATATCCTCCTTGCTGTCGCTCCGGCGTTCCGGATGCGATGCATAATATTATCAAGCAGTTATCTGCATTGATTACATAAGTTCTTCGATTACACCTTCGTCAAGGTCATCGAAGCCCATTTGGCTTGGCTGACCAGCCTTCATAGCTTCCCACTTTTCTTTTGTGACCAGGATGGCACGGGGCTTACTGCCCTGGAAAGGCCCGACGATGCCCTTTTCTTCCATCTCATCAACGATTCTGGCTGCACGGGCATAGCCCAGCTTCAGCCGACGCTGGAGCATGGAAACAGAGGCCTGGCCGGTTTCCAAAATTACATCAACCGCTGCAGGCAGAAGCTCGTCACCATCGGTTTCAGCAGCAGTGGGCTCAGGATCCGATGCGGTAGCGGGCTTACCGGAACCGGTTTGTGCCGCCTTGCGCTCGATCTCGTCCATAACCTGCTGGTCGTAGGAATTGGTGAAGTTATCCTTGACATAGTTGGCAACCGCCTCGACCTCTGGGTCACTAACGAAGCAACCCTGGACACGCAGGGGCTTGCCAGCGCCGATGGGCGCATAGAGCATATCGCCACGTCCAACCAGCTTTTCAGCACCCATGGTATCCAGAATGATGCGGGATTCCATGGCAGATGCAACCGCGAATGCTATACGGGACGGAATGTTTGCCTTCATAAGGCCGGTAATTACATCGGCAGAAGGACGCTGGGTAGCGATGACCAGGTGGATACCGGCGGCACGACCCATCTGGGCAATACGGCAGATGGACTCTTCCACTTCCTTGGCGGCGACCAGCATCAAGTCAGCCAACTCGTCGATAATGACGACGATCTGGGGAAGCTTGCTGCCCTCTTCTTCTGCCTCAACGATGGAGTTGTAGCTTTCTAGGTCACGGACGCCAGCATCGGACATGGTCTTATAGCGGCGCATCATTTCAGTAACCGCCCACTGCAGAGAACCGGCCGCCTTCTTGGGGTCAGTCACCACGGGGATCAGCAGATGCGGAATGCCGTTGTAAATACCCAGTTCGACCATTTTGGGATCGACCATGATGAGTTTAACATCCTCAGGACTTGCCTTATACAGCAAGGATATGATGATGGAGTTCATGCACACAGACTTACCGGAACCGGTAGTACCGGCTATAAGCATATGGGGCAACTTAGAAATATTACCCACGATGCAGTTACCGCTGATATCCTTACCAACCGCAAAGGAAGATTTGGAATTTGCACGGTTGAATTCATTGGAGTCGATGACTTCACGCAGCGAAACCGTGGTAACCGCACGATTGGGAACTTCGATACCAACAACCGAGATTTTACCGGGTACTGCGGCAATACGAACGCCGGATGCACCGAGGCTCAATGCGATATCGTCAGCACAGGAGGTCAGCTTATTCAAGCGGACACCCTTATCCAGTTCCACCTCGTAACGGGTGACGCTGGGGCCACGGGTCACATTAATGATATGAGCTTCGATCTTGAAGCTTGCCAAAGTCTCGTTCAAACGGCGGGTATTTTCACGCATTTCCATCGTGCCGTCGGTGGTGCTGCGGCTGGCGTTTTTCAGCAGATCAATGGGCGGATAGCAGTATTCGGGTTTGACCACAGTCTCTGCTTCGGCGATCTCTGCGGCAACCTGTGCGGCAGATTCTGCAGCATCTTTGGCTGTGACTTTATCCAGCTTGACCTCCTGAACAGGTGCAGCAGGCTCTTCGCTTTTTTCAAATGCAGGCATCTGCTCGGGAACAGGCTCCATGGAAACAACGTTAGAGCTGAGCTTTTCTTTGGGCTTATTATCAGACAGGATCAGATCTACTTCTACGTCCTCGGTAACTGCATTGGAAGCAGCGGCAACAGGCTCATCTACATCGCCATCGATCTGACTCATGAAGTCATCGGACTTCTTTCGGGGCTTAGGCGTAGTTTTGGGCGGTTCGGGTTTCAATTCTGCCATTTCCGCTTCCAGTTCCTCCCGCTCAGCCTGGAGTCGGCGACGGTTTTCCTTATGCTCGATACGCTTGTTGGCAATGTGATTGACAACAACCGCAGCAGGCTCCTGAACTTCTTCCCGCTCCTCATCCTCCCAGTCGGCTCTGGGGCGGTTTTGAACCGCACGAACGATACTGGGTATGGTAATTTGAATAGCGGCAAGCAGCGTCAGTACAGCCGCTACAACAAAGATTATGTAGGGGATCACAGGGCCGCAGAGAGATTTCACCAGATGGCCGATGCCACCGCAAAGCAAACCTGCTGTTGTTCCGTTAAGGCCGCCCTGATACAGGACTCCGAGCATCGCACCGACGCTGGGTGCTTCGGGTTCCGGAAGCCCAAGCTGATAAACGCAACCGCAAATCAGCACAAATACGATCAAGCAAACGCTGCGAAGGATGACAGGTCGCTTGCCGCTGAATGCCTGGATCACAAACAGATACAGAAGCGCAGGAATGGCAATATAAAACGCAGCTTTACCAATGATGCCCAGAATAAAGGGCAACAGAACTTTCTCGACCAGAAGGCCCTCCGGCCAAAGGAAAATAACAAGAAACAGAATAAACATGCCCAAACTGACTGCAGAAGTGATCAGCCGGACAGGAATCACCGTCTTCTCCTCGCTGGCGGTTTTCTTTTGGGTGTTTTTGCCGCCGGACTTATTGGGCTGCTTCTTTGCAGCTGCCTTTTGGGCCTGGGATTTGGATTTTTGATTCGCCATTTGGAATCTCTCCTTTATATCGTCAGGTATAAAATAAGGGTAAACATAGCTGCGCCCCAGCTATAGTAGGCGAAGCCGGAAAAGCCAACTTTTACGGATAAAAATCGCAGAAATATAATGCACAGATATGCTGTAGGTGCGGCAATTAGCATTGCAATAACACCGGATAATATCCATGCACCGGTAAGTGCCGTACCGGCAGCAATCAAAAAATACAGGTCGAACAGAACCAGCGCGATCAGCGCAGGAATGCATAGAAGTAAAATCAGATCCAAAACATAGCGACGCTGGCAGCCCCGCAGAATACCGGAGGTAGTAAAACCGGCGATTCTGGAAATGCCCGGTAGCATTGCCAGAGCAGCACCGAGACCCATCAACAGGCCATCCAGGCCAGAAACAGTCGTGGCATCCTTATTGCCCTGGGGGACATAGGGTGCAATGTAAAGCACGATGCCGTTGATTGTCAGCATCAGTGCCGAAGCCCACAGGCTCTGAGTCCAACTGTGGGTATAGGGCCAGGCGATAAAGCCCAGAAGGATCGGGACAAGAGCGGTCCGAAGGATCCGCAGATTACTAAGCGCAACTGGATCGGGCTGGCGTTTGCGCCGCTTTGCCGGAATTGCCAGCAAGGCGCGCTCTCTGCGCAATCTGGCCAAATGCGGAACGCAGGAAATAATCAATGCAGCCAAGACACCCAGGTGAATCAGCAAATTCACGAAGGGACTGACTTCCACGCCAAATAACAACCCCAAAAGGTCGCGGTGCGCTTCCGCGGAAACAGGGAGGAACTCTGTGGCACCGGCCAGGAATCCGTATAGAAGGCTTTGAATCCAATTCATTCCAGCACCATCTCCCCTCTTGATTATCGTTAAATATTATGATAACATAATCTCAGAAGAATTTCCACCCTATTTCAAAAAAATCTGTCAGTTTCCACCCCGTTTATTTTTATCGGAACGCTCGATCATTTTGTGCAGGGCGGAAAGAGCGTCATTCAAGCCACCCAGCTTATCGATCAAGCCGGAAGACACGGCTTCTTTGCCGTAGAGAATGGTGCCCACATCGGTGGCCATCTCCCCTGTTGCCATCATATAGTGTTCGAAATCCTCACGGCTGATTTTGGAATTGGATGTGACAAAATCCGCGATCTGCTCCTGGATCCGCTGGAAGTATCGAAAGGTTTGGGGTGCGCCAACCACAAGGCCTGTCATGCGGACCGGATGAACTGTCATGCTGGCTGTAGGTGTGATGAAAGATTTTTTTGTACATACGGCCAACGGAATACCGATGGAGTGTCCGCCGCCAAGAACCAGGGAAACTGTAGGTTTTTTCATTCCGGCGATCATTTCTGCAATGGCCAGTCCTGCCTCGATATCACCGCCAACGGTGTTCAGCAGAAGCAAAAGGCCGTCGATCTCGTCACTTTCTTCGATACCGGCAAGCAGCGGCAACACATGTTCATACTTCGTGGTTTTGCAGTTTTCAGGGAGTACCTGGTGACCCTCCACCTGTCCGATAATGGTTAGCGTGTAGATATTACCTTTGTCGCTTTTAGTGATATCCGAGCCGAGCTCGACCACCTGTTCCCGTTCCTGTTTTTTCATATCTGCATTATTATCTTGCATGGAAATTCCTCCTTTTTTCTTAGGTTTTCCACGCAATGTCAATATTTATACCACTTTTACTGCAGAGTCTGTAGTTTTTACAAAGGAGTTTCTATGAAGCAAAGGACATTATTGATTTTAGCTGTGTGCTTATTGGCGGTTTTTATTTCACTGGTTGTCGTTGCCGGCAAATCGCCCCAGGGTAATACACCGGAAACAACAGAGCCCACATATTCCAGTGAGCCCACAAGTCCGTCAACAACACCTACGGATCCGTCTACGATTCCTACCGAGCCCACAGTTGGTTCGGAGGCAACGGAGCCCAGCCAGACCACGCCGCCCACAGAAGCAACTGAGCCGCCGGTAACCTCCGAGCCCACAGAAGCAACTCAGCCCCAGACAAAGCCCACCCAGCCTGGCGGTGAATACATTGGTAACCTCTACACCCGGCAGGAACTGGAAGCCATGGAAAATGTCAGCAAGGGCTACGGTCCCGGAATTGCAAAGAACGGCAATCGGGCGCCGTACGCAGAGTCCAATCAAAAAGCATACGGCAAATATGGCGGCAACTTCATTGGGCCGGACAATGGCTGCATTTATTTGACATTTGACTGCGGTTATGAATATCAGAATCTAACTGCAGACATTCTGGATACTCTGAAAGAGAAGAATGTCAAAGCTGTATTCTTTGTCACCATGCAATATGTCAAAGAGAATCCTGCGTATGTGCAGCGAATGATCGACGAAGGTCACGTGGTTGGCAATCACACCAATAAGCATCCTTCTATGCCCTCCTGCTCCATTGACAGAATGGTCAGCGAAGTTATGACCCTGCACAACTACATGATCGAGCACTTTAACTATGAAATGACCCTGTTCCGTCCTCCCACGGGTGCATTTTCCACCCGATCCTTGGCCGTGGTACAGAGCCTGGGTTACAAAAACGTCCACTGGAGCTTTGCCTATAAGGATTGGGAAACCGCAAATCAGCCGAATCCCACCGAGGCGCTGAAGACCATTACCGAACGCCACCACAGCGGCGCGATCTATCTGCTTCACGCAGTTTCCAGTACGAACGCCGCCGTTTTAGGCGATGCCATTGACTTCTTTATCGCACAGGGTTACAAACTGGAGCTGTTCCAGTAACGAAGAAAGCGCATCCGTTTTTACGGATGCGCTTTTTGTATCATCTGTTGATATTCTGATGGAATACAGGACTGGTGGCATCCAACGGCAGGAAGGTGTAGCCATTGGCAAGGCCCCATTGGATGATCTTCTCTACAGCATCAACGCTGTGAGATTTGATATCGTGCTGCAGAACACAGGAAACATCGTGCTTTTTGATGCCGGCAATCACAGCATTGTACACTGCATCCGCGGTTTTATTCGCGCCGGTATCCTCACTGGAAACATTCCAGTCAAAATACTGATATCCCATATTGGTCAGATCTTTGACTAGTTCGGCATTAATACCGGCATAGTATTTCTTGAACATACTGGCTCCACTGCCACCGGGGAAACGGCACAGCGTAGTCCACTCGCCGGTTTGCTCATAGATCACCTGCCGAATGGCGTTAAAGTCATTAAAGAAGCCTTCTTTACTGGAATAGATAGCGGAATAATTATGGGAATAGGTATGAATGCCAATGGCATGCCCCTCATTCACAATTCGCTTCATTGCACCAGCATACTTCGGGCTCTGATTGGTAACAAAGAATGTGGCCTTGACATTGTATTTTGCAAGGATGTCCAGCAAACGGTCAGTATAGGAACAAGGGCCGTCATCAAATGTCAGATAAATGACTTTACCGGTAGGCTCTACGATGTCCGGCTGCTTCATCTGTTCCACAATGACAGTACGGGTGGCAGTTGTGGTATTGCCGTGGGCATCCGTTGCCGTGTAGGTCAAGGTATAGGTTCCGGGAACGGCGACATTTACACTGCCATCCACACGTACATGGGACGTAAGATCACCATCGCAATTATCAACTGCGGTGTAGCCGGGTTCAGTGAAGGGTGTACCGGAAAGCAAAGTTATCTGTGTATCACCCAGCAAATTAAGCTCGGGAGCAACCGGATCATCATACCGGATGCTGCGGCGCACTTCGGTAGTATTGCCGGAGGAGTCTGTAACCGTATAAATGATTTCCGTATCGCTAACGGTACGCTTTACCAAGTGGGTAATGTCACCGTCGCGGTTATCGATGGCAGTAAAGCCCTCCTCTTCATAGGCATGGCCAGGCAGTGTAAAGCTGTCCGGGTTGCTGTTTAAAGCAATCACAGGAGCAACTGCATCCACCAAATTCACAGTACGGACAGCAAAGCAACGAATCCACAGGAATTTTGCCTCATATTGCAGGGTAACTTCACCGAGTTCGGCAGAATCCGGTATGGAGGGCATAGCAACCGGAAGTTCTATGCCAAATCCGGGAATCAAATTACTGCGAACAATTGCATAGGCACCGGGGTCAGTATAGTCCGTACCGTAATCCAGGGTCAGATTATCCTGTCCGTCGAGGCATATTTCCATGGTCAGGGTGCTGCAAAACACAAGACCCACAATAGTTGCCAAAAGAATAACTGACACAACAATCAGCGAAATTGTGGACCCGGACATTCTCTTTCTCTTAGGGATTTTCAATGTTAATCACTCACTTATTCAGCATTTGAATCAAATCCGGCAAGGCTGTTTCAAACTTGACTCCATACCAGTGGTTCGGGTCATCAAGGGTCTTGCGGATGCAAAGCGCCACATATTCAGCTGCAATTGCAGCAGCCTGTTCCATTGTCTTGCCGCCAGCAAGGGCGCCAACAAAGGCAGAGGCAAAAATATCGCCGGTTCCGTGGTAGCTCTTGGACTCCTGAGGATGGCTGTAATACCACTTTTGACCGTTCTGATAAATCACGACACCGGTCTGATCCGGTGCATAACCCACGCCGGTGAGCACAACAGTTCCATTGCCCATTGCGCCAAGCTTGGCGAGCAGTGCATCCACATAAGCTTCATCATAGGTTTCCTGGTAAGGATGTCCGGTCATGAAGCAGGCTTCCGTAATGTTGGGAATCATAATATCTGCCTGAGCACAAAGCTCCGCCATTGCAGCAGCGTAAACTTCATCAAACAAGGGGTAGAGCTTACCGTGATCACCCATGGCAGGATCCACGATGGTCTTACAGCCATTCTTGGCAAAGGCAGCAAAAATATCCTTCACGTAACCAATCTGCAGGGTACTACCCAGATAACCGGTGTAGATATAGTCGAAGGCAATATTTTCCTTTTCCCAATGCTGGCGAATGGAGGGAATATCCTCAGTCAGGTCATGGAAAGTAAAATTTGTGAAGCCATAGGTATGGGTAGACAGCACTGCAGAAGGCAAAATGCAGGTTTCCTGACCACAGGCGGACAAAATAGGCAATGCAACAGTCATTGAGCATTGACCTACACACGAAATATCTTGAATCGTAAGAACGCGTTTATACATAACATCCTCTCCTAAGGGTAATGTAATCATGGAATTATTATAGCACATCGTTGGATTTTTTCAATAGACGATAAGGAAAAAAGTAGCGAAAAGGAACCTCCCGGAGGAGGTTCCTCATTATTATTTCTTGTACTGATCCTTTGTAGAAACCTGATAGCGCTCAGCAGAGCCCAACTCATAACCGTTCTCGGTAATGGTCAGGGTAACTGTGTACTCGCCATTGGTGTAATGCTCCTTGACGTTCAGTTCCTTGTACAGGTGGTAGTTGACGGTGAAATGGCGCTGGTTGCCAACACCATCAACCAGGGCATTGAACAGATTGGCGCTGGTGGGCCACAGTGCAACGGTGGGGTTCGCGTAATCGTAAACCTTGGATGTAGCACCGATGTTGCCATGGTGGGCAACCTGTACGATATCACTCTTAATGTAACGACCATAGCGCTTTGTGAGGATATCGGACATCTGGTCACAAGTGTCGCCGAGAACCAGGAACTTGGTGTTGTTGGCGGAAACTGTGAAGCAAGTAGAAGCATTGTTGAAGTAACGGATGGTTCTGGGGTAGATATCCTCGGGAGTGGTGAGGAATTCGATCTCCACGCCGTACATCTTCAGCTTCATACCGGCATGAATGGTATAGCCATAATTGCCGGTGCCGGGGTTCTTGGAGTTGTAGGCAACAGACTCGGGAACAGGATTCTCGTAATGGCCTTCAATGGTAACTTTCCTGCCGTAGGTTTCACAGAATTTGAAATAAACACCGTTGTGGTCACTGTGGGCATGGGTGATAATCCAGGCACGAATGATGATCTGGCCGTCCTCACGCTTATTCAGCTGGTTCAGCAAGTTCCAGATGCGTACATGGTCGTTGTTGGCAGAAGCGCCACTGCGGGTGGTGCTGCCGCTATCGATCAAGATGAAGGAGCCGTCCTCCAGGGTGATGCAATAGCCCATGCCGCCGGAGTTGGTGCCAAAGTCCAGCTGCAGCTGAGTGATCTGGACATCAGTGATTTTCTTATACTCGCCTGCATCGGGGGCAGGATAATTTGTCTTAACAGCAGAGCTTACAAACAGACGGGTGCTGTTTTCCTTATAGGCATAGTACACATGGATGTTGTTCTTGCCATTGGTGTAGGTACGGCTGATCAGCAGATCAGGAATATCATTGGACATGATCAGTTCGTAGCCATAATACTCCAGCTTCTCACAGTAAGCCTTGAAATGGGTATCGGAGGTATTGGTGATGTAGTACTGCAACTCATCCTTGGCAGACTCGGAAGTACCACGGACGACGCCGCCATCATAGCTTGGGAATGCGCTGACCCAATTGCTGTTGTTGCGCAGGGTTGCTTCGCCCAGTTCCAGGCTGAGATTCTTATCCTTTGCAGACAGCTTGTCAATGAAGAACTTGGTTGCCATGGCATTGGCAGCGGTGCTGTAACCGGCAACAACAATGGAGCCATCTATATAACCGAAACCGTACTGGACATAGCCGACGTTGGACAGAAACTTACTATAAGCCTCACGATTGGTTTTACCGATTAATATCTCGGGGCCGGTAGCAGGCGCAGCATCGGTCTTCATCTCAACATCAACACCGGTGACATTCTTGATATGGTCCTTGATGTCACGAGCCATCTTGACTTCATAATCAATACCGCCATTGTAGTAGCCGCTTTCGACAGCATAGGGGTCGCCATTGTTATCGTCGCAGTGCTGGCTGTAGACAATGGAGAAATTGGTGGCACCGTTCTCTACAATGGCAACATTACTATAGGACTTGGATACCTCCAGAGATGTATCCATCTGAATACCCTTGTTGGCGGCCTTGCCGATCAAGCCGTTCTGAACGAACCACTGTACACCGTCAGCATTGTTTCTGTCGCTGGTGCCAACGATGACCAGCTTGTTGCCGGTAAACTTCACAGCAAAACCGTTTGCGCCGGCATTCTTCAGAACATCAGCACTTTCAGAGCGGTTGGTCTGGCCAAGCAGGATTTCCTTGGAGGAGGAATCGGGAGACACTTCAGCATCAGTCTTAACAGGAATCCGTACACCGGTGTGCTCGTTGATCAGATTGGAAAGTGCCTGTGCCTGCTGCTTCACCTCACTGCCGGCAGAAGCTGCCAGGATAATGGTATACTTGGTCATGTCCTCGCCAATGACATTACTCTTCTGCTCGGTACAACCGGCGAAGCAGGGCAGAATCATGGCAAGACACAGAATAATCATTAATAGCTTCTTCATGTTATTTATCCTTTCACAAAGAGTTTCTGTTTGCATGTCAAAGATCTGCAATTACTTCTGCTTTTTCTTGCGGACAATGATGATCACAGCGCAGACAGCACCAGCAGCCACTACTACACAGACAACAACGCCGATAATCAGGCCAACGGGTACTTCACTGGGCTCTTCGACTTCTGCAGGTCTACTGAACAGAGGAGCATCGACAATGGGTTCCTTCTCATACTCAACGGTGGGGTCATAGTTGCTGAAATCGGGCTTAGTAGCGTTAGGATCAGCCTTGAAAACGCTGGGGTTGAGCCATGCGGAGGCAGAAGATCCGTGAACCATAGTAGCGGAGATCACCACCAGGCGCAGGGTCTTGACGCCGGTAATATCAACATTAAACTCGCCGATATTAGACTTCACAATCACGGTAGAGTTAGCAATGTGCTTAAAAGTGCCATCACCGTATTCGGCGAAAACCTGGAAGTATACACCATTGGAAGCGGTATTGGTCAAGGCAACACAGGAATAGAAGGTATCGCACTGATACTCACCGTTGGGATCGGTATACTTAGAAACATCCAGGTTAATGTAAGTCTGTTCCTGCATGGGACGGGGATGGGTACCAAAACCCACCTTAAAAGGAACATTGGTACCAACAGTATAGCCAACACCGGACTTCTTGAAGGGACCGTTGATGGACACGCCAAACTCATTAAAAGTAGTGGAGTCGGTATAATACTCATAGTTGGGAGTCTGACCGGTGGTATGGGCTATCTTATCGCTGGGGATCGTGTCCACCAGGCTGATAACGGGATTCAACCCGGCCATCCAGGCGCCGAAGGGACGGGTCTCACGATTGGTGTCGGACCAAACTACTTCAGCGAAGTTTTTGGTAGTGCTGTACTTCTTGGAGCCATCAGAATTATCGGGTTCAGGCAGCTTGGGGTTAGTGGGCTTTGTCGCAGAAGGATCTGCTTTGAAAATGCTGGGGTACAGCCATGCGCAGGCAGAGCTGCTATTGTTCATGGTAGAAGTAATGACGACCAACTGCAGTTTCTTTACACCGGCAATATTAACATTAAACTCGCCCAGGGTGGTAGATGTAATCACTTCGGAGTTTGCCAGCTGCTTATAATTGCCGTCACCGTAATCACCAAAGACCTGAAAGTAGACACCGGGGGAAGCAGTATTGGTTAAACCAACGCAGCTGTAGAAGGTGTCGAACTTAAACAGGCCATTGGGATCTGTATAGGCGGAGATGTCAATGGTGATGTGTACAGGGGCCTGGTTGGCCTTGGGGTGCGTACCAAAGCCCTTATCTATGGTATGCGCATTACCAACCTTAAACTTCTCATCAGAGTGCTTATAAGGTCCGTTAATTGCCACACCGTACTGGTTGTTGGTTGTGGAATTCACGTAATAACGGTAGTCACCGCTGGAGAAACCGCTGGTGTACTTGATGCTGCCCTCGGACAGGATATTGACCAGGCTGTAAACCTCGTTACTGCCAGCCTTCCAGGTGCCATAGGGAATCAAATCGGTATTGCCGTTATCGGAAGTAACGGTCTCGTAGTTTTCGGTGGCCTCATACTGCTTTACTTCATCCGCATATACGGGGAAGGACAGCAGCAGCACAAGAGCCAGGGCAAATGCGAGGATTCTTGTTGCTTTTTCCATGTTGTTTTCTCCTTTAAGGGCATATCTGCCCAAGATTACAAGTAATTTACCGGTCCACTCGCTCCCCTTCCTTACCGCTATAGGGCAAGGTAAAAGTGTAGTTCGGTCGCTTATGGTAATAGCATTCCGGGGGATTCTCCTTCAGCAAAAGCCGTCTTGCAATGCCAATGTGCTCAACTGACAGGTCTGCATCGTCGTCTAACTGTTTGACTGCCAGTTTCTCCCACAGGGACCACAGCAAGACCTTCGCATCCACCGCTTCGTAAAGATCCCAGCGGGCACCGTTCAGGCCGTGGTGGGCCATTTGGACGATATCACACTTAAGATAGTCCTTTGCGTAGCGCTGAATCAGCATTTCAGAGGGGGCTGTGCAGATATCACCCAGCCACAAAGTGGCCTGTCCGCCATAGGTCATTTTGCAAACAAAAGAGGAATCATTAAAATAATGGAGTCTGTCCGGGAAGATGTCATCCACAGTATAGAGGATCTCGAAGTGGACGCCACCCAAGGTAAAGTCATCGCCGGTCTGCAGTGTAACAAGATCAAAGCCTCCGGCCCACTCAGACGCCTGGGCCAATCTGCCGTTGACCGTATGAAACTCTGGATTTTTGGCATTGTAAGCAACCGTATTCGAACAGGGGCAAGCGCCGTAGGCCTTAATCGTGACCTTGTCGCCAAACGCCTTACAGAACCAGTAAAATACATTGAAATGGTCAGAATGCTCATGGGTCATATACCAAGCACTGATAACGATCTTTCCATCAGGGCGGGTGTTGAGTTCCTCCAACAGTGTGTAAAGGCGAACATAGTCGTAAGTCTTGGGATAGCCGTTGATCACACGAACATGACCGCCGTCAAAAATGACAAAGCTGCCATCCTCCAGGGTGATGATGTAGCACATACCAAAGCTGCCGCCGTCGTAGTCCAGCATCATCTGAGTCATATTCACTTGGGCGATTATTTCTGTACTGTTATAGCTGCCAAATGTGTCAAAGAACTTATTGTTCTGCAGGCTGCCGCTGATCAGGCGCACACGGTTTTCCGAGGGAGAATAGCTGACAGACAGAAAGGCTCCATCCTTAATCCAACGCGTGAAGCGGTTATCGCAGATGGTGTTTTCAAAGGTCTTCTGATAGCCCTTTTCTGCAAGTGCGCTCAAATATGTATCGAAGGTTTGAAGGTCGGACTCATAGACAAATTCTACATTGTCAAAGCAGCAATCTGTCATGCCTAAATACAGTCCCGGGTAAGCGGGTATATCGGTAATCCATTGCTGGCACATACCACGGTAATCATAGCCATCTGTAATGTCCACGGGGTTTTGCTCCAAGAGAACATTACAAGCCATAATAACGGAAGCTACGCAATGACCGGAAACCAGGATCTTATTACCGATGCGGCAGACGCCGTATTGATTTTTCATCAACTTGCCAAGGTAGATATTCATTTCCGGGCGATCCACGAAACCGATGAGCACTTCCCTATCGTTGTGCTCAAGATCACTAACCACCTGCGCCTCGCCCAACCGCTGGGCGATCTTTTGCGCGCAAGCGTATTCGGGATCAACACCGCCATTGGCAAAGCCCTGCTTTTCGGTGCAGGCGATCTTGTGCGAGTAGACAACATTCCAGCTTTCCATAGTATCAGACCTTTCTGAAATTGCTGCTGTCAGCGATGATCTGCTCCAGAATCTTCTGGATCTGAGCAGCCATAATCATGTAACCATAGTCATTGGGGTGGATGCCATCCAGGATGCAATCATCGCCACCAAATTCCTTAACATATTCCGTGCCGTCAATCAGCCATACATTCTTATCCCCTGCAGCAATGGCATTGTTATAGGTCTGATAGACAATATCACGGAAGGGTTTATGCTTTGCATTTCTGGAAGGGATGCTGGGCCGGGTCAACATGATAATAGGCAGGTTCGGCTGCTTTTCCCGAATGATACGGAAGAACGGCTCGTGGGTTGCCTGCAAATGCTCCGGTGTAGGAGCATTCTCATCGTAATCATAGATAAAAGCGGACATGTCCAGACCGGCGATATATTCAGCCATGGCACTCTCGCCCTTACACTGACCGGAGAAACCCAAATTGTGGATATTAAGATTCAACCGACGTGAGAGAATATTGGAATATACCATGCCGGGACGGGATGTGCCGGTGCCCTGGGTAATGGAAGAGCCGTAGCAAACCACGGGAATATCGTTGATGTGCGGTTTGCCGGGGCCAAGTGATGAACCCGGTCGAATGCCGATATACAGATTCTTAACGCTGGCATGAACGGGATAGTTGATTGTGAGATTTCTCTTCTTACGGTCCGAGAAACGGACGATGGATTCGAAGCCCTCCGTTACACCCACAGGAGGAATAAAGACACCGTGCAGAATTGCACCATCGTCGGTATCCTCGTACAAGTCAAAGCCGCCTGCCTCAATGTCCGTAAAGTGAGGTCTGCGGGTAAGCCAGCAGTTTTCCACTCGGATCGCGACAAAGTCAGAGTCAGTAGAAAAACGGACCTTTGCGCCGGCGGGCTCGTAGCTCTGAACAGCGACACCGTCGCTTATAGATTTTGCGATTGTATAGGGCATCCGCTCGTAACGATCCTTCGCCATATCTTTGGGTTCAAAAAGGCCAAAAATCTGGAAAGGTTCACGTCGAGCCTCAAACATGTCCACCTTTTCGTTCCCAATGGACGCATTGACAACAACATTCTTGTCATATTCCTGATATGTAATATTCATGCGGAATCACTCCATTTGCCACATTTTACCTTACATAATATACACCACCGATATCAAAAAGTCAATAAATATTAAGCTAACAAGCTGGAAGTCTTAGCAGGACGAGGCTTGACAGTTTTATCCCTTTCCAGTATAATTTTGTTATTAATTAGCACGTATTTGGGAGGATTTTGGATATGGATAATATTGCCGTTCTCATTCCCTGCTATAATGAAAGTAAAACAATTGAAAAAGTTGTAACAGACTGGAAAACGGCACTGCCAGAGGCCGTTATTTATGTATACGATAACAACTCTTCTGATGATACTGCCAAAATCGCAAAGGCTGCCGGCGCTGTCGTTCGCCCGGAGTACCAACAGGGCAAGGGCAACGTAATCCGCCGGATGTTCCGTGAGATCGACGCACAGGTTTATTTGATGGTTGACGGTGATGACACATACCCAGCTGACCGTGCCCGTGAGATGGTGAATTTGGTTCTGGAGCGGCAGGCTGACATGGTCGTAGGCGACCGTCTGTCTTCCACCTACTTTACTGAGAACAAACGACGCTTCCACAATTTCGGAAACAGCTTGGTTCGGTTTGGTATCAATACCTTATTTAAGTCCAATGTTAAGGACATTATGACCGGCTGCCGCGCGTTTAGTTATGAGTTTGTCAAGACTTTCCCTGTCCTGTCTGCCGGTTTTGAAATTGAAACCGAAATGACCATCCATGCCCTGGACAAGAATATGAAGATCGACAATGTAGTTATTGAATATCGGGACAGACCCGAGGGCAGTGAATCCAAACTGAATACGATTTCTGACGGTGTTAAGGTGATCAAGACGATTTTCCGACTGCACCGAAATTACAAGCCTGCTTCTTTCTTCGGTCTTATTGCTTTAGCATTGGTGATGCTATCTGCCGTTTTCTTTATTCCGGTTCTGATCACCTATATCAACACCGGTCTGGTGCCCAACTTTCCCACCCTGATCGTTTGCGGATTTACTGCCATAGCGGCACTGCTGTCTTTCTTTACAGGTCTGCAATTGCAGAATGCAGTACAGAAAAACAAGCAGGATTTTGAACTGCAGCGGATACAGGCCAACAGACAACTGCGGCAGATGCTGACCCGACGGGAGGATTGATCCATGAAACCCACAAAACCTGTGTATAAGAAATTCAACTGGAAAGAGCAGCTTATGCAGCCGGCTTGGTTCTATGCTCTGTGGCTGGTTGCTATGAGCATTATATATGCATTCTACCGCACCGAGGAATGGGGTGCTCTGGCCCTGCTTGGCGGATTAGCCGGCTTATTCCTATACTTCTTCCGCCCAAGCTCCAAGTTTCACCGTTTTACATTAACGGATTCTTTTAAGAAGAAGACATTGGCAACGATTTTAGTAATCGTACTAACCATCAGTATCTGTATACTGCCGATGAATGACTTTGATTTATGGAACGGTCAAAATCCCGGACACAGAAATCAGTATGAACTGATGGCCGAAAATTTGCTTAATGGTAGGTTGCATTTCGCCTACGGCGATGAGTACACCCTGGAGGGTCTGGAAAATCCTTATGATCCGGCAGAGCGAAAAGAGGCCGGTATATACTACCATTGGGATCACGCATACTATAACGGACAGTACTATATGTACTTTGGCATCGTGCCGGTTTTGATCACATTCCTTCCCTACCGAGTGATCACCGGTGAGGCGCTGACCACATACCGGGCGACCCAGGTGTATACCGCAGTATTTATCCTGGGAATCTTTGCCCTGTTCCATCTGCTGACAAGCTTGTTCTTTAAAAAACTTCCGTATAGTGTTTATTTGGCTCTTTCTGCAGCAATTTCTGTAATGAGCGTTTGGTACGCATCTGCCGAGCCTGCGCTTTACTGCACCGCAATTACAGCAGCATTGGCTTTGGAAATCTGGAGCATATATTTCTTCGTCAAAGCCGTATGGGACGCCAAAGAGGAAAATAAGCAAATCCTGTATGCAACAGTAGGCGCGATTTTGGGTGCCTTGGTCTTCGGCTGCCGTCCTTCTATTGCCCTTGCCAACATCGTCGTGATTCCCATGTTGATTGTATACCTCAAGAAGAATCAGCTGACCGCTCCATTGCTTGGCAAATTGATCTTGGCAGCAGTCCCCTACCTTGTTGTAGGTCTGGCGCTTATGTGCTACAACTATGTTCGATTTGATGATCCTTTCGAATTTGGGCAAGCTTATCAGCTGACAGTAGCTGATCAGACCGGTTACAAATTCGAACTGACCATGCCGATTCTTGTTAAGATTGCAAACGGCATATCCAAGATGCTGTTCGGCCAGACAATCCAATCAGTGAATTTCCCTTATCCGAACCACGGCGGTGCTTTCTTTAACTTCCCCATTTTGCTACTGTGCAATTTCGCGTTTGCTAAACCGGCGAGGAAACTGATTCAGGAGCACAAGCTCACTCCCCTGCTGATTGGTTTGATCGTCAGCGTCATAATCATCATTGGTATCGACGTAATGTGGACACCCTACATTCTAAATCGATACTACATGGACATCTACTTCCTGCTGGGTATTTTGGTTTTCATTTGCATCGGTGCATGGTATGAATCAGGTAGCCCCAAGCTCCAGAGATGGTTAAATACAGTACTGTTTGGTTTTGCCGCTCTTACCGTTCTTTGCAGCTTCCTGTTTTTTGTGGAAACACTGGGTTCTTACTATCCCGGAAAAGTCACTGAACTGAAAAACATCTTTGAATTCTGGAAAAAGTAAAAGTCAAAGCCCCCGACAAATATCGGGGGCTTTGACTATGCGGATTACTTTTCGTAGCAATCGAGATCAACGCGGAATGTGCAGGATTCGCCGGGCTGCAGGAACTGCAGCTTACCCTCACGGCGCATCACATCACGGCCGTCAGGATGGCAGTTGCCAGGCTCCAGGCCCAGGACATAATCCCGGTAGCCCATCATCTTCCACTCGGTAAAGTAGCCCAGGTTCTTAGCATCGTAACGCATAGCCAGGCCCTTGTTGATATCCGGGTTGTAGATGGAAGCAAAACCGTTTTCGCTGAAGCTGTGGAAATAGCACTGCTCCTCGAAATTAGCAGTGGGAGGCAGCATTTTGTGCCAGGTATCCAGGTCCTCAGCTGCGTGGTCATTGCGAGGAGTGACCTTTTCGGATGGGATCTCTACAACAGAGTTTTCAGACAGCAGAAGATAACCCATATTCATGTGGTACAGGATCATTACAGGAGAGGCAGCGTCGCCGCGGTTTTCCACAGTGTCTTCAATGGAGAACCTCGCGCTTGCCTTGCTGACGGTGATCAGACGGCTCATGTGCAGCTTGCGAGCGAAAATGCCACTGTCGTTGATCTGCGCATGGATGTAGAGATTATCATCGTCCTCGGTCCACCAGATCCGCTCACAGGGAGTATTGCCGATGGTGCCGTGCAGGGGCAGCTCCTCGCCCTCATCGGTGCAGGGAGAGCCAACGGCAGTCAGGCCACAGGTGGTCAGGAAACCGGCGGTGAAGCTCTTCAGAAAGCCTGCGCCGGGCTGGTCATAATAAGCAGGCGCTACATAACCATTGGGAGAGAAATAGCCGAAATTATCGCCCTTGAACACCAGGCGGGAAATATCGGCGCAACGGTCAGCGGAAACGGTCATTTCCAAACCGGCAGCATTGCGAACCTGCAACAGGCGCATGCCGTCGCCCTTACCGCCTACCAGACGAACTTCTTCAATGCCGCACAGCTGGCTGGCGTGCCCGATATAGGGATTGATCTTCATGTTTTACCCTCCTTAAATAACTGCACCAAGGCTGCTGTGCTTAATGAGGTCAGCCTTCTTGAGCAGATCGGATACGGTGCAACCAGACAGAAGCATTTCGTAATAGTCTAGGATCAGCTGAGCCAAAGTATCCTCAGTATTCAGCTGAGCGATCTCAGCAAGGACCTTCCGGCCGGTGTCCAAGTTCTGCTCCAGGCCCTCGGTTTCATTGATGTAACGCTTCAAACCAGCGGCGGCGCCCACAGTGATGTAGGCGGGGGTGATACCCATATCCAGGGCGGTCAGAGAAGAGCCAATCAGGCGGTCAGCAGGGCTCAGCTTTCTGGCAGGATCGCCGCCAACGCGCTGGCAGGTATCCTTCAGCGCAGCATTGGTAAAGCGCTGCAGCAGGTCGGTAATGTGCAGCTGAAGGTCAAACAGGGATGCGCCATACTTCTTGCTCAGCGCCAGGGCGCTTTCCAGCATGGCATTTTGGACCAGAATGCGGACTTCCGGCACATCGATGGCCTGGTAAATGTACTCAAGACCCAACAGGTCACCCAGGTAAGCGCAGGTGGCGTGGCCCATGTTATGGACATACAGCTTGCGCTTGATGTAGAAGTCGAAGGGATCGTAAGGCACCATGTTGGTGATTTCGGGGACTACGCCCTTGAAGGCGGCTTTGTCAACAGGCAGGAAACCATAAGATTCCACACAAACCCGGAGAGGTTCACCGTCCTTCATTTCCTCGGTCTGGACGGGTACCATACGGCCGATGGAGGCTTCCACCAGGCCGACAGTTTCGTCGAACTTAGCACATTCCTCAGCGGTCAGCTGATCTTTCAGCATGCCTTCCAGGACCTTGTTGGCATCCATTAGATTTTCACAAATGATGATATTCAGGGGGCCCTTGTTCATTGCCCAGCGCTTACGCAGACCGGCAATGATGTTAGGAACGATGAACTTCAAAATCCGGGCACCGACGGCAGTTGCCATGATTTCGCAATTGGCGATTGCATCGGTAGCTGCTTCGGTGTCGTTACCGTTGACAGCTGTGACATTCTGGATCCAAACATCCTTATGGCCTTCGCTGGTAACATACCGAACAGGATACGTATGATTCTCCTGCAGGGCCTTTACAACAGGCTCTGCCACATCAATGAAGGTGACTTCAAAACCGGACTGGCTCAGCAGCGCTCCGATAAAGCCGCGGCCGATATTACCGCCGCCGTACATAATTGCTTTTTTCATTACTTACCTCCGCAAGTTTGGGTGTATTCTTTGTAGATTCGGCGCAGTGTGCGATACTGGCCGTACTTTTTGTCGTAAATTGCCTTGTGATCCTGGTTGGGATGGATGGGTTCGCCATAGTGCCAGAACCGACGGGCAACTTCAAAGGGCGTTTCGCCTGTGACAGCAGCCAAGCCCAGGATCGCACTGCCCATTGCGCCGGTTTCATCGGACTTAACAGGGATAATATCGCAACCCAAAATATCGGCCTTGATCTGCAGCCAGGCAGGAGACTTTGCACCGCCGCCGCAGGCATAGAGTTTCTTCAAGTGAACACCATTTTCCTCCAGCTTCTCCTGGTTATAGCGCATTTCGTAGGTTACGCCCTCCAAAACTGCCCGGTAAATGTCGGGTAGTCTGGTATTGGTGGTCAGACCTGCGATCAGGCCGGTAGCATGAGGGTCTACATCAGGAGTGCCGCCCATGCCCTGCAGGAAGGGCAAGACCATTAGATCCGTGGGCTCTGCAGGGCAAAGCTCGTTGAGCAGATCGTAGATGCTGACACCCTTCTGCTCCGCCTCATTGCGGAGGTACTGACCTAAGGCATCGCGATACCAGCGGACAACGCTGCCGGCGGAGATATTGTAAGCATAGGTTACATAGCCCCGGTTCTCCAGATAAGGTACGCAGGCAAAGTTATTGTACTGAAAATCAAGATTCTCGGGAATGTCGCCGAACAGGGGTGTGATGCATTCGCAGGTACCGGAAGTATCTACAGCCTCACCCACGTGTTGCACACCGGCGCCCAAAGCATTGACGATCTGATCGTGGGCACCAATGACAACCTTGACATCCGGGGACAGACCGATCCGTGCGGCCACATCAGGCAGCAGCGTGCCAACTTCCGTGCCGGCAGGCATAACCTCCGGCAGGGTGGATTCCTCGATGCCGCAAGCGGTCAGAAGTTCTTTAGACCAGCAGCGACCCTTTACGTCATACAAGAGGCTACGGCAGGCCAGCGGAATATCCGCAACGCACTGACCACTGAGGCGGTAGCACACATAACCTGCAATGAACAGGAACTTCCAGATGGGTCTTTTCGCAACCTGCTGAGTGTAGAGCATTTTGGAAAGCGAATAGCTGGCATCCGGCAGAATTCGGGCGATCTCCATGAACTTCTCCTTGCCTACCCGTTCCACCAGGTCAGTGAATGCCTGGCTTTCCGTGTTGCCGAAGTACATGAGGATGTCGGTCAATGCATTACCGTCCTTGTCCACTGCAACAAAGGATTCACCAAAGGAAGAAACGGTAATGACCTTGACATCATCCTTATTCTCCAGATGTGTAACGCAGTCAGCGATCACATGTGCAACAGAGTCCGACAGGATCACAGGAGGCAGATTGACGGTGCCGGCAGGCACAGCATATTCCTTGTAAGAAAGTGCCAGCTGGGTGCCGTCGTCACGGAAAGCGACACATTTACAACCGGTGCCGCCGATATCAATTCCTAAACTGATCATATTCTTCAATCCTTTAATCAAGACTTTTGGGGCGGCTGGGTATCAGCCGCCCCAAATATGTAATTTAGTCGATGTCAACCCACTCGTAACCCAGGTAGGTGGTGAATGCCTCTTCCAGGATGGCCTTGTAGTGGCCCTCGCAGATGGCAGTATGGTGCTTGAAGCCGCCCTTTGCCAGTTTGATCAGCTTGTTCTGCAGATCGTCGATCTCAGCAACGCCGCCGCAGCCGAAGAACTCGGGCTCAATCACATCGTCGGTAAATTTAGCCTCGGAAGCATAGACAATGATCTTGCCGTCCTTGGTCTGGCAGTTGGAGATGGTGATGGGCATAGGCTTGATACGGCCCTCGTTGCAGCCCCAGCCACTGCCGGGATCGTTCTTGGCGAACATCTTATGCTCGGTGACGGTGCCACAGCCAGTCATCAGGCTCTGAGCCACAGGACCGCAGTGGAACAGGATGACCTTGTTCTCGTCGTCGCCGTAGTTGTTGTTCCAGTCCAGAACGGTGGTAGCGCCCTCGGAAGCCAAAGCCATGGCGCGCATGGTGATAGCGGAGCACATATCGATCTCACAGGAAGCCACGATGCCGCGGTCGTTCAGCTCAGACAGCAGGACACAGGGGCAAATGCGCAGGTAGGTCTCCATCTCATTCCAGCAGCGCAGTGCCAAAGCATCCAGATGGTACTCCTCAATGTACTCGTCGATGACAACGCTGACCTTGGCCAGGGTGAACATATTGGACTCGGGAACGCGGCTAAAGTCGGTGTAATTCTTCAGGCGCTCGATCTTAGCCAGGACAACGGGATCGTCGTTGGTCTTCTCATTGACCTTTGCAAAGAGCTCAGACAGGTCGAAGGACTCAACATTGATGCCGTGCTTCTGCATGGCGATTTCGTCGAAACGGACAGTCTTGAATGCGGTAGTACGGGCACCGATGCAGCCCAGGTTGAAGCGTTTCATGCCATTGACAACGCGGCAGATGGCAGCGAAGTCCCGCAGGTTCTCCTGGAACTTGTCGCTCAGGGGATGAACAACATGGGGCTTCATAACGGTGAAGGGCACATTATACTGGCAGAACACGTCAGTAACGGAGAACTTACCGCAGTAAGCGTCACGGCGGTGCTGGAAATCCATCTTGCCGATCTCATCGGGGTAAGCCTGCATCAGGATGGGCACGCCGGCATCCTGCAGAGCGGTGATAGCACCGTTCTCGTCAGCGAAGATGGGCATAGAGAAGATCACGCCGTCATACTGACCCTCGTGCTCCTTCAGCCACTTGGCATACAGGCGGCCTTCCTCACGGGTCTCGACACCGCCGTAACGGGTCAGCTCAGCATCCATCATGATGTAGTCGTAGCCGGCAGCAGTGACTGCCTTGACCATATCCTCACGGGCACCGTAGATCAGTTCGCCGGGCATAAAGCCGCGGTTGCAGAAGCAAAGAGCAAAAGTCATTTTCTTAGCCATTGTAAATTCTCCTTTTCTTATTTCAACAGATCGTGGTTATTGGTGGTGTGCAGGAATTCGTGAATGACCCAACGGGTACGGTCGTAGACCTTCTGCTGGGCATAGGCGATATCGCCGGGCTTCTCTTCCCGGGCAAACTCGAAGGGCTGACGGATCTCGGTGCCAACATTGATCTTGGCAATGCCGTTCTCGATGGCACGCAGAATGTAATCCTGCTTGATACCGGAACCGCCGTGGAGAACCAGGGGCATATTGCCGGTGGCTGCGGACAGAGCGGCGATATGCTCGATATCCAGGCGAGCCTCGGGCTTCTTCTGGTGCTTGGTAGCGGCAGCAATGGCGCCGTGGAAGCTGCCAGCAGCAACGCTCAGCCAGTCGCAGCCGGCAGTTTCAGCAAACAGCTTGGCCTCGTCGACCTTGGTAAAGCCCTTCTTTGTGGTAAACAGTTCCTCATAGGAAGTGCCGATGCCGCTGCCTTCGTGGCCGGAAACAGCGCCAAGCTCCGCCTCAACGCCGGCATTATAGGAAGCAGCCAACTCGGAAGCCTGCTTGGTAACAGCAATGTTCTCCTCCAGGCTCAGGCGGGAGCCGTCTACCATGACGGACTGATAGCCAACATCCAGGGCACGCTTCAGCAGGGGCAAGAAGTCGACAAGCTTGTTGTCCTCGTCGATGGCAGGAACATGGTCCAGGTGCAGCAGGGTGTAGCCTTCCTTGCAGTACTTGAAGTACTCCTTAGCTACAGCTTCGGGGCTCTGGGACTCAAACTTTTCCCACTCCAGACGGGCGACCTGCACCATTGCCAGGGAGTTCTCATCCACAATTGCCTGTACAACGGGCTCTACCATAGGCAGGTAGGGAATGTTGAAGGCAGGAATGATGGTCTTGTTGGCAAGAGCCAGGCTGACTGCATTTTTAGCATTCATAACGCAATTCTCCTTTATGTAGATTCGTTAATATGGGGTGTACGATATTTCACACAATATATGGTAACACAGCATCGGTCTGCCGTCAACAAAAACCTAGCCCATACAGTGGAATTTTTAGTGAATCTACCTAAGAAAAAGCGCCCGTCGCAAATGCGGCAGGCGCTTTTGTTATGCCATCAGCATGAATAGAACATACACAATGATATACAGCAGGACCAGGCCGCCGATGAAGGCCAACATAGGCAGAAACATCATCTTAACAGCGCCCCAGTAGGTGGTCCAAACTTCCTTGAAAGTCGGTCTGGGTGCGGAAGGATTCCTATGACCCAATCGGGAGCCGGGCAGACTGCTCATGTCGGCCAGAGTACGGCCGTCATCAATGTATGTGACTTTTTCTTTCTTCCGTCCCATATCACTTTTGCTCCAACAGATGGCAGGCAGCGAAATGACCGGGTTCGTACTCACGGTATTCCGGAATTACATGCTTGCAGATTTCGGTAGCATAGGGGCAACGGGTATGGAAGCGGCAGCCCTTAGGCGGATTCGCAGGAGAAGGGATATCCCCTTCCAGCTTGATACGCTCCATTTTGACCGTGGGGTCCGGATTGGGTACCGCAGAAAACAGGGCCTTGGTGTAAGGATGCAGCGGATTTTTGAAAATATCCTCTTTGGAACCGAACTCCATCATGGAACCTAGGTACATGACACCGATCTTGTCGGAAATGAACTTAACTACGCTCAAGTCGTGAGAGATGAAAACATAGGCAAGGTTCATTTCACGCTGGAGCTTTTTCAGCAGATTGATGATCTGGGCCTGAATGGAAACATCCAATGCAGAAACCGGTTCATCGCAAATTACTAATTTGGGATTGACAGACAACGCACGGGCAATGCAGATGCGCTGACGCTGACCGCCGGAAAATTCGTGAGGATAACGTTCAAAATAGTAATCCCGCAAACCGCACTTCTCCATCAATTCCAGCACATAATCCTTAACTTGATCCTTAGGCACAATATTGTGTACTTCCACCGGTTCGGACAGGATACCGCCAACGGTATCTCTGGGAGGGAGCGAGGAATAAGGATCCTGGAAAATGATCTGCATTTGCTGCCGAATGGGGCGCATCTGTGCAGAATTGTAGTGTGTGATATCCTTGCCATCAAAGATAATCTGACCGGCAGTAGGCTCGTGAAGCTTCAAAATCGCGCGGCCTGTGGTGGTCTTACCGCAACCGGACTCGCCCACGATGCCCAGAGTTTCGCCTGCTTTCAGTTTGAAGGAAACATCGTCCACAGCCACCAATTCCTTGGTAACCTTACCGGTGAGGCTCTTCTTCATTGGGAAGCACTTGCGCAGGTGGCGAACTTCCAGAACGCAATCCGGATCAAAGGGCTGTTTAAAATCCTCATCCATCTGTGCTTTCCGCTTTGCCTGGTACTCGGCTGCCAGCTTTTCATCATTGTAGGTGGGAATTTCCATTACTTTATTATCAGCCATTGCAATTTCCCTCCTCATACAGATGGCAAGCTACAAAATGCGTGGGGCTCAGTTGTACCATGCCGGGGTAATCACCGGAGCATTTATTGGTGCACATGGCACAACGTTCCTTAAAGTAGCAGTGCTTCGGCATATTGATGGGGTTCGGCACATTGCCGGGAATGTTATACAGTTCGGTACTGTCATCCAACGTCATGGTAGGCTTGGACTTCTGCAGGCCGATGGTGTAGGGATGCTTGGGTTCCTGGAAGATCTCATAGACAGTTCCCTTTTCGATGACCTTACCGGCATACATAACAACCACATAGTCAGCCATTTCCGCAATCACGCCCAGGTCGTGGGTGATCAGCAGAATAGAGCCGTCGATTTTGTTCTTAATATCTTGCAACAGGTCCAGAATCTGTGCCTGGATGGTCACATCCAAAGCAGTGGTGGGCTCATCGGCAATAATCAGCCGGGGTTCAGCAGCCAGGGCCATGGCGATCATCACGCGCTGGCGCATACCGCCGGAAAGCTCATGGGGGAAGGCATTATAGACGTTTTCCGGAATGATGCCAACCAGACGGAGCATTTCCTCAGACTTTTCCTTGGCACTCTGCTTGGTAGCACCGGGCTGGTGCAGCAAAGTCACCTCGTCCAGCTGCTGACCAATGGTGAACACTGGGTTCAGAGAAGTCATTGGCTCCTGGAAGATCATAGCGATCTGCTTGCCGCGGATCTTATGGATCTCCCGGATGGGCATTTTTGCGATATCGTACACCTTTTCTTCGGTGAGATACTCCCCTGTCTCGTCGGTTACGGGATTGCCCTTGACGTCGCGCTTATAGTCCACGGACTTAAAGCGGATAGAGCCGTCCACGATTTGACCGGCAGGGCCTTGGATCAGGCGCATAACCGACATACTGGTAACGGATTTGCCGCAACCGGATTCGCCCACGATGCCAACCACAGCATTCTTTGGCACATCGTAGGAAACGCCGTTGACGGCTTTTACAACACCTTGCTCCGTATAGAAGAAGGTGTGCAGATCCTCGATCTCCAGAATGTTTTCGGGGTTTTTCATTTCGGAAAGGTATTCCCTTTCCTCTGCCCTGCGGTTTTTATAGGCTTCCAGCTTTTTAATTTGTTTGGCATTCTCCCGGGCGATGGCACGGATCTCCTTGCCGGACAGGTAGCCGCCATTTGTTTTTTCTTTCATGGCTTACCTCCTTGACTTGGGATCCAGGGCATCACGCAGGCCGTCGCCCACAAAGTTGAAGCCCAAAACAGCGATAACGATACACACACCGGCCGGCACCCACACATACAGGTGATTCTGCAGAATATCCGGGTTGGTGGTGATGATATTGATCATGGAGCCCCAGGCGGTATAGGGTGCCTTGATGCCCATGTTCAAATAACTCAGGGTTGCCTCGTAAAGGATCATACTTCCCAAACTCAGGCTCATCTGCACAATAAGCTGGGGCATGACATTGGGAACCAGGTGCTTGAAGATCTTTCTGCCGGTGGAGTAACCCATTGCTTCTGCTGCCACCATGTACTCCTGCTCCCGAAGGCTCAGGATCTGACCTCTGACCAGTCGGGCAACGCCGGGCCAGGAAATAAAGGTCAAAAACAGCATCAGAATGTAGATGCGCATCTCTTCCTCGATCCAATCCTGGGCGACCCAGCCATCCATTGCGGAGCTAAGGATCAGCAGGATCGGTATGCCGGGCAGGCACATCAGCACATCGCAGATACGCATGATGATGTTATCCACCACACCGCCGAAATAGCCGGCGATACCGCCCATGATGACACCAAAGATGGTCAGCAGCAGAACTGTCATAAAGCTGACCAGCAGCGACACGCGGCCGCCGTACATCAGTCGTGCCAGGACATCGTAGCCCTGGTCGTCCGTACCCAAGGGGTGCACGGCAGAGGGTGCGGATAAGAAATTATCCACCAGGTGCGTTTCCGTGGTTTGGTGCACGGTGTAGGTCACGCCATCGACAGTATAGGTGGTGACAGAAGTGGCGTACTCAGTCTTGCCGCTCTTATCCAGCTGTGTCTCTCCCCACTGGGTATAGACCAGCGGGCCCAGGAAACAGAAAGCAAACAGGCCAATGACCATGACCAGGCCGATGATGCTGAGTTTGGAACGGAAGAAACGACGCAGCAGCATCTGTGTAGGCGACATAAGCCAGACGTTTTTATCCAGGGGCGTTTCGGTATCGATAACCGTAGTTTTCTGATCGTCCATACCGCACCTCCTTAGCTGAGCTTCACTCTGGGGTCAACCACAGCGTACATCAGATCTGCCAAAAGCACACCCACCACGCTGAGCACCGCCAGAAACATATTGTAGCCCATGATAAAAGGAATGTCGCCAGCATTCATTGCCTGCAGAGCAATGTTACCGATGCCGGGCAGGTCAAAGACCTGCTCGGTAATGATAGCACCGGAAAACAGACTGGGAAGCAAGCCAGCCATGGAGGTCACCAAGGGAATCAGCGTGTTACGGAAGGCATGCTTGTTAATAACGACGCTTTCCTTCAGTCCCTTGGCGCGAGCCGTACGGATATAGTCGGAGTTCATAACTTCCAGCATATTGGTACGGGTCATGCGCATTCTGGAGCCTATGGATAAGATGACCACCGTCAAAATTGGAATGAACACGTGACGGCCGTAGTCCAGGATCAAGGCGAAGCCGGACAGATCCTTTGTAGCATCCACAAGGCCGTTGGACGGGAACCATCCAAGCTGCAGCGACAGCCAATTCTTAAGCACATTACCAAAGAAGAAGGACGGCAACGAGATGCCAACCATGACCAAAATGGTGACCAGGTAATCACGGAAGCTATACTGGTGGGTAGCTGCCGTGATACCCAAAGGAATCGCGATCATAAATTCAAATACAGCCGCAATCAAAGCGATCACGAATGAAGTGCCCATATGCATGGCAATCTTCTCTGCCACCGGGATGCCGTATTTAAAACTGGTGCCCAGGTCTAGCTTGACCAGGTCAGCCAGCCAATTGACATAGCCTTCCATGATTTGTCCGAAGGATGCATTCTCAACCAAGCCGTAGGATTCGTACATGGCATCGACCATATCTGCACTGACAGTTGCGCCGCTGGTAGCCATGGAATTGACCTTATCCTTAACAAAGTCAATGGGCATCAGACGGGTCAGAAAATAGATGATCAGAGAAACGCCCAGCAAGACAAGAATGGCGTAGCCAATTCTTTTTGCTATATATTTCAACATAAGTTAGCCACACCCTTTATCAGTTGGCGAATTCAAGCTCCCAAATACGGTCCAGCGGAGAGGAATAGGGATTTACATCACTGGGAAGGCTGGAGCTCTTAATGACGTTTGCATTATATGCGTACAGGACATCACGCTGGTAGACAGGCAGTTCCACAGCCAGATCCAGCACGTAGCCCATAGCCTCTTCATATAGGTCAGCGCGCTTTTTCTGATCGTTGGTCTCACGGGCTGCATCGATTTTGTCACTGAGCTTGTTCAGAATGTCCAGTTCTTCGGCGCTGCCGCTGGTCTTCAGGTGGGGATAGCCCCAAGCCAGAGTAGAGGTAGCGGTAGAATCCTTATGGTAGACCTGGTACATATCAGGATCCAGTGCAGAGGACCAGGCCGCTGCCCAGACATCCAGAGAACCGGTGCTGATCTTGGTCAGAGCCTGGGTATCACAGACAACGGTGATTTCCCAGCCCATGTCATTGAGCAGCGCAGCTGCGTCACGGAACACGCGGTAAGTGGGGTGATCCTGCAGAGTAGATCCGGCAATGGTGAAGGTAATCCTCAGAGAGGGATCGCCGCCGCTGACGCCGGCTGCCTGCATATACTTTTCGATATTGCTTCTTGCAACATCATCGCTCCACTTGCCCATCTGGGGATAGTCCTTGCCGTTATCAGTCTTGGAGCTGCCGTCAGGGTAAGCCCAGCTGACCATAGACATATTCCAGTAAATCTGCTCAGCAGTACCGGCGCGGTAGTAATCCAGCGCAAGGCTGGTGTTCATAGCGCACATGATGGCCTTACGGACATTGATGTCCTGGATCTTGGAGGCATTGACACCGATGTAGCCGTAGCCCAGCTGATCAGTGGTAATCATGTTGTATCCCTTGGAGCCCATGTTCTGCAGCTTGTCGTAATTATCGGCAGTCAGAGCAGGAGAAATGTAGTGCACGGTGCCGTTTTCCAGGGCAGCGATGGCGTTGTTGGAGCTGACGATCTGGTAACGGATCTTGGC
This sequence comes from Oscillospiraceae bacterium, assembly GCA_017624715.1. Classification (GTDB taxonomy): domain Bacteria; phylum Bacillota; class Clostridia; order Oscillospirales; family Oscillospiraceae; genus Faecousia. Next base: position 89,878 of record JAGAMN010000009.1, read on the forward strand.
GATCTTGGCATTCTCAATGCCGGCACCCACAGTGTGGAAGTTTTCGTTTGCCTTGAAGTAGACAACGTTGTTGTAATAGAAGTCGGCATCCTTGGGATTATCGTTATTGCTGCTGTCGGTTGCCTTGTAAGCGCCGGCGCCCATGGGCAGCTTAACGTTACGGGGAGACTGAATAATATCAGACATGAAGCTGAAGGACGCAAACTCAACACCAAACTGATCGTTAGCAATGTTCACGGGAACTGAGCTGCCCTCGCCATAGTAATGCTGTGGAGCAATGGTCAGAGCGAAGTTCCAGATAGCCTTGGGATCGATGCCGTCAATGGTGATCTGCAGGACATCGTACTCGTTGGCATTGGTAACCGTGCCGTCAGCATTGTGACTGGATGCGACAGTATAGTCAGTGCCGTTGACCTTAATGGTGGTGCCTGCCTTATCCGTATGGGCCAGGGAAACGATACCGGAGATGTTCTTGACAGCCAGGCTGCCGTCAGAGGAGACATTCTCATGGAGAATGACTTCCTTTGCCTTGGCGGTATATTCGTTGGTCAGCGTGGCTGCAGTGGCCCAGTACTGCAGGATAACGTTCAGTTCACGGGAAATCTTATCCTTGTAGACATAGTCAATGGCTGCAGACTTGTCAGTAATGCTGTTGGGATAAGCCTTGGTCAGCTTTTCGATGGTAGTACGGTCGATCTTGCCGTTGGCACCTTCGGCGTACTTTACATCCACATAGCCCTCAGTGTACATGAAGCAGAACACTTCATCCTGGAACTCAGCGTGGGACTTATAAGGCTCATCAATGTAGGATTCCTGTGCGCTGAGGTAGTCGGCCTCCAGCTCCTCACGGAACAGCTCCAGAGCACGCTCGTAGTCAGCCAGCAAATTTGCATTGGAGATGGTGTTGGGCTGATTGGACAGAGCGTTCTTGTAGCCGGAGCTTACAGAGTGGGACAGGATGGCGGCCTTCATGGCATCATAGCTGACTTCCTTGGTAGCAGAAGCCTTTACCTGTGCGTTGAAGAGGTTGATGAGCTCCATCATTCTGGCCCGGGCACGATTGGCTGCCTGGGAAGCGATCAAATCATCGCTGTCACCGGCAGAACCCACGGTCTGGGTGCGATATTCGTTCAGGCCCAGAATGTCAGTAGAATACAGGGTGGAAGAACCGGTGTACACGGGGTCCAGGTAGACGTAGTAGTTGAACAGTACATCTTCCATTGTCAAAGGATGACCGTCAGAGAACAGGATGCCGTTTTTCAAAACGAACGTGTAGGTGACGGTGCCATCGGAGTTCTCCTTGATGTCGTAGTCCTTGGTGACAACGGCTTCATTATCGCCATACGCTACCTCTACCTTACCATTGACGAACTTAGAAGACAGCATGCCGATCTGGGTCATACCGACGATGGTGCCGTCATTGGCAGAGGTGGAGAAGAAGGGATTGAACAGGCCGTCCAGCTGCTCTGTCATAATAACAAAGGCATCCACGGAGGTTGTTTCGGAACTACAGCCTGCGAACATGCTCATAACCATGAGCACACACAGGAGCAGTGCGAGAATTCTCTTTTTCATACGAAATCTCCTTTATGTAAATTTACTTTGCTTACTCAGTTGTTTCATCCGCTTCCGGCTGTTCCACGAATTCCACAGTGACGGAATTGCCACTGACCTGAATCCACAGACTCTCGGGAGCGTCGCCCACCGCTTTGCAGGTCACATCACCGGTTACAGCCCCGGCATCACCCATGCCGCACACCAGGCCGATGCTGTAGTCCTCCACACCAAAGTAGCAGGAAGAATCAATCTGCAGAACGCCGCCAACAATACGGACATCCGTCAGGGTTGCCTTTTCGGAAATCGTACCTGCCAGCAGGCCATAGTTGGTGCCCATCATGCGGGTACCGGACTTGATGGTGAAGGTCACATTTTCAAAGGTCAGATTGGAAATGGCGGCGGTTTCGGTAAGTTGACCGAACATACCGGCATTGGTCTTAGAATTGTTGGTCTGGATCACATTTACATTGCGAATGGTATGACCGTTGCCTTGGATAGAACCGGTGAAATTGCCGTACATCCAAACCGTGGGCCAGATCTTATCTGTAAAGTCCAGATCCGCGTGAAGGATGTAATTGCCGGTGAGGCTGGCATTGTCGAGAAGTTGGTCTACATTGTAGATGTGGAACCACTCCCCTTCCATCCAGTCAACATACAGCTTTGTTGTTGTGTTGATACCGGAGCCGGTGGTAAGGTCCACGCTGCCCAGATTCTGAACGAATTCCGTATTGACGGGATTTGTTCCGGCAGCATCATAATAGGCGCCCAGGAAGGTATAGCCCTTCTTCTCCGGGAAGTCATACATTTCAATCGCGCCTGTCTCGGTACTCCATGCAGGAACGACGATCTCGTCGGTGATGGTTGGATCATACTGCAGGGTATCCAGCAGGTCTCCGGTGGTTCTATCGTAGAATTCGATTTCAAACAGGGGTACCCATGCAGCGTAAAGAGTCAAAACCGGTTCAGCTGCGGAGTAATCACCGTTTATTGCCACGGTCAGACGATCGTTAGCGAAATCCCAACGACCGCTGTACAGGATCTTGCCATCCTGCTCTGTACGTCCGGTGTACCAGCCTGCCAGGAAATAGCCATTATTAACAGGAGCAAAGGCATCGTTACCACGGGAGGGATCGTCCGGAGAACGGAGCGCCAGCTGGGTGTCGCCATTGCTGCTTGGCAATTGGGAAATGTTGTAAGAATCGACGATAATGGAGGTATTTGTTGTAAACAGGCCACCGTTTGCGTCGTATTTTATGCTGACAGTAAAATTCTGCTGGTCATTCAGATCGTAGGGATTTTTATCCCCCGAGCAGCCTGCCATACAAGCCACACAGAGCAGCAAAAATACCGTAACAATTGCTTTCCATTTCATTTTCATGTTATCGCATCTTTCTTCCTGTGATTGACTGTCCCAGGGGTAAGGCCGCTTACACAGCCCTACCCCACGACATTTACTATTCTTCGTTTACAGGATTCTGATTCTTTTTCTTCTCACGCAGATATTCCAGCGTGAGAGCTGCGGCCACTCCGAGGACTCCGAGGAACATGACCGTCCAAGCCATCCAGGAAACGTTGGGCTTGGCAGGGACTTCCGGAGCGGCAGGGGCTTCTGCTTCCGGAGTCAGTGCGATGATACGTTGCTCTGCAGTGACCAATTTGTCATAGTTGGTGACCAGAGCCTTCTGTTCGGTGGTGGCGATTTTGTTATAGGCTGCACGGGCGGCTTCAACGATGGCTTTATCCTCGTAGCTTACACGGTCGGGAATCTTGTTGATAGCAGCAATGGCTGCCAGGGTAACATCGTCCGCACCGGTAGCGCCGTTAATGCGAAGATCGAAATACTGGTCGAAGATGAAGGAATCATAATTCTGACCGTTAACAGGCCGCACCATCATCAGTTTATTGCCAACATATCCAACATAATCGACAAAGTTTGCACCGTAGAATACGTTGGAATACATCTCGCCAGTGGCGTTCCACATGAAGTACGGAATCAGGCCCATGCCGTTGATCTGTACTTCTTTGCCGTTATAGTCGGTGTAGGTGCCAAAATCACCGGAGCCGGGAATGTGCTCCAGGGACTGGTAGTAGGCAGAATCAAACTCCTCCTCCAGGATCGGTGCGTGGTAGCTGGTAAAGACAATGGTCTTCAGCTGGTTACAGCGGTAAAAAGCCTTATGGCCGATGGCGTTGACGGTGTAAGGAAGAGTAACCATCTTAACATCGGATCCGGCGAAGGCATGCGATGTGATGCGCACTGTACCCTCAGCGACCTGAACATCCTCGCCGTTTACGCCGGCATAAGTGATCAGTTCCAGACCGTTGGGCACTTTACAGTACAAAGAGCCGTCGATAATCTGCACGCTGTCGCTAATGGCAAAGGTATAGATACGCGTTACATAGTCAACTCCGTTAAAGGTAACCGCTTCGGTGATATAGAAGGGCTCGACCTTGCACATTGCAAAGGGATTGTCGCCCAAACTCATCAAATTACTGCCCAGCTTGACAGTGAAGGGTGTCAGGTTTTCCTTCATAAAGGCCATGTCACCGATGGAAACCGCACTGCTCAGATCAGCACCGGTCAATGCGCTGTAGGCAAAGGCGTAACTGCCGATGTTCCTGGCGTTAGACAGGTTCTCGACATTGGCAAGTTTCGCACAGTATGCGAACGCACCTTCACCAATATCCGTGCCCGCAGTGTTCAGAGCAAGGTTTGCCAAATTGCCGCAGTTGACAAAGGCATACTTCCCTACTTCTGTTGCAGATGCCAGACTTATATTCGTAAGGGCGGCACATTCCATGAAGGCATAGTCACCAATGGCAGTGACCTTGCTCAGGTCAATGGTCTTCAGTGCTTCACAGCTGGCAAAGGCGTAAGTCGGAATAACAGAGAGCTTATCGCCCAGGGTTACCTGGGTCAGCTTATCGCACAGCGCAAATGCGTACTGGCCAATAGATTCGGCCGAGGAAAGGTCAATGACCGTCAGTACAGGGGCATGGGTGGTGGTCAAATAAGTACCCTCACCGGAAACTGCAACAATGGACATATTTTCATCCAGGCAGATGTAGTACTCGTCACCGGAGAATGCGTATTCACCAATCACAAGCGCCTTGCTCAGGTCAATGGTCCGCAGAGCGGAGCAGTTGTAGAAGGCCATTCTGTCGATCTTGGCATTGCTGCCCAGAGTAACGGTCTGCAAGCTTGCGTGACCTGCGAATGCGCTGTCACCGATGGTAACATCGTTGCCAATGGTCAGATTCTTCAGTGCAGAGCTAAAGGCGTAGTAATAGAAACGTTTACCGTTGGAATCGGTATAGTACTTAGTTTCGTAGGACTCGTCCTTATCAATGTTGAAGGCATAGTCACCAATGGTGACATTGTTGCCAATGGTAACGCTCTCCAAAGCCTTACACTGGGCAAAAACGCCTTCCAATACCGTTGCGCCATCCGGGATGGTTACAGATTTCAGTTTGGTGTAGGCAAAGGCGTACTTACCAATGACGGTATTGGCAGAAACTTCGGGCAACTGCGTGATAGCAGTTTCGAAGAATGCATACTCGCCGATCTGCTCCAGCTTACCCAGGATGACGGATTCCAGTTTATCGGAGGATCCAAAGCCGTAATTACCAACCTTGGTGACACCGGGTAGGTTTACAGAGGTAATCTTCCGGTTGTGCGAGAATGCGCCATCGCCAATGGCAGTAACATTTGCATTACCGATGTTGGCAGAAGTAAATGCACCGGAAGCAGTGGCAGATACCGCTACCAGGGTCTGACCGTCAGCAGACAGAATGTAGGTGTATTCGCCGGTCTTGAAGGCTTTATTGCCGTCCAGAACAATAAAGCTATTGATCTGTGTATCGCGGAAGGCAAATTCGCCGATCTCCATCACATCTGCGCCGATGGTTACAGCGGTCATGTTCTTACACTCGTAGAACATGCCCTCCGGCAGAACAGCAGCATTTACCTTGAAGGAGGTTAGGGATTCACAACCTGTGAAGGCATATGCGCCATACTTGACCTTAGCCGCAGTGATTTCCACCTCAGACAGGCCCTTACAGCCTGCAAATGTATACTGTCCGATAGACAGCAGGCTATCGCCGGTTTTGATTCCCTTCAGCTTCTGGTTGCCCGCAAAGGCATAATCGGAGATGATGCAAACAGAAGACAGGTCAATGGTACCCTGAAGGTTACAGCCCTCAAAGGCATACTGATTGATGATCTTCAGATTGTTTTCACCGCTGAAGGTGATCTTCTGCAGATTGCTGCAACCAAAGAACGCACCGTATTCGATGGATTCCAGGGTGCTGGGCAGAACCACTTCTTCCAATGCGGTCAGATTGGCGAAGGCATAGGCTTCAATACGCTCAACGCCCTCGGGAATGATGACCTTGGTAATGGTGTTTTCACCGATGTACCACTGCTTATAGGCTTCCGCATCGTCAAAAGCCAATTCCTCCGGAGTCTTCTCTACATAATTGAAGTTAGAGAAGGAGAAAGAACCAACGGCTGTCAGGTGCAGTTTTTCTGGAATGGTGACCAAGCCGCCATTGCCGTAGTAGTGAGAAAGGGTCGCACCGTTGGTTACAAAGGGATCCTTAACCTCAACTGCAACCGTTTCGGAATAGTAGGTGCTCTGACCGTTCTGCAGGACACGGATCGTAACAGATGCAAATCCTTCAGCAACTGCAGTTACGAGACCGGATTTGTCGATCTTAACAATATTTTCATTGCTGGATTCAAATTCCACTGTTGTATCGTTGGGGAAATAGGCATCCAGGTCGTAAATCAGGCTGACAGACTCGGAAGGATACATTTCCAGAGAATAGTTGCCTTCGAAGAAATTGGTCTGGCCGGTATCGCCCAGCTTCTTATCTTCGTTGGTATTCATGTAGAATGCCTTAACGGTATAGAAGCCCTTCAGGGTAAAGACGTCGGCTACAGGCTTATCAAATCTGCGGAAGCCTTCATCCCCTTCCTTCAGAACCGTCAGGCGGAAGGTAATGCTCTTGTTTGTGCTGGGGTCACGGACCTTAATAGTGGCAATACCGCTGGATACCGCTACGATCTTATTGTTGACGATCCGGGCAACGCTGGGTCTGGAGGAGGTGAACTCCAGCAGTTCACTCCAGGCATTGTCGGGATAAACCAGCGGCTCCAGAGAATACACTTCATTCGGGCTCAGGGTCAGGCCTTCCTTCAGTCCCTCGAAGTAGAAGTCCACATATTCATCGGGCAGGCCGATCTCATAGGTGGCATAGTTCAGTGCGTAGTCATAGCAAGACAGCACAAAGCAGTTGCCATTCATGGCATTTTCCTTCAGCTCGTAGATGTAATCCGTCAGCTCGAAGGTCACATAGGTAATGCCGTTGCGCTGAGAGAAAATAGGGGTCATGTACTGCTCAAAGGTCTTCAGCTCCGGCATGGGTTCACCATTTTCATCGGTGGACATCATGACGTATCCCAGCTGTGCAGCCATTGCATAGTGGTTATCATAGATAGCTGCCTTGGCATAGAGACGATTCTTCTTTGCAGTCTTATCGTACTCGTAGTAGTACTCTACATCGGTAACGGTGGGAGCCTCAAAGTCCACAGTCAGGGGGAATTCGAAGACATTGTTTTCGTTAGTAGTCAGACCACCGTCGCCATAGTCCAGGTAACCCACCAGACGTACCGTGTATTCGGTATTATTGGCCAGGTTATAGTCCATTGTATCGAACTCGATCTCGATATTGGCAGGATAAATAGAGCCGCCGTCGCCGTAGGATTTCCGGACATCGGTATCCACCGTTTCGAAAACCACTTCACCGGTGGTGTCATCGGTGATAGAGATTTCGATCTTCGCTGCGTTACGGAGCAGGCCAGCCCATACAAACCGCAGAGAGTGGATGGTTCCCTCCTGGTTAGACAGAGCAATGTAGTCTTTATTGGCAGAGATCACCATATCCTTGGGATCCTGCAGGAAGTAATAAGTACCCAGGTAGCTGACATAGTCTGCAGACACGCCACCAATGGGACGGGTGGCATAGGCATCGGCCATGGTCTTATCTTCGGGGTTAATGCCATCATCCAGTTCGTCGGCATTGGTGTCAAAGTAAGTCAGGTCGAACAGAGGTGCCTTGCGCCAGTCACCGTAGTATGCCAAATAAGGTACATTCAGGTCGATATCCGTGCCGCTGACGGCATCCAGCGTAACGAAGCCTTCCACATACATACCGTTGGCGAAGGAAGTATCCAGGTAGTTCTTGTCCTTATCGCTGAGGGTAATGGTAACGTTGACATCCAGGCTTTGGCCAGCATTCACAGTGATCCGGTTACCATTGTTGCCACCGGCGGAAACAACGATAGAGGCACCATCCAGAATGTAGCCGGATTCGGTGACGGTCGTCTTGCCGGAATTCGTCTTGGTATCGCTGACACCTTCGGTCATGACATAAGCGCCCAAGTCGTAGGACAGCGCGCTGTCACCAAAGTTTACCACAGTAAATTTCAGTTCGTAGACACCGGTCTTGTTGGGATCATCGCCCAACTCGATCTTAGTCTTGTCCATGGAATTGCCCTTGGCATCGTAGGTGACGATGTATGCTTTGGTCCCCAAGGAATTATAGAGATTTGCCAGGCCGGCTCCCTGCTTTCTGACCGCATAGGGCAGACCGCTCATATTCAGTGCGATGTCTGCGGTAGACATCATCAGCTGATTGATCAGTGCATTGACTTTTACATTGTCATTGGCGATTTCGGGGAAATTTTCCACCACATACTGACGAAGCAGCACCACAACGCCTGCCAGGTTGGGGCACGCCATGGAGGTGCCGGACAGACGGTCATAACCGCCGCCGGTGACGGAGGAGAGAATGTTGCCGCCATGGGCGGTAATTTCGGGCTTGATGTTCAGGCTGGGAGTGGGACCCCAGGATGAGAAATCGGAGATAAAAGGACCGGAGCTTTGGTCACGGCTGATGCTCAGTTTGCCGCTGGCAGCTGCCGCCAGCATCTCACCATCGTCCTGGGAGATGGAGCAGACAGCGATCTTGGCATCGCCCACATTCATCTTGATTTCGCCGGAAACATTGTTGTAGATAATAATACCGGCAGCGCCCTGAGATTCAGCGATCAACGCCTTTTCCTCGAAGGTATTATCACCACGGCGGACCAGGACGATCTTACCGTTTACATCCAGGCCGGTGTAGTCCACGCTGCGGCCCACGCCGGGAATCAGAACGAATTCCATTTCTTTGGACTTTTCTTCCCCCAGGAGGGTATCGAAGAAATTCAGTTCCTCCGCTGCGCCACTGTTGGCTTCATCGAAGTAAATGATGGTGTCGCCGTACTTGATATAAGGAGTTTCCACGCCGTTGATAGAACCGACGGAGAGAACACCCTCGTAGGTGCCGGGAGAGCCCACAGTACCGGTATCGGGGTTGGTGGTCAAGCCCAGGTTACCGTTAGCTTCAGAGCCATAGGCAGAGCTGTAGCTGTTGGAAGCAGCGACAACAACGCTGATACCAGCAGCGCGGATTTTGTCGTAGACGCCGCTGAGGATCTCCTCATCCGTTTCGCGGCTAAAGCCACAGGCAGTACCCAGGGACATATTGATCACATCAACGCCCAAAACGACGCAGTCTTCCAATGCGGAAAGAATCCAGGATGCTCTTGCAGTATCCATAATGTCGGAGAAAATCTTCATGGAAACCAACTGGGCATTGGGAGCAACGCCTGTGATCACATCGTCCTTACCAACGATAACACCGGAGACGTGGGTGCCGTGATTATTATGGGTAGAATAAACATCCGGGTCTTCATCGGCATAGTCAAAGCCGAAGGGAACCTTTTCGTTGATGTAAACATCATCCACTGACAGGCCCTCGAAGAGCTTGCTGGCGATGGTCTGGGACAAAACAGAAGCCACCTGAGAATAAGTTAAACCCAATTTCTGAGAGGAAAAGTTCTGAACAGAGAAGGCACTGTGGTTGGAGTCAAGGCCGGTGTCCAGGACGGCAACAACCATGCCGCTGCCGTCATAAGGAGACTTGGAGCTGTCGAAAATGCCGGTTTCATAGACACTAACAGGGTTTTCCACCAGTTTGGTCTCGGCAACCTTGTACTCTTCACAGACAATAACGCCCTCACCCTTACCCAGGGACTTGCAGGTGGCATCGAAATCGCCTGCTTTGATGCGGATCTCAAAACCGCTGATCAGAGTATCATAATCCTCACCCAAAGTATAGGAAACACCTTTTTCATCCAGCAGGGACAGAATACGAGCTTTTTCCGTCCGGATGCGATTCTGGATCTCCAGAGATTCTGCGCTGTTCAGTGCAAAATCCTGGAAACTGCGTGTCCGGTCGGACTTGTCATAGGCGTCCATCACATTGGTCACATCCACCGTAACGATGACAGAAATAACCTGGTCATCCTTAACTGTAGAGGGCAGCTTGAACATGACAGAATTATCCAAATAATCCGACAGATTCAGGGCCGGCAGGTCCGTATTCCTTTCTATGTAGGATGCATGATACTCCACGGCTTGTCCCACCGGGGATGCAAACATGCCCAACAGCAGTACCAGGCACAAAACGCCTGCGGTCACCGCAGAAATCAGTTTCACTTGAGATCGTTTTTTCATTGGTTCAGTCGCCTTTCTCTCGGGAATAAATATGCAAAGGTAATACTTACGCCACTTTATATACTACCTCACCCGCTAAGGAATTGCAAGAATTTTCTAGTTATATTTCGCTGTTTTTTACGAATCGAAAGGGATTTACAACCGCTGTTTTCCATGGTATACTGAATACGACATTTTTGGACGGAGGTGCATGTATGACCAAAAAAACCGTAAAACGGATCCGTTTGATCTATGGCATCGTTTTAAGTGTTTCAATCATTGTTGTGGCTTTGAGTCTGATGGCCTGCAGCGCCCATATTTATCTTACAGGCGATCATACATATACCGCAGAAAAAGTGGCGGCATACTTTTCTCTTATCGCCGTACCAACTTATGTGTGTTTCGTCTTAATCCTAGGCGGTTTTTTGCTGCAGTTTCTGTTGCCGGAAGAAAGCAAAAAGAAAGCTTTTACCACACCTGTCCATATGCTTCTGGCCAGGTCAAAGCGCAAGACTCTGGCCGCCGGTCCTGTTCTGACAGCCGACATACAGGCCGAGGAAAAAAGAAGATCAAAGCTCAGATCGCTGACCATCAGTGTCCTTACCGTGGCTTTCATCAGCTTTCTACTGTACAGTTTGAACCCATCGAATTTCACAGAGGATATCAACAGCTCTGTAATCCGCGGCTTTGCGGTGATGGCACTATGTTTGGTCGCACCTTTCGGTATTGCATTGGTAACGGTATACCGGAACAATGCCAGTATGCGAATTGAAGCGGAGCTGCGCAAGCAGGCGCAAATGGATCCTCCTGTCCCCCCTGCTCAGTCATGTAAGAATCTTCCCTCGCAGATCGCAAGGTTTTCCATTCTTTTGGTGGCCGTCAGTTTGGTGGTAATTGGTCTTATGGGCAATGGTACGAAAGATGTTTTGACCAAGGCCATCAACATCTGCACCGAGTGCATTGGATTGGGGTGATGGCATGAGTAAGATAAAGAAATGGCTTCCCTCTAAGCGAAAGCTTATGCAACTGTATTTTGGTTTGCTGTTCAACGCAAATCTGAAAGGTTACCTGACCGGAAACATCTACAAAGGTGTCACCAAGAATATGTGTGTCCCCGGTATCAACTGCTATTCCTGCCCCGGTGCTGTGGGTGCCTGTCCCATTGGTTCACTGCAAGGCTCCTTCAGTTCTGCCAACAAAAGTACCATGTATTATGTGATTGGAATTTTGCTCATTTACTGTGTAATGTTCGGCAGAATGATCTGTGGTTGGTTGTGTCCTTTCGGTCTTGTGCAGGAATTGCTATACAAAATCAAAACACCTAAGGTCAAAAAGAATCCTGTAACCCGCATTCTTTCCTGGTTTAAGTATGTTGTTTTGATATTCTTCGTACTGATCGTTCCGATTATGTACGCTTTCCGAAGCACTCCCCTACCCGCCTTCTGCAAATACATTTGCCCGGCTGGCACATTAGAGGGCGGTCTGGCGCTACTGAGCAACAAGGCAAACGAGGGTTTCTTCTCTATGCTTGGCCCTCTGTTTACATGGAAATTCCTGCTGATGGTCAGCATTCTGGTTGGTGCAATCTTCATCTTCCGTTTGTTCTGCCGGTTCATTTGCCCGTTGGGTGCTCTATATGGCCTGTTTAACAAGCTGTCGTTCTTTGGTATTCAGGTAGATACATCCAAATGTATCAACTGTGGCATGTGCGCTAACAAGTGCAAGATGGATATCCGGTATCCCGGCGACCAGGAATGTATCAGCTGCGGCGAATGTGTGCCAGTATGCCCCACAAAAGCAATTCAATGGAAGCATTGGAAGACAGGCTGTGATGAACAACCCAATCGTAAGAAACGCACCATCGTACGTATTATCAGCGCTGTAGTCATGATTGCAATACTGGCCGGTGCTATTGGTTATTTCTGGGTGACCACACCAGATCCTGTCAAGTTGAACGTAGGAAACTCCGTTGGCGATCTTTGTCCCGGTGCGGATCTGCAGATCATCGACAAGGAAGGTATCAAGACCGAAACAATGAATCCCACTAAGCGTGGTAAAATCACCATTATTAACTTCTGGGGTACATGGTGTAGCGGATGTATCGCAGAGCTCCCCTACTTTGATCAGATCGCAACGGAGTACCAGGACACTGTAGCTGTGATTGCAGTCCACACAAGCAGCCTGGCTGAGACTGCTCCTGCCTACATAGCAGAGCATTATCCGAATAGCAATATGATCTTTGTGAAAGATAACGGTCAACTACCAAACGAGGAATACTACTTAGCCTTAGGTGGTCGTGGCGCATATCCTTACACGGTGGTTTTAGATGAAAACGGTGTTATTACTGAGATCTTCTTCTCTTCCGTACATTATGACGATTTGAAGGCAGCTATTGAGAATATTGGATAAACAAAGAGCGGATCGTCAAACAACGTTCCGCTCTTCACATAGGAAAGGGGCACGCCAAATGGCGTGCCCCTTAAATTATGTTGGAATTAGTCTTCCTTCTTATTGGCAACCAGAACCACAGCACCGGTCAGTGCGATGATAGCGGCAGCCATAGCAACCAGGATACCGCTGTCGCCGGTATCAGGGTTGGACTCGATAATGCTGATGGAGTATGCAGAAGCACCGCTGCCGGAGTTGGCAACAACGATGGCGTTGACGGGAGTGCCGTCCAGCTTCACAAAGTACTCACCGTTCACAGCCTTCAGTTCCTTGCCATTGACAGTAACAGACAGGCCAGAACCCTTGACAACGATGTACTTGCCGTTGTAAGAGCCGTTAACAATGTAGTAGGTGGTGGAGCCTGCCTCAGCAGAAGCGTTAATAGCGCCGCTCATAGCATTCAGAACAACAGGGTTCGTCTCAGAACCCACAGGGTACTCGATAACAGCAATGTAGCTGGCATCCTGATTGCCCTTGTTCTCAACAACGATCATGTTGGCAGGAACACCGTTCAGCTCTACTGCAAAGATGCCATTGTCGCCTGCGACGGCACCTGCACGGGTGCTGACAGCAGTGTTGGCATCACCAACAACGGTCAGAACCTGGCCGTTCAGCATGCTGCTGACAGCGATGTAAACTTTCTCACCGGCGGGGACATCGATGCCGCCCAACTCAGAGGGATCGTTCACAATAATGGGGTTGTTCTCGGAACCGGCGGGGAAAGCAATGCCGGCAATGTAGCTGGCGTCCTTATCGCCCTTGTTCTCAACAACGATCATGTTGGAGGGGACACCGGTCAGCTCAACAACAAACATACCGTTATTGGCAGCAACAGGAGTAGTACGGTTATAAACAACAGTATTGGCATCGCCAGCAATGGTCAGGACCTGACCGTTCAGCATGCTGCTGATGGCAATGTAAACCTTCTCACCGGCGGGGACATCAATGCCGCCCAGCTCGGAGGGATCGTTCACAATAATGGGGTTGTTCATAGAGCCCAGAGGATCGATAACTGCTTCGACATCAATGTAAGCACCATAGCCGTAATCCTCATACTCATAGATGGGCAGGGACTGAACCTTAATGATGACCTTATCACCGGCCTTGACATCGAATACAACTTCGGTACCGGAAATGACTTCCACACCGTTGACAAAAACAGTTACCTGGGGCTTGACATCCTCATAACCGATAACCTCAAAGGTCTCTTCGTCGTAAATAGCTGCCTGGTACAGAGCCTCCTCAGTCCACTCAGCGCCGGTGACAGTCATGGTGACCTTACCAGTCTCGGTAGCGACCCAGGAGTAATGCATGCTGTCGTCAGTGCCGCCGGCGATCTCAGCTTCGATCTTGTCCAGCTTTTCGATCTTAATGGGGTTCTCGTCATAGCCAAGAGGCTCACTGACAGTAACTGTGTACTTAACGTCGGTGGAGCTATTGCTGCCGATACCGACAACGACACTCTCAGCGCCGCCGTAAACATAGACCTTAGCAGTCAGAACATCATCGTCACCGTCATCGATCCACTCAACATAGCAATCGCCGTAGCCATTGACATAGGCGTGTGCATCATAAATGGTCAGAATGGCGCCGCTGACATCAGTCAACTTGTAGAAAACTTCGCTGTTGGGATTCAGGACAGCCTCAAAGGTATATGCCTTGTCCTGATCGGGTACATCAAAGGGGGTGTACTGGGACTCGCCTTCCTTGAAGGGCTCGAAGGAAAGATCCAGAGTCACGGTGTCAAAGGTCTCGCCTCTGACGACGATCTTCACAGTTTCGCCACTGGCAACACCGATCTTGGCAGGTTCGATATTGTCGGGATACTGAGATGCCCAGGAGGAATCGGTATTCATTTCGATGACATCGTAACTACCGGTAACACCATTGATGGTCAGGTTACCGCCGGCACCGCTGTTGGTCCAGGTCATGAAGTACTCAAAACCATATTGGCCCTGAATGCCGGTAACGGTGATGGGATTAGAAATGTCGGTTAGAACAGCAGGCTTCATTTCAGAGCCTTCCACGGGCTCGACAAGTTCGCAGGTGCCGCCCACGATCTCATAACCCCAGGAAGAACCCAGGCCAATCAGAATGTCACTGCCGTAACCTTCCAGGCCGTAGGAAGCAGCCATAAAGTTCTCTGCCGCGGGGAATTCAAAGCCCATCATGGGGTGAATGATGTAAATAGCAGGGCCGCTCATAGGGGCACTGAAGTTCAGCACCTTGCCGCTCCATGCTGCAGGCAGCAGGAACCACTTGATTTCGCCCGAAGGTACGTTAACAGATGCCAGCTCGGAAATATCTGTAACGACGATGGGATCTTCCTTCGTGCCGGCTGCAGGCTCACTGGCCAGAGCAGCAGTTGCCAGGCACAGTACCAAAGACAGTACCATAACGAGGCTGATTAACTTTTTCATAAATTTACCTCCCTAATATGTTTGCATTTTCATGCTAAAAAACCCTAGATTATAAATGAAGGGATTTTTACTGTTCAGGCCGTCAAGCGGCTTTCAGGACGATGGTCATCTCATAAGAACCGGCTTCAAAGTAAAACTCAGTCTTATCCCCTGCCAGGGTATAACCGGCCGGCATCATGGTAAAGGAGACCTTATAATTAGCAGGAGTCAGCTTCATGGTTGCATTACCCTGAGCATCGAGCATACAGGGCATGCAGGAATCCAAACAGAACTGGATCATACCACCGGTGACAGGTTTTCCGGCCTCATCCACAACATGAACAGTGTATGTGACCTTACCGTCATTGGGTTGGCTGGCTTCGGAAGAAGGAACAGTCGGCTCACTGGAGGGTGCGCTGCTCTCGCCGCCATTATCCACCGGAGGCTGGGAACAGCCAAAGGCCATCAGGCACAGGCATAGGATCAGTGCCATTGCCAAAAAACGTCGAATCATTTTCATTAATATCATCTCACTCGTATAAATATCCATCATTGTAGCACGTTTGTCCGCGGTGCGCAATACTAAATTATGAAAATTCTTACATTTTTTCACAATTAACCGTAGTAACAGGCAAACATCCATGCATATTCGGGATTCAGATTGGGTTCGGATTCGATCAGATACCCATTCATCTCCGCGTTCCACCAGGACTGGTCCTGACCATATTCCTTCAGAATGTGCATCAGATCCGCGGTCAACGGGTAGCGTCCATTAGAATCGATGCATCCAACATAGGCTGAGAACAGATTTTGGTAATCTTCTTTGACAACCGATCCATCCGCTTTGTCAACGTAGGCACGAACACCCAGGCCCTGGGTCAGAATGTCCTTTAGGGCGGACATATAAGTGGTATCATCAAAGTCCAGATAGATGATCGGGCCATTGGCGCTCATGTGGTAGTAACCATCGCTGCCCAGCACAAGGTTATAGGTTCCGGTAGCAGCACTGATGTCAACACGGGTGGCTCCAGAGGAGGATGCAGGGAAGCTCTTGGAGGGCGTGTGACTGCCGGTATAGGCAACCCAAGGCTGATCGGTAATGTCCAAAACAGGCTCTCCAATGCGGGTAATGGACAGTGTGCCGGAGTTGGTGCCGGCAGGTGCAACAATGCCCAAAATAAAGGAGGAATTCAGATGACCTTCCTTAATGGACAAGACGAAGCTATTGTTGGCATAATCAATACCTGCGCTGTGTGTCAGATCCTGAATATACTGCATATTGTTACCCCAGTAGCTCAGGGTTCCGCCTGTGCAGGTGAACCGGTACAGACCCGTTCTTGTGGGGGTAAACAGGAAGTAGCTCACCTCGCCGGGAGTCAAAATTACGGGCGTATTGCCCTCACCTACATTGAAGGCAAGACCCACATAAAGCATGGTATATCCATTGGGAATAGATGTTTCCAATGCCACCTCCAAATTGGGGGAGCGCTTGGATACTGTCTTTAAACCACTGGGGACTGCATATCCGGCAGGAGCGGTGATATTGACGGTGTATGTACCCTCCGGCAAGCGCAGGGTGGCGACACCGGTACTGTCGGTCTGGGTACTTCCCTGCCCCTTCGTACCGGTCAAGGAAACGGTCACGCCGGAAAGGCGCTCGTTGTACGGATCCGTAATCGTGACGGTAAAGGTAATCTTGCCGTCATCCGGAGGTGTGGTAGGACCTTGTGTAGGACCTTGTGTGGGCTCTTGGGTCGGTTCCTCAGTAGGCTCCCACGTGGGTTCTTGCGTGGGTTTTTCCGTGGGTTCTACGCTGGGCTCCACAGAAGGATCGGTCACAGGGGGCTGGGAGGGCTGTGTTGTACCCGGAGTTGGCTCAAACGCCACCAAAGATTCAAAATCTGCAGCGGGATAATCGTTTCCGGAGGCATCTTGGATGGACGCAATGGAAAGCTGGACACGCTGGCCGGGTTCCACGGAAATGGTCAATGTATCTGCTCCGGTTTCAGCCATGTTGATATAGGTAAAGGAATCCAGATTATAAAGCACGTAATCATAGGTCACACCATTGGTAACAGAAAGATTCTTTACCGTCAGCGTTCCGCTTTGGGTGGCTTGGTAAATGTAGTAAATGCCCTGCTCGTTTCCGGCATCTACATGGGTAGACAGATTTCCGGTTGTAAGATTATGAGGATTTGCCTGAGAACCAGGGATAAAGGACAGCTTCACAGTGTAGGTTTGCTCCTGAGCAGCGGTATTACCGAACACTAAAACTGCGGGCTGGAACGTATCCGGGGACTGAACCGGAAAGCGAATCACACCATTTTCGGGCAGATAGGTATGTTCCTTATAGAGGACGGTTGCATTGGTATTTTCCAGCGTCAGATAAATATCGAAAACCCGGTAAAGGTTACAGTAGATCTTACCGCCGGCAGGAACTGTGACGGTAAACTCCGTCACACCCATGATCTCTAAAGGGTTTGTCACACTTCCCTGCTGACTGGTCAGCTTTAAGATATCGTCTACATACTCCACTACGGTCTGGGTATAACCGGGGGCGCTGTAGTAAGCAAAGACGGACTCAAAGGTTTCTGCACTGGGCAGAGTACCTACATGAATTAGGCAGACTGTGCCGAAACGGTCGATGACGATGGTCGTAGGATAGTATTCGACACCCAGAATACCATCGGTATTGGTGTTGACCCATTTTGTATCGACGGCTGCCATGGGGAATGTCAATCCCATTTCAGACTTATACTGTGCGATATCTTCATTGCTGTCAAAGGGGCTCAAAGCCAGGAATGCAATATCGTTACTGTACTTTTCATAAGCTTGCTGAATATAGGGGAATTCCGCCTTGCAAGGACCGCAATCGGCAAACCAAAAGTTCAGCACAACCGCGGACTTGGTTTCCAGTAATTCAGAAATCTTATGGGTGATACCATCAGAATCAGTAATGGTCATTTCGCACATAGCATCGCCCAGACCGATTTTGGTGTTCTCATCAGGGTCAACCATATCAGGTGCAAGAATGATCTGCGTATCGGTACCGGTCAGCACATAGCAGGTTTCCTGCTTATAGCCTGCAGGAACCTTGTCCAGCACAACAGCGTAATTACCGGGCAATGCAGTAAAGGTAATATTGCCGTTAACGTCGGTGCGCAGGAAGTTATGCAGGTCCTGCAAGCTGCTGTCCGTGTAAATGTAGACATCTACATTCGCCAGAGGACTGCCGCCATTGGTCTTGACAGTAACCGTATGGGTCACGGGAACCGGCTCTGTAGGTTGCTGCGGATCACCATTACCGCCGCCGACGACAAGTATAATCGCCAGTGTTGCAACGACCAATACCGCAATTGCCACAAACAGCCAAAGGCGATTCTTATACATAAATTCAGAAAATTTCATAGTATCCGCTTCCTTTTACTGGGCGATGTAGGCGCAGGCAAAGAGCCATGCTACATCCGGATTGATGGTTACATCAGGAGTGCCTTGGGCATCTACGAAGATATAGCCCTTGCCGGCAGCATCCCACCAGCCGTAGTAATCGCCACGCTGCTGGATGATATACTTAAGGTCTTCGGTCAAGGGGTAGACACCGGCATTTTCGTCCATAACCTCAAAGTAGGACAGCAGGCATTCGTTATAGCTTTCCTTTTTTAGGAAATTACCCTGACCGTCATAAAAAATCTTACCGACCCGGGAAGAATCAACCATTTTCTGGAAGGAATCCAGATACTTACTGGAAACACCCAGATATACAACCACCAGTGGGCCGTTGCTGTCGTTCAGGTGATAGAAGCCGTCGCTGCCCAAGACCAGTTCATAATTCTTGGCGGTCAGATCAAAATCCGTCAGCTTCGAGCCGTCCGGCAAGATATACTGGCTTAGCTCTACAGTAGGTTTATAGGCAGTCCAAGGTTCGTCAGAGATGTCCCATTGGGGATCACCGATACGCTCAATCAGCAAAGTACAATTGGTATCGGCGGTTGCCTTCAGGCCAAAGACATATACGCCAGCAAGGGCGGATTCCTTGATGGAAATGGTGACGGAGTTATTCACTACTTCCAAAGCACTGCTTTCCTGGACAAAGTGGGGCATGCCGTAATAGCCCAACTCAGCGACATCCGCAGGGGCGGAAATCTTATAGGTGCCGGCCTTCTCGGCAGAGAATAGGAAATAATTCATGCCGGGCTTCAAGGTTACCCAGGTGGCACCGCTTTTGACGTTATATGCCTGATAGGTACCGAAATTGGTAACCAAATCCTGAGGCATACCAACAGGCATCTGCTTCAACGAAATCTGCAGTTGGGTCTTTTCTGCACTCAAGGTCAACTCCGCCTTGTCGTAATAATAAGCTGCATCGCTGTCGGTGAACATCAATTCAACAGAATAGTCACCTCTGGGCAGATTCTTAACCGCTGCGCCGGCAGCACCGACTGGCTGCATGGCCACCTGCTGTCCGTTCTGCAGAAACTGGACAATAACACCGGTGGTAAATACCTCGCCATTGGAATCGGTAACGGTTACGCTGTAATCAGCATTGGGCGACAGCGTCTCCTGAGGTTCGGAAGATGCGCAGCCAGCGATCAGGTTGCCGAAACACAGCAATGCACAAACAAAAGCAATTGTCTTTTTCATATAGGATACCTCACATTAGCCTGCTGCACTCAGAGTATCGTAATAATAGCACAGCTTGGGCCAGGAACATTCTACATTTTCGAAGGTATACTTTTCCATCAGCAGCTGGAGGATATCTGCCAACTCCGCGGTGACGGGCACACAGCCGATCAGCTCAGGTTTACCGCTGGTGATGATGTTCTTTAAGTATTTCTTGACCGTTTCGGTATAATTCTGTCCGCGGCCGTGATAAGTACCGGACAGGACATCATCTACCTGGTATTCCTGATAATTGGCATCGTAGTCCTCACCCCAAACCGTTTTCAGCTCTGCGAGGGTGGCTTCCACATTATTATTGTTCTTTTGCAGATAGCCGAGGATGTACATATCATTCTCGTTCTTGCTGAAATCAAAGGCACCTTTATCAATCATGCCCTTAACACCGTTATTGGTAGCGATGGGGGTATCAAAGAGGGTCAGGCCGTAGAAGTCAGCATAGACAATGCTGCCAAGCTTACCGTTGCCCAGATCTTCGTGGTAATAGCCATCCTTGCCCAGGGCAACCTTAATACCACCGCTGATGGTGTAGTACATATTCTCGCCTTCGGCATCGGTATCGTAGGTGAAGTAGCCGGGATAAGCCAGGCGGAAAAGGTCATAGGTCTTGCCAACATATTCTACATCATAGTAGATATAGCCAGTAGCATAGACATCCCAGAAGGCCATATTGATGAAGTAGGTCTTTCCAGCCTCCATGTAATAGAGCATGGAGACATTGATGGTATCCTCATAGAGGCGCTCATCGTACTCATAGGTGTAGATGACGTTGCCGTTCTCGTCGTGGATCCAGCCCTCGATACCCTGCGCATAATCACTCTTAGAGGTGAAACGATAGACACCGGACTTGGTTGGAACAAACTTAGCCAAAGTACCGCGGGGAATGATGGGACGATCGTAATAGAAGTAGTTGGAGGCCACATCTTTGCCCAAGGTAGCAGTAAACGCAGAGAACGGAGCCAGACCGGCAATGGGATCCTGGAGTTGTGCGCCGTCGGTACCGTAAACCTGGAAGTACTTACAAATCTTCAACCATTCGTTTTCGTTGTTATCAAAACCGTACTGGGCAGCGACTTCCTTCAGCTGCTCCGCCAGAGAAGATGTGACGGTACAAACACCAAACAAGGAAGAATTGGATGCCAGAGAGAAATTATCCACCATGACATCGTAATAGGGCTTGCCGTTGACCTGCATATTGTTGTCGTAAACGAGACTGAAAACAGGCTGCTCTTCGTTGAACTGGGTGTAACCCATCAGATCAGCCAGCAGCAGAGGTCCGTTGGCCGTGCCAACATGATAGTAGCCGTCCTTGGAATTGAAGACCACATCAACATAATCGTAGGTGAAGCCATCGTCCTTGGTGGTAGCAGCAAAGCGAGGGATATAGGTAGGAACATCGATATCCTTTGCGTCAATAACACGCATATTCTTGACATAAACGGTATCTTCGCCTTCGCTGCCGGATTCATCCTTCAGATAGCACAGAGCGACCTCGTATTCGCCATCCTCCAGAGCGACCCAGGGATAGCAGGATTTCCAGCCCGTCTGATTCGTTCCGGAAATAGAATAGATATCTTCGCCGTCAACAATGATATACAGAACATCATTCAGGCTTTCAGAAGAAGCCCAGTAGTCAAAGCCAATCGCCTGGCCAGCCTTCAGCGAAACATCGGCATAGATAATGGCATAGGAATCATCAATGCTCTGGTTAGATGCCTTCAGGCAGGTTTCGCCGCCCTTTTCTGTCAGCACAAAGGGCCAGCAGAATTCAGCGCTCTCCCCTTCTTCGGGTCGGTAGGTAACGGTGATATCACCCTTGTTAATGGCAGTGCCGATCTCCTCGTTGGAGGGCATGGTCTGGGTGGGCTTTACTGCGGTGACCAATTCATCCAGGCTTGTGCAAAGCTTCTGCTTATAGTCATCGCCGGTGAAGTAATCAAAGATACTGGTAAAGGGACGCAGGCTGGTAATACCGCCGGACTCAATCAGGCACACAACGCCGTAGCGGTCAATCACTACGGAAGTGGGATAACCGGAAACGCCAAATGCATTGGCATAACCGGCGTTACAGCTTGCCATGGGGAAAGACAGGTGATTGCTCTCCTGGAAGCTCTTGATGGCAGGATCCGCCTCAAAGGGATTCAGCGCCACAATCTCGATCTTGTCCTTGTACATCTGGTAGGCTTCCTCCATGTAGGGGAACTCCTCCAAACACCAGGTACAGGTGGTATACCAGAAATTCAGCATGACCATTTCCTTTTCCTTCAGCAGCTCAGAAAGGGTCACATTGGTGCCGTCATGGGTGGTGACAGTAAAGTCATACATCACACTGCCCAGGGTCAGACTGGCACTGGACAGGCTATCGTCCTTGATGAGGGAGGAATTCAGGCGAATGGCAGCGGTGGTGCCGTTAAAGGCATAGCTTTCTGCAACCTCATAACCCTTGGGCGCACCGGACAGTACGACAGCATAATTGCTCTTCTCAGGCATTTCAAAGGTAATATTGCCGTTAGCATCGGTTTGGCCAAACTTTTCCAGGTTGGTCAGATTCTCGGAATAGATGTAAACATCCAATCCAGCCATCGGCATGCCACCGGTGGTCTGCACATTGACCAGGTAGCTCTTAATGCCGCCGGGTGTTTCTGTGGTCGGTTGGGTGTTCTCACCGGGGTCCTCGGTGTTGTCGCAACCGATGAGCATCATTGCCATCGAAAGCATCATAGAAACCGCCAGAACCATTGCCAAAATCTTTTTGCTCTTTTTCATGATACTCCTCCTGTTATTCCTCGGGAAATAATTGCCCATAATACCTTATTTTACATATAACATGGTAACACAGTTGGGAGCAGCCGTCAACAAAAAACATACGCATCCAAAGTAAAAAATGAAAAAGCACCGACAAAATGTCGGTGCTCAAGTTATTACAGTAATGGAATTCTTGCCTGTTCACAGATGGCAATAGTGTCTGCATCCCAAATACTGGACTGGACCTCGCCAATATGGGCACAGCCCATCATCAGCATGCTCAAACGGGACTGTCCGATGCCGCCGCCGATGGTTAACGGCAACTCGTTGTTTAGGAGCATTTTGTGGAACGGAAGCTCCCGGCGGTCGTCGCAGCCGGATGCTTTCAGCTGACGGTCCAAAGCTGCTGCGTCCACACGAATGCCCATAGAGGATATCTCCAGCGCTCTGCCAAGAACTTCGTCCCAGAAGAAGATATCACAGTTTAAGGTCCAATCGTCATAGTCCGGGGCACGGCCTCCGTGGGGCTTGCCGGAACGGAGTTTGTCGCCGATCTGCATAATGCAGGCGGTATGGTGCTCTTTGACATAAGCATCTTCCCTTTCCGAACCGGAAAGGTTCGGGTACAGGTCTTCCAGCTCCTGGGTGGTGATAAAGGCCACTTCCCTATCCAGCTCCACACGAAGCTGAGGAAAACGGACGTGAAGCCGATCGTTGGTATCGCAGATCGCGCGGACGATTGCCCGGACAATCAGCTTTAAGTAATCCAGGTTGCGGTTCTCCGCAGTAATGATCTTTTCCCAGTCCCACTGGTCCACATAGATGGAATGGATATTATCCAAATCCTCATCACGACGGATTGCGTTCATATCGGTATACAGGCCGTTGCCCACTACAAAATGATAGCGCTTCAGAGCCAGACGCTTCCATTTCGCCAGGGAGTGGACAACCAGAGCATCTTCGCCCACCGCTGGAATGTCAAAGGATACGGGGCGTTCTACGCCGTTCAAATCATCGTTCAAACCGGACTGCCGGGTAACAAACAAAGGCGCAGATACACGCTTTAGGTTCAGAGCAGCGGAGAACTCTTCCTGGAAGGTGTGCTTGATATAGGCAATGGCTCGCTGGGTATCGTAGGCATCCAATATCGGACAGTATCCCTCGGGCACATAAGTTTTGCTCATTGCAGATCAACTCCAACTAAAATATGATCTCATTGTAGCGCATTGCAAGAAAAAATCAACCCTAATTTTGCGCAGAGTAATTTGCATTTTACGCCACGGTGTGCTATACTGCGTAAAAAAGACAGAGAAAGGAGCCAAATCATGGCAAAGATCATTTGCAATCAGACATTCGATGCAGAACGCGCCCTTTATCATTTAACGGATACACAGGTGGAGAGGTGCCTGTTTGAAGGCCCGGCGGATGGCGAATCCGCGCTGAAAGAGGTACGAAACGTTGCACTAGTGGATTGCCATTTCCGTTTGCGGTATCCTCTGTGGCATGTGCGGGGCTTTCAGCTTAAAGGCTGCAGTATGAATGATAAGGCCCGGGCTGCTATCTGGTACGCAGAACAGGGACTGATGCAGGATTGCCATTTGGGCGGAATCAAAGCGCTGCGGGAATGCCACGATATTAGGCTGAATCATTGTACTGTTGTCTCCCCGGAGTTTGGCTGGAAGTGCTCCGACATTCAAGTGAACGACAGTCAGCTTGAGGCAGAGTATCTGTTTCTTGACAGCAAAAATGTGACCTTAAAGAATGTTCATATGAAGGGCAAGTATTCCTTCCAATACATGGAAAACCTTATCATTGAGGATTCTATCCTGGACACCAAGGATGCCTTCTGGCACAGCAAAAATGTAACTGTTAAGAACAGTACCGTTAAGGGAGAATACCTTGCATGGTTCTCAGAAGGGTTGACCCTTATGAACTGCAGGATCATCGGCACACAGCCTCTGTGCTACTGCAAGAATTTGAAACTGGTGGATTGTACAATGGAAGGCACAGACCTTGCTTTTGAATACTCCGATGTGCAGGCAACAGTTATTGGCCATATCGACTCTGTGAAGAACCCCCGGTCCGGTTGTATTACCGCTGACAGTGTGGGAGAAATCATCACGGAGGATCCGGTAATGGAGTGCACCGGTAAGGTGAATACACGATAAGATCAGCTCCTGCCTTGTGGCAGGAGCTGAATTACATTAATGGCGCAGCTATTTTCAATATGGCTGCTATCATTCGAGAAAATAAATTTTGCTTTCTCGCAGTCTGCAGTGTTATTTCCTGTGAAGATTGAAAGGTTGCGATAAAGTCATTTTTCATTTGATCAATCGCTGTAACACCGTATAAGAATGCCGCACATTCATAATGCAGGTACAGGCTGCGGTAATCCAAATTGATCGTGCCAACAACGCCCTTCAGATCATCGCTTAAAAACACCTTTGCGTGGACAAAGCCCGGAGTATACTCATAGATTCTTACACCGGCCTCCAAAAGCTGCGTATAGTGACTTTTGGCCAGTAGAA
Organism: Oscillospiraceae bacterium; assembly: GCA_017624715.1. Taxonomy (GTDB): domain Bacteria; phylum Bacillota; class Clostridia; order Oscillospirales; family Oscillospiraceae; genus Faecousia. The sequence continues at coordinate 114,838 of JAGAMN010000009.1, forward strand.
AAGCATATTTCTTATCCGGAATGTGTGGTAATATTATTCTGACATCTACGCCCCTGGCTGCGGCAAAGGTCATAGCAGTAACCATTTCATTATCCAGAATCAAATACGGCGTCATGATATAGACATAGTCCTTAGCTTGGTTCAAAATACTAAGGTACACCATCTTACCCAGTCGCTGATTTCTGTGAGGTCCGTCTCCAAAGGGAATCACATATCCTTCCGCTTTTTCCTCGGCATGATTCAAATAAGGAAGGTACACCAAGTCTTTTTCTCTGTAGTTCCACATCTGTAGAAAGATGCGTGTAAATTCTGAAGCACCCTCTCCCCTCACCAAAATGCCCGTATCTTTCCAATGACCAAAGACCTCTTCCCGATTAATATACCGGTCGAGTATGTTTATGCCGCCGGTAAAAGCCACCTTCCCGTCGATAACCATGATCTTGCGGTGATCCCGGTTATTGTAGTGAGTTGAAACGAAAATACGGAAGGGCGAAAATACTTTGCATTGGATTCCCATAGTGGCAAGTTTTTGCGGGTAATTGTGTGGAAAGTAAGAAATGTCACAGCCACCATCATAAAGCACTCTGACCTCAACACCCTGTGCAGCCTTGCGTTTCAGAATATCCAGGATCTGCTCCCACATCTGCTCCTGGGCAATGGAAAAATACTCAAGAAATATAAACCGCTCTGCTTTTTCAAGCTCAGTCAGCATAACTGCGAACATTTCCTCACCCAAAGGATAATACTCGGTTTGCGTATTTTCACAGAGATACGCCCCATTATCCTGCAAGTACTTTGCAAGCCTGTAAAACTGCGGATCCTCCTTCTTTATACGGGTAATCGCGGCAGTGGTATCCGGGGCGTACCGATCACTTTCAATTTCGCTTCTGCGGAGAAGCTCACTGATCGCCCTATGACCAATGTCAAGCTTAAAAAACAAATACACCACAGTACCGAACAGCGGTGCGATGGCGATCAAAATACACCAACTAAGTTTCATGGAGGGGTTATCGCGAGTATTAAGCACCACAATCAGCATAATTGCTGTAAACAACGCCACACTGCCGGTGACCAGCGGAATCTTCCGGAGAATGGACAACCATATTGAAAAGAGAAGACCAATCTGCAGCAGTAATGCTGCAATAACCAACAAAGCTCTGCCAAATATCAGTCGCTTGATTGCTGGTTTTTTACTTTTTGTTCGGGACATAGCCTTCTCTCCTTTCTGCATAAACATAAATATATATTACCACTGGAACATCAGAAGGCAAGCGTTCACAAAAAGAATTTACAATTTCCTTACACAATGTACATAAAAGCCGCCCGGATGGGCGGCTTTCTTATTTACAGAGGTCTTAGCTGCGGTCTACCGATATAGTTTAAGTGATACCTTTCCACCAGCTCCATAGCGACAGGTAACGACTTTATGTCGCAGGCAGCTTCCGTTTCATGGACATCGAAGCCAAATGTCACAGGCGATTGCTCTTCACCGGCAATTTGCCAGAAGCGTTCAACCGGATAATGGCGGCCTCGTCGAATACCCAGGAAATTAATTTCCAGCGGAATACGCAGCTCCCGTGCACGGATACAAATCCGGCGCATTTGCTTGCGGTACTGTTCTTCATCACCCACAAAGTTAAGAGAATCCGGATGGGCGACATATGTAAACACCCCTGTTTCCATTGCCGAAATCACCTGAGAAACATATTCCTCAAGATCTTCATCGCTGCTGGTTGCATGGGTGACGCCGTGCCCATTCGGATATTCCTGACGCAGAAAATGATGACCCAGGATCAGGAATTCTGCGCCAAAGTCCTTGGCATTTTGAAGCATTTCGGCAAAATAGTCCGGATAATATTCCATTTCAAAACCGACATTCAGCTCGATCTTGCCGGAATACTTATCCCGTAACGTGCGAATAAAATTCACATATTCATGTCCCTGTTCAAAAGGCACCCGGTATCCGGATTGGTAACCGTCAGGAAACACATGGGGCATATGATCAGAAAAACCCATGTAGCGGATGCCACCGGCAATGGCGGTTTCAATATAAGATTCTTCTGTACCTGTAGCATGAGAGCAACGGGTGGTGTGAGCGTGATAGTTGTAGTCCATAGCAAGTCCTCTTTATCATTTATGGCGTTATGATAGCACAATTTTGTCGAAAAAGCTATTGGAAATTATAGAATTTATGGCACTTGATTTTTCCTTCCGCGGCTGATATAATGGCAGGGCTTATGGAGATGTACCCAAGTGGCTGAAGGGTGCGGATTCGAAATCCGCTAGGCGCCGCAAGGCGTGCGGGGGTTCAAATCCCTCCATCTCCGCCAAATAAAGAAGACCACCTAAGGGTGGTCTTTCTTTATTTCATGGAATGGGATTTGAACCGATCTAAATGCGGCACGGATGAGTGCCGCCGGCGAGGGCTAGACCGAGCCGCACAATTATTTTCATTCCTTCAGGAATGAAAATGCAAATCAAATCCCTCCATCTCCGCCAAATAAAGAAGACCACCTAAGGGTGGTCTTTCTTTATTTCATGGAATGGGATTTGAACCGATCTAAATGCGGCACGGATGAGTGCCGCCGGTGAGGGCTAGACCGAGCCGCACAATTATTTTCATTCCCACAGGGAATGAAAATACAAATCAAATCCCTCCATCGCTGTTAATCAACAGGCGTGCAATTCTATCAGTATCACTTCCGGGCGGTTATTGATGCGGAACGGAAAAGCACTGTTTCCAATGCCGCGGCTGACGATCATATTGGTATTGCCCTTGGTAAAAAGGCCAGCGTCGTATTTCGGAAACAGTCCTTGGCTGGGAACATAAACGCCACCGACGAAGGGTAGTCGAAACTGACCGCCATGGGCGTGACCGCTAAGAACAAGGTCGATGCCGCTTTGTACATATACATCGAACAGTCGCGGACGGTGTGACAATAGAATGGTAAAACCATCTTCCTGGGGCGAATGCAGCTTTGCCAGTGATTCAGTCATCAAAATTTCGGCAAGTTCAGATTGATAACCAGGGGTAAAAATCGGATCGTTAACACCGATGATGGTGATCGTTTCGCCATTGAATTGAATCTGGGTCTTTTCATCCTCCAGGACGATCACTCCGGCTTCTTCCATCGCGGAACGCAGACTTGGATACTCCTCTATGCGTGCCTCATGATTCCCGGTGACATAGTAGCAGGGTGCAATCTTCACTGCTTCCTGCACAAACGCAATTGCCACCTGAAGATCGGTATTTCGTGAATCGATCAGGTCGCCTGTGATAGCGATGATGTCCGGATTGGAATCCTGCAGTATTTGAAGCAAATCGGCATTCCCCTCACCCATTTGCGCATTGTGTAAATCGGAGACATGAGCAATGCGGAAGCCGTCAAAAGCATTCGGCAGACTCTCGCAGGAAAGCGAATAGGTATTCAGTTCCAAGGCTGTATTGCCCCAGGCAATCCAAATAACAAGTGCCAACACGAGGCAAATAGCAACAGTCAACACAATTAACTTCCGTTTCTTCACTGTCATATTCAATCTTTCTTCCTTGCCAACTCCATTACAAGGGTCATCTTTTCCATGATCTTATCGTAGTTTTCCGGGCGATGAGGTCTTAAACAATTTGAGCAATCCTTGATTCCCTGCTCCGTATAAGTAAAGCTTCCACCACATTTCTCCCCCAAGGCATACAAAGGGCAATAACAGAACAGACAGCTGAAATTTTCCGGGTCTGCACCATTATGGCAGGGAAAATACTCACATTTCTCATTTTTTACATACTTATAATGCTCCATATTGCTCTCCTTCAGGTTCTGTGTTACAATGTGTTCCAAGGGTAATCTGCCGGCGGCTGCTCTGCAAATTCCATCCAGCGGTTTTCTGTGGGGTGGTAAAAGCCGATACGGTGGGACCACAGGGCGATCTCGCAGAGATCTTCCAGAGTTGCGTACTTCCGTTCCCCTACCAGCGGCATTCCCCGGCTGGAAAACTGCACGCGAATTTGGTGAGTGCGGCCGGTCTTCAGAGCGATCTTGACCTTTGTTAAACCCTTCGCTGTGGCTAGTACCACATAATCCAGTACCGCTTCCTGGACACCTTTGCCCGGTTCGTCCACCACCATGGTCATTTTCCGGGCCTTGTCCCGGAGCAGCAAGTCCGTAAACGTGCCGCTTGTGCATTCCGGGCAACCGTGTACAACGGCCAGGTATTCCTTTTGAAACAGATCCTCTCGGACCTGACGGGACAGTTCTGAGGCAGCTTTTGCATTTCGCGCCAAGACCATAAGACCACCAACCACCCGATCTAACCGGTGAACGGTACGGATATCGGCATTGGGGTTATTCAGTTCCTGTCGCAGCAAGTCCGGCAGACCGCCTGGCTCGTCGGTAGACAGCACCCGGGGCGGCTTAATGCACACAAGTATGTCAGCATCCTGAAAAATGATCCGCATAGGCACCTCACAACGTTTTTTCTTATCCTACCAAAAATCACCCTGCATTGCAAGGAGGTATTTCCATGAAAATCACCATTCTGGACGGGCACGCTCTGAATCCCGGAGATTTAAGCTGGGATCAAATTAGACAGTTTGGCGAGCTGACCTACTATGACCGCACCGATGGAGAGGACTTGACTGTCCAGCGTATCGGTGACAGCGATATTGTTCTGCTGAACAAAGTGCCTATTACCAAAGCGGTTTTGGAGCGGTGTCCTAATATTAAACTGATTTGCGTGCTTGCAACCGGGTACAATGTGGTAGATTGCAAAACTGCTGCCGAAATGGGGATCCCGGTGTGCAATGTGCCCGGATACGGCACGGATGCAGTAGCACAATTCACCTTTGCACTACTCCTGGAACTGTGTCATCATGTTGGACTGCACAGTGATTCTGTCCATGAGGGTGAATGGTCTGCTTGTCCGGATTTTTGCTATTGGAAGACACCTCAAATGGAGCTTGCCGGTAAGACCATAGGCATCATTGGCTATGGCGCTATTGGCCAGGCGGTTGCCAATATCGCACGGGCTTTCGGAATGCAGGTTCTGGCATACAGTCGCACCCAGTATCCGGAACACAACTACGTAGATTTGGACACTCTGCTTTCCCGGGCCGACATTATTTCGCTCCATTGTCCCCTGTTCCCGGAGAATACGGGCCTGATCAACACAGAGTCTATTGCCAAAATGAAGGATGGTGCAATTCTGCTGAATACCGCCCGGGGCGGTTTGATCGATGAGCAAGCGGTTGCCAATGCTTTGCTTTCCGGCAAACTCAGAGGTTTTGCAGGAGATGTAGCTACAACCGAGCCAATTCCCGACACTTCCCCCCTGCTGGGTGCGAAAAATTGCATCCTGACTCCCCACATGGCCTGGGCTCCCATTGAGAGCAGACAACGGATATTGGATGCTACAGAAGAAAACATCCGTGCTTTTTTAAATAAAAAACCCCAAAATGTAGTAAACTGATTGTACAATAGAAGGCGTGATTCATTTGAACCACGCCTTTAATACGCTATTAAGATAGTTGAGGACACGCTTTTTGTCGGCAGACCAAAGCGGTGCGATCAAATTCCGCTTTGCACCGTCGCCGGTGATTCGGTGGACAACCACAGACTCCGGCAAGACCGCCAGACACTGCTTGAGGATTTCTCCATATCGTTCCATAGTAAGGCAAGAGAATTTACCGTCAAGGTAATCCCTTTCCAAATCTGTTCCTTTCAAAACATGAAGCAGGTGGAATTTGATTCCGTCCGTACCTGCCTTTACGGCAGCTTGGGTGGTTTGCACCATCATTTCCGGCGATTCCCCCGGCAGGCCTAGAATAATATGAGTCACCACTTCCAGTCCGGCAGCCTTCAGACGTCGTACCGCATCAAAATAGACTTGGGTATCATATCCACGGCGGATGTAATCTACGGATACCGGGTGGATCGTTTGCAGACCCAACTCGATGGATATGGGTTTCATTTGATTCAGTTCCGCTAGCAAAGCGATCGCATCATCAGACAGACAATCAGGACGAGTACCGATGGCAAGACCGACGATATACGCAGGGCGCATGGCCTCCGAGTATCGCTCTCGCAGGGTATGAATAGGCGCATAAGTATTGCTAAAGGACTGAAAATAAGCGATATACTTACCAGTTTTGCATTTCTGTTCTACACGCCTTTTGGCATTTTCCAGCTGTACGAAAATACTGCCGCATGCTTTCTCCGCAAATTCACCACCGCCATCGGCGGAGCAGAAGATACAGCCACCAGTTCCCACAGTGCCATCGCGATTTGGGCATGTAAACCCCGCATCAATGCTTAACTTATAGACCTTACAGCCATAAAGCGAACGATAATGTTCGTTTAGCGTCTTGTACATTACATATCTCCAAAGCAGAACGCATCCATAATTGCATCCGTACCAAACATTCTTACCGCCAATCGGTACATTGCCTTAGCGTGAATACGATCATGCCATATGAACCGACGAAGCATCTTCCTCAGAGACCAAAGCTCGCCATAACTGCCCTCGATCACCGGATTACTCAGTAAGTCCACCTTTTGTTCAAGTGCCTCAAAACCTCTTTGACGGCATTCAAGAATGGTTCCGTCATTGTCTGCCTCAACATTGATCTCACCAAAATAGTACGAATTTACATTTTTTGTGTGGGTATACATTTCCCTGGCGCTTCTGGGAACTTGTCCATAGAAGGTAGCTCGGATAGGTGCATCAGACTTATCTAAGTCAGGTACGGAATCAAATAATGTTTGAAAATCTCTCGCCGATTTCAGGCATAGTCTTTTTAGTTGCGTGTATTCATCAATGGTCAGTGGACTTTTTTCGCTGTCAAACAGAACATCTGAGTCGGCATCGCAAATCTGCAAGCTGCAGGAGGCATCCTGTACAACAGAAATATTCAAATCACCAGTTTTCTCCCATCCGCTCCAGGCGATCCAATGGCGCGTCTCTTGTTCCATTTTGGACATAGCTTCATTTAGGCTGGCGCCACGGGTGTAAGCTCCCGGCAAATTCACAGCATGGAGCAACGTGTCGTTGCCATTATGTTCCCAAACACATTCAACCGTAGTTGCTATCAGTTTGTATTCCTTAAATCGTTCAACAATCAAATTTACAGTATTCTCAACAAAAGCCTTATACTCCTCACGTGATATGGCTAGAAATGTGTCAGTTGCCTTGCTCTCCTTAGGCAGGTAACCCATTATACCGATCTTACGAAAAATACATCCCGCGGGTAGATAGTCAATGTAATCAGGAAATCCCTCTAAGGGCAAAATATCCGTTAAATACCCGGAATCGGGATGATCATGGAGGTATTCTGCCTCAATCGAATACACCCCTTTCATCCAGCCCTTTTTAGGAAAGATTGCCTTAATAGAATCCCAAGTTTCCGGTAATCCAACACAATTGACTGTCAAACCCTTGTATTCCTTAAGCCTGCACCATGCGGCTTTAACGCGGTCATCGTCACGAATCATTGCTTGAAAGGCCGCATCGGTAAGAAGATGTGCATAGTATCCCAGGAGAAATGCATATTCTTCAGCAGAACAAATCTCAGTTCTGCGCTCTGTGATATATTTCTCGTAAAATCTATCGCAGTCAGATGACACCTTCTTATCACCGGACATCCAATGGGTAACTGACCGTGACGGCGTAAAGGCTGTCCAGTCAGCATTTTCCACATTGCAATCCGGCGCAATATTACCCACGCAGAATCCGCGTCTATCCAACCAAGGGAATCTTGCCAGTACCATATCTGCAATCATTAAGTGTGTAACCCAAGTAGCCATTACGCTTACCCCACTGTTGAGAATAACACAATTATATGTCAAGACCATTCTGCTGTCAATAATAGTAAACGCCTCCACATTACTGTGGAGGCGTTGTGTTCGCGTTACCTATTTTCACGGCCAGTCACCCGGCAACTATCGTCGGCGTATATGTGCTTAACTTCTGTGTTCGGGATGGGAACAGGTGGACCCACATAACAATCAACACGAACTTGGTGACCCATACCGGATTCG
>JAGAMN010000010.1 GCA_017624715.1 Oscillospiraceae bacterium
CGATTGCCACGCATATATGTCTTGTGCGTTAAAATGTGATACAGCGTATAACCAAACAGCGCAAACTGTACAATCACAAGCGGAATTAAAAACGGAAGAAACTCCATAATATTATCCATTGTTCTTATCCTCCTTTTCTGCATATACTTCGACACACAATCCCTTATGTCCGCACTTTGGACAAGTCAGACGGCGCATTTTGGGTGTGTGGTACGCCCAAAACACTTCCTTTAATTTAGGTTTAAACACTTCGTGACATTCGGGGCAGATATAGGCAACACGCTTGAAATAATTGCTTGAAACAACGATTCCCCACGGCACTGCTACGCAAGCCCAAATAACGAACAGCCACCAAAGACCGTGCGTGATCCACAAAACAATAGATACCCATTGCAACGCGGTTACGGGAATTCCCGTAAGCACCATAGTTAGGCGCATTTTTCTTAGCTTATTCTTGTTTTTCATTACAAACGCTATATCACCGATAGATTCAACAGAGAAATTCTTAACCTCTTTCAGCTCACGCTTGATGGTTTCAACGATGCTGAGCTTCTTCTGCTGTTCTTCCAATTCTTCTCGAAGTGTTTGTTCTTGCTGGTCAAGCAGAATGGAAATAACCTTTTCAGGATGCTCCTCGGCGAACAACTCGCTGATGCTGTTGATGGGAACTCCAGCTTCACGCAGAAAGCAGATAATCCGCATCCGTTTAAGATCATCTTCAGAATAAAGACGGCGACCGCCTTCCGACAGTTCACTTGGCACAAGAATATTTCTTGAATCATAATACTGCACCGTTCTGACGGATACGCCACAGAGTTTTGCAATTTCTCCTGTTGTGTACTTTGACATAGCTTTCACCTCCTTACGCTGCTTATTTTACAACATTACGCAGCGTAACAAGCAATACCTTACGCAAGGGGATTTTAATTATTATATCAAAATAGTATGATTTTTTCTACCTGCAGAAAAGGCGCCGCATTTCTGCGACACCTTTGTAGGTTCGTTCATTATATTCTGAAAATCTTTTTTATCCGATCAGATTCAAAAGCATCTGTGCATATTGTTCCGGGTGGTTCAGGCTTAAATCACCATGGCGGTATCCGGGGAGGACTTCCAATGTGCTATCCGGGATCATGCGATTCAGCAGTTTTCCAGATGTGCAGATTGATGCTTGCTCTTTGCTGCCGAAAACGATATGCACCTTGGCTTGCGTATCCTGGAGAGCAGGCTTTATGGAATAGGCACTGTTGCTTTGCAGAAATGCGATCATATCTTCTTTACTGATTTTGCAGGTGTCCCGGTAATAATCATCAAACAGTGTTTTTGGGATTCCCAGATAGGCTGCCTGCATTTTGGCGAACCACTTCTGCTTGATCAGACCGTAGCTCATACCGAAGGTTGGTTTGATGAGCGCATGGGTCAGCTTCATAGGCTTAACCAGGACACTCTCGATTAAAGCAAACCTGCAAATATCCGGCCTTTGTGTCAGCATTTCCACAGCGATCTGCCCGCCAAGGGACAGACCACCCACAGCATAAACACTGCCGCCGTGGTGTTTGTCGATATATGCGACCAGCCGTGCAGCGTTATCCTCAATGGAAGTAAAAGGCGCGTCACTGTCCGCATGTCCGTCCAGAATCGGTAGGACTACATGGTATTTATCCGCCAAAAGCTGTGCGACTTCGCGGTAATTCCACCAGGACAGACCACCGCCATGGAGCAGGATGACGGTTTGTGAATTGTGTGCGCCGTATTCAACATACTGCATTGTGCTTCACCTCTAACAGTATTATAGTTTTCCTGGATATAGCCGTCAACATCTTTATACAATCTTAACACCGCGCACATGAGCCTTAACACCTTCTTTATGCGTTTTCTTATATGATAACAATGAGAAAACAATCAGGAGGTATCGCCATGTGGGCGGTTTTACATAAACGAAAGCTCAGCTCGTCCCAGATCATCCTCTTTGGCTTTGCCGGGGTGATCCTTGTGGGCACGATGCTTTTAATGCTGCCTTTTGCCACAAGAACAGGACAAAGCGCGCCCTTTGGAGATGCTTTGTTTACAGCTACTTCTGCCGTTTGCGTGACAGGTCTGATCGTGCAGGATACGGCTACCTACTGGTCAGCCTTTGGACAGTCGGTGATCCTGCTGTTGATTCAAATTGGCGGTATGGGTGTGATCACCGTTGCCGCAGCTATTACTATGGCATCCGGCAAGAAGATCTCTTTAATGCAGCGCAGCACGATGCAGGATGCCATCTCTGCTCATCAGGTGGGAGGAATCGTCCGATTCACCGGTTTTATCCTGAAGGGTATTTTCCTGTTTGAATTGCTGGGAGCATTGGTGCTGATGACCGTATTTATTCCGGAATACGGTCTGAAAGGCATTTGGCTGGCGGTGTTCCATTCCATCTCCGCATTCTGCAACGCAGGCTTTGACCTGATGGGTACGAAAAGCCCCTATTCTTCCTTGACTTCCTATGCAGATCATCCGGTGGTGAACATCACTATTATGCTTCTGATCGTTATTGGCGGTATCGGTTTTCTGACCTGGCAGGATATTCGTCAGAACGGCATCCACATCAAACGATACCGGATGCAAAGCAAAGTGATCCTGGCCACTACCGGCATCATGCTGATTGTCCCGGCTGTATATTTCTTCTTTTTCGAGTTCTCCGCAGAGCCGATGGGCAGGCGTATCCTAATGTCTTTGTTCCAGGCAGTGACGCCAAGAACAGCGGGCTTTAATACCGCAGATCTAACAGCACTCAGCGAAACCGGTCAGACGCTGACTATAGGATTGATGCTGATTGGAGGCAGCCCCGGTTCTACCGCAGGCGGCATGAAGACCACCACTGCAGCGGTGCTGATCGCCTGCGCTATTGCCATCTTCCGCAGACGGGAAAACGGACGCTTCTTCGGCAGACGAATCGCGGATGATACTGTAAAAAACGCACTGACCGTGTTTCTGATGTACATTTCTCTGTTCTTGCTTGGCGGCATGATCATCAGCCGGGTGGAGAATCTGCCGATGCTCACCTGTCTGTTTGAAACCGCATCGGCTATTGGTACAGTGGGCCTGACCCTCGGCATCACACCGGGATTGCATCTTGTATCCAAGCTGATTCTCATCAGCCTTATGTTCTTAGGCCGGATCGGCGGTTTGACGCTGATCTTCGCCACACTGTCCGCTA